>JBNJEH010000007.1:0-71623 GCA_051745635.1 Bacteroidota bacterium
CCTGAATACCGCAACCTTCTGAAGTAAGGCGAGCTTCCCGTCGTATCCAGCGGCACGAAAATATCCGGCATGATTCCACCACCGCCATAAACTACTTTTCCTTCGGGCGTGGTGTATTTGAGGGAATCGTTGAGTTCCGAGCTGTCTACGCTGTACATTTCCCCGCGCTCGTAGCGGTTCATCTCATCCATCATATATTCCTTGTAATCATCCGTGTAAGGTTTTTGAATGCATCTTCCCGTCGGCGTGTAGTAACGCGAAACGGTCAATCGGAGTTTACTCCCGTCTTTGAGGTCTGTATCCTGCTGCACTAAACCTTTGCCAAATGACCTTCTTCCGATAATGGTTCCTCTGTCATTGTCCTGTATAGCACCGGCGACAATTTCACTTGCAGAAGCGGAGCTTTCGTTGATTAAAACAGTCAGATCAACATCTCCCAGAAACGGTTCATTTTCTGAATAAAATGTTTCTTCCGGGGTCGTTCGTCCTTTAGTAGAAACGATCGGTTTTCCTTTTTCGAGGAGAGCATCGGCAATTCCGATAGCGCTTCCCATTACTCCCCCGCCATTATAGCGCAGGTCGAATATAAGCTTATTCATGCCCTGACTGCGAAGCTCGAGGGCTGCCTGGTAAAATTCACTCACCGAAGTCATACTGAATTGATTGAGTCGAATATAACCGATGTCCGCACCCATCATGTATGCTGCAGAGACGGATTCGATCGGAACACTACCGCGGGTAATTGTTTTTTCCAGGGTGTCTTTTTTGCGCAAAATAGTTACGGCGACATCCGTGTCTTCGGGGCCTTTCAACAGCTCCTGAACGCGCTTATTGGTCAACCCGATGTTTGCAATCGTCGAATCGTTGACGGCAATAATTTGATCAAATTTCTGTAAGCCCGCCTGACTTGCCTGGGCGCCTGAGATCACATGGGTGACATTTAACGTATCGTCCATGATGGCAAACCGGACGCCCACACCGCCAAATTTTCCTTCAATCGATTCGGTAAAGCGCGATGCTTGTTTTGCGCTGATGTAATTGGAGTGAGGGTCCAAGCTGTGCAGTAAATCGGCAATCGTTTCTTCAAAAAGCTTTTCGGTGTTTACCGAATCGACGTATTTATTTTCAACCGTTTGCAGAATATCGGCCAGTTTTCGTTCAAAACGACCGCCTTCGTCGTTGCTGTTTATCACCTCGTTGCGTGAAAGCCCGATTCCGAGCACTATTCCAATCACAATCAATATCGCCCCGATGATGGGATAAATCGTTTTATTTTTCATTTTCAATTTCCTTTATCTGCTCTATTTCTACTCCTGCAGCACTCAAAAAGTCAACGCCCGCACTATCTTTATATTGATGCACATAAACCACGCGTTCTATGCCCGCCTGGAGGATGAGTTTGCTGCAATCTTTACACGGCGACAGCGTTAAATATAACGTCGCCCCGCGCGCATTGTTTGTGGATTTGGCAACTTTTAATATCGCATTGGCTTCGGCGTGCAACACATACCAGTGCGTTTCTCCGTCTTCATTTTCACAACAGTTGTCAAATCCGGAAGGTGTCCCGTTATACCCGTCTGAAATAATCATGTCGTCTTTTACAATCAACGCGCCGACTTGCTTGCGTTTACAGTGGGACAGTTCCGCCCAGCTGGAAGCCATTCGCAAATAAGCTCTGTCATAGCGTAGTTGTTTTGCTCTGCTCATTCAGTTTGTATTTTGAGAAGTTGAATTATCGTTGATAAACTTGTATCCGACACCGCGCACACTGTGAAAGAAACGCGGATTTTTCGCATCTTCTTCAAATAATTTTCGGAAAGAAAGGATGTAATTGTCGATCGTTCGCGTCGTAGGAAAATGATCTTTCCCCCACAGTTCGTCCAGTATAAAACTTCGCGATACGACTTCGCCCTCGTGCTTCACAAACAAACTCAACAACTCCACTTCCCGTTTGCTGAGGTCAGTCACTTTTTCCTGTTCCCTGAAAACTTCGTACGTTTTAGTATTCACAACAAAGCTGCCGATGGAAATTTTATTGACCTTTCCATTTTCTTTTTCGTTGTTGCGCAGGATCAAGACTTTCACGCGCAATAGCAATTCCTCCAGATCGAACGGCTTTGCGAGGTAGTCATCGGCACCCAGTTTCAACCCCCTTATGCGATCGGAAGAAGATCCTTTTGCCGATATAAACAAAATCGGTGTAGAAGCAACATTTTTATACGTCGTACAAATATCCCAGCCACTGACCTCCGGCAACATGACGTCTAAGATGACCAGGTCGTAGCTCCCGACTTCGTCCTTCTTTTCGATGGCTTCCCTGCCATTCGTCACCGTCGTCACCTCGAAACCTTCCAGTTCCATGTTCATAGCGACCACATTGCTCAGACTCTCTTCGTCCTCTATCAGTAATATTTTGTGCTTATCGTTGGTCATGCATCAGTAATCATAAAAAACATTCAATTATCGGGACTCTTCATTCATTTGTTTTCGCTTTGTGCTCAAACGGTAACCCCAAAAAATTATTTGTCTCTTCTCTACGTTATTTGTAATTTTATTGTTCGTGCATTACTATTAATTTACAGCTTTTATGAAAAGAACCACACTACTCGCCTTAACGTTGCTGCTTTCCATCTCAGCGTCTGGAGGAACGTCATTTCTGTCCGCTTCGGCAAATTTATCAAAAAGTAGAACATCTATTGCGATAAGTTCACTTGTTTTGAATCCTCGAATACAAGATATTTGCGTTCTGCTCCGCGGCAATGTTAAAACCAAATTGACTAATCACAAAGCAGAAACGACAGCGCCATCCTTTTTTAAAATGATCGATGGTACTTTGTCGCGCAGTGCCGTTTCGAAGCATCAACCGTTGGCAAACATAACGATCAACAATTCTCCACAGGATATAACGATTGAATGCGATGAATCTACTGATCCTTCCAATACGGGAAATTTAACTGCATCAACTTCGTGCACTTCCGGAGGGTTAATGATCAATTATAACGATGTCACTGATGGCAATACATGTCCCGAAACCATAACGCGCACCTGGACGGCTACGGATAACTGCGGGAACAGCGAAGACTACGTGCAGCTCATTACCATTCAAGACACGCAAGATCCTTCTGCAGACCCCATGCCGCAAGTAACCGTCGCTTGTATCAGTCAGGTACCTGCCACTGATATAGCTGATGTAACAGGGGAGAATGATAACTGTACCAACAACCTCAATATTTCGCATGTCTCCGATGTTTCCGATGGTTTGTTTTGTCCTGAAACAATTACGCGCACCTATAGCGTTGAAGATCAATGCGGAAATTTTATACACCTGGAACAGACAATTATCGTAAATGATGAATCTGAACCTGTTATCGATTGTACGATATCTCAGGATACTATCGCCTCTGGTAACGGTCAGCTGGGGGATTATACCACAAATGCCAATGCCACCGATAATTGCACTGCCAACCCGCTGATCAGTCAGTCTCCCGCTGAGGGCAGTTCGCTGTCTCCAGGTTCGAACAGCGTAACATTAACTGCAACAGACGACTGCGGAAATACAGACACCTGTACGATCGAAGTGGTGTACGACAGTGCTCTTGGCTTGCCGGAAAATGATGTTTCGCCGATTTCTGTCTTTCCGAACCCCATTAAAAACAGTTTTTACCTCGATTTTGGTCAAGTCGTCGATCGTGCTGAAATTATTCTCTTCGACATCAACGGAAGATGTTTGATAACACGAGAAGTTTTCAACACAGCGACGACTTCTTTTCCTGCTAATCATCTCAAAAAAGGGTTCTACACTGTGGCTGTAAAAGTTAATGGCGTCCAAACCGTGCACAAGCTGTCAAAAGAGTGATATTCCTTCACGAATCCGAAGAAAAGGCTCTTCAATTAGGGCGTGTTTCCCAATTTTTCATTTATTTTACAGTCGTTTTGAAACATTTAACGAACGTTTGAGTAGAATTGAGAAAGTTCCAACATGGATAAATTAATTGCCCAGTTTCCTAAACAGATTGCAGACGCCCTGGAAATTACCCAATCGGCGTTACTGGAATCACTTGATGGTGCGCGCTTCGAAAACGTCGTCATCTGTGGGATGGGAGGATCCGGAATAGGTGGCCAAATGGTCAGTCAGTGGTTTGCTGATACAGCCAACGTACCAATTACACGCGTTCAGAGTTATAAAATTCCTGGTTTTGTCAATTCAAAAACGCTCGTCATCGGTTCTTCCTATTCGGGCAATACAGAGGAAACACTGGAAGCGATTAACGCTGCGCACAAAGCAGGTGCTACCATCGTCGGTGTCGGTTCGGGAGGAACGCTCCACAAGTTCTGTCAACAACATCATTACGATTTTATCCGCGTACCAGGAGGAAATCCTCCGCGGAGCATGCTGGCTTTTTCGGTCGTTCAACTCGTGCAAATACTTTCATCGGCGGGCATTATTGCCAAAGAATCAATCAAGTCGATCAATAATTGTCGCCACCTGCTCAACGAAGAGCTCATCACAATCAAAAAAGAGGCGCGCAAATTGGCTGAACATGTTTTTAAAAAACAATGCATTCTCTACGGAAATACATCATTAGAATCAGTTGTTGTTCGCGCCCGGCAGCAATTCAATGAAAATTCCAAGCAATTGTGCTGGCACCACGTCATTCCGGAAATGAACCATAACGAACTCGTCGGTTGGGGTGGTGGATTGCCGAACATGGCTCCCGTTTTCTTCGAATCTCAATTTTTGACCGAGCGCAATCAGCTTCGTTTTAAGCTGAGCAAAGAAATTATCGGCGAAAAAACGCAGCACATTTTCACTGTTCAGGGAAAAGGGAAAAATCCCATTGAAGAATCCTTCTTTTTTATCCACCTGGTGGATTGGGCGTCCCTCTATTTGGCGGAACTCAACAACGTCGACCCCGTTGAAATTCGCGTGATCGATTACTTAAAATCCTCGTTAAGTAAAGCGTAATTATGGCTGCCGTCGCATTGTTTGAAGACCTCGGAACAATTGATTATAAAGAGGCCTGGGATTACCAGGAAGACCTGTTTAAGCGAAATATCGATCTCAAAATTCTGCAGCGCAGGGATCAAACCAACCAACCCACAACCAATCATTTGCTCTTTTGCGAGCACCCGCACGTTTACACGCTGGGGAAAAGTGGCAAGCAACAGCATTTATTACTCACTGAAGACCGCCTGAAAGAAGTGAATGCCACGTACTATAAAATTAATCGCGGCGGAGATATTACGTATCACGGTCCGGGGCAGCTGGTCGTTTACCCGATTTTCGATCTCGAATCTTACTTTTTTACCGACATCCACAAATACATGCGCTTCCTGGAAGAAGCCGTCATACGAACACTGGAAGAATTCGATGTAAAAGCCGGACGGGTGGATGGATTGACAGGCGTATGGATTGACGGCGACTCACCAGATGCCCGGAAAATCTGTGCGATGGGCGTAAAGTCCTCACGCTGGGTGACTATGCACGGTATTGGGTTCAATATCAATACCGACCTCAATTATTTTAATTACATCGTTCCTTGCGGGATTGAAGACAAAAGCGTAACTTCCCTTGAAAAAGAATTGGGTCATCCCGTCGCCATGGGTGTCATCAAGAAAAAATTAAAAAATCACATCTCTGCGCTTTTCAATGTCGAAATCAAAAACGCAAAATAATAAAAGAAAAAGGTTGAAAAGAGTCCTCATTGGTATCTTTCTCTTCCTCCTCGTCGCTAATTTGCTCATTGTTATATCGGGAAACACCTACCTCTACAAAGGGATCGCATCCACTTATCTCGTAGGTAAAACGGGACCAACAATATATGATTCTCTCACTTTTCCCACGCGAAAAGCCGCACCAGCTGATTTTCCGGAAAAGTGGGCTGTTCAGCGACCATTGGACTCCCTTTCAGCAGATGAAATAGCACAACTCGACAGCATTCGGACAACCTCTTTTCTCCTCGTTCGCAATGATTCTATTATTCTTGAGAAATACTTTGAGCCACACGATCGAACGTCAAAAAGCAATACTTTTTCAGCTGCCAAGAGCTTCATTGGTTTGGGAATTGGTATTGCCATTGACAAGGGCTACATTTCAGGTTTTGATGCTCCCGTCAACGACTATCTCCCTTTCCACCTCGAAAACAGTGAAGCTATTACCATACGCGATTTACTGGGAATGTCCAGTGGACTCAACTGGTCGGAAAGTGGAGGAAACCCGCTGTCAGATAACGCCGCGGCCTATTATGGGAGCGACCTTGAATCTCTTATGGAAAGCCAGTCTTTTCAACCGCAATCCAGCGACACTTTTGACTATGCCAGCGGAAACACACAGCTGCTCGGTTTTATCTTAAAAGCAGCAACATCGCAAAGCCCTACTGATTTCATAGCGGAACAGGTCTGGAAGAAAATTGGAACGGAAAACGGCTTTAAATGGAGTTTAGACAGCAAAAATGGAATGGAGAAATCATTTTGTTGTATTTACGCGACCACACGTGACTTTGCCAAATTTGGTCAGCTCCTCCTGAACGAAGGCATCTGGAACAACGATACCATTATTCGTCCCTCAACTTTGCGAGAGATGACGGCTCCGCATCACACCGCATCTCCCGAATACGGACTGCATTTCTGGCGATTTGATGATCCCGAAACACCAGCAGTTTACGCTCGGGGAATTCTCGGACAATATATAATTGCCTTTCCAACACTCGATATGGTCCTGGTGCGTACAGGTCATGAACGCAAAGAAAAATTCTTTCTACCACCGGGCGAACGGGCTCACTCAAAAAAAACTTATAAAGAAAACCATCCTTTAGATCTTTTTACATACATTTCAATCGCTAAAAAAAGAGCAATTAAAGCCAATGAAAAAGGACATTCAAATTCCAAAAGTAAGTGATGTATCTGTTGCAGTCGTCGAAGAGATGGGCGAGGATAACACCCCTGTTTACAATGTTTATTTGATCAATCAACGTTCAGATGTGCTGGAAAAGGCTCTGGTTGTTTCAAGAGGTTACGCAACGGCGAAGAAAACGCACCAAAAAGTGGAAACTTCTACGCTGCGCAAATCGCTGGGAGATATTCCCGCCAGGAGCGTACAAAAAGTTGAACCGCTCATGGAAGAACTGTTTGGCTTGAATAATGAATATTGGGTGAGTTTTTGGATCGGAAATGAGATGTACGACAAGAAGTTTGTATTCCTCTCCGAAACGATCAAGAAAGATTACTTTACGACCATCCCAATATTGGAAAAGCCGGGTGTTCTCATCGAGTAAACGGAGCATTACCAGTCCGGACAAGTATCACACTTCGACCCAGAGGATGTTGAAAAAGTGATCCCTGCACTCAACTCTGCAGCAAAATAAAACGGATTTTGTGCAGCTGTATTTTTTCCGTTATTCGACAAGCGAATATTGTTTTGCGCTGCATGGCCTCCGGAAAAACGCGTGAGCAGATAAATGCGCTGAAAGAAATCAAACCGCAATCCCGCAGCGAATGCAGCATTCCATCCCGATAGCGAAGTTACCCGATTGTACTGCGCGTTGCCAAACGTATAATCCACTCCCGACACTACGGGTCCCACCTTCCCTTCAAGTACCGAGTGGATACTGGCATTTTTATCGCGCGAACTAACGAGTTGATCCATCCGCTGTACGCCCAGCGTGATGAGGTGCATCCCCTTTTTTTGCACTAAATGGATTTGATCCCGGCTCAGTGCAGTAGATGAATTGTTGATGTTTCCAGAAAAGTCAGGGTGAGCTCCCGGTGCTACATTTCCGGAAATGCCCACCGTCTGCTCGTTCACAAAAAAAGTGTTGTAGCGATGAAAATCTCCAATGATCGCCCATTTATCGGCAACAAAATAACCGCCCTGAAATGAAAACTGCGGAGCATCGCTCCCGAAAAAGTTCAATAATGAAGCCTCACCCGGATTATCTGCCAGTGCTACATTCTCCAATGTGAGAGCGTGATCACTTCCGCGCAACTCCACAGTTGTCGCAGCATATACGGAACGGTTGTAACCCCCGCTGATAAAAAAAGATCCTTCTTTATTTGTTGAAAGAGAACGACTGTTGCGCTGTGCAGTGCCATCGATTGAAAAGAAGGTTATCGCCGCAACGATCAATGCTTTGTACATAATTTCTGGTTATCTTTTTATAGGATTACCAATGTAAATCGCAAAACAATAATGAATGCTTATTAAAGATACAGATGTTAGATAATTAGACAATAGATGTTAGATAACTGATATTAAGAATATCTAACATCTCCAAGTCTAACATCTTTTATAAATCTTAGCATCCAATAAGAAAGAATGTTTTAAATTAAAATTTACGACCTATCTTGGTAACCCATTCATTTTAAAACTGGACCTACTGTCCGCTCAAAACTTCATTAACCAAAAATACAATTAATTCGACGCTTTTCACACGCTACCGTAGTGATTTTAACAACATTGATCGACATCTGACGCCCAATTGGATTTTTATCCGAAAAAATTGATAATCAAAATAATCACGTCGATAATAATTGTAAGTGCAGCAAGGTTCATGATGTATTTTAACGGTGCCGCGGCGAGTAATAAAGACAAAGTTGCCATGGTTGGAACTACGATTGCAATTAACTGAAATGTATTATGGATGGCTCCGTAACCCACTGTTAGACCGCCAAGACAGCCGACAATAAGAAGAACTGCGCTAATAATTGCGTAGCGGTTGTGCTCCATTCCTTCCTTAAAAAAAGAATCCCAAAAACTTGACTCTGTGTTTGTTGTACTCATAACGTTCTATTTCTTATATTTGCTACGAAAATAGGTGGGTTGACTTTGAAATCAACTGACCTCTTTTAGCTTTGTGGGTGACTTTTGTCATTTATAGAGCGTTCAATCAATCGGCTTCCATGAAAATGTTTGGATTTGAGTGAATTAGTACCAATAGAGTCGAAAGAAGTGGATGCCGCAAAGATCAGCATCTGTACAAATGGTATTATGCATATTCACATCAAAGTGAAAGGTATTTTTTCTATTGAACATTCAAAAGCGATAATTGCTGCGCGAACAGAGCTCGCCGGCAACAGAAAATATCCCGTTTTATACACTGCTGAAGACACCTTTCTCACGCCTTCAAAAGAGGTTTCGCAATACGTAGCGAGTCCTGAACGAAGTGTTCTGGTTGTTGCAGATGCTTTCGTTGTAGATAGTTTTCCCCAGCGATTGGCCGCGCGAACATATCGTCTTTTTTCAAAGCCCGTGCGCCCCACTGCGTTTTTTTCGACCAAAGAAAAAGCGATTCCGTGGCTTCTGTCGTTTATAGAATAATCTACACCTGTTCGTTAAGGTAATTTTTAATTTTCAGGCGCGGTGAATATAGCGCATGACTTCAAACGTTACATTCGTGAACAGAAGTTTGGCATGTGCGTTTCGCTCCACACTATAGTGCGCTTCATTGAATAACTGGTGAAAGTCCATGACGTTATTTCCCGTTATAAAACGCGCAAACTTTTGCAAAAATGCTTTTTCTTCTGTTGAAGTGCGCAACAGCTGTTCTTCTGTATAGTTTTTCATCAAGCTTTGACGAATCATATAAAGGGCGTACTGTAAAAATGTTTTTTGCTCTTCTCTCCCGTTTTTCGCCATTTTTTCCGCCCATTCAAACATCTCAAACACTTGCTTTTTATAACAAGCGCGCATCAGTTCAATAAAGTGTTCGCGGTGCTGGTTATTTCCTCCATCCTGAGCCAGAAGTTCATATACTTTTGCTACATCTCCTTCTGCCCTGGAAACAATACTCTCAAGGGCATCGCTTTTTGCATTGGTTTTTTGTTCGAGCCCTTCTACGATTGATTTGTTCTCAACCTGCTTGATTTTTACCAACTGAGTTCGGCTCAGAATCGTCGGCATGACATTTTCAGGTGATTCAGCAATGAGAATAAACAACGTGTCTTTCGGTGGCTCCTCAATAATTTTCAGCAGCTTATTCGCACACACGGTATTCATTTCATCGGCCATCCAGATAACACTCACTTTATAACCCCCCTCGTATGATTTGAGCGATAATTTTTTGACAATCGCTTCACTCTGGTATTTTGAAATGATCGGTTTCCTTCCACTGGGATCGGAAGTGCGCACCCAATGATGGATATCTGCATAAGGATTGCTGAGCATCAGCTTTTTCCATTCCGGGAATTGACCATCCGATGTCTTTGAAAGTGGTTGCACCGTTGGAAAAGAAAAGTGCACGTCAGGATGCTGCATTTGTGCCACTTTCTTACACGCTGAACACGCGCCACAACTATCGTTTTCTTTTCTATCCTGACACATGATGTACTGGATAAAAGCCAGTGTCAGCGGAAGTCCTCCAAAACCGGGTTTTCCCAGAAACAATTGCGCGTGTGCAATGCGGTCTTCACGCACTTCGTTCATCAACCGTTTCTTCAATTCATTATGTCCTATTACATCGCGAAAAAGCATACGATAAAGATAATTATTATTGTCTTTTCATCATAAAACTTCCGTTAAATTGCAGTTTATCTTTTTTGCATCACTATTTATGGAGAGATTTTTGTAAATTGGTTGAAAAATTAATCGATTCTTTTATTATGCAACATTCAAAACAACTTTTTAATTCTATTGCTGGTATAGTTCTTTTTAGTTTACTGGCAATGCCCACTTTTGGTTTCAACGCTACTCCTGACCACAAAGCTGCTGTGGTTTTACCCGCAGAAAATGTTTCATTAAAGGTCAATGTCGAATATCTCGGAAAACCGATGGCGGACGTCATGGTATCATTGATGAATGATGGAAAAACGGTTACACAGGGAAACACGGATAGAAAAGGAAGAGCTGAATTATCACTCGATAATTACAACCAAAAAGCCCTCACTTTAAGAGTTATGCGCGACGGCTATAAAACACAACTTTTGGTGGGGCTGGTCGTAAAAGACGGCAGTTCCTATGATTTTTCTATGGTGAAAGGTTCCGGTACCATCTCTACTGATGTGGAAACGGGTATAAAAAAGATCCAGGAGAAAGGGGATCAAAAGGTAGAAAAGTTCGAAGGAAAAGAGGAGAAAGCCATTAAAAGAACTGAAAAAAATCAGGAAAAGGCGGAATCTTTCAGCGAAGATGCCAAAGAAGAAAAGAAGGAAACCGAAGAGGTCAAGTCCGAAGCTGAAAAAATTGAACAGGAAAAGAAGAAAATCGCCAAAGAAAATGAAAAGCTGGACAAAGAGCGGAAAGATCCCGAAGCACTAAAAAAAGAGCGGGAACAAGCGGCAAAAGAAAGCGACAAAAAGCTGCAGCAATTAGAGAAGGAACGCGCTCAGGAAGCAGCGGAGAAAGCAGCTAAAAAGGCAGAAAAACAAGCAGAAAAAGACGCTAAAAAAGCGGAAAAGAAGGCTAAGAAAGAGGCAAAAGCAGAAAAAAAGGCAGCTAAAGAAAAGGCTAAAAAAGAAAAAGCAGCTAAAAAGGCTGCCAAAAAGAAAAAGAAGGCAGAGAAAAAAGCAGCAAAAGCAGAAAAGAAAAAACGCAAAGCCGCAGAAAAAGCTAAAAAGAAAGCAGAAAAAGCTAAAAAACGCGAAGAAAAGTATCAGAAGAAACTCAATAAGTGGAATAAAAAGCAGGCGAAAGTCGAGAAAAAACGAAAAAAATGGAATAAAAAACAGAAGAAGCTCGACAAAAAGATTGAAAAAGGAAGAATCGATGCCGAAAAGGCCCGCAAAAAACAAGAGAAAATCACCAAAAAACACGAAGGGCTCGATGATGAACTGAAAAAAATTAATAAAAAGGTGAAGAAATTAAAAAAGAAATACGATAAGGATTAGTTTGAATCTCCCTTCTCCCGCACGGGAGAAAAAATGAGGGAATTAGGAGAAGGAATGAGAAAATCGGGAGCAGGGATGAAAGAAGCATTAATAGAAGGTTCAATGTAGTTCGCGAATTGTTAGTCTTTTATGCCGATTTTAAAAAAATAATTACTAATATTAAATCGCTAAAAATTGTGGCTGCAACTAAACAAATGTTTACTTTTGCGGCTTGACTATAAAAACCAAAACTAATTATGTCTGACAAGAGTTTTATTGTTCCGCACGATTTTTCTGAGGTTGCTAATTGTGCTTTGAATCATGCTATAGCTACTGCTAAGGTCGTTGGAGCCGAAATTTATGTACTGCATGTCGTAGCCCGTGAAAAAGCAATTGGAGATGCCGAAAAGAAACTAAAAAAGGTAATTGACGAAAAAAATACTGATGGTGTTCAGTTAACGCCAAAAATCCGTGTAGGTAACATCTTTGAAGATATCGGTGATTTCGCGGCAGAACATCACGCTGAACTCATTTTTATGGGTACACACGGAGCCTCAGGTTGGCAACATATTGCCGGTTCTCACGCTTTAAAAGTCGTTACGCATTCTTCCGTTCCTTTTATTATCGTTCAACAAAAAGAGGTGGGAGAAAATGGATATGACGATATTGTCGTTCCACTCGACCTCAACAAAGAGACAAAACAGAAGTTAGCTATTGTAGCCTCAATGGCAAAATATTTCAAATCGCGCGTGCACGTGATTACTCCAAACGAATCAGATGAATTCCTCAAGCATAAAGTGCAAGCCAACGTTAAATTTGCGAAGAAATTTTTCTCTGAACGCGATATTGAAATGACGGCAACGCTGGCTCCTTCAAGTGGGTTTGACAAAGAAGTCGTGAAACTGGCGATTAATAAAGATGCTGACCTTATTGCGATTATGAATCAGAATAAAAGCGGTTACCTCGGAGCCTTTGGTTCTAATTATGAACAATACATGATTACAAACGATGCTCAAATCCCTACACTCATTGTAAACCCTATTGAAACGCCCTACGGAAGTAGTGTGCTTTTTCAATAAATATTTTCAACGTACGATACTTTTTTCAATTAGCTGTTTCGGGGGAAACAGCTTTTTTTTGGACAGCATTGACGGAACAAGTGTGTTTTCAACACTCCATCGGCGAGGAATAGCAATTAGTCTTTATATTCGTCCTTCTTGAGTCGCAGCTTAATCTCTGTCAGGTTTTGCATTTTTTTAGGTTTCCGCGTTTGAATAGAGGTTCTGGTAAAATAACGATGCTGGGTTAAAAAGCTCACTTGTATTTCGTCCCATTGCCTGTCGCTGTCAATTTTTCCGTGCTCGCGCAGCTCTCTTCTCAACCTGTCTGCAATCTCGTGAAAATCATCGCGTCCCAGATAATCAAGATCAGCATCACAGATAATCTCTTCCAGTTTATTTTTCGGCTGGTGGGGTATCTGAGTCACGTAAATCAATTCCTTAATGCGTTCAATATGCGCTTTTGTGTAACCGAAGCTCGGCAAAATCTCCGCAGCCATTCGCGCGCCGATAGGTTCATTTTTATCGTATTGTTCTACAAACCCGGCATCGTGATAAGATGCAGCAGATTTTAACAAAAACAAGTCCTCATCCGTAATTCCCTCACCAATTGCAATTCTCTCAGCCTGGCGCGTCACGTCTTTGGAGTGGTCATAAGAATGATAATGCAGTTTTGGACTGAGTTCTTCCTTCAGTTTATTCAAGATGTAGCGCTCAGCCTTGTAATAATTGATGGTACTGAAATGATGGAGGTTGACCAACTTGTGAAAAGCATCGTTGGGTTCAATACCTTTTTCATCTTTTGAAAGCTCCGGCTTAATATTCATGACTTCATACATCATGATTTTCAGACCGCTTTTGCTCAGTACTTTTCCAATTTTTTTACATTCAAAATACGGCTCAATGTGTTCAAACGTTTCCTCTGTGATCGCTATTTTTTCTGGTTCACACATCTGTTCCATCCGCTGGGCGCGATTTACCGTGCTTCCCCAAACGTCATAGGCATATCGTTTCGTACCGATCACACCGGCAGAAACAGCCCCTGTATTTATTCCTATACGCAACTTCCAGTATTGTTCGCCCCGCTGAATCATTTCTTCTTTTTGATCCAGCATATAGTGTTTGACCTGAACCGCTGCCAACACCGTGTTGATCGGATTGGTCTTGTTTCTTATTGGAACTCCACCCGCGCACATATAAGCATCACCAATCGTTTTGATTTTTTCCAAATCATTTTTTTCTATGATCTCGTCGAACTTTCTAAAATGTTTATCCAGGATCGTTACAAGGTCCTTGGCCTTCATGTTTTCAGATATTTTGGTAAATCCTACAAAATCAGTAAACATGATCGATACCATACTAAAATCCCGCGCTGCTGAGCGACCGTCTTTCTTCAACTGACTCGCCGTTTCTTTCGGCAAGACGTTGTTGAGCAACCGTTCCGATTTTTCTTTTTCCTGTTCGAGTTCCTGCGTTTGTGCTTCCAGTCGCGATTTCTGCTGTTCAATTTTATCTGTTTTTCTTCGCAGTTCCCGCGTGCGTTCAGCGATTTTCATCTCCAGTCGCACTTGCAGCCTGCGTTCCTTATCAATGCTTTTTCGCACTAACCATATCACGATAACCACAAAGAACAACAGTATGATAATAATGAACCACCAATGCAACCAAAATGGTTTTTCCACCAATATCGTGAGTTCGGCAGGAGCGGTGTTCCATTCGCCATTGGCCGTTCTGGCATACACAGAAAGTTCATACTTGCCCGGGGCAATACTCGCAAATCGCAGTTCATTGGAAGATCCCAGTATTTCTTCCACCTCATCATCGCCGCGCATGATATATTTATATTCGATGCGATCCGGATTACTCAAATCATTGGCAAAAAAATTCAGCTTGAGACTACGTTTGTTGTAGGGTAAAACGATCCGGTCGGTGTAGGCGATACTTTCAGAAAGAATTTCTTCTTTACCGGGAAAAACCTTCTTATTTTCTACCTCTATTCCAGAGAAAAATACGCGCAAATCTGCTTTTTTATCAAAGGCTTCCTGTGGAGGAATATAGTTGTAACCCTGAATACCTCCAAAATAAACGATTCCCTCTTTTGAAACAAAACTTGCTCCCAGATTGAGTTCGTTACTCATGAGCCCGTCTTTTTCGGTAAAATTATTGAATTGTTTAGTGTTTAAATTCATTGCGACGACCCCGCGATTTGTAGACAACCACAAATGATTGGGATCAACGGGTGTCCACTTCACACCGTATATGACGTTGTTGGGCAATCCTTCAGCTTTGCCGTAATTTTTCACCTTCTGCGTCTCTGTATTGTAGAAAAACAAGCCATCCCCCAGCGTGCCCAGCCACAACTCATCTTTATTTAACTGACAAAAACTGGTAAAATAATCATTCGTTGCATTGTCCAGTGCAGCGAAGTTTTTCGGGCGACGTACACCAATCTCGCCGTCTTTTTTTTCAATTTTATAAAGACCTCCAGAACTCGGCGCCACATAATATTGACCCGCTTCCGTTGAAAAAATGAGTCGGCAGGGACCGGGACCAATCGCATCGGGATCATCTGGTTGGTTATAAATATATTCAAATGTTTTGGCAGGATAATCCAGCACAGCAACACCTGCACGCGTTCCTATGAGGTATGTAGAGTCGTCGTAGGGCACAATCGTGTAGGTTTTGTCGAAGCCACGTTGATTATCGATACTGTGCACAATTTTTTTGAATTGATAAGATTCAGGGTTCTGCTCATCAATCGTCAATTCGAACAGTCCATCCACAGAACCCACCAGCAATTGATGTTGATTCATCACATACATGCAAAGTGTCGTATGGTCTTCGTTGTTCTCTGCTTCTCGCATGTAATGATAGTAATTGCGGGTATTGCGATCGTACATACTTATTCCGTGATCGGCGGCCACAAATAAAAACTGACCCGACTGATCTTCAGCAAATCCCCAGATATTTTGTGACGGGAGTCCTTTGTTTAAATTTCCTGAAAATCCGACTCCTCTAAAACCGAGATTGTCGGGATCAAAACTGCTCAGTCCGCGCTGCGAAGCAATCCAGATAATTCCCTGATTGTCGCGATACATTCCACTAATTTTATTGGAAATTAATGAACCTTTCTGGAAAAAATCGGCCGTATAATTCAACACATTTGCGCTGTCCGAACGTTCACTCGTGACTTGAAAAAGTCCGCTGTTTTCTGTGGCTATGAGAACTTTTCGCGAATTGAGATAGAGCGCATCAACAATATTTACTGCTCCGATTTCACCGAACATTTTAGTAAACGGAAGAAAGTCTTCCTTTTGTTGATCGAAATAAAAAACACCTTGATTGGTCGCCAAAACAATCGCCTGTGAAGGATGATCGATTAACCCGTTAATCACAAATTCATCGGGAGCGTTTACCTCAGGTTTAAATATGCGCTTATTTTTAAAATCGCGGCTGGCGAGTAACACCCCTTCAAATTCACTGACGATAATGAGTTGATTGCCCTTGATTTCGATGTCCACAATCCGCGAATCAAATGAAGTTTGATCCATGAGCTCGAAGGTCTCCTCTTGAGTATCAAAATAATAAATCTTACCAAACCCGGTTCCCAGCCACAAATTTCCAGAATGATCCTCAGCGATCGCATGAATTTCTAATCGTTCTCTACTCTTGCTCTTATAAGCAGTAAAATCAACTGATTTAGGGTTATATTTTGTTAGGCCGTTGTACGTTCCAAACCATAAATTTCCCTGTTGATCGGCAGTGGAAACGTGAATATATTCATTGGATATTTCGTATCCCTTATCCGCTGAGAACACTTCAAAGTTTTTGCCGTTAAATCGATTAATTCCGTCCTGTGTTCCCAGCCAAAGTGCTCCTAAATCATCCTGTATAATACTGGAGACCACACTTTGTGAAAGGCCGTCATTAATGGTGTAGTTTTTAAATTGAATATGATCCTGAGCGCTGATGTTTCCAACAACACTCAAGATCAAAGCAATTAAACAAAAATATGTAGTAGTCGGTCTGTTCATTTTATTTACTGCCCTTCATCTTTGACAGTATCACCACCAATTGCAGAATTCTCCATATCGCGATCAAACAAGTATAAACCACCTTTGTCGCTTCCGATCAATTGTAATTTGTCCAGTATTGTGCGCGCCAGTGCCTCTTCTTCCAATTGCTCAGATACATACCACTGGATAAAGTTGTGTGTCGTATAGTCTTTCTCCTGAAGACAAACATCAACCACATTGTTGATACTCTCTGTTACGACAATTTCGTGCTCCAATAATGATTTGAATATTTTAATCATAGAGTCAAAACTGATCGGTGGTTTTTCAATCGCTGGTATTTTTGCTTTTCCTCCGCGTTCATTAATAAATTTAACCAACTTCAGCATGTGAAAACGCTCTTCATCACTGTGTTGATATAAAAATTGGGCTGTACCATTATACCCCTGATTTTCAGCCCAGGAAGCCATCGAAAGGTACAAGTGGCTCGATGATGCTTCTTTGACAATTTGTTCGTTTAAAACTTCTTCTACTCGTTCATTCATAATTGATTCATTTTTAAACAAAAATACGAAATATACAGGAGGATAAAAACCTGTATCTAAAGTATGGAACCTTTCTAAGTAAATAATGTGCTTTACCGATTAGCGTTGCTTTTTATTACTACTCTCCTGTTTTATTGAATAATAGGATTACCAATGTAAGTCGTAAAACAATAATGAATGCTTATTAAAGCATACAGCTGTTAGACAATTAGACAAAAGATGGTAGATAACTGATATTAAGAATCATCTAACATCTAACATCTTTTATAAATCTAAGCATCCAATAAGAAAGAATGTTTTAAATTAAAATTTACGACCTATCTTGGAACCAACTAAAAGGAGCTCAACGCGATGTGCTGAGCGCCCAAGTCGAAGTGAGGTTAAACCCATTTGAATAATTTATCCCCCGCAACTGATGAGCTACGTATTTTCAATTAGAAATAATGTTTTTACATTCACCTTCAGTTCATTCATAATAAATTTCATTATTTTGGCGCAATTATTTGTCACACTTGCTGTAAATTAAGCGTTTTGTCTGCTATTACTACTATTTTGAATATCGGTATTCATCCGGAAATTAGTGAATCTGAACAAAAGGTTCGCAAACTCTTCAATGCCATTACATTTTTTGGTTGTATTACAGGATTGGTGCAGATTTTTATGTTTTTTTCTGTAGACAATTATGCCGTGCTTTTTCACTCAGCATGGACTTTTTTTTGTGTCGTTGCGCTGCTGCTGCATCATTATGGCCATTATCAACTGGCAAAAGTCACTTCAGTTTATATTATCCTTTCTTTTGGATCGCTGGCTTCGGCCCGTATCGGTAGTGAATACTATCCACATGTTGCGTCATTTGGCATTGTTGTGGGAACGTTCATTTTTTTCGATCTCAAAAAAGAATGGGGTTATATTGTCGGTTTTCTTTTGTTGCACGCTGGGTTTATCCTCTTGATAGAGTCTAATATTCTTCAAAATGAATCGATCACGATTGCTTATCCCATCGCACTGCGGACGACAATGATCGTGGGAACCACCTTATTTATTGCCCTTGAAATTTATTTCATTATTAACGTATCAACACTGGCACAACTGGAGAAAAATAAAAAACTGCGGGTTAAAAATATTGTTCTTCAGGAAAGAGAGGAAGAAAAAACAGTGCTTTTACAGGAGTTGCATCACCGGGTAAAAAACAACCTTCAAATGGTCGTAAGTCTGATCCAGCTGCAAAAACAAACCATTACAGATCCCGAAATACAGCGCCTTTTCAACGATTTAAAAGAACGCATCATCGCCATGGCACGCATGCATGAAATGATGTATATCTCTCAGAAAATCCACAAAGTAGATATTAAAAATTATGTGGAAGAACTCACGACGACGCTTCTTTCCTCCTCTGATTCCCAGGCACCCGTAGAACTCAAAGTCGCCGCTAACATCAAATATTTATCGGCTAAAGATATCGTTCCCGTCGCACTCATTTTGAATGAACTCATTACAAATTCCGTCAAGCACGCTTTTACATCTAAAAACAACCTCATAAAAGTAAATTTTCAAAAATTATCCGATGATAAAATTTCGCTCCATTATGCTGACAACGGAACGTGGAAACCTCCTTCTCCAAAAAATAATGGGTTTGGAATGGAATTGATCCAGTTATTGACGGAACAACTCGATGGTCATTTCGAGCGAAAAACTTCTGAATCGGGCACGCATTTTGAATTTGTATTTGATGTGAACAGCAGAACATCGGACAAATAAGCAGCGCTTCTTCATTCCACCCCACTAATTTGAATTATATTTAAAGAAATTATAGTTTAACACAACGCATGTCAAGAAAAAACAACAAAATCAAGAAGAAAAACAAAAAGCAACTCGCATCGGCGATACGCGCTATTTTTAAGCAACAGCCCGATCAGCAATTCAATTATAAACAAATTAGCGGAATACTTTCAATCAGTGATAAAAACACGCGAAAGCTCATTTTGAGCATACTCAACGACCTCAAAAATGAATCTTTCCTCAATGAATTTACGAGGGGTTCATTTATACTCAATGACACTTTTCAAAATCGTTTGACTGGTAGACTGGATGCGACGAGTCGGGGTGCAGGTTACGTCATCAGCGAAGACAGTGAACAAGATATTTACATTGCTCCAAAACACATCAATCAGGCCATGCACGGCGATGAAGTGGAGGTTGAAGTCATTGCGAGAAGAAAAAACAAAATAGAAGGAACAATTACCAAAATTATTGAGCGAAAAACTTCTCATTTTGTCGGTACGCTGGACGTTCAGAAAAAATTTGCCTTCCTGCAGCTGGACAATCAAAAGATCAATCAGGACATTTTTATACCCCTGGATAAACTGAAAGGAGCAAAAGATGGTCAAAAAGCCATGGTACGGATGACTTCCTGGCCCAAAGGCGTTGATAGTCCATACGGAGAAGTGGTCGAAATTCTTGGAAATCCAGGAAATAACGATACCGAAATGCTCTCTATTCTCATGAAAAATGAGTTTGAAATCAAATTTCCGCAAGAGGTTGTAGAAGAAGCTGAAAATGTAGGCATTGAGCTGGATCCTGCTGAAATTAAAAAACGAAAGGATTTACGCGAAACCCTGACGTTTACAATCGACCCTTTCGACGCGAAAGATTTCGATGATGCGATTTCATACCAACCTTTACCAAACGGCAACATCGAAGTGGGCGTCCACATCGCCGACGTGAGTCATTACGTGCGTCCCGACACTGCAATGGACAAAGAAGCACTGAAGCGCGGAAATTCTGTGTACCTGGAAGACCGCGTCATTCCCATGTTGCCCGAACAATTGTCAAATGTTGCTTGCTCGCTGCGCCCTCATGAAGATAAATATACCTTTTCAGCGATTTTCGAGATCGACAAAAACGACAAGGTGGTTGACGAATGGTTTGGGAAAGGTGTTATTCACAGTGATTATCGTTTTGCCTATGAAGATGCACAAGCTATCATTGAAGGTGAAAAGCACGAAATTGCAACAGCAGTTAATATGCTGGATGGCATCGCGAAGCGTTTGCGAAAAAAACGCCTGAATAACGGAGCACTCTCTATCAATTCTGAAGAAGTCAGTTTTATACTCGACGACGACGGCGAACCCGTTCGGGTCGTAAATAAAGTTCAAAAAGACGCTAACAAACTCATTGAAGAGTTTATGTTACTGGCCAATCGCCGAGCTGCCACTTTTGCGGGAAAATTACCAGATAACAAAGGATCGGACAACAATTTTATCTACCGCTGTCACGATAAACCCGACCTCGCTAAAATTGAAACCTTTAAAGTATTTATCGACAAATTTGGGTACGATTTTACGTTCAGGGATTACAGTGATATTGCGAAAAATCTGAACAAACTTTTCGACAAAGTTAAAGATACACCCGAAAGCGGTCTCATTCAATCTATGGCAATTCGATCCATGGCGAAAGCTTCCTATGAAACCAATAACATCGGCCATTTCGGTTTAGCTTTTGATTATTACACGCACTTTACTTCTCCCATTCGTCGTTATGCAGACCTCGTGGTTCACCGCATCATGATGGATAAATTGCACAAAAAACAAGTCAATTACGGGAATCAACTGAATGAGATTTGTAAGCACATTTCTGCGCAGGAACGCAAAGCCATCGATGCTGAACGAGAATCTAACAAGTTCTTTCAGGTCAAATTTCTCAAAGATCAAGTCGGTGAAATTTTTCATGGAACCGTCTCTGGACTCGCGGATTTTGGCATGTTTATAAAAATCGATGAAAACTACTGCGAAGGTATGGCCACCATCAATTCATTGCCGGGTGACCATTTTTATTTTGACGCCAATAAATTTCGGATCGTAGGAAAAAACACAAAACAGGAATACAACTTCGGCGACCACATTAAAGTGCAGGTCAAAGGTGTGGACTTATTGAAAAAGCAAATTGATCTTGAAGTGCTGGAAGATTAGCTTTAGGAACAGGCAATCTTATTGACGCGACGCGCATGGCGTCCCCCTTCAAAAGAAGTCGTTAAAAATGCTTCAACCATTGTTTTTGCCGCCGCGAAATCCACAAATCGCGCCGGTAGTGCAATAATATTGGCATTGTTGTGCTGGCGCGCCAATTGTGCAATTTCTTCATTCCAGCAAAGGGCACTGCGAATTTCCTGGTGCTTATTCACCGTCATATTAATTCCATTTCCACTTCCGCAAATTACAATGCCTAAAGTGTCTTTATTTTCTTCGATATGATGCGCCACGGGATGACCATAATCGGGATAATCGATGCTTTCCGCAGAGTGACAACCGTAATCTTTGAAGGTGTAGCCTTTGGGTTTAAAAAAGTCCTTCAATGCTTCTTTGAGTTCGTATCCTGCATGATCGGAGCCGATGGGAATAATTCTATCTTTGTTCATCACAATTACTTTTTTACAAAACTAATGAATTAACAAAAGTGATGACTTATAAACATTTGATCTATTTTAATTTTTTTATGCCCAGCTATACGGCATTCTATCAATAAGTTTTTCGACATGGTTATAAACAAACTGGTTATTTATTGTTTATAGTATCTGAGAAAAAAACCTTGATTATCTCAATAATTTTTACAAACCAGAATAGCATCGATATAAACAAGTGAAAGTTTTGCTTTTTTATGAGCAGATATAAACAACTTTCAACAATATTTTTACCGGTTTTAAGTAAAAAGTTGTTCAATGATCGCGCTTTTTAGTATTTGTTAATAACCGCTCAATAAGTTTGAATAACAATGATTTAATTTCCTAATAACATGTGAATAACAGGTTGGTTTTTGTGAATAATGAAAAATCCAACTCTTTAAATGAAAAGTTACACCCAATGCTAACAGCTTAATAGTAGTAGTAAATAGATTTTTAAAAATTTTCTTTATTGTATTATTTATGAAGATCGATAAATTGAAACTTAATGAATTTACTTAGGTATTCTAAAGATTTTCGTGTATTTTTATTCTAATGCATTGATTATCTTTTTATTTAGTCTATTTTATTTTGTAGTTTGTCGAAGATTTAATTAAATTCATGGTGTAAATAGCAACTGCGTTTTTAAAAGTTTCATTAAGTTTGTTGAACATTAATTTGATTTATGTCAAAAATAAAAGTACTTGTTGTCGAGGATGAATCCATTGTATCGAAGGATATTCAGCACAGTTTGAAGCGATTGGGATATATTGTTTCCGGTGCTGCAGCAACAGGTGAGAAATCGGTTGATTTAGCCGCTGAAGAAAAACCACACATCGTGCTCATGGATATCATGTTGAAAGGTGATATGAATGGTATCGAGGCAGCTGAAATTATCAAAAGAGAACACAATATTCCAGTTATTTTTCTCACCGCTTATGCAGACGAAGCGACACTGGAAAAGGCCAAAATAACGGAACCTTACGGTTATATTATTAAACCGTTTAAAGAGATTGATTTACACACTTCGATCGAAATGGCGCTGTACAAGCACAAAAAGGAGAAAGAAGTTGAAAAAGAACGCGATCTGCTTTATTCTTTGGTGGATGGCAAAGAATCGCGCGATTTTATTTTTGTAAAATCAAACTCGAGATTGGTAAAGCTGAATACCAAGGACATTTTCTTTGTGGAAGCACTCAAGGATTACGTCGTAATCAATACGCTGGACAAGCGCTATACCATCCATTCTACGATGAAAGACATTGAAAAGAAGCTCGGCGATGAAGAATTTATTCGGGTACATCGTTCATTCATCGTTCGACTCGATAAAATAGCTTCGATAGAATATCCCAACCTGCAACTTGAAAAGGATAAAAAGTTAATTCCCATCGGTGGTTCGTACAAAGAACATTTGGTGAAGAAAATTAACCTCGTATAAGATCATTGGTGCTTTGATGGTGAACAGTCTTGCGTTTGTATCCCTAATTCAGCATGGAGAAGTAGCTGACTTTTGCCGTATCGACCTTTCTGCGTCAACCAAAGATCTATCAGCAAAAGCGATAAATGATCCCTTTCTCATGCAAAAAGCTATTGAAAAATTCGTTTCTGATCGTGGAAAATCGATTGCTTATGGCGGATATCTCGAAAAACGATCATTGTATCAGCGCAGCAGTCATTTTCAGGCCGGACAGCAGGAACGGAATATTCATCTCGGTATCGATTTCTGGTGCGATGTCCACCGCGGCGTTTGTTGTCCCTTCGACGGCGTCGTTCACAGTTTTCAAATCAATGATCATTTCGGGGATTACGGACCGACGATCATACTGGAACACACCATTCACAACGAAAAGTTTTATGCGCTCTATGGTCATTTATCTAGGAATAGCTTAACAGACAAAGAAACAGGTCAAAAGATAACAAAAGGTGATGTTTTTGCACGCGTTGGAGATAAGGATGTCAATGGTCACTACGCGCCTCATTTGCACTTTCAGATCATCAGGGATATACAGGATTATCGCGGCGACTATCCGGGTGTCTGCAGCTCAAGTGAGCTCGATTATTATAAAAAGAATTGCCCTAACCCTGCAAAATTCATCGGTTTCGAATGATTCATTTTCCTAAAAGTTCTTCGATGAACGACCGCGTTTCGCGCTTATATTTTTCGTAGACTTCACCCGTACCAGGTCCGTTAAACCCCGTGTGAATACGAGCTACATTGCCATGCCGATCAATAAAAAGGGTGGTGGGAAATGAGGAAATGGTATTGAGCATTTCAAAATCGGTGCTGGCTTTTTCTTTGCTCGCTTTTCCTCCTACCAGAATGGGGTAAGGAACCGATTTATTCATCCTGAACCGTTCGATGCGGGCTGCCTGTTGTTGAAAATTATCGGGGTATTCGTATCCAATTCCTATGATTTCCAGTCCTTTTTCGCGATAATCTGCATAGAGTTTCTTGTAAAATTCCGTTTCGTCCAGACAGTTCGGACACCAGGTACCCAGGATTTGAAACATAATGACCTGACCTCGTAGCGAATCGTTCGGATATTGAAATAATGAGCTGTCTGTAGTTAGAAAAGAAAGCTCCATTTTGTCGCTGGTCATGTACGTGAGTTCTTCGGGATCGCGCAACGCAGTGCTGTCATTTTTTGTAGCCATCCACTCGGTTTCCCAATGTGATCCGGAATAGAATTTACCCGATAACGTATCGTTGCTGAGTGTTGCCGTAAATAAAAATGCATGTGCACCATCAAAAGTAGCCAGCGTTAGCGAATCTTCATCTAAAGCGCCCTGCAAATATCGGTAGTCGCCCGTTTCGGTCATGAAAGTTCCTGTAAGTTTACCATTATTCGATTGATCAAATTGACCAATCGCCGGATATTCGTCGGGTGAACCCGTCTCAAACACCGTATTCCATTGCCCTTCAATTGCGCTGTTGGATGCGTTCGTATCGTTCCAAATCGCACTGTCTTTTATAGGAATGGCTTCAAATGGTATCCGCCGATGACTTGACCGATCCGGTTGAACGAAGTATCCCTTGAGTTCTCGTTTGGATGAATGAACAATCAGATAGTTGGAATAGGCCGGAAAATGAAGCATTAGACTATCACCTTTTTTTTCCTGTTGGAGGACTAAGGTTTCCGCGTCGTTGAGGATTTTAAAATCCCCCCGTTCATCCGACTGTAAAAGAAAAGGTAAATCCAGATCGTTTTTGATATTCAGCGTTCCCTTCCAGTGTTGATGCGGTTTTTTTGTGTTTTTTATTGCGTTATCACGGGTTGTATCTTTCTCATTTTTAGGAGATGAACAACATTGCAACAAGAGTGCAATTCCGCAAAAAAGCATAAACTGGTCGTAGCGCATGGCGTGTTATTTTTACCAAAAATACAATCTTCCCGTTATATTCGTGCAACCTTTTATTTAATATTGTAGTCTATACTTTTGAAAGATTAAAATGGATGATGAAACGCTCGTAAAAAAATGTGTGGCTGGTGATGCGATTGCGCAGCGAACGTTGTTTGATCAACACGCTTCAAAAATGCTCGGTGTTACCATGCGATACATCAACGATAAAGAGCGGGCAGAAGACGTTTTACAAGACGCTTTTATTAAGGTGTTTAAAAATTTAAAGCGTTTTCAACATTCAGGTTCTTTGGAAGGATGGATTAGACGCATTGTTGTGAATACTGCACTCGATCAATTGCGCAAAAACAAGAAACGTCAGCGGGATGTTGCTTTGGATGATTCGTTTATAGAAATAACGACGAATAATTTCACTGAAGAACGGCTGGAAGCGGATAGCTTGATGAAAATTGTGCAGCAATTACCAGAAGGCTACCGCATGGTATTTAATATGTTTGCGATTGAAGGGTACAGTCATAAAGAAATTGCAAAAGAACTGGGAATTTCTGAGAATACTTCAAAGTCTCAGTATTCGCGGGCAAAGACAGTGTTAAAAGAAATTTTAAAAAAATTGAAAATTGAGCGATAAGGATGAAATAAAAGAATTGTTCCAGGAAAAACTGGGGAATTACCAGGCAAAAGTGGATCCAAAGCTTTGGCAGGGTGTTCAGTCGGGTTTATCCTCGAGCGCGGCGGCAGGAACGTCACTCGGTATCGGTGCCAAAATTGGTATCGGTGCACTGGGTGCGGCTGTCATTACGGCTGCTTCAATTTTTGTTTACAGCGAATTTGACGGCGATGACGTAGAAAAAAGTACGGCAGATAAAACTGAAAAAAGAATTGAAAATCATTCACAGGAAGAGACCGATCAACAATCCTCATCAATCGATTTAAATTCAAACGAAAAAACGGTTGAAAAAGAGTCTGTTGAGGATAAGCAAGTGCTTCATGAGAAACAAGCGCCTACAGAAGAGAAGGAGAACCCTGATGAAACGCCTTCCGCTCCTGCTGAAGAAGTTGATGAACATACCGATACTACTGCTGTTCCTCCTGTAAAGCTACCCGAACCAAAAATTGAAAAGGACGCGCCTCAAACAACTGCGGAAAGGGAGGAAATTAACCGCGAAAAAGCGCCCGATGAAGCAACTGAAAAAGAGGTGTTGAGCTGGAAGTTGAAGCCGGAAATTGCGGAACAGGAAAATCAATATGTACAATTTCGCGTATCCAAGGGCGACGTCATAGATGAAATTGAGTGGGATTTTGATGATGGTCATTTTTCGCATCAATTCGATCCGGAGCACTTTTACAGTGAGACGGGAACGTATGAAGTTAACGTGCGGGCAACGGCGAACAATCAAACCAAAGAAAGTACAATTTCGGTTAATATTGAAATTGAGGGTCAAATTACCCGTTTACCAAATACATTTACCCCCAACGGTGATGGTCAAAATGATGAATTTTTTATTGAATCGAAAGGATTAAAAGATTTCCAGATCAACGTTATGAATGATGATCGCGAGATTATTTACCAGAGTAACCGGGAAGATTTTCGCTGGGACGGTACTGCTTTAAATGGACAACCTGCCCCGGAAGGACGCTATGTTTATATCATTATGGCGCACGATCACAAAGGAAATACGATCAATAAATACGAAGAACTTCACATTGTTCGATAAGTCGCTTTTTAAACGTTTGACGGTGTTTCATTCATATTTACGTGTTATCAAGATAGGTCGTAAATTTTAATTTAAAACATTCTTTCTTATTCTTATTGGTTGCTTAGATTTACAAAAGATGTTAGACCTGGAGATGTTAGATATGCTTAATATCAGCTATCTAACATCTATTGTCTAATTGTCTAACATCTGTCACTATTGTTTTACGACTTAAATTGCTAATCCTATTATAATTTATCGACATTCTGCCTGATTAAAAGTGCGATCCTACTATTTTTATTTACTTTGTACTGGAGTTATTGGTTATGAACGCTAAATTAGTGAAAATAGGATTGATTGGGCTCGTAGTGAGCATGGGTTTTTCTTTGAGCGGAACGGCACAGAACTATAAAAAAGTGAAGCCGTATACGTGGATGCTGGGTATTTCCTGGAATGCCATGGAAGACGACGGTGATCGCTATGCCCACTTATTTAATTTTAACGATTCGTGGAATTTACCGGTATTTCCATCCTCGCTCAACCTTGATTTTTATATGCAGAAAGGTATGAGTATAGACGTTATGGCTTCGTACAATGAATATAGACAAGGAAAAACAATTAATCTCGATACGACGCGATCCGGTAAAGCGGGTGCACTTTCCGTTCATTTTAAGTATAGTTTCGGTTTTCTCATGCGTCAGCAACGGGTAGATCCGTTTGTTTTTGGAGGATTGGGCTATACGGGCAGAGAAGCGATCTGGCCTCAAAATATGTTGAGTGGAAACATTGGCGCCGGCGTGAATGTGATGATCTGGAAAGGGCTGGGAGTGCAAATCAGAACGACGGGAAAAGTTGGATTGATACCTCAGATTTACGATCCTGAATTTGATTATATGCACCACCATTTTGGACTGATTTATAAATTTCCTGAGATGAAAGGGGGATACACCGATTTCCACAAACGAAAATACAAGTGGGGGCATAAAAACTACAGGTATCGCAAACCGAAAGGGATGTAAATAGTTACATCGGAACGCGCTTTGTCGTATGGCGTACTACTTTATGAATGCATTGAGTTTTTCAATTCCGATTCTCAAGAACAGGGCAGCGAGCATACTGCAGTTCTGTAAGGTGGGACTGTATTAGTGGTTATTTATTATCTGCATTCAATTGTTTTTTATTTCTCGTAACAATAAATTTTTTTCAAAAAAGCGATTTTGTCTGCCTTATTATTGAATTTTTACTGCAAGTATCAGTAGAAAGATCTTTTTTCGTGTTACAACCAAAAAGGAAAATATTTTGATTTGCGATTTCAATTTTAATTTTGGATTAATAGATAGAAAATTGCAATGATAGGTAAATACAGGCTTGCGAGGTAAAAGGTTACTTTATGATACTTTGATTCATTGCGTTTCCATAAATAATAAATTGCCAATCCAAGCATAATAAATGGTGCAATAAAAAGCACAAAAATAAATCCAAGATTTGCCATTGCAGACCAATACCAAAATAGAGAAGTCAAAATAATTAAAAGAAGACCTCCGTAGATAAAAAATTCCAAAAACAAAGCAACATTCGGCGGATTCTGAATGTTGGCCTTCTTCATTTTATTTAAGAGAATAAGGTAAAAAACAATTCCGAGTATGGGGATTACAAAGTGTATCAACACAGCAGTAATTAATTCAGATGTACTCAGTTCTTCCATATTACAGATAATGTTGCTCAGCTAAAAAAGTCGCTGCTGTCTTTTAAAGTTAATCATTAATTTGAAAAGAGGATTGATTGAGCTGAGGTTGATTTATCATTCGAAGAGCAATCGTTGCAGTATTTTTTAGGTAGCGTTAACAGCATTATTAAACCACGGAGCAGTCTGTTTGGGCTAATATCTTTTCAAGTCGTTTTTTCATGATACGTTTATCCGATAATGGTTTGATCTTAAACTTTCCATTTATTGTGAGTATTTTGAGTATATCTTCCATATCATCTTTGCGACTAATCCATATCTGACTGAAGAAGGGGAAACTGGAGTAAATTAAAGTCATATGAGGATAAACAAGAGAACCTTCGTGAAGACTAAATGAAAACTTCTTTATTGATGTAACTGAAATCTTTCGATTGTAGAATAGGATAAGCGGGTAATAAATAATTATTTGACCTGCATCAAGTTTCACCCATCTTAAGCCAAACAGTATTAAACAACCTGATATTACCAACATCCAGAATGGATAATATCCTGAGTTGAACAGAATGAAAAACGCAAATATTTGTAGAATTAGAGCTACACTCAAGTGAAACTTAATTCCAGTATCATTTTTAAGTGTATATGAATTTCGCATTGTGGTCATCTCTGCATTGCTGGTAACGGTCTAAAATAAGAAATGAAACGCAAATCTTGAAGCCTAACGACGCTATTTGTTTATTTGTTGTTACCTCCTACCATTTAATTAATCGACAAATGTTTCTTGTATAACTTGTTTGCATAAAACTATCTCACTGTCCGAGAGAGAGCCCAGGTTTTTAATGACCCTGGTTTTGACAATGGTTCGAACCTGGTCGATTACCACCCAACCAATTTGTTTATTGTGTTTGACTTTCACCCGAGTGGGATAATTTCTACTTTTTGTTGTCAGCGGGGCAATCGTAATTGTCCGCAAATTATCATTAATCTCATTGGGTGAAATAATTACACACGGTCTCGTTTTCTTTATCTCACTGCTTAGCGTAGGATCAAGATTGACCAAAACAATATCGTATTGATTTAATTCCATTCGTCGAAATTTTCATCTTCAAAGACGTCGTCAAAGAAAAGCTGGTCGTCACCCTCCCTGTTCATTTTTTTAAATGCCTTGTCCCATCCCTTTCTAGGATCGCTAATGGGCTTAAGGATAATTTGACCTTTTTCCAAAATCAATTCAACCTTATCTGAAATATTATATTTCTCTAAAATGGTTTTGGGTAGTCGAAAGCCCTTTGAATTACCTATTTTTATAATCGAAATCTCCATATCACACTTTTTTGTATATACAAAGTTATTACCTTTTAGTTTCTAAAACAAGTTTAAAGATAGTTTTGCTGTGTGGGATTGCAGGTAATGTTTTTCAGCTAAAAAATCGCTGCTATCCATAATAGTTAAACAATAATTTGAAAGGGGACGATTGGCTTGGATGATTTATCATTCGAAGTGCAATCGTTGCAGTGTTTTTTTAGGTGATGCTAGCGGTATTTTTTGAATAGTAAGATAATAATTGTATATTTACATCATTAAAGGAGTAAAAATACAATCATGAATAAGTTAGAAACATCTAAAAAACTAGAGAAGCAAAGGCGGGGTAAGCGTAAAGGTGTAGTAAAAAAAGCATCTGCCCCTAGCTTAGGCAAATATTCGCCAACCTGGGTTGTTATGCATGCTAAAGATGCACCTGGTTACAAATTAGAAGTGATTGATCGCATTCGTGATGGAGTCAAAAAAAACGATTGGAAACATTTGATTTCTTATTTAGGATCGACTGAAAAGGAGTTCGCAAACATTCTGCCTGTATCCATAAGTAGTATGCAAAAGAAGAATGTTTATGGTAAAGAGACTTCTGAAAGAATTTACGAATTGGCTAGATTATTTGGACTAGGTCATGAAGTTTTTGATTCCGAAGAAGACTTTAAGGAATGGCTCATAACACCATCTAAAGCACTTGGAGGCAAGAAACCCTTCGAATTATTGGATAGTAGTTTTGGTTTTGAAATGGTTGAAAACGAGATCGTTAGAATTCAATATAATGTTTACAGCTAATGATTGTTTATCGAGTAGCTAATGTAAAGTATAAAGATTCCACTTTAACTGGAATAGGAGCGGAAAAGGTAGGTGGTAGATGGAATGAAGTAGGGACAAGAGCAATTTATTGTTCAGAGAATATTTCATTAGCTCTACTTGAGTATTATGTCCACTCCGAAAATATCGCAAACTTACCGAGCAAGATTTTAGTTGCCAAAATTGAATTTCCTGATGATTTTAAAATTGAAGAGTTAACAAAGTTGCCAGAACGGTGGAATCAATATCCTTATTCCTCAAAAACGACTTCTGTTTTTACCAACCTAGCAAAAGATCGGAATGTTTTTGCACTGCGAGTTCCCTCGACAATTGTGGGATTGGAATCCAACATAATACTCAATCCTTTGTATAAAGAATTCGGCAAAGTTGAGATTATTGAATTTATAGATCTACCTATTGATGAAAGACTAAAAAAGGAAGAAAGAGGTTAGAATTGAGTTTTTAAACCGTATTACCGCTAATTAATGACTAAGCACACCAAGTCACACTTGTCCTAAGAATATAAAGCGATAATGTACACCCTGATGCAATCATTTCTAATCAAATATAATTAGGGTTTACTGATTTAGAGTAAAACGCCCCTCGTGTGAATTTGGGTGTTCGGGGTTATTATGTTGTTTGTGGAATGCTAAATGAGTAGAACAACGGTAAATACTGCGTGTGTTTATGCTGTTTTGGTGGTATGTTAAGCGCGTGAAAAGAAAGACACGATAAAAAGAGAATCCCCAGAACTTGACTTGATCGATGATTTTTTACTGGTCAAAAGGGGTAACATTAAAAACGTGGGATAAAAAGGGATTAGTCTCAAAAGTTGGGGAGAGCGTTAAAAGTTAAAACTTTTTTGAAAAGAATTATCGAAGTATAAGATAATAAGAGATTGATTACCAGCCTCTTTGTTTTCAATTAAGAATTTAGGTAGTAGAGTTATCTGAAGCATAAAATTTAATAGACTGGGAGGATGCGCATAGGAAAATCAGTTCGGGGTACCCACTACCTGAAAACTTCGCGATCTCAATACGATACTGATGCTTCGTTTCACTTCGACCAGCATCACTCACATTCGATATGCTTATCTCGGCACGCTCGATATATCACAGTGCATCGCGATCGCCTTGCATAATGGTAAGGTGATCGAGTGCTGCGTAATGTAATGAAGCAGAGTATCGAGAGCACCGAAATAGAGCAGGATATTCCAGGCGCTAGATCTTTCCTGCCCTCGTCTCACGGGGTTGTTTTACTTTTTCGAGCAATGCGAAAAAGTAAAGAAGGTCAAAAAGAAAAATCACAAATGTTGAATAATTACTTCTAAATTCATGCTTAGTCCCTAACTTTTGATCTTGAGCCATAAAAACAATTAAAAAACCCTCAATCCACTAAGAATCAAGGGTTTTTAGAGGTCCCGAGCGGATTCGAACCGCTGTACGAGGTTTTGCAGACCTCTGCCTAGCCACTCGGCCACAGGACCGTTTTTTAAAAATCCGCTCACCTGCGCGAAACGGGAAAACAAATTTACAAATATTATTTGAATGGAGCTATATTCAATTTTCGAATTCAATCAAACTGTTCTTCGATGATCACTGCAACATCGTCGACGTCTCCCTCTATTGGTGGACAATGCTTAATGACTTTCACCCGCGCCCAATGTATTTTATCAATTTCGGCATGAAACCGTACGAGCATGCGTTTGGCCACGTGCTCAATCAGTTTTGATCGCTGTTGCATCTCTTGTTTGACGATTTGATTGATGATGACATAATCGACAGTATCGTTGAGATCATCCGATTCAAATGAAGCAGTGAAATCGGTAGTTACGCTCACGTCAATCGTGTAATGTCCCCCTATTTTACCTTCCTCGGGCAAACAACCGTGATAGGCGTAAAGCTTGATACCGTTAACTTCTACTGTGTGCTTCATGCTTCTGCTTTCTGCGCTTTAACGACGGGGATGTTTTTATTCAATCGCTCCAGTGTCTCTTTTTTACCGAGAAGGGCGGCGATCTCAAACATGCTGGGTCCCATCCCTTTTCCGGTGAGTAAAACGCGGAAGGCCGGCAACACCGCTCCTATTCCTTTTTCGATCTCTTCTAAGTAGGATTTAAAAGCTTTTTCAATGTTTTCTGCCGTGAATGGATCGATGGTCTCAAGGCGACGAGACCACTCAGTTATAATTTCTTCCGTATCTTCTTTCCATTTTTTGCGCACAGTTTTGGCATCGAATTCTTCGGGTTCCTCAAAGAAATAGGCTCCTTCCGTACGAATGTCTTCAATGAAGGTCGCGCGTTCTTTCATTAACCCGCAAACGGCTGATAAATAATTTTGATCGCTGTCAATACCGCTGTGTTTCTCCATCAACATTTCGGCCAGATCATCATTGGATTTCGCTCGCAGGTATTGCTGTTGATACCATTTCGTTTTATCTGCGTCGAATTTTGCTCCGGCCTTACTAACGCGCTCGAGTGAAAAGGCTTCAGTCATTTCTTCTAATGAAAAGATTTCCTGCGGGGTACCTGGATTCCATCCGAGAAAGGCGAGCATATTGATAAACGCACCAGGTAAATAACCTTGTTCGCGATATCCCGAATATTTTTCTCCATCTTCCGTCATCCAATCTGTTGGAAATACGGGGAAACCTAATCGATCGCCGTCCCGTTTTGAAAGCTTTCCATTGCCATCGGGACGCAATAAAAGCGGACAGTGCGCAAATTTTGGAGCTCCCCATTCGAAGGCTTCGTAAAGCAATACGTGGAGCGGTGCAGATGGCAGCCATTCTTCCCCTCGAATGACGTGAGATATAGCCATTGTATGGTCATCGACAATGTTAGCGAGGTGATAGGTGGGCATGCCGTCACTCTTAAACAAAATTTTGTCGTCGAGGTTATTGGTGTTGACTACCACCCATCCGCGAATGACATCTTCAAACCGAACGTCTTCATTGCGGGGCATTTTAAAACGAATCACGTAAGGATCGCCATTTTCCAGTCGCTGTTGAACTTCATCTTCAGGCAATGTCAACGAATTTTTCATCGAGGTACGCGTCACTGCGTTGTACTGCCAGTTAGGCATTTTCATCTTCTGCGCTTGTTTGCGCATGTCTTCGAGTTCTTCTGAGGTATCAAAAGCGTAGTATGCTTTACCGGATTCCACCAGTTGTTCGGCGTAGGGTTTATACATTTCCTGGCGCTGTGATTGTCTGTAAGGACCGTAATCACCACCAATTCCCGGACCTTCATCCGGAGTGATGCCACACCAGTTAAGTGCGTCTTTAATGTACTCCTCTGCTCCAGCTACAAATCGCTTTTGATCGGTATCTTCAATGCGTAGAATGAATGTTCCACCTTCTTTTTTAGCAAAGAGATAATTGTACAATGCTGTGCGAACACCTCCCATGTGGAGGGGTCCTGTAGGTGACGGGGCAAAACGAACGCGAACATTTGATGACATAAACTTAAATTTTTGTGCAAAGATAATTGATTCCTACGCGAACAGCGCATATCTTTGACGGAAATGCTTTGTTGAGGTAGGTTCAGAATATCATATCTTGCATCTCAGTTATACTGTTTTTTGATCGTATTCAAATTTTAGAATTCATCGCTGCGGGGGTTTTTTAGTACGTACATGGCTAAATGATGCGGGAGTTCGATGAATTAACATCTTTTTAGAACATAAGCGGGATTGATTTTGTAACTTTATTTGGTTAAAGCTGTACATCATAATAAATGGGAACATTCGATAAATTAATTGATCAGGTCGATGCTTTTATAAAAAAGTATTACAAGAACTTAATGATCCGGGGAGGGTTGTTATTTGTTCTCATTTTCCTTATTTCTTTTCTTTTAGTGGCAACGCTGGAATATTTTGGACGATTCAATAGTTTCGTACGCGCTTTTTTATTGTTTGCCTTTATCGCCACGAATGCTTATGTGTTGATTCGCTATTTTGCCATTCCTGCCAGTAAATTGCTCGCTTTTGGCAAACGGATTAATCGCCATCAAGCCGCTACAATTATTGGGAAGTTTTTTCCTGACGTCAACGATCGACTGCTCATTACACTGCAATTGCACGAGTCGGAGCGCGATTACCAGGGAAACGTTGAATTATTGCGGGCGAGTATACAACAAAATGCACAGCGATTGAATGCATTTAGTTTTACGGATGCAGTTGACTATGGAGAAAACCGCAAATATTTAAAATATGTTTTACCGGTGATTTTATCTGTCGTTCTGTTGGGAGTAACGATACCCGAACTTTTTTCGGATGGGTCGACGCGCTTGATGCGGTATAGTGAAACCTTCGTTGCTGAGCCCAACTTTGAATTTGAACTGTTGAACGAATCTTTAGTAGTAGAAGAAGGATCAAATGCCGAATTGGAGGTCGTGCTCCTTCCACGTCCGGGCAAATCGCTGCCTGAGCGCGTATATCTGGAAACGGATCAGGGGACGTATGCCATGAAGAGTGAGGGTAAAAATAAAGCCGCATTCACACTGGAAAACGTGAACGATGACGTTCAATTTCGATTTAAGGGAAATGAGCACTATTCTAGTTATCGCAAACTAGAGGTTGTTAAAAGAACGTCACTCGGAAACGTCGTTGTAGACATCGACTATCCGGATTATACACAGCGGAAGGATGAACAGGTTCAGAACCCTGGTGATATAGTTGTTCCCTATGGTTCAAAATTAAAATGGAACGGCCGAACGAAGCATAGTGATGGATTACAGGTCGAGTATGCAGATACATCCTGGTTATTTCAAGAGCCGGGGTTTCGGTTTGAGCAGCGTGCTGTTAAAAGTGATATGTTGTCGTTTGCGCTGAAGAACGAGCGATTAAAGAAAACAGATTCTATTATTTACGCTATAAATGTTGTGGAGGATGAATATCCGAGCATTTCGGTAAATGAGCGGGGCGATACAACGAATAAAAAGAAAAAAAACTTTAGTGGAAATGCCAGTGACGATTACGGTCTGTCTACGGTGAAATTTGTCTACGAGATTAATAAAAAAGACGGGTCGACGAAGAAAGAGGAAACGGTAGTTCCCGGGATTTCCGGAAAAGAAAGTCCTTTTTCCATGACCTTAGATATTCGAAAATTGAACTTAGAGCTGGACGATGAACTGATTTATTATTTTTTGGTGCAGGACAATGATGAAATCCAGGGACCCAAAATTACGAAGTCAAAGATTTATCAATATCGCGCCCCTTCTAAGGAAGAACTCGATGAACAGCGCAACGAGACGAAGGAAGATGTAGAGCGCGAAATGAATGAAGTCTCAGAACGCACCAAAGAATTTCAATCGAAAGTGAAGCGCCTGAAAAAGGAAATGATGAACTCAAAAAGTTCTTCCTACCAACAATCGAAACAAATGGAGAACTTGCAAAAGGAAAGGGAATCGCTGGAGCAGAAGATGAAGGAGCTGCGATCTAAAATGCAGGAATCTTTTGAAGAAAAGGAGCAATTGTCAGAGGTGGATGAATCCATTAAACAGAAACAAGAGCTACTGGAAGAACTCATGGAGGAGGTGATGGATGATGAACTCAAGGAGTTGTTGGATGAGTTGGAGAAACTACTGGAAGAACAGAACGATGAGGATGTGATGGAAAAACTGGAGGAGACGGAGATGACATCTGAAGAAATGGAACGACAGATGGATCGTACTATGGAAATGCTGAAGAAGATGGATGGTGAGGAACGCGCCAAAGATCTTCAGGAGAATTTGGAGAACCTCGCCGAAGAACAGAAGAACGTGAAGGAAGAGTTGGAAAGTAATCCTCAGCAAAATGATGATGTCCAGAAGAAACAGAAGGATTTGAATGAAAAGTTCGACGATCTGAAGAAGAACATGGAGGAGATGCATAAGAAGAATGATCAACTAAAAGATCCGATGGAGCTCGAATCCTTAGATGAAGATGCTGAAAAAACGAAAGAAGATATGGAAAATGCTTCTGAGAATATGGAGCAGAAAAAAAATAAAGAGGCAGGTGAGAAACAGGATTCTGCTCAGAAAAAGATGGAGGAGATGGCTTCCAAGTTGTCAGCTCAACTTGCAAAGAGTCAGGAGAAGAAAAAAGGTGAGGATATTGAAGCAATGCGTGCGCTTTTAGAAAACCTCGTGGCATTGAGTTTTAAACAAGAGCAAAACATGGAGGATTTTGAGGAGGTGAGTACGAGCGATCCTTATTTTGTTGAGTTGGGGAGAGAACAACGTGTGATCATGGATAATTTTGGTCCTGTCCGGGATAGCCTCCTGGCACTGGCCAACCGCGCACCGAAGGCAGCATCGTTTATTGAACAAGAGCTCAGAGCCCTGAAAAAGAGTTACAAGTATTTACCACAACATATCGGCGAACGCGAAAATCGCGAATTACAGACGAAACAACAAAAGGCAATGACCCACCTGAACAACCTTTCGCTGTTCATCAATGAATCTTTGGAATCTGCGCAAAAGGACATGCAGAGTATGAAATCGGGTAAGGGAAGTTGTAGTAAACCGGGTGGTAAAAAAGGACAGGGCTCAAAAGGCGAGATACAGAATATGAAAGAAATGCTGAAAAAGCAGCTGGAGAAAATGAAAAAAGGCAGTCAACCAGGTGGCGATAAAAAGGGGAAACAACCAGGTAAGAAAAATAGTGGTGGAATGTTGCCCATGGATGCCAAAGGAGCGGCTAAAATGTCTGCTGAACAAGATGAAATGAGAAGGAAGTTACAGCAGTTGAGAGAAGAGATGAATAAAGATGGAAGCGGCGATGGAAATAAACTGAACGAACTGATCGATGAACTCGAACAGCAACAGGAGGATTTAATCAACAAAAAGTGGGATGGTGAACTCATAGAGCGCCAGAATAAAATAATGACACGGTTGCTGGAAAGTGAAAAAGCCCTCCGCGAAAGGGGTTATGAAGAGGAAAGAGAAAGTAATTCCGGAAAAAATGAGGATTTTAGTAACCAAATTGAATTTTTAGAGTATAAGAAACAAAAAGAAAAACAGATTGAGTTGTTACGAACATTAGATCCGTCGTTTAGTAGGTATTACAAGGATAAGGCTAATGCTTACTTTCTAGATATAAATTAACCTGGTAGAACTCGATCTTTGTAAAATTAGGAATAGATGAAAACGGATTACAAAGAAATTGAGACACTTGTTGTTCCATCTGATTTGGATCACCTGAAAAGGGTCGAAGACCTGGTTGATGATGTGTGCAAAACAAACAAGGTACATGAAGATCATTTTGGAAATATTCTGATTGCTGTCACTGAAGCAGTAAATAATGCTGTACAGCACGGCAACAATAATGATACATCAAAACGCGTGAGGATAACTGTGGCACAGAATGAGGAGGAATTAAAATTTTGTGTAAGCGACGAAGGAAGTGGTTTTGATTTTACCAATTTACCGGACCCAACGGCACCGGAGAATATTGAAAAAGAACACGGGCGGGGGATATTTCTGATGAAGTCCCTGGCGGACGATGTTTGTTTTTTAAATAATGGCAGTACGGTAGAAATTATGTTCTCAGTTAGTTCATGATCTCATTTGAATGTTTAGTGCCCATCCCGCAGTTGGATGAGAGTGATACGGCCGAATGGTTACGGTCTGTGGTCGAGGAAGAAAACAGAGAGTTAGGATCTGTTGCCATTATTGTTGGTAAAGACGAATGGTTGTTGGACTATAATAAGCGCTTTTTAAACCACGATTTTTATACAGACATCATCACCTTTGACTATTGTAAAGAAAATCAACTGAGCGGAGACCTACTGATAAGTTGGGATCGCGTTAATGAGAATGCAAAAGATCTGAATGTTTCAAGTGAAACTGAATTGTTACGGGTGATGGTTCATGGATTACTCCATTTATGTGGTTACAAAGACGAATCACCTTCGGAAAAGGAAATGATGCGAAATAAGGAGGACTACTATCTAAAGCTGTTGTAATTTTGTTCCACGTGAAACAATAAGCTATGTTAAAAAAATATGATGTTGTGGTAGTTGGAGCTGGTCACGCTGGATGTGAAGCGGCGAATGCTGCGGCAAAACTCGGAGCTTCTACCTTGATTGTAACAATGAATATGAATACGATTGCTCAAATGAGTTGTAACCCCGCCATGGGTGGTGTTGCTAAGGGACAAATTCTGAGAGAAATTGATGCTTTAGGAGGGGGCTCTGCGATTGTAGCAGATAAAAGCGCAATACAGTTTCGTATGTTAAATATGAGTAAGGGTCCGGCGATGTGGTCTCCCCGAACGCAAAATGATCGCATGCGTTTCGCCGAGGAGTGGCGGTTGTTACTTGAGCGCAATGAGAATGTAGATTTTTGGCAGGACATGGTAACAGGCCTCATCACCGAGAACGGTAAAATTGTTGGGGTAAAAACGGGTATTGGTATTGACATCGAGGCCAAGAGCGTCGTTATTACGAGTGGAACATTTTTAAACGGCACGATACATTTAGGTGATAAGCAATTTGGTGGTGGTCGTGCCGGAGAACGTGCTTCTACGGGTATCACTGCTGATTTGCTCGAACTCGGCTTCGAAAGTGGACGCATGAAGACGGGTACTCCACCTAGAGTAGATGGACGCTCGCTGGATTATTCAGTGATGGAGTTACAGCCGGGTGATGAACATCCACAAAAATTTAGTTTTACCGACACACAGATTCCTGCCGATCAGCGACCTTGTCATATAACATATACCAACCCCGAGACGCATGCAATTTTAGAAAGTGGATTCGATCGATCTCCAATGTTTAATGGGGCCATTGAATCTGCTGGGCCGCGATACTGTCCGAGTATTGAAGAGAAAATAAGTCGCTTTGCGGAACGTGATCGTCACCAGGTGTTTGTTGAACCTGAAGGGTGGAATACAGTTGAAATTTATGTGAATGGTTTTAGTACTTCGCTTCCGGAAGAAATTCAATTGCGGGCGATGCGGACAATACCTGGATTTGCCGATGTAAAGATGTTTCGTCCGGGATATGCAATTGAATATGATTACTTCCCTCCTATTCAACTGAAACATTCATTGGAAACCAAGAAAGTGGAAGGCTTGTTCTTCGCCGGTCAAATTAATGGGACTACAGGATATGAGGAGGCCGGTTGTCAGGGACTCATGGCTGGGATTAATGCTGCCAGAAAATGCAAAAAGAAGGAAGCGATTGTTCTGAATCGATCCGATGCGTATATAGGAGTGTTAATCGATGATTTGATCACTAAAGGAACCAAGGAACCTTATCGGATGTTTACCTCACGAGCTGAATACCGAATTTTGTTGCGTCAGGATAATGCCGATCAACGTCTATCCCCTATTGCCCACGCAATTGGTATGATCGATGATGAACGCATGAAAGAGGTTAACGCGAAAATTGAAGCGACGAAGCAACTCAGAAAGTTCTTGAGAAAACAGGGTGTAAAACCAGTTGAAGCGAATGCCGTTTTAGAAGAGAAGAAGAGTTCGCCAATTAAACAACAGGTAAAATTGAGCCAATTAATTATTCGTCCCAATGTGAAGATGAATGATCTTTTAATGATGAGTGATGAATTGAAGAGTCATGTTAAAGCTTACGACAAAGATGTTTTGGAGCAAGCTGAAATTCAGCTCAAATATGAAGGTTATATATCGCGAGAACAAGATGTCGCCGATAAACTGAGTCGTTTGGAAGATGTCAAGATTCCCGATGATATGGAATTTGGTAAATTAGAGAGTTTGAGTTCAGAAGCCGTTGAAAAATTGGGTGAAATCCGCCCGGCTAATATTGGACAAGCTTCGCGTATTAGCGGAGTGTCTCCAAGTGATATTAATGTACTACTGATCTATTTGGGTCGTTAGTTTCACGTGAAACAATAAATGAAATGAATACCGTAGAGAAATGCGTAGTGTGTGGTTCAACATCACACGAATCTTTTTTAGAAGTAAAAGATCACATGATTACACAGGAGATGTTTACCATTGTGGAATGTGAAAGCTGTGGATTTCATTTTACAAATCCTGTTCCCGCTAAGGACAAGGTTGGCGTTTACTATCAATCGGAAGAATACGTTTCACACAGTTCTTCGCGGAAAGGACTTATTAATTGGCTGTATAATATCGTTCGGAACCGCACGCTGAAACAAAAGGTTTCTTGGGTAAAGAACGCTGTACACGGTCAACGGCTTTTGGATGTGGGTTCAGGAACGGGACATTTTTTGCGTGTTGCTCGTAAAAAAGGATTAGAAGGGTATGGAATTGAACCGGATGCAGATGCCCGTACTTTTGCGCATAAAGTAAACCACGTTCGAAGTTGTGACCAGTCCGAGTTGTACAGCCTGGAGGAAAACAGTGTAGATGTTATAACGATGTGGCACGTGTTGGAACACATTTATGATTTGAGAAAAGATCTCTCGAGGATGCGGAATATATTGAGCGCAGGTGGTAAAATGTTCGTGGCAGTACCAAACATGAATGCTTATGATGCGCGATATTATGGTAAGTTTTGGGCCGCCTATGATGTTCCGCGCCATCTCTACCATTTTCGCCAACAGGATATAGCGAAATTGTTCCTGGACCTCGGTTTTCAATTGGAGAAAGTTATTCCCATGAAGTACGATGCGTTTTACGTTTCTATGTTATCTGAAAAGTATAGAAAACGCTTTTCGTTGTTGGGTGGCTTCATCGGATTGATTTCGAATTTCCGATCAAAAAAATTCGGTTATTCGAGTCAGGTATATGTCTTCCGCAAAGATTAACTGTTGCCACTATAGTCTGTTGGGGTGTTTCACCATGAGCGAGTATATTTCTCCTCCATTCACCTTTCAAGTGGTGTTTTTTGCATTTATTTAGCCGTTAGTCGCCTCTAAGTGGGTTTTTGGAAATATACCCTTCATAAAACGAGATCTTTGTCTTATGGAAAGATAAATATTAACAAATAATAATTTAAAGTTAATATAAATTACTTAAAGTTAAAAATATAACAATAATAAAATCGAGAGATTTTATTACAATTTACGCTTTTTCGACGGATCATTCTGGAAAACGGGAGGAAAAGATTACTCACAAGAAGCATGGTGGGAGTAGCTTAGGAATGAAATTTTTTAACCGCCAAGAGCGCCATGGTTGCACAGAGCTCGCCATGGATAAACCTGCGATCTCAGCGCCTTCACTATGGTGAACTCATCTCGGCAAGCTCGATGTATCACATCTCGGCAAACTCAATGTATCATATTTCGACAGGCTCGATATATCACATCTCGGCAAGCTCGATATATCACATTGCATCGCACCGCGAACTTTGCGGTTCCGCTTTTTGTTTTGAGGACAGTGATTATTGAATGCTTAGCTTCAGGGTTCCAACAAGTACATTTTGCGTATAGATGCTGAGGATATCGAAAAGATCGATGAAGTTGGACTTACAATTGAGCGTGTTTGTGCTTGTTAGAATTGTTGTGCTTGAAGTTCATCGTCCTTTTGGAACCTTTGGGCATCACTACTCGATAGAAACCGCTACAAGTGCTTAAAATAAGCCAAAAAGAATTCGTTAGAAATGTGTGTAAAAAAAAAAGAGGCTGCCCTTGTATCAGGACAACCTCGTTGCGAGTAGTGCAATAAAAACGGCACAATTATTAACCACTACACATTTCGCAGTTATCAGGATCGTCTGTGGAGCAAGAAGCTTGCGCCTGCGACTGTATTTCTTCCGTAGACATGGACTGTTCTCCCTTGTTATCGTTTTCGGTAACACTTTTATCCACTGTAAATTTAATGGCATTAGTGGCCGCTTTTGTGCGAAGATAGTACATTCCTGTTTTCAATCCGCGTTGCCAACCGTAGAAGTGCATTGAGGTTAACTTCTTGAAGTCAGCATTCTCCATGAAAATGTTGAGCGATTGTGATTGGCAAATGTACGCTCCACGGTCAGCTGCTTGCTCAATAATACTTTTTTGAGAGAGCTCCCAGGCCGTTTTATAGAGATCTTTCAGATGTTGTGGAATTTCGGGAATGTCCTGAACCGATCCATTCGCTGCCATCAATTTCTGACGCATGGTGTTGTCCCACAATCCTTCTTTCACGAGGTCGCGCAAGAGGTGTTTATTGACGATGATAAATTCACCTGACAATACGCGTCGCGTATAGATGTTAGAAGTGTACGGCTCGAAGCATTCGTTATTACCGAGAATCTGAGCAGTGGAAGCAGTGGGCATCGGAGCCAGTAGCAGCGAATTACGAACGCCGTGTTCCTTGACTTCTTCGCGAAGAACGTCCCACTCCCAGCGATCACTTGGGGTAGTATCCCACATATCGAATTGGAATACACCTTTTGAAACCGGAGAGCCTTCGAACGTTTCGTAGGGACCTTCTTGTTTTGCTAAATCTTTGGATGCTGTCATGGCAGCGTAATAGATCGTCTCAAAAATGGCTTTATTCAGTGCTTTGGCTTCTTCTGAGTCAAAAGGCATGCGCAATTTGATATAAGTATCTGCCAAGCCCTGAACGCCGAGACCGATCGGTCGGTGACGCATATTTGAATTCCGCGCTTCATCGACGGGATAGTAATTTCCATCAATAATGCGGTTCAGATTCACCGTTGCCTCATAGGTCACTTCAAATAATTTGTCATGATCGAACCCATCTTTTGTAACGTACTTTGGAAGAGCAAGTGAAGCGAGATTACAAACAGCCACCTCGTCAGGAGCAGTATATTCCATGATTTCCGTACAGAGATTAGAAGACTTGATCGTTCCTAAATTCTGCTGATTGGATTTTTTATTTGCAGCGTCTTTATAGAGCATGTAAGGTGTACCAGTCTCAATTTGTGATTCTAATACTTTAAACCACAGCTCTTGCGCTTTAATGGTTTTTCTTCCTTTACCTTCTTTCTCATATTTGGTGTAAAGTTTTTCAAATTCTTCACCGTACGTGTCGGAGAGACCCGGACATTCGTTCGGGCACATAAGCGTCCATTCGCCATTTGATTGAACGCGCTCCATAAATAAATCCGGTATCCAAAGGGCGTAAAACAAGTCGCGTGCGCGACTTTCCTCTTTACCGTGATTCTTTTTCATTTCTAGGAAATCGAAGACATCAGCGTGCCAGGGTTCGAGATACATGGCAAACGAACCTTTTCTTTTACCACCACCCTGATCGACATAGCGAGCTGTGTCATTAAATACGCGGAGCATAGGTACAATTCCGTTAGAGGTGCCATTTGTACCGCGGATGTAAGATCCTTTGGCTCGTATATCGTGAATAGAAAGCCCAATACCTCCTGCTGATTGTGAAATCTGAGCACAATTCTGCAGGGTTTCGTAAATTCCCTGAATACTGTCTTCTTTCATCGTCAATAAGAAACAAGACGACATTTGAGGTTTTGGTGTACCAGCATTGAAAAGCGTTGGTGTTGCATGTGTAAACCAACCCTCTGACATGAGGTTATACGTGCGAATAGCAGCGTCGATATCGTGTTTGTGGATGCCTACCGCAACGCGCATGAGCATGTGTTGAGGACGCTCAGCAATTTCACCGTTGAGCTTCAAAAGGTAAGAGCGCTCCAACGTTTTAAAACCGAAATAATCGTAATGAAAATCGCGGTCGTAGATGATATTGGAGTCTAACTTCTCTTTGTTCTCCATGATAACTTCATAAACATCGTCGGCTAAAAGGGAAGCATTTAAGCCTGTTTTAGGGTCAATGTAAGTATGAAGGTCTTCCATCGTTTCAGAGAAGGTCTTCTTGGTGTTTTTATGCAAATTGGACACGGAAATACGCGAAGCGAGCAACGCGTAATCGGGGTGTTCTATCGTTTTTGACGCAGCTGTCTCCGCCGCAAGGTTATCTAAAACGACCGTCGTAACGCCATCGTAGATTCCTTCGATAACTTTCATTGCGACACTTTCCGGAGAAACGAGCGGGTCGAGTCCATAGCACATCTTTACAATGCGCGCTGTTATTTTGTCAAACTTGACGGGTTCTTTTCTTCCGTCTCTTTTAATTACGTACATACTGGTTTATTTATAATGGGTTAATAATAATTTTTAAAAGTCTGCGTCGGTGCTGAAAGACTGGTCTTCGTTTCCACCCATCACATTTGCTTTTTGATACTCAGCTACGCGTTTCTCAAAGAAGTTGGTTTTACCTTCAATTGAGATCATGTCCATAAAGTCGAAAGGGTTGGTAGCATTAAATTCTTTATCGCATTCGAGTTCGGCGAGAAGACGGTCGGCGACAAATTCAATGTATTGCGACATCAAGTCTGAGTTCATGCCGATCAAACGCACAGGAAGTGCTTCCAGGATGAATTCTTTTTCAATTTTAACGGCGTCTAGGATAATTTCGCGCACTTTATCTTTTGATAATTTATCCACGATGTGATTATTGTAGAGCAGACAAGCGAAATCACAGTGTAATCCTTCATCTCTGGAAATCAATTCGTTCGAAAAGGAAAGTCCGGGCATCAAACCGCGTTTTTTCAACCAGAAGATCGAACAGAACGAACCTGAAAAGAAAATGCCTTCTACAGCGGCAAAAGCAATTAAGCGCTCCGCAAAATTCCCTTCATCGATCCAGCGCAATGCCCAGTCTGCTTTTTTCTTAACGCACTCCATCGTTTCAATGGCGTTGAACAAACCCTCCTTCTCTTTATCGTCTTTGATGTATGTATCAATTAACAACGAATAGGTTTCAGAGTGGATGTTCTCCATGGCGATCTGGAAACCGTAAAAGAATTTTGCTTCAGTGTACTGAACTTCAGCTACGAAATTTTCCGCGAGGTTCTCGTTGACGATACCATCAGACGCTGCAAAAAAGGCGAGCACGTGTTTGATAAAGTACCGTTCGTCTTCATTCAGTTTGTTTTCCCAGTCGACTAAGTCGGGAGATAAGTCAATTTCTTCTGCCGTCCAAAAGCTTGCCTCAGCTTTTTTATAGAACGCCCAGATGTCGTCGTGTTTAATTGGAAATAGAACAAAGCGATCTTTGTTTTCTTGTAAAATTGGTTCTTCTTGTGCCATTTGTTAACCGTTTTTAATGTGTAAATATGTTGCGCGCACGATCCTTTCTACCGTGCGATGTTTTAATTTTCTGTTTTTTCAGTGCAATTTCTCTTCCAGAACAGGGTACAAAAACAAGTACATATTCTTCGTAAAGAGCGATACAAAAATTGGCAATAATTTTCGGTTCTACAACTAAAGAAATCCACAAAAAAAAGTTTGAATTGTGGATAAAAGATTTAACTCCTTGATTGATGCATGAAGCCAACATTATTAACATAGAATTAAAAGATATTCACATACAGTTCATCTTGTTTATCGATTATTTATGTTATTTTATCCCCTAAGATTCAATGCTTATCGCTCAAACCCTTTGTCCAAGAACGCTCTATAAAATTAAATCAAACTTTTCCAATAAAAAACTAAAAGAGGGTGTGTTTAATAACAATGAGATGTTGATGAAAATTCATTATTTTTGAAACGCTATGATGCGCAAGGCTTACGAAATTTTTAACACAGCGGCGAATGGAATTTTGTCTTTGGTTTATCCAAATAATTGTGCCATTTGTGACAAAGAATTACCGGATGGAATGGAACATTTGTGTTTTGCCTGTCGCGATGAACTCCATTTCACCTATTTCGAAAAATTTAAAGAACCCTCTCCGGCCGATGAACTTTTTTGGGGACGCATAGATGTCGAAAATGTGTTTCCCTTGCTCTACTTTCAAAAAGGGAGTGCCGTACAAAAGATATTGCACAAAATTAAATACGGCGAAGGCAAACAAATCGGCTCATTTATGGGAGAAATGATCGGGAGGCACATGAACGAAAATGAAAAATTCCGCAGTATAGAAGCCCTGATTCCCATTCCGCTGCACTCGAAAAAGGGGTTTAAGAGGGGATACAACCAAAGCCTGATGATTGCCAGAGGTATTGCTGAGGAAACCGAAAAACCGATAGTAGAAGGACTCGTACGCAACGTGCATCGCGCTTCTCAAACTACTAAAGGTAAAGAGGAGCGTTGGAAAAATGTCCAATCTATTTTTGAAGTACGACCTGACACGCTGCAAAACAAAACGCATGTGGCTATCGTAGATGACGTATTGACGACGGGCTCTACACTGGAATCAGCTGCAAAAACAATCAGATCATATTATACCGACCTAAAAATCAGCTTTTTAACGGTAGCGATCGCCGATTAATCTGTTGTATTGGCAACTCCCGCAGCAACGAGCATAAGTTCGTGCAGATAAGTGTTTTTGATGAAAGGTCGGAGCAATTCACTTCCCGGACCGTATGCAGCTACTTCTACATAATCAGCAGAGTGATGATTGTCGGCCCAACCGACAGCGGTGTGTTTTTTTTGAATTTTGGCCAGCTCTGCAAACGGTTTCTTGTAATCATCGTATAACTCCTCCTCATCCAGTGGATCGATCAAATTGATCAGTAATTTTGCGTCTTCCATGGCTATTTTATATCCTTGCGCATGTTCGATCAAATCAATCAGCATTTTTGGTGTCGTTTTTTTTGTTATACCATCCATGATCCATTTATTGGAATGCTTGAAAGATTTAATGCGGTCAAAATGAGCATCTGCATTCTTACCGTAAAACAAACCGGGATTGGCATTTCCGTGATCCGTTGTAACGACCACGAGCGTATTGCCATCTTCGCGAGCAAAATCGAGTGCCACGCGCACGGCATCATCGAACGTAACCTGATCGTAAATTAATCCACCTGTATCGTTGGAATGCGCCGCCCAGTCCACTTTTCCTGCTTCAACCTGAAGTGCGAAACCGGCATCATTTTTTTTCATTTTTTCGATCGCCACAGCGGTCATTTCCGGTAATGAAGGCATGGTTTTTTGCAATTTTTCATCATTGACCTGATCGACGGTGAAAGGCAAAGCTGATTGATTAAAAACGCCCAACAGGGGCTGCTCAGTATCCATCACCTGGCGCAGTTCATTTTTGCTTTTGGCCACGGCAAACCCGGCTTCTTTAAAAGCTCCGTACAGGTCTTTCTGGTCTTCCCGCTCTGAGGAGGAAAAGTATTCGTGTCCCCCACCCATCATCACATCAAAACGCAAATCGAGATAGCGTTCTGCAATACCTGCCTGATCATTGCGCGAAGCCATGTTTACGCAGAAAGAAGCCGGGGTGGCGTGTGTGATTGGCACAGTAGTTACACAACCAACGGATTTTTTTTGTGCCTTGAATTTCTGAAGGATGGGTGTGTATTGTTCACCATTTTCTCCCACATTTAAAGAACCATTGGGCACGCGTTTGCCTCCTCCCCAGGCGGAACCTCCAGCTGCCGAATCGGTAACCAGAGAACTTGCCGAAGCAGTGTCCATAAGTCCTCGCCGGAACGTACCGTTGGAAAGGTTTTCAATCCAGTGTGTCTGACGACCGTTCATGCGTTGAAAAAAGAGATCGGCCATCGTTAAGGTTCCCGTGCTCATTCCATCGGATACCAGAAATATGATGTTTTTGGCCTCAGACTTTAATTCGTCATAAAGGGCTTCTCTGTTCTTCCCCTGACCAATTATTAATGGAGAAACAGCTAGCCCCGCCGCTGTTAATGAGGTGCTTCTAAAAAAATTTCTTCTCTTCATGGGAAAACGCTTTTAACAAAAATACATTTCTGAGTGGTACAATGTGTTAAAACAAAGTAAAATTAAACGGCTGCTGGGTACTTTAAAATTAAGTTTTGCACAGCAGTTTTGAAGCGTTCATCATAGGTTGTTTCCTCTTGCCTTGCGTTTGCGTTGGATGTAAGAGGATCGAGAGATGAGGTAAACACCTAAAAAGATCATTAACATGTAAATTATTTTCTCCAGGGTAATCGCTCCTACAAAATCGCCCGTCCAGCCAAAGTAGGCAAAAAGTACAGTAAAGACCATGACGAGCATGGGTTGTGTGTAAATATAACTCCCACTGACGCTGGGTGAAACGTGTTTGAGTGCAAAAATATTCAGCAGGTAAGTAAAGAAGGTTGCTCCAAAAACAACAAAGCCAATTTTCCACCAGATAACGTCGGGGAAAGCACTGAACTGCGCCGCATTCATGTCGGACCAAACTTCCGGATAACTGGATATAAAGACCATCCCAAACAAGAAATTGTAGGTGATTACGGTGATGGGCTTGTATTTGTCCATCAAAGGTTTGGCAATCACGAGGTAGATTCCAAAAGAAAGGGCGTTGATAAAAATAAAGAGATCACCGATCGGGGAGTCAAAACCGGGTTCTTTTCCCAGTGTAGTCAGTGCAATGGCACCAACTGCACCAATAAATACACCCACAGCTTTGAGTAAGGTAATTTTTTCTTTGCGGATGAAGTAGGAAAGGATAACCACCAAAATAGGTGTAGAAGTCATGATAATTCCAACGTTAATGGGAGACGTTAGTTCCAGCCCATTGAAGAAAAACAACTGGTTGATTGCGACACCAAAAAAACCTGTTATCGCCAGTCGCGGAAGATCGCGCACAGCTACCTTTTCCCGGATGAACACCAGAAAAATAGTGACAAAGAGTACAGTCGTGGTTATTGCCCGTAAAAAAATAAAGGCATTGGGACCGAGGTATTCGGGCATCACGCCTTTGGCCAACAAATGATTGGCGCCATATAGCATGTTCAGTGTAAAAAGAGCGAAATGCGCGAGAACCGTTCTATTCATTGAGTGCCGTATACGCTTCTTTTGCCGCTGCTACCGTTTTTTTTGCATTCCCGACAAACACCTCATCATCGAAAATAATGAAGGGGCGTTTGAGAAAGGTATATTCCTGTAGCATGTACTTTTTGTAATCTTCCTCTGAAAGGTCCATTTCATTCAACCCCATGGATCGGTATTTCATGGCACGTTTACTAAAAAGCTTTTCATAGGAACCTACTTTATCTTTAAGAAAGTCCAGCGTTTTTTCGTCGATATTTTCTTCCTTGATGTCCTGTAATTCTACATCGTCACCGACGTTCAATTCTTTGAGTATACGCTGATTCGTATTACAACTTGAAAGGTGAAATATTTTTCTCATGGTTTACTGGTTTGATGCAATTGTCGGTTGTTCTTTTAAACAGCTCATCGCTTTTTCTACCATGGCAGAAGATCCCACAAAATAACCGCAGCGCTGGTGCAGTTTTTTGGGTTCAATTTCCATGATGCGGTGGTGTCCGTCAGTGGCCAGACCACCAGATTGTTCTGCTATAAATGCTAACGGGTTGCATTCATACAACAAGCGCAAACGTCCTTCCTTCCAATTAGTTGTGGTCGGGTAAATGTAGATCCCTCCCTTCAGCAAGTTGCGGTGAAAGTCGGCTACTAACGATCCAATATAACGTCCCGAATAAGGGCGGTTTGTATCGGGGTCATTTTCGCGGCAATATTGAACGTAATCTTTTAAACCGGGATCACAGCGATCGAGGTTACCTTCGTTCATCGAGTAGGTTTTACCCGTCTCCGGCATTTTTATATCGGGATGAGACAAACAAAATTCACCAATTGATGGGTCTAATGTAAATCCATTCACTCCGTTTCCAGTCGTGTAAACTAACATGGCAGAAGAACCGTAGAGCACGTATCCGGCGGCGACTTGTTCAGTTCCTTTTTGTAGCATGTCTTCTTTGGTCGCCGGAGAACCGATGGGTGAAGTCCGTCGATAAATCGAAAAGATGGTGCCGATAGAAACATTCACATCAATATTCGATGAACCGTCGAGTGGATCAAAAAGGACGATATACTTCCCGTTTTGTGCTTGTTCAGAATCAAAAGCGACGTAATCGTCATTTTCTTCTGAGGCAATACCACACACTTCTCCTCCCGATTTAAAAGCGTTAATAAAAGCTTCGTCTGCGATGACATCCAGCTTTTGTTGTTCCTCTCCCTGTACGTTGGTCTCGCCTTTGGCCCCGAGAATATCCACCAATCCAGCGCGGTTTACGTCGCGGTTCACAATTTTTGAAGCGATTGAAATGTCGGTCAACAAACTGGTTAATTCCCCTGTAGCATAAGGAAAATCCTTTTGTCGCTGCATGATAAATTCATTGAGCGTGGTAATTTTTGCCATGTCTTGAAATTTTATACAAATATCGTGATTTGTTGTGACATGTTTGTAAAGGAAGTTGAATTATGTAAACCCTAATTATTCATCAATCTGACTAAATATATCCTGTAAAATACAGTGATAAAGCATCTTATCTGCTGTTTTTTAGCTTTTTTAGCAACCCCATTTTTGAGGACACTTTTGTCAATCAGATTTTGATTTAATTTTGACCTATTTGTCGTTACAAGCCCCGCGAAATATTAGGTATATTCCTTTGTTGCTTATGCCTAAAATAGCTTCAAAATTAAATTCATGAATAAATCGGGTAAAGGGATGTACCGCCGCTTGCAGTTGGCGCAATTTTAAAAAGCGACAACCGGAGAATTGCAAAATTGCAGTCAAATTGTATCTTGCGACGGCGATAAATCGTCAGAATTTCCTTGAGAAATCCTCAAAAGCGCATGAAAAATATATAAAATTCGATTATTTTTGAAGTATGGAAGCATTGGAAAAATTTAAGGTCATTTTTGAACCAAAGTTGCTGGAGGAGTTTGAAGAGAAGGCAACTGAGGTATCTGTTAAGGCGGGAGAAACCATTTTAGATTACGGTCAGATTGTCAGGAGTATGCCGATCATTGCTTCAGGTACGGTAAAAGTATCGCGGCGCGACGAGGACGGTAAAGAAATTCTCTTGTATTATGTGAATGCGCAAGAGAGTTGTGCAATGACTTTCACGTGTTGTATGGAACAGTTTCCGAGTGAAATTAAAGCTGTGGCGGAAGAAGATGTGGAAATGTTAACTGTTCCCATTACTGTCATGGATAAGTGGCTACAAAAATATACGACGTGGAAAAGTTTCGTCATGGGTACGATTCGCAGCCGATTCAATGAAATGCTCCACACCATCGATCAAATTGCTTTTCAGAAGCTGGATGAACGACTCAAGTATTATTTGCAGCAAAAAGTAAAACATACGGGTTCTCGGTTATTGAACCTCTCACATGAACAGGTAGCAACGGATTTAGCAACTTCGCGCGTGGTTATTTCCCGGTTGTTGAAAAAAATGGAAAACGACGATTTGCTGTTGCTTTACAGAAATCAAATAAAGTTACTGAGTGCTTTTGATGTCGAAGAAACGGCGTAAAAATGTTAGAAGTTAACGAAATTTCAAAAAGTTTTCATCAGCAGAAGGTTTTGCATGACATTTCTTTCTCCGCTCGTGAAGGAGAAATTCTGGGCTTGCTCGGTCCTAATGGCGCAGGAAAGACCACATTGATGCGCATTATTAATCAAATTGTAGCTCCCACGCGGGGACACATCGCTTTTGAAGAACAATTGCTGAGTGAAAAACACATTTCAAAAATTGGATACCTGCCGGAGGAAAGAGGTCTTTACAAAACGATGGGCGTAGAAGAACACCTCGTTTTTTTGGGACGCCTGCGCGGGTTGAATAAAAAAAATGCCGTCCAAAAAACACATCACTGGCTCGAAAAGCTGGACATTCTTTCGTGGAAACATAAACGAATTGAGGAGCTGTCGAAAGGAATGGCCCAAAAAGTACAGTTTATTGCTGCAGTGCTCCACGATCCGGATTTACTTATTCTGGACGAACCTTTTAGCGGTTTTGACCCCGTCAATCTTCGGGTGATGCGCCTGGAAATCGAACAGTTTAAAAAGGAGGGAAAAGCAATCATTATATCGACGCACAACATGAATAGTGTAGAGGAATTGTGCGACCGCGTTTTATTGATCAATAAAGGAGAAAAAGTGTTGGAAGGGAGTGTCCTTGAACTTCAGCAGTCGCAGTCGGAGCAACTTTATGCTGTCACTTTTCAGGGAAATATGCTGGCTTTTGCCAACGCGCTGTGGGTCGGTTTTGAAATCATAGAAAAAAAAGAAGTGTCTGAAGGTGTTTTTCAGGTCATATTACAAATGCGCAACGATAACGATATCAACAGCTTACTTCAAACCATTATGAATGTTGTAAAGATTGTAGAAGTAACGACGGTGAAGCCAAGTATGGAAGCCATTTTTACGGCGCATGTAGAACCCCAAAAAGAGGAGCGAAGTGAGTAAAACGGCGATTATAACTTTTCGGGAGCTGAAAGAACGATTCTCATCGCGCTCGTTTATCGGAATGACCATTCTCGGGCCAATAGTGGTACTGGCGGTGATTTATTTGTTCTTATCCATGACGGCGACGGAAAAGGCCACCTGGAAGGTTTTGATCATGGATAAAAATGAGCTTTTTGAAAACAAACTCCAACCGAAAGAAGATCCGTTGTTCGATGTCGATTTTATCAATGCCTTCGTAGATTACGATGAATTTGCCCAAAACCAGCAGTTTGAAGACTATGATTTGAGCGTGTGGATCAATGAAAAAGTCGTCTCCAATAAAAATGTCATCATTTCATACCGGGAGCAACCATCTGAGTATGTCCAGCGGAGACTGCAATATATTGTTGAACGCAGGCTGGAAGAAATCATGGTGCAGGAATTTACTGACTTAAAGCTCCAGGAATTTCGTGCTGTGAAACAACCGTTACAATTTACACTAAAAGATGCCAATGACCCCAAAAACGAGAAAACGACTAAAAATGGTTGGGTTGGGTTTTCTTTTGGCGGATTGATCGTGTTGTTTTTACTGACATTTGGAATGACAATTCTAAGAGGTGTTGCGCGAGAAAAATCGAATCGGATTGTAGAACTGTTGTTGGCCAGTGTTAACCCGCGACAGTTGTTGACGGGAAAAGTTTTTGGAATTGGCATTGCGGCAATCATCCAGTTTGTGTTTTGGATTGTGATTATTGCTGTGGGTTTCTGGGCAATGCGGGAAACACTTTTTCCAGACCTGAGCCATCCTGAATTAGTCGCCGATGCAGCGCAACAGGGCGTAGATGAGGTCGATTTGTACGCCAATCAAAGTCCTTTTGTAGAGCTGCTTTTTGATCAGATTCAATATGCAAACATGATCCTGTTCTTCGTGTTATTTTTTCTGGGGGGCTATCTTTTTTACGGCGCTTTCTTTGCGATGATAGGTGCGAGTGCAGGGTCTGAATCAGACGGGCAGCAATTTGTTATTCCAATGATCATTTTATTGTTGCTCGCTCTGGGCAGCGGTTATTACGCCGTCATGTTTCCGGAAAGCACAGCCGTTGATATTCTCGGCTTTATTCCATTCACCTCCCCTGTGGTGTTGATGGTTGACCTGGCTTATGGTTTTGCCGATGGGGAAGCCTGGAAGCTCTACTTTTCATTGTTTATACTTCTATTGTCCGCGCTTGGTGTTTTTGCACTCGCTGCGAGAATTTACAAAAACGGACTGCTCCATTTTGGACACCGGCTGCGCTTCGGACAAATCGTGAAGTGGCTAAAAAATTAATATGCGCATTGCTGTATTTGACCTGGGCACGAACACGTTTGATTTAATCATCGTGGAACATGATGAAAATGCAGATCATTTTCGTGTGTTATACACGGATAAGTCGTTTGTCCACCTCGGTGAACGTGGAAATAAAGAAAAGCACATAAAAAATGCCGCAAAGGAACGCGCCTATTTCGCTCTCGAGCATTTTGTGCAGGCCTGCCGGGAACACCACGTGAACGCTGAAAACATTCATGCTTTTGGCACTTCTGCCCTGCGCGACGCCGAAAACAGCGATGAAATAAAAAACGAATTTAAACAGCGGCTGGGCATTGAAATTATGGTTATTCAGGGCGATCAGGAGGCACAATTGATTTATGAAGGCATCAAAGGCATCCACCAGTTTAAGCAACCCGCCTGCATCATGGATATAGGCGGAGGAAGTACAGAGTTTATCTTTGCGGACAGCAGGGGCGTGAGTCACAAAGAAAGCCTCGACATCGGCGTTTCGCGGATCATGCAATTGTTTGATGTGCCGGGAGAACTCAATGAAAAGCAACGGCAGCAAATTGTTCAATTCATGGAAAATGCCTCTCCGACAGTTTTTGAGCGGCGCCAACCACCCGTTCTTATCGGAGCAGCCGGCAGTTTTGAAACATTCTACCAATTGATTTCGAAATCCGCTTCCTACGACACATTCCAGACACACGAGCTACCGTTTAATGCGTTAAATGATGTTTTAGACGACTTGATCAAAAGCGGTTACGACGACCGATGCGAAAACTACTGGATACCAAATTACAGACGGAAAATGATACATATTGCCGCACTCCAAACCAAGTGGGTCATCCAACGCTTGAATATTGAGCAATGTTATTTTTCTCCAGCGGCACTAAAAGAAGGTGTTTTATTTGCGTCAAAGAAAGGTTTTAACAGCGACTAGCGAATCGTTGAACCGTTTGCCAAATCTTCTTCTGGAGTCATAAATGTCAGTTTCCCCTCCTTATCTTCTCCCATCAATAACATTCCGTTGGAGACCACTCCGCGAATTTTACGGGGAGGTAAATTCATGAGCACGCTCACTTTTTTACCAATGATGTCTTCCGGAGCGTATTGTTGTGCAATTCCCGAAACGATAGTGCGCTGGTCGAGTCCCGTGTCTACGATCAGCTCGAGTAATTTATCGGCTTTTTTAACTTTTTTGGCACTGAGAATCTCGCCTGTGCGTATATCGAGCTTTAAAAAGTCGTCAAATGAAATTGGCGCTTTTTGTGCTTCGTGGTGGTTTTCTTCTGTTGGCTGAGTAGCGCGCAGCAGATCTTGTTCTTTTTCCACAAAGCTGTCGTCTATTTTTTCAAATAAAATAGAAGGTTTACGTGTGCGGTGACCAGCAGCCAGGATGTCTTTTTTGCCACATTTTGACCAGTCGCACTCCTCCAGCCCCAGAAATGTCCGCAATTTATCCGCTGTCGAAGGGAGGAAAGGGTCGAGTAAAATGGACAAATTCGCTGTAATTTGCAAGGCAATATTGAGGATCGTTTTTACGCGACCTTCATCCGTTTTGATCAATTTCCAGGGCTCTGTTTCCGCTAAATATCGATTGCCGATGCGGGCTAAACTCATAACTTCTCCCTGTGCTTCGCGAATCTTATAGTTGTAGAGCTTTTCTTCTACAGATGATGGAATTTCGCCAATAGCGCCGAGTACGCGCTGATCTTCGGGAGCAATTGTTCCAATCTCAGGAACGGCACCATCAAAATATTTTTTGGTCAGGACGAGTGCCCGGTTGACAAAGTTTCCGAGAACATCTGCCAGTTCATTGTTTACGCGCGATTGAAAATCATTCCAGGTAAACTCACTATCTCTGTTCTCCGGAGCGATTGCCGTTAAAGTGTATTTGAGTTCGTCTACTTTTTGAGGATGGCGTTCGAGGTACTCGTGTAACCAGACAGCCCAGTTGCGCGATGTAGAGAACTTATCACCTTCGAGGTTTAAGAATTCCGATGCGGGAACATTTTTTGGAAGCACAAAATCACCGTGTTCTTTCAGAAGAATGGGAAAAATTAAAGCGTGAAAAACGATATTATCCTTTCCAATAAAGTGAACGAGTTCCGTATCTCCTGTCCAGTAATCTTTCCAGTCTTTTTGTTGTTCTTCTGCCCAGGCTTTCGTGGCAGAAATATAACCAATTGGTGCGTCCAGCCACACGTAAAGGACTTTTCCTTCTGCATTTTCCAGCGGTACGGGAATACCCCAGTCCAGATCGCGCGTCATAGCTCTTGGTTGTAATCCACCATCGATCCAGCTCATACACTGTCCGACGACTTGTTTGCGCCACTTTTTGGGGTCATGAATTTGCTTTTCCTCGAGTTTTCCGTTTTGAATCCAGTCTTTGAGCCATGCTTCATGCCTTTCCATGGGAAGGAACCAATGCGTTGTTTCGCGAAGAACAGGTGCGTCACCGCTCAATTTCGAAATGGGATGAATGAGGTCGTTGGGACTTAAAGCGCTTCCGCATTTTTCACACTGATCGCCATAAGCTTCTGCAAAACCACACTTGGGACATTCACCAGTGATGTAGCGATCTGCCAAAAACTGCTCGTATTTTTCATCGTAATACTGTTGATTCGTCTTTTGTGTAAAAACCCCCTTTTTATGTAAGGTTTTAAAAAAATCCCGGGCTGTTTCCCGATGAATTGGCTTCGATGTGCGATGGAAGATATCGAAAGTGATATCGAATTTTTTAAAAGAATCTGCTAATATTGTATAGTATTTATCGACGATTTCTTGTGGTGTTACACCTTCCTTTTTAGCGCGTAAAGTTATTGCAGCGCCGTGCTCATCGCTTCCAGAAATGAAAGCAACGTCATGACCTTTATGGCGTAAAAACCGAACAAAAATATCGGCGGGCAAATAAACACCAGCAACGTGACCCAGATGAAGTGGTCCGTTGGCGTAAGGCAATGCGGCAGTAACAGTATATCTTTTCTTCTCCATGCACCTAATTTTTCGTGGGTTCAAAGATAATGGAAAGGAATGATTGATGAGTAATGATAATTACATTCTTATCGCGAAATTTAAACCGCACCACAGCTGAATAAATCCGAGGTTCAAATAATGCTATCAATCTTCTTCATACTCTTCCAAGCCGTAATTTTCTCCTTTTTCAACGGCGGGAACACCAACTTTCAGCCATTCGGGAGCCGGCTCATTTTGTAGAAAATGGTCAAAAAACTGGCGCATGCGAATGGATAAATCAACGCGGTTGGCATTTTTCATCAAATTGTGCTGATCGCCGTTGTAATTCAACATCCAAACTGGTTTGTTGAGGCGCTTCATGGCAGTAAAAAGCTCAATGCCCTGGTACCAGGGAACGGCACCGTCACCATCGTTGTGCATGATGAGTAAAGGCGTTTCAATTTCTGGCACTCCAAACAAGGGCGAATTTTCAATGTACAACTCAGGCGCTTCCCAAATCGTTTTTCCAATTCGACTTTGCGTACGTTCATATTGAAAAGCGCGATTTAAACCGCTTCCCCAACGAATGCCTCCGTAAGCGGAGAACATATTGCTCACAGGTGCACCAGCCATTGCGGCGGAATAGCGATCGGTCATCGTGATGAGTTGTGCCGTTTGGTAACCTCCCCACGATTGCCCCTGCAAACCGAGTCGGGTACTATCGATATTCGGATACAAATTCAATACGTGGTCTGTTCCGCTCATTATACTATTGTAGGCTCCTTCAGCGGGATGACCAGGTTCATAGCGAATATTAGGTATAAAAACGACATAACCGGCAGAAGTATATTCTGTGGGGTATATAATCGATGCTGTCGGCTTCGGAATATAGTGATAATGCTTGCGGTGGGAGAGCATTTCGTAAAAATACACGAGCATAGGATAGCTTTTGGTGGAATCAAAATTTTCGGGTTTGTATAAAAGACCTTTTCTTTTCTCTCCGTCGTAAGTCTTCCACGAAACTTGTTCCACTTCGGGCCAGATATATTCTGACTGCTGCGGGTTGGTGTTCGAGATCTTTTGCGGGTTTTCGAAAGAAGTCTTCGTCGTATACAGGTCGGGATAATCTTTTACATTCATCTGCTGGAATATAACGTGGTCAGCGTTTTTTGCCTTTCGAATGTTGATCAGCTTGTGATCAGTTTGGTACATCAAAACAATTACCGGACCTTTTCGTGAATCTTCGATGTGATGAATGGATTCGTCATAACTGGTTTGGTTTACACCGTGTAAATAGACGCTGTCGAGATCAATATATGTGCTGTCGTTCGACCATCTTTTGAGTCGAAGCTTTGTATTCGTAAGCATTCCCTGACGATTCGTGATGCTTTTGAGCTCTCGACCCCCAAAATTAAACTTCCACACATCGTGCTTACTGTGGATAAGCAATTCCTGAGGGCTGGTGAAACCGATGGTGCCGACCGGTCCCGCTTTAAATGGCATTCCATTATTGTCACTTTTCCAGACAATACTATCTTTTTCGTAGCAGGTGATACAACCTGTTTCTTCAGTCTGCGTGTCGTAGAAAAAATAGTTGTTGGTGTCGCTCAAAAAATAAACGAAATAACGACCGTCTGGTGAGAGCTCTTCCATGTAGTTGATGCGTTTACCGAGTCGTTCTGGTTCTCCTGAATTGACATTGATTCGATAAAAATCACGTGGCCACGGATAAGTCCAGTTGTAGGTGCGGACATACTGTTCGTTGGAATACCCTAGAGCATAATGACTGTTGCCATTATCCAGCATGCGTGCAGACAAGGTATCATTTTCGAGCTGGACTAACCGGTTTTCTTTGCGGTGAAGTACAGTTAAATAGCTGTCCCGTTTGTCTTGCTTTTTCTCTTTTAGTTGTTGCGGTTGAAGCCGATTGTTTTTGTAGTGCCAAACATCTAAAACGGCTTTTTCTTTGCTGAGTAAAGTGTCTTCAGGTTCTTCTTCACGTTTTTCGGTAATGCCGACGAACAACTTTTTATTGTCGTTTGAGAATTTTACGGCGGCATGCGGACTGACGTGCATATTCGTATCGAGATCACCGCGGTTGCTATGAATTTTTAATTGCGGTTGGCTTTCACCTTCTCCCCAGACATATAAATCGTATGATTTGTGGTTTTCTGAACTGTCGCGCGATGCAACAAAAGCAAAATCGCCATTTTTTTCGCTGAAAGAAGATTTCGCAACAGCTGAATAGTACTTTGTTGATGTGAGGATGTTCTTTGTTTCCAGGTTTATTCGGTGTACCTTGAGGCTGTCTTTTTTGTCCAGCTTTTTATGGGTCACATAAACCATTGACTGCCCCGAAGGATCAAACCAAAAGTCTTTCACGTGCTGAATACGCATTCTTTCAGCTTTGTCAGTAAACTGAACAAAAAGCGTATTCCCGTCAGATTGTACGGCGTTCTCTTCTTTATCTTTTTTATTGCGGTTGAAGAGCCAGCAACGCTTTTTTTCTTTTTTCTTTTCTTTGTGGAGTGAGTCTGCAAGAAGCGTGTAGGCAAAAACATTGTTTTTTTCAGGAACTTTAAAATTGATGAGGTTGGGATGTTTGACGAGGCTGTCGTTGTTGAGAAAATAAATACCCAGAGAGTCTTTAACGTGTAGTTCGTGATCTACTTTTTCTAATTTGAGTGTCCGCAGCGTGTCGTAACCCGGATGAATGGAAAACAAAAGAACGTCTTCTTTGTGACTAATGCGGGCTCTATATCCGCGGGCAAACTGCTTTTTTTCGTTCGAAACGGCGTTGTGCAAAAAGAGTGTGCCATCGCCGCGATGCGGTTGAATCTCATAAGCAGAAAAACTCCCTCGATCTGAAACCTGAGCATGTTTTAAAGATTTCCAGTCATTGTAAACCGTGTGATCCAGTACCTTTTGTTGTGAGAAAAGCGATAAAAAGAAAAGGTTGGAAATAATAAAGCAAAGTAATTTTTTCATCCTCTGAAAATATTAATTTTTTTGATCAATGACAGCAATAATGATTACAAAATAAAGAATAATGTTTATCTTGCGCCAACGCTAAAGTCAAATTTTACGTTATGAAAGAAGAAATACTTTTTTAAAGTGTTTTTTAATTTATATATTTGTTAATATTAATTTAAATTTTAGAAGTTATGAAGAAAATTTACTTTTTAGCAGCCGTGTTCGGGGTCAGTGCTTCGATGGTAGCACAGACGCCTCAGGGTGTTGAAGGAATGAAAACAGTGCATCAAGAATTAGTGCCCGCCGAGGACATTAATATGAAAACCTCAAGTAATCTGGGCGCTACTCCTAAAGCTGCGGGTGATACGGTTTGGATAGATCAGTTTGATGACCCGTCGTTATGGGAAGATTCTACAACTGCTAATCCAGCCCCGACAGATTCAGTAGTAGCCGGCTGGTCAATAGGAGACACAGTAACAGGAGCCTTTGCTGGTAGTGCAGCAAATATGAATACATCGGGCGATTTTGCTCGTTTTTCAAATTCTGAAACTGATGGGAGCGGTGCTCATATAGGTCCAGAAGGATTATTTACAATGACTTATACTCAAGGTATTGACCTGTCTGGTGTTCCCGCCCCTCACCTCGAATTTGAACAGTATGGTGGGATTTTTATAGAAAAGCAGGAGATACAAATTTCTGTCGATGGTGGTAACAATTGGGTTAAAGTCGCAGACAATTCTGATAAAGATCCAATAACAGCTAGTGGTGGGTCTCCCTATCCAAGACCAGAAACTAGACGCTTTAACATGACGAGTGCCATTGGAAATGGGGCTGTAAACGATGTACGTATCCGATTCTTTTGGGATGGTGATATGAATGGTCAAAACATGTCTTATTATTCTTATGGGTGGTTTGTTGATAATATCAGAATAGTTGAAGGGTATGAAAATGACCTTACAATAAATAATAAGCAGCTGTTTAGTGGTGCTCAGCAAATTCCTTACTATTTCACACCAGCATCACAAGTTACCGACATGTTCTTCGCTGCAGATGCGACAAATAATGGAGGTTTGGATCAAACAAATGTCACATTAGACGTTGAGTTAGAAGAAGGTGGAAATACTAGTACGGTTAGTTCAGGAGGAACTACGATTGCTTCAGGAGATACGGACTCTCTCGGAACAAGTGCTTTTACGCCTGTGGCAACAGCAGGAACACAGTATAATGCTACATATACTTTGAATCAAGATGAGACGGAAGGATTCCCTTCTGACAACGTGATGACTGATACATTCTATGTGACTGATACTGTTTACGGAGTAGATAACGGTAAGCAAAGTGGTGGATTTGGAAACTTTGCCAGTAATTCTGGTCAACCCATTAAAATTGGAAACCAGATGGAAGTCATGGCTAGTGGTCAGATTTCTTCAATATCTATGTATATTGTAGATAACCAAGACGCTGTTGGTCAAACTGTTTCCGGTCAACTGCATTTGTTTGATCAAAACGGTGGTTCTTTTGTCTTCCAAAGAGAGACTAACTTCCATGAAATTGAAGCATCAGATCTTGGAGGTTTTGTAACACTTAATCTTACCTCACCATTTGAAGTGGTGGCTGGAGATATTATTCTACCTCTTGCATCGCATGATGGTCTAGACGTGAGAATAGGAACTGCGCAAGGTGTAGAGGCAGGTATTGTAATTGGACAAGATGCAGCTGACGACTATGGATCTTTATCTAATCCCAATGCTGTTATGGTTCGTGCTAATATGAATCCAGAAGCGTCAATTGAAAATAACGATGTGGCGTCTTCTTTAGCTATTACGCAATACCCAAATCCTTTTGCAAATGAGACAACAGTTAGCTACAGTTTAGAAAATGCTGCTGAAGTTTCTTACAGCGTTGTTGACATGGCAGGTAATGTTGTGTTGGATGGATCAGAAGGTAAAATGAATGCTGGAAAGCACGAATTTAATATCGATGGTTCTTCGCTTTCAAATGGAATTTATTTCCTTGAGTTTACAGCTGGAGAAAACAGTGCTACTCAAAAATTAGTTGTAAATAAATAGTGACCTTTTTAGGTAAGTTAATTGAGGGCTGTCTTTTAAAGGCAGCCCTTTTTGTTTTTTATAAAACGGAGTTTGTTCGTCTCCGGAAAAAATAAAAACAAGGATAGAGCCCATCTCGCAAAGAACAGGACCTTTCAAGAAACACCCCGTTTCAAGAGCAGATCTAAACCCCGCCAGAAGCCTTCGTCTAAGCTGAAACAAAAAAGTATTTTCTTTAACATATCTTTACACTTTGAGCGAAACAAATGATTGAAAGTTGCGTTATTAGGGTGTTAGGTTTCATAAGTAGTAGTGTTAGTTGCGAAGAAGGGGACGCCCGTTCTCTTCTTCGCTTTTTTTGTGACTGCTATTGGATAAATTTTTCTAGAATTTTCGGATTAATTCTTAAATGGAATTTTACGAACCATCAGCATAGAAGTCACGAAAGAGCAAAAAGAAACAGTCTTTATTTTGTCAATCGGAAAACCTTAACATTTTTTCACGTATTTAACGTAACAAAAGAGGGAAATGCATGTTAATAATATAAGTAGTAGTTAGGTTTCATAAGTAGTAGTGTGACAAAGGAGAAGGCGCCCGCTTTCTCCTTTGTTTTTTATAGATGCAGGGAATAAGGAAAATCATGGCGGTCCTCCACACTGCTCAGTTAACCCTCAGGAATCCAGCAAGACAATTAGGAATTGAATTTTTAGTCCAATTTAAAACCATCAAATTGTCGCTTGTCTATGTGACCAAATTGGTACCGAAATGAACAGCAAGTGCGATAGTTTGGTCTCACTGTATATTTAATTGAATGCAGGATGAACATTTCAACGGCTATTCATTTAGCAATGATTAAATTCGTGATGAAAAGTGGATCAGCACCTTTTTCTTTGAAAGTGTTTGCCCCAATTTCCCGGAAAATATTAGGACCCTGCAATCATGTCATATATTCAAGTTGGCACAATACTTGTAAAAGTTGATATCGTTAGGTTTCATAAGTAGTAGTGTTAGAATCGGAGGAATTGGCACCCGCTAATTCCTCCGATTATTTTTCCATCGAACAACAGTATATCGCGCATGCTGCGAAATATCCCGGTAGATTTAGCAAGGCTCTGTATTTTCGCTGGCAATCTTGTCAATGAATCACTGGATAAGTTATAGAATTACATTAAATTCGCAGAGAGAAATTGACCCCTTGAACAGGCGGTATTCGACAAACACATATCAATGAAAAATATTCGAAATTTTTGTATCATCGCCCACATTGACCACGGGAAAAGTACGCTGGCAGACAGAATGCTTCAAATGACCGGAACAATTTCCGATCGCGACATGCAGGAACAAGCGCTGGATGATATGGATCTGGAGCGGGAACGCGGCATAACGATTAAAAGTCACGCGATTCAAATGGATTATGAATACCAGGGTGAGAATTACAAATTGAACCTGATTGACACTCCTGGTCACGTTGATTTCTCTTATGAAGTTTCCCGATCTATTGCCGCCTGCGAAGGAGCTTTGCTCATCGTAGATGCCTCACAAGGGATTGAAGCGCAGACGATTTCAAATTTATATTTGGCACTTGAACACGATTTGGAAATTATTCCCGTGCTGAACAAGATGGATTTACCAGGCGCTGAACCTGAAGAGGTGACGGATCAAATTGTTGAATTGATCGGTTGTGAAATAGAAGATGTGATTCCCGCTTCCGGAAAGACAGGTATGGGGGTAGAGAAAATTCTAGCGGCTGTCGTCGACCGCGTACCGGCACCGAGTGGAAATCCCGATGCTCCGCTTCAGGCAATGATCTTTGATTCTGTATTTAATCCATTTCGGGGGATTATTGCTTATTACCGGGTGATGAACGGTTCTTTGGCCAAAGGAGAAAAAGTCCAGTTCGTGAATACGGGCAAATCGTATACTGCCGATGAAATTGGTATACTGAAAATGCAACCGGTCCAAAAAAAGCAAATTAATACCGGTGATGTTGGTTATATCATTTCTGGAATTAAGCAGGCCAAAGAGGTGAAAGTGGGTGAAACCATTACAACGCTTGAAAATCCCTGCGAAGAGCCCGTAAAAGGATTTGAGGATGTGAAACCCATGGTTTTTGCTGGAATTTACCCCGTAGACACCGATGATTTTGAGGAGTTGCGCTATTCTATGGAAAAATTACAATTGAACGACTCTTCCCTCGTTTTTGAACCAGAGGCTTCTGCTGCTTTGGGCTTTGGTTTCCGTTGCGGCTTTCTGGGAATGCTGCACATGGAGATTATTCAGGAACGACTCGAACGCGAGTTTAATATGACTGTCATCACAACAGTGCCCAACGTTTCTTACTTCTGTTATATGAAAAAGGATCCCGAGGAGCAGATTACGGTAAATAACCCTTCAGAACTCCCCGATCCGGCAGGCATTGAGTATATTGAAGAACCTTTCATCAAGGCGCAGGTGATTACGAAATCTGAATACGTCGGACCAGTGATGAACCTTTGCATCGAAAAACGAGGCGAACTACAAAACCAGGTTTATTTAACCCAGGACCGCGTGGAACTCACCTTTCACATGCCCATGGCTGAAATTGTATTTGATTTTTACGATCGATTGAAATCCGTTTCGCGCGGCTATGCCTCTTTCGATTATTTTCCTATTGGGTATCAGCAGTCAGATTTGGTAAAAGTAGATGTCCTTTTAAACCATGAGCAAGTGGATGCGCTTTCGGCGCTGGTACACCGCTCGAATGCTTTTGATTTGGGTAAACAGATTTGTAACAAGCTCAAAGAGCTTATTCCCAGACAGCAATTTGAAATACCGATTCAAGCTGCGATTGGTGCAAAAATTATCGCGCGCGAAACGATCAAGGCACTGCGCAAAGATGTTACTGCAAAATGTTATGGGGGTGATATTTCCCGTAAGCGAAAATTGCTGGAAAAACAAAAACAAGGAAAAAAACGCATGCGTCAGGTAGGAAAAGTGGAGGTACCACAGGAGGCGTTTCTGGCTGTTCTAAAGTTGAACGATTAATTTTTTGAAATGGAGAACTGACAAACATCATACGTTTTCTCCAGAGCGACAAAAAAGGTTTTGTTAATTTTGTAGTAATAGATATAATACGTGTTTGAACTAATCATAAAAGGTATCGTAACGGGACTCATTTTGAGTGTGATGCTGGGACCCGCATTCTTTTTATTGTTGGAGACGAGCATAAGAAGAGGGTTGCGCGCAGCAGCAGCTTTTGATGCTGGTGTGTTCATTTCAGATGTTTTGTATATCATTGTCGCCTATGTATTCATACAGAAGGTTGAAGAATTATCCAGGGGAAGTGACAACGCGCTTATTCTGACGATTGGCGGTGGACTTTTTTTGATATATGGAGCAGTCACGTTTTTCAAGAAAATAAAATCGGTTGACGTTTCAGAAACGGGCAGAGCGCCGCGACGACCAAAAGACTATTGGGTGTTGTTTTTAAAGGGACTTTTACTCAATTTAGCCAATCCGCTGGTCATCTTTTATTGGTTCTCCGTCATGGCGCTGGGGCAGTCTGGAAAAGAAACAGTTTTCACCGGATGGGAAATGTTTTTATACCTTTCGGTGATTTTGGTGACGTTTTTTTCCATCGATTTTTTAAAGATTATTGGAGCAAAACGGCTGCGTCCTTTCATTACCACGAAACTTTTGCGCTCGCTCAACCAAATTACCGGTGCAATATTGATGATATTTGGTGTTTTTCTCGTCATAAACAGTATTATCATTTGGGTTCGATAGTTTGAAGTGTAACATTAAAAGAAAATTGGCATTATACGGCACAAGAACGAAATCATGAACAAAATTGTTGTTATATTACTTATACTGAGCGCCACCTTTAGCTGGACGCAAGAGGTGAAAAAAAGAAACTTGTCTAAACGCCAGTACTTTTATTACGATCCGCTGCAAAAATCGAACGTGGAAAGCGAGGGATTCTACTACGTGGATGATTTGGGCGAAACGACTGAACGACACGGCAGCTGGAAGTTTTATGATCGCGAAGGAAACCTCAAAGAGGAACGGAATTATTATAAAAATGACCTCCACGGTAAGGTGGTGACCTATTACGACAATGGCCGGAAAAAAGATGAGGGTTATTTTGAAATGGGTGAGCAGGATAGCGTGTACTACAAGTATTATTTGACGGGGGATACGAGCGAAATCGGGCATTATCAAAACGATGAACCAGCGGGAGAATGGCGCTATTTTTATACCGACGGGGCGTTGAAAATGGTGGAAGAAATTGTGGATACGATGTCTTATGTTTGGCAATATTACGCTCCCGACTCAGCACATACACACATCGTAAAAGATGGCGACGGCGAGATGGTAGACTATTTCAGCAACGGCGAGTTGAAAGCCTGGTATAACTACAAAGATGGGTTGAAACACGGCCCTTTTGAAGAAGGTTCGGTTCATGGGTATTACTTGCTAAAAGGAGCTTTTCATAAAAATAAACCCGACGGAAAGTGGGAGTATTATTACTACACCGGCGATATTGAAAAAGTAGCGCATTACGAAAAAGGAGAGCTGCATGGAGCGTATAAGTATTACTACGACAACGGTCAACTCAATGTAGAGGGACAATATGAAGCCGGAAAAAAAACGGGTCAATGGACGTGGTATACCAACTCGGGCAAGGTCGATATGGAAGGAACGTTTAAAGCGGGAGAACAGCACGGAAAATGGCACTATAACTATCCCGACGGGACATTGTCTTACGAGGCACACTTCAAAGAAGGAGATAAGCATGGGGAATGGAAGTACTTTTATCAGGATGGCTCCAAATTTAAGCGCGGAACTTTTGCCAACGATGAAAAAAATGGCTCCTGGAAAACCTGGTATGAAAACGGCAATTTGCTCATGGAAGGCGAATACGAAAATGGTCAGGAAGAGGGAGTTTGGAAAAATTACTGGGAAAACGGTCAGTTGAAGAACAAGTCCACATTTAAACAGGGAAAATTACACGGCGATTGGGTTTCATACTACCCTTCAGGTGTACAATTGAACGAGGGAGCATACGAAGATGGATTGAAAACAGGCGAATGGAAGCATTACTTTGAAAATGGTATGGTCAAAGACATCAAAGATTACAAAGTAATTACCAAAAAGTCTAAAATTGATTACGGCCCCATGAAAGATCGCGATCAACGGGTGTCTGTAAAACACGGTAAGTTTATTCAATATTCGGATAAAGACTTCAAGCGCACACTGGAGGGGAAGTTTAAAAAAGGAGAAAAACACGGCGACTGGATCACATATCATCCCGGAGGAGAACTGCCCGCTGTCATTTCTCCATATAAAAAAGGGGAGTTACATGGAACCATGAAGACGTACACCTTCAAAGGACATAAACTCATGTCTGAAGTCGACTATAAGAACGGAAAGCGGCACGGCAAGGTTAAAATATTCAATAATGAGGGTGAAGTCGTCGAGGAACAAAAATATAAAAATGGCGTTCAAGTGGTTGAAGGTACAAAAACGGGAACAGGGTTTTCTCCAGGTGGTCGTTAGGAGGCTTTAAACCGTAGAATTCTTATAGCATTCAGTGTACATAAACCATAAAAGATGAGCGAAAAGAATGCGATATCACTAAAATCAAATCCGTTATCCAGCAAAACCCCAAAGGCTAAAGGACCAAGTGCTGTCGAAAACACCATGACAGTCGTAAATAAACTGCGTACAGAACCAATGATGCGCGTTCCGAACAGTTCGGCTAATGCCACGTTTTTGATGGTACTTCCAAAGCCGTTTGTGATTCCAATGCCAGCAACAAGGGTGATGTAAACCCAGGGGTCAGAGAAGAACATGAGTGCTAAAAAACCGATACAAGCCGGAAGGAGGTAAATAGGAAATAAATTTTTCCCCGAAAATCGATCCGCAAGAAACCCTGCGAAGAGATTACTTAATGCGTTACCCACCGCGTAAGCCGTAAATCCAGCTGCGATAAATGTTGGGGTCCAGTCATTGGCAAGGCCTAATTTTAGTTTGAACAACAAAAACCCTGTTCCAATACTAGCTGCAGCCAGACTACTCGGCATGATGACCCAAAATGCGGGTGTTTTCATAACTTCCCAGGGCTTCGACTGTTTTGCTTCTTCTTTCGAGAATGGAGCGGGAATGTACTTACGCAATTGAGAAAAATTGACATTCTTGCGCAGTAAATAAATGGCATAGGGGACGGCAAGTAAGACCAGAATTAGCGAAATGATAAGCGTGTACCTCCAGCCAAAAAGAGCCATTAATGAGACTAAAATAATGGGCAAAACTGCTTCTCCAAACGGATGTCCGAGGTTGGCCAAACTAATCGATTTTCCGCGCTCGTCATCGAAAAAACGCGCCATACTGGTGATGGCTGTGTGAGAAAGTAATCCCTGACCAAACAAACGCAATCCATAAAGTGAAATGAAGAGCAGTGGCAGAAAATAGGACATGGAAAGGAGTCCCATAAAGAAGACCAGTCCGAGCATAACGACAATCGTAAATCGCGTCAGGCGTACTTTGTCTATAAACCGACCGGCCCAGGTTATTGTAAAAGCACTGGCAATCGTCGCACCGCCGTAAATTGAACTAAACAAACTGTCGCTGATCTCAAATGCCTTTTGTATGTATGGGACGTATAATGAAATCAAGAATGTCTGTCCAAAACTGGAAAGAAAGGTCAGCAAAAACCCGAACCCCAGCAGGTAGCGATGCCGTTTGAGATATGTCGTCAGTTTTGACACGGCTGCAAAAATAGTGTTTTCGTTGAATGGGGCTTATCCGTATTCATCTCGAACTTCAAAGAATTTCTTTTCTCTGCAATCTGTCAGGAGAAAATACGTTATAGCCCTATGCGATACTTACTACTCATTTGCTTTTTCGGACCACTGCTCACCGTCGCTCAAAACTGGTCGGAGATTGACGCCTTTCCCGGTACATCCAGGGATGATGCTGTGGCGTTTAAAATAAATGATAAAGTTTATTGTGGAACGGGTTTACAGACGGGTTGGACAGCAACTGGGGATTTTTACGTATTCGATTGTGCAACTGAGAACTGGTCTGCAACTGCTTCACTTCCCAACGGAGAAGAGCGTCAGTACGCTTGCGGATGGAGCGCCAATGGACAAGGATACATCTTTGGAGGAAGAGCCAGCGGACAACATTTTAATGACTTATGGAAATATGATCCGGTGGGAGATAACTGGTCAGAATTAACGGCTTTACCAGCTATTGGACGTTCAGGAGCACATTCTTTTGTCATTGAGGATGAGGTTTTTATTGTAGGCGGTCAAACTGATAATTCAGCTGCAACAAATGAGGTTTGGAAATATAATATACCGACAGATACATGGACGCAGCTACAAAACCTACCTTTTGGAGGTCGTTGGCGGGGAACAACAGAAATGATCAATGATACCGCTTATTTGGTGGCTGGTAAAACTGCCAACGCACACTTTCCTGATTCGATGTATCGCTACCTGCCGGCAACAGATGAGTGGGAATTTGAAACGACGACGCCATTTGCGGGGCGCACCTATTCGGAGTCAACGGTAATTGATGAAAAAATCGTGATTTGCTTTGGGCTCGATAGTTTAGATCAATCGTACAACGACGTATGGTCGTATGATGTGAGCACCAGCCAATGGGAGCAAGAGGTTAGTTTGCCCGCACTCCATCGTCGTGGAGGAATCGCTTTTTCCCACAATATGGCGTTGTATTACACCACGGGAATTGATGAAAATAATGATCGTTTGACACAAACCTGGAAATTAGAAAATGCAACAGCCCTTGAAAAACACAAAAAAGCCGGGAGTTTTAAGGTCTTTCCCAATCCGGCTTCGGGAATCATTCATGTCAAACGCGACCCGGCTTTAGGACAAAGTCGGGTACTCATCCTTGATGTTAACGGTCAGATAGTGCTTGCTGAACGCCTTCCGGAAGCAGAAAAAACTATCGATGTAAGTGAGCTTTCTGCTGGATTTTATGTGGTGAAAATTGCGGGGGAGGAGCTAGATGATAAACTAATCATTCTCGAATAGAAAGCGTTGTACGGAAGGAGTTCTTATATTTATAAACAGTTTGTTTTCGTAAATTTATTTTCATCAACAAGTAACATTCATTTAATAGAGCTATAAAACAAAATCGTGAATTTTATAGCTGCCTATGAATGAAAAAAAAGAAGCACAAAGAAGCGAGCGAAAGAGTAAGCTGGTCAAATGGCTCAAACTCTTACTGATATTGTTTTTATTCCTTCTCGGGTTAAAGTTAATGACCGTTGCCTTTTTTAATATCGGTGGCGATTATACCCGGGAATTAATCGTTGAATATACGAAACACCCTATTGTAGCGCTTTTTATTGGGATCTTCGCAACGGCAATTACGCAGTCGAGCAGCCTGACAACCTCCATCATCGTCGGGTTGGTGGCAACTGGTTTTTTCCCCGATATTGCTGTGGCTGTACCTATCATCATGGGGGCCAATATTGGAACATCAGTAACCTCGACAATCGTTTCGCTGGCACACGTTGGACGCAACGATGAATTTCACAAGGCATTTTCTGCCGGCACACTGCACGATTTTTTCAATTTTACAGCGATTATTATCCTCTTACCATTAGAGTTGACGACTGGATTGATTTCGGAATCAGCGGTTTTTGTGTATGACACAATTTTTTCCAGCTTTTCATTTTCGGAAGGGGGTGAATCTTCGAGTTATTCACTTTCTGCGTTCCTGAAGTATATTGCTTCGGCTATATACACTTTGTTTTGGTCGAGTTCGCTCATTGCGCTCATACTTTCTTTTGTTTTGCTCTTTGTGAGTTTAAGAAATCTCAGCTCGACGCTTAAAAAGCTCGTGATGAACGGAAACAACAAAGAAAATTTTCAAAAGAAAATATTTGGACGTCAATACAGTTCTTTGTTTTGGGGAATGGGAATTACAGCATTGGTGCAATCGAGTTCAATAACCACCTCGTTGACGGTACCGCTCGTGGCATCTAACCTGCTTACGCTGCGAAAGGCGCTTCCTTTCCTGATGGGGGCAAATATAGGCACGACGTTTACGGCGTTAATCGCATCGTTTTCAACACCGAATGAAGCAGCCATTACTATTGCGCTGTGTCATTTGCTGTACAATGTTTTTGCCGTGAGCATGTTCCTTTTAATTCCTTTGTTACAATCCATGATCATTGGGGTGTCGGAACTATTGGGTAATTTGGTTCAAATGCGCAGGTGGTATGGTTTTGCCTACGTGCTTCTTTTCTTTTTCGGCTTGCCAATACTGCTCATTTATTTGAGTTAGCGAGAAGGAAGTATACACACCACTTTTTGAAAATATTCATGGGGAAAGAAACCATTAAGAAGTTAAGGAACATTAAGATAGAACAACTTAATGCATCTTAATTCCTTAATGGTGAGCTTATTATCAAAATAAGAGATCTTTTCTTATCAGTAAATTACGGAATCAATTTCTTCACCAGTTGTTTTTGGAGCACGTTACGTTTAAAATAAGGAAAGAAACCATTAAGAAATTAAGGTTCATTAAGACAGAACAACTTAATGC
>JBNJEH010000008.1:0-66212 GCA_051745635.1 Bacteroidota bacterium
CGGATAATTTTTACTACTTTTACTCATAATGTTATTTTTTAAATTATGAGCAATATACTTTCGGTGGTTAACTTTAGCTACCGAAGGTTGAGTTCAACACAGGGCTAGCAATCAAGCCTTAGTGAACGGCGTTTAATGAAATTTATGTAAATTTGAAAATAAAGAGCGTTTAAGGAAAGTCAGTGGGTTATTTCGGCTCGACTGCCAGCCCTGAGAACGTTGGCATGCATTTAAAATGACAAGAATTTTAATAATCATATTGACAATATTTTTTTGGTCATGTAACCAGAATCCTGAAAACACCAAGAAAGACTTGGAGACGGTTGAGCATGAACCACAAACTCCTGACACTTTAGAAAAGAAGGACTTGGATTGGGCTGACCAATATGTTAAGTGGTATTTAGACCAAGAAGACGAAAATTTAAAGACAAATGACAGCCTGACCCTTAGCTTTATCAAAGACCACCAAATACGGCAAGGACGAGAGACAGTTCAAATAAGAATTGGCTACGACTTGCAACACCGGTTTGAAGTAAGAAAGTGGCTATACATTGACTTTGAAACACATTCTATGGCTGAGTATAATATAGAAAATGACAGTCTAACAAGTTGGCCGAATCATGACGACTTTAAATCTGAAATACCCAAGTCAGGAGAATATCGATACGACATTGCCTTTGCTGAATGGCAAGGAAAATCAATGGGAGAAAAAGTGACAGTAATTATCGAAGGAGATTCAGTAAAAATTAGATACGAAGGAGACGGAAATCTGTCATTGTCAAAAAAAGGTGATATTCTCGACTCAGGACTTTTAAGAAAACACGTGTCAGGTTCATGGATAATTGCAGAATCTGAAATGGACATTTATACAGAAGAGTTTGGTGGTTGTGGTTCAGGTCCGACAATCATTGACTTTAAGAACAAAAAATATTGGACTTGTTAAAAGAAAAAAACGACATGCCAACAATGGCTAAGAAAACATAGGGCGGATAAGGCTTTCAGAAAGGTTCGTTCATTTAGCAAACTTTGATTTCGGTGGACAGGCAATCGCTCCGAAAGCCCTACGTTTCTTAGCCTAGACCGTTGGGCTTAATTTAATAAAACGAAAATGAGGATAAGTCAATTTCAAAAATACTCACAAAGAGAAAATGCTGTTACAAACAATGTTTTATTGATGCTTTCAAGGTTGAATGACCTGAATATTGACTACTATAAGTCAATGATAGAGCGCTTAAATGAAGGGAGTTTTCAGCAATACTATTATCCACAACCAATATTCACTCAGCAGGTTGGGATAAGAAAAGGTATTATAGATGGACATATTGAGGTAAAACCCTCTAAAATTGTGATTGAAACCAAGCTCAACAGTAAGGAGTTTATAGGAAAATTAGTAAAGTACGGCAAAGCGTTTAATGAAAATAGCCAAAATCAACTATGGCACCTTAGTTCTGTAAGATTTGAAGACAATGAAGTAATTGAAATTAATGACAGACTTAAAACCACCTATCCAAATCTTAAAATCCAATTTAACAATTTATTATTCAACGATTTAATTGAAAATTTAGAAGGTATCTATGAGGAGAATAACCACGATATGGAATTGCGACTTCTTCTAAACGATTTTAGTAATTACTGTATTGAGAGCAATTTAATATCAAACGAAGAATTCAAATTACTCTTTGTCCCTACAGGATTCTCTTATAAATGGAATAAGAAACACAAAATATATTATTGTCCTACCAGTTGGCATAGTCAAAAATTCAAATTTTTCGGTTTGTATAATTGGAAATCAGTAAGAACGATATCTGAAATTGAGACGACAATAATTGCTGACTATGATGCCAACAGTAAAAAATTAACTGTTCACAGTAAAGGACATACAGATGAGCAAATCAGGCGCTTGGAGTATGGACTAACTGAATTAGGTGAAAATCATTATGGACTAAAATATTATATCCTACCAGAAAACGAAACGTTTGAAACCGATTTTAGAAAAACATCGCATGGAGGAATACAAGGCTATAGATATAAAGATTTAAGGGATTACCTAACCCTCAATGACTATTCTGACTTAAAATTGATTGCTGAAGAATTAAAAAAAGTCACGTGGAAATAAAAAAACTAAGCCCAACAAATAAGCACTAATGCAGTTCTGTAAGGCAGAACTTCATTATGCTTGCTGCCCTTTTCCCGAGTACCTGAATTGACCCCAACCGGTTCTTCAGCGCTCTGATCGTACTGAGTAATATCGAAGTATGGGGATTGAATAGCCTCTTTTCTTTTAAGAAGCCTGATTTTTGCAGCTGATCTTAGTGTTTTCAAAAGGCAGACCTTCTTTGGATGGATGATTTTTACTACTTTTACTCATAACATTATTTTTTAAATTATGAGCAATATACTTTCGGTGGTTAACTTTAGCTACCGAAGGTTGAGTTCAACAGCAAATAATCACAAGCGGCGAACGTTCATACGTGGTAGCCGCATGTGCCTATTTGCAAAACGTTATGCACTATTCAACATAAAAATCACACGAGCATATTTCGTAGTTTTAATAAAGTTTTCATATCTTTGATAAGATCAAATGAGCAATGTACAAATCAATAGACATAGACCGTAAGAACCTTACTTTAATGGGGGTGAAGTTTTCTGATTTAAGAACATTAGAAAATACAGCGAATGCTATTGGGTCTAATATGTTTGAAGGGTTCGAGCCAACCAAGGAATTAGTTCAACTTTATGTTGACTGGAAAGCAGGAATAATATCAGAATCAGACTTGCTGACTAAGTTACACAGTTTCTATGGGAAATGACTACCATTATTTAGATCCAGAAAATAAATACACCGATAAGAATGGCTTACTTCGAAATTTAGCCGATATTAAAGATGAAAAAGTTCTTTTAGCTTTTGAAAGTTTAAAAGTTACAAAAAGGGTTGAAGAGTTAATCGAAAATCCACTAAAAATACAGGATTCAAACGCACTCCTTAAAATACACCACCATTTGTTTCAAGATGTTTATGAATGGGCAGGACAAGTGCGAACCGTAAATATAAGCAAAGACGGAAAGCCCTTTTTTGACGGAGAAAGATTTCATCTCGGATTCCAATATATTGATAATTTGATTTCTGAGTATCGAAAAATTAAAAAGTCAGACAAATCAGCATTAGCTAAGAAATTGGCTGAAATTTTGGACAACGTAAATTTCTTGCATCCTTTTAGAGACGGAAATGGTCGAACCCAAAGAGAGTTCCTAAGACTTTTGGCTTTAGAAAAAGGTATAAAGTTAAATTTAAACCCACCTGATGACAAAAGTGTTTACGAAAAGTATATGAAAGGGACTGTTGATAGTGATATAGAGACCTTAACAGAGTTAATATTAGAACTAATCGAGAAAAAGAACAGTGCATAACAGCCCTATAGCTCCAGCGATTTGTTTCGTCTTCGAATCGAAAATTATGTGTAAATTTAAAGCAGTCTGCTTCTAGGGTCGTTCAGTGAGAAATCCCCGAAGCCAGCGGGCAACCGTCAACACATCCAAAAACTTCAATTATTCGTCTTTTCGGTTTTTGTTTCCGCCGCCCTTAAAGTTGAGATCTACCCGGTAATAAAATATGGGGAGGAATCCCAGCTGATAGCGCTGAGCAATCGGTTCAGCAGAAGGTTCGAGCAGGTTGGGCGCATAGGCGAGTCCGAGTATATTTTGTCGATTCAGAATATTCACCAAATCTAATCCGATTTCATGGGTAAGTCTCGGCGTATTCAGGCGATACGTGATTTTAAAATCCATGCGGAAATAATCTTTGAATTGCCGCGTATTGAAAAGTGAATCTTTAAAAACGAGTTCATTGCTGGCTTCGGTGGCGTCCACATCTACATATCCGTAGCGGCGTCCACCGGCGGCAGTCACTTTAAAACCCAGTGAGATCATGTTCTTTTTGTTCAGCTGAAATTCTTTACCTGCCAGGAAATTGGTTGCATAATTGCCATTAAAATCAGTATTGCGCTCAATTTGATCACTGCCCTTGTAAGTAGATTCAAAAAAGGAAGCGGTCGTCAGAAAGTAAAAGGATTGACTGAAAAACTTCTTAAACGTCAATTCAATGCCATAATTTTGACCGGTACCTTCGTTGACGAGTTCGTTGGGGAAAAATCGCTGAAATCCGGAGCCCTGATTGATGAGACTATACGCCGAAGGAAAACGATCGACGGGGATGTTGTAAAGGTATTGATAGTACACCTCCGTTTTAAAGAAAAGGCCTTTGTTGAACGACTTCTCATAACCCAACGCGGTGTGGATGCTTTTCGTAAAATCCATGTTTTGGTTGATGATGTTGCGGGAACCATCGTTTTGCTCCTCTTGATAAGTGTACTGATACAGCGGTTGCATCTGGGAGTGCAAACCAGCTCCCATCTTAATGGCCTGATTCCCCCGAAAACGCCATTGCCACCCCAGCCGCGGCTCAGCATAGCTCCAACTGTCACTGAGGGAAAAATACTGGCTGTGAATGCCTGCCGTCGCGTCCATATCTTCATTTATTTTCCATTTGTACTGGACAAAGGGCTGAATTAATGTGGCATAGCCGGAAAAGTTATGCCGCGTAACAAATGCATCGTGTGACGCGTTGAGCGCACTGTCAACGTTGCGAATAGAATAGCCGTCAGCATTAATGCCGGCGCGGAGGATGTGTCTACTGTTGATTTTGTGATTTATACTGGCAAAAACTGCTGTTTTATAATTTTGAAACTGGTAGCCCATGAGTGGATAGATGGAATCCGTGGAAATGCGCAGTTTATCTTCACCGGCTTGCGGTATTGTATCTACGCTGCGCACCAGAAAGTCGTGCTGTGATCGCTGTCGGTCATAGGTTTGGGCCACAGTGGCCTTGAAGAATGTATTGCGCGAAAGCGGTTTTTTGTAGGAAATACCTGCAACGCCCATGGCTGTTTCAAATTGCTGATCGCGATCGCCTTCGCCAAAAGCTTCCTCCGTTGGAGATGTTTGATCAGAAATTTTGATGTCAATGCGCGATGCACCACCAATGCCAAAAACACCGATATGTCCGCCCTTCTCGAGCGGAAATGACAATTTAAAAGCACCGTCACCATAAACGGGAACCGCCTGCGTACCAATGCTGATACCCATCGCTTGAAACATACTCAGGGTGCTGTATCGACCCATAACGAGGTAACTGGACTTGCGCTCTTTATTGATTGGACCTTCTGCCATTGCTTCGGTTCCCAAAAAGCCAAACTGACCGGTAATTTCGTGTTGATCTGAATTGCCGTTGCGGAGATGCAGGTCAAAGACGCCAGCTATAGAATTTCCGTAATCGGCGGGGAAAGCGGACATAAAAAAATCCGAATTGCCCAGAATTTTATTATTGAGTATAGCAACGGGACCTCCGGTTGAACCAGACACAGCGAAATGGTTGGGGTTGGGAATGTCAATACCTTCAACCTTCCACAACAGTCCAATTGGCGAGTTGCCGCGAATGACGATGTCGTTTCTGGAGTCATCAGCTCCCTGTACTCCTGCGAAATTGCTGGCCATTCTGGCGGGATCCCCCCGGGAACCTGCATAGCGGTTGGTTTCTTCGACACTGAACTTTTTGGCAGAAACAGTGGCCATTTCGTTGATCACCTCTCCTTTTTTCCGACCAATGACGTTGATTTCTTCCTTGGTCGTGATATTTTCCTGAAGTGATACGTTGACGACGGCTTCTTTTCCGGAATTGACCACTACGGCGGTGGAATGTTGCTGATATATGTTGTAGTCGACGACCAACCGGTATTTCCCGATGGGTATGGATTCAAAGTTAAAGTGTCCGTCTGCATTTGTGCGCGTGCGGCGCAACAAGCTCGAATCGGCATCAGTAATGAGAACCCCGGCGCCAATCAAGGGGTACTGCGATTCTTCATCGACGACTTTACCCTTAACGCTCTGTGTAATTTGACCGCAAGCTATAGAGGTAAACAGACATAATATGACGAGCAGGGGTGATCGCATAACAGCTTATTTCAAAAGCGTACGGAAATTATTCTTTCATTTTCTTCTGCCACTCTTCTTTCGTCCAGTCCTTAATATAAACATCCTTGAAAGAATAATAATTCATCTCATTGAGGTTCAGGTTTCGCACTTTTGAATAAGCAATTTTAATGGTCTCTTCATACCACAAGATGATAAAAGGAGCGTCTTTCATGAGGATTTTTTCAGCTTCGGCAAAATGCTTGTACCGCTGAACAATATCCGTGGCACTTTGGCCTTTTTCAAAAGCAGCGTCGAAGTCTTCATTTTTGTAACGCGCGTGATTCATCATGGATGGCTCGTCCTTACTATCGGGCACAGTTCCCCCATACGCGTTGATTAAAAAGGTTTCCGGGCTGTAGTAATCCGCGTTCCAGGATGTTCTGAACACGTCTCCTTTTGCATTCATTTGATCATCTAATTTATCCTGGAAAGGAATACCTTCGAGGTTAACGTTGATATTCAGAACCTTTTTTAATTGTTTTGAAATTTCATCCGCCACAGCTGAATGAATGGTGCCCAGATTGAATTTGAGACTGATCGACGGAAATCCTTCCCCATTGGGGTAGCCCGCTATATTCATCAGTCTTTTAGCTTTTTCGGGATCGTAGCTGTAACTCACCTCTTTCACCTCGTCGGAGTTGTAACCATCAAATGCAGAAGGAGGAACGACACCAGCGTGTCCGGGTCCATAAGCCTGGTTGTTCAGTATGTTTTGGACAATTTCTTCCCGGTCAATCGCGTAATTAAACGCCTGGCGCACCCGCGGATCTTTAAATTCTTCCCGCGTTAAATTAAAATGGTAATACTGCGTCCGCAACAACGGTTTTCTGCGGAGTGCCATTTTCGGAGGAGTGCTGTTAAATTTGTCGATATTACCTTGCAGCATACTCGTAATGCGACTGGGCGGGAGACCGTCGATCAGCAAAATTTCTTCCTGTTCGAACATGTCGAGCTGTCTCAGGCTTTTTCCTTCCACTACGAAAACCAATGAGTCGAGATACGGGAGTTGATTGCCTTTTTCATCTTCTCCGTAATAATCCTGGTTTTTCTTGAGAATAATATTCGTGCGTCCGTCAATTTCGGTGTATTTATCGAATATGAACGGCCCCGTACCAATGAGTGCCGTCTCTTCACCGGCTTCGACTAACTCTTTGGACACGATTACAGCAGTTGTCTGCGTGAGTTTATTTATAAAGTTGACATCGCGATGCAAGAGCTCCATTGTGATTGAATGACCATCGGCAGAGAGGCCTTCAATTTTATCGGCTTCTCCTTCGTGAAAAGCCTCGGCGCCCTTCAAAATACCTTTGTAGATAGCGGTGTAGGCAGAAGAAGGGTCTTCACCTCTTTTCTTACGGCAGGCCAGTTCTATGGAGTATATGACATCTTCGGGCGTGAGTTTATGACCGCTGCCTATCAGTTCGTGCTCGTGAAAATAAACATCATCCCGAAGTTCGAACGTAATCGTTTTACCGTCATCGCTGATTTCCCAGTCTTTTGCTAATGAGGGTTTTGCCTCGAGTGTCTCTGGATCGAGCGTCACCAATCCTTCCAGCACTTGTCCGAGAACAGCGGAAGAATAGACATCTGTCACTTTCCGCGCTTCCAATGTTGTCGGTTCATTCGACAGCGCAAAGGTAAATGTACCGCCAGCGTGCTCGAATTGTTTTTTGTTATTGCCGGAACAACCAGCCAGTAAAAGCGAAGCACTCATTAATAGTAGTCCGAAGTATTTCATAGTTGTTGAGAATTAATCAAGTATGTATGTTCTTATCCGGAAAAGAAAACTCCCGAATAATTTCAACTAATTTAACAGAATATTTTTACATGGTCCATTTAATCCTTCATTTTTTTGCTTTGGTAGGAAAAAATCCTCCTTTTGCAGAAAAAAAGTTCCTGACAAATTGTTTTTTTAATAAATTGCTGCTAATATTGCAGTTGTAAAATCTTTCACACATTAATTAAATGAAAATACTATTTGTATCATTCGTCTTAACCTTTATGGTTTTTAGCCTCCACGCTAACTTGTCTATTGAGGGAAGTTACCAGGGAAAGAACTTGTATGTCCAGAATCCGGCAAGTGATGATGGATTTGGTTTTTGTGCTTCTAAAGTAACCGTAAATGGAGATATCATGCCGGGCGGTGTGAGCCGAAGCGCTTTTGAAATCGATTTTTCACTGTTTAATATAGAAGTAGGTGAAGAAGTGTTTATCGTCATTGAACACGGTGATGGATGTAAACCAAAGATTTTGAATCCTGAAGTGTTGTTGCCCCGCTCCACGTTTGAAGTGACAGAAATGAATGTAACCAAAACGGGTGAGATCGAATGGACAACGACGGAGGAGCAGGGAGAGCTCCCTTATATCGTAGAACAGTACCGCTGGAATAAATGGGTGAGTGCTGGTGAAGTCGATGGTACTGGTGAAGGTGGTCCGAATAATTACGAATTTAAAGTAACGCCGCATTCGGGTGAAAATAAAGTACGTGTAGTACAAATTGATCACTCGGGAATGAAGCGTAAATCGCCGGAAAAAACGTTTACTTCGGATGTGGAAGAAGTTGAAATGGCACCGAAAAAGGTGAAAACTGAAATTAAATTCACTGCCAATGGGGAGCCGGCAGAGACGAAATACGAAATTTACGATGCCTACGGCAATATCGTTAAAAAAGGATATTCATCGAGCGTCAATTGCGAAAACCTCAGAAAAGGCGCTTATTACATCAACTTTGATAACGAAAATGAGAAGTTTATAAAAGGATAAAAAAATTATTGTATAACGAAAATCCCGTTGACTGATGGTTGACGGGATTTTTTTATGATGCATGGGAATGAGAAAAATTGAACATATCGGTATTGCAGTAAAGAACATGGATGCCGCAATTAAAGATTACGAAAAACTGCTTAATACTTCTTGTTATAAAATTGAAGAAGTGGAGTCTGAAGGCGTCAAAACGGCATTTTTTCGCGTGGGAGAAGCTAAAATTGAATTGCTCGAGGCGACGAATGAAGAAAGTCCTATCGCCAAATACTTGAGTAAAAAAGGTCCGGGAATGCATCATATTGCATACGATGTCGAAAATATCGAGGTCGAAATAGAACGGCTTCAAAAGGAAGGTTTCGAATTAATTCAATCCAGTCCAAAAAACGGAGCGGATAATAAACGCATAGCATTTTTACACCCCAAAACTACTCATGGGGTATTAGTCGAGCTTTGTCAGGAAAGGGTGCAGTAATTCGATGACATCGGATTTGTCAGTATCTAAATGTAAGCTCTGCAATCCCGCTTTTTGCGCTCCCTCGACGTGCTGGATGCTGTCGTCTACAAATAGCGTTTCAGAAGGAGTATAACCGTGTTTATTACAAACGTAGTGGAATGCTTCAGCATGTGGTTTTCGGAAACCGATACTCGAACTGAAATAGACGCCGTCAAAATACGGATCGAGTGATGGCTCACCGTGAACGCCCTTTAACTGTTCGTGAAAATGAACCAAATGAATCGGGTTTGTATTGCTCAATAACGCAGTGTTGTAGCCACTCCTGACTGTTTTCAAAAAGCGGAGGCGTTCAGCGGGCAAATCCAGCAACATCGCATTCCATGCCGCAATGATCTCCTCCTCCGAAATGCGGTCGGGGAGCATGTTTTTCAGCTGTTGGACAAATGTCTCAGGGTCAATTTTTCCCGTTTCGTAATGGTCGAACAACTGCGTCTGTCTAGCCTGGGTATAAAGTGCTTGAAAGTTGGGAATACCGAGTTCTTCAAACGCCGCTATGGTTTTCTGATAGTCAATATTGAGAATGACTCCGCCGAGGTCGAATATGATGTTTTTGATTGCCATAGTTGTTATTCAAATAGCTGATCGCGAAAACTTGGGGTTATTTCTCCTGCTGCAACGTTGCTTTCAACGTGAAATCTACGGTTGGATCAATGTGTCCTTCTTCTGGTTTTTCAGGGTTTGGAGACATCATTTTAAATTCCAGTGGACTCATGTCGATACCGAATTCTCCTTCTAAAATCAATTGATCTCCTTTTTTAGCGACTGACAAGGGCACGGTTTCTTCCAGTTTTGTATCCATGATTTCAAGCGTGATTTGAGCATCACCTTTCTTGATGTTTTTAAGTGTAATCTTTGCTTCACCATATTTTTCAACAGTAAAAAAATCAGCACTCTTTAGGTGCGCCTCAAGTTTTTCATTCTCTTTCCCTGTGAGATACGAATTCTTGATCGTCGCCATGTTGACTAAGAACGCTCCACTAATATTTTCTTGAAACTGTGTGATTTCCCCATGAGTGAGCTGGATCGTACCTACGTGGTGCTTGACTTCAACCATTTGACCTGCTTCGTCAGGTGCAATCCAACTTCCTTTCCAACTGATTTCACTTTTATCAGTTATGAGCACATATTTCTGAGCTGTTTTCTTTGTTGCAGTCGTCTCTTTTGAAGTATTGGATTCAAATATAAAGGCAGATAAACCTATCGCTGTAAAAAGGCATGTAATATAAGCTACTATTTTCATCATACTATTCAGTTTTATATTGTACAACGAAGTATAAAAAAATTATCGCAGTGATGAGCTGTCAAGTTTATTTTTTCTCTCGCTCGATTGGATTTGTATAGAACAAAAAAAGCCGCGCACATTAAGTACACGGCTTTCTAAAAATGATAAATACGGACTTATTTTTTATGTTTTAAGGTCGCATTCAATGTGAAATCTACGGTTGGATCAATGTGTCCTTTCTCTGGTTTTTCAGGGTTTGGAGACATCATTTTGAATTCGAGAGGGCTCATATCGATACCGAATTCGCCTTCGAGCATCATTTTGTCACCTTTCGTTACCTTCATTACCGGAACCGTTTCTTCTAACTTCATACCCAACACGTGGATCGTGATGTCAGCAGAACCATCTTTGATGTTTTTTAATTCCACCTCAGCCTTAGCATGTTCTTCAACGTTGAAGAAATCAGGACTTTTCATGTGACCTGTAAACTTTTCTTTTTCCTTTCCTTCCAAATCAGAGTTGCTGATTGTCGTTAAGTCTACGACAAATTTACCAGAAACATTTTTGCCCTCTTTTTTGATTTTACCATCTGTAAGTTGAACAGTTCCCATATGATTTTTTGTTTCAACCATTGAGTCACCTTCTTCAGCCGGCTTGATCCATGTTCCTTTCCAATCGAGTTTACTTTCATTAGCTACTAGGGCGTAATTTTTGACTTTGTCTTCTTTCTTGTCAGCTTTCTGCTCAGTTTTTTTGTCGTCTTTTCCTTCAGTGTTTTCTGAATCTCCTTTACAAGCAGTTAATCCTAATGCTGCAAATACAAAGGCTGCATAAATCGTTCTTTTCATGTCGTTTTAATTTAAATTTTAGTGTTCAACAACAAATATAACATTTTGTTTACCATGGTAACTATGAAATCCGGGAAAATTCGAATTATTCCGTGTATCGGGGTCTGGTGATTTCGGATTAAAGAATGTGGGAGTGCTCGGGAAAGGGAGAAGATGGACAAAAACCGGAACCGTTCATTTAAAAAATTCGCTTACGTAAAGTCTTTTCGCTTTGGTGTAAAAAATTCTTTCTAAATTCGTACACTGATGAAAAAGGGAGTGGACAAACATGGTAGAAGGGGACTGCAGTCTGGATATTTATCCGTGATTGTCGGAATTTCGCTGGTGCTTTTTATGCTCGGTCTCGTTATTGGGGCTTATTTCGGACTGGAAAACATGCAGCGATCGGCCAAGGAAGACATCGAAATTGATTTGTTTTTTAACCCTTCACTCAACGATTCGGATATTAAGCTGATCGAGCAGGAACTGAAAGACTGGCCGGAAATTAAAGCCGTTTGGTTTGTTTCTTCCGAACGCGCCCTCGAGGTTTTTCAACCGAATGATGAAGCGGCAAATGAAATAAAATCTATTTATAACGGAGCGAGTCCTTTTCCTCCCTCCGTTTCGTTCCACCCTTACAGCAGTGAAGTAAATAAAGAGCGCCTCGGGGCATTGAAACAAAAAATTCTGGATGAATACGCGGAGAGTATTGATGAAGTGAATTACGACGAAAATCGCGTAGAACAGGTGAACTTAGGGTTTTTACAATGGGTTTACTTATTTGTTGCCATTGCTGTTCTGTTGACGATTATCGCCTTTGCGATGATCAACAATACGATTCGACTGGCACTCTATTCCAAGCGGTTCACCATTAAAACAATGCAGCTCGTTGGCGCAAAAGGTGGGTTTATAAGAAGACCATTCTTGTTAAACGCCATTGCTCAGGGGTTTTTATCGGCGATCATTGGTACGGCATTGTTGCTGGCCGTTTTTTACGCTTTGCGAAATTACATGTCGTTGATCACCAATACGTACGACCTTGAAACATTTTTGCTGTTATTCGCATCGCTGATCATTATCGGTGTGTTCATCAGCTTCTTTTCAACGTTGTTTGCATTGAACAAATACTTGCGCAAAAAATTAGATAGTTTATATTAAAGCAATAGATAGTTATGGGAACAAAAGATAAATACGAAGAAACGCTGGATTCACATGCTGGTGGAACAGGGAAAAAACGAATGACCAACGGTGGAAAAAACGACAGGGATAAAAAATTTATTTTTAATCGGTCGAACTACGTGTACCTGATTGCAGGCATTTTGCTCAATGTGATTGGATTTTTGTTCATGATTGGCGGTGCCGCTGAAAATCCGAACGAATTTGATGCTTCATCATTATTTTCTGAGATGCGCGTCACGGTTTCCCCGATCTTAATTCTCCTCGGTTACGCTGTCATTATTTACAGTATCATGAAAAAACCGAAGGCGTTGAAAGCGACTGCTGAAGATGAAAAACAATGATTTTAATTTTCGGCAGGGTGAGGTGATATTGGTTGATAAACCACTGCACTGGACTTCCTTTGATGTCGTCAACAAATTGCGCTGGAAGCTGAAAAAAAAGTACGGCATTAAGCGTTTCAAAGTAGGACACGCCGGCACGCTGGATCCATTAGCTACGGGATTGCTGCTCATTTGCACGGGAAAAAAAACGAAAGTGAGTCAGCAACTGACGGGCGAGGATAAAACATACACTGGAACCATCTTATTGGGAAAAACCACGCCGAGTTATGACCTGGAAACGGAGTTTGATACCGAAAGTGCAACCGATGCGCTTACAGAAGAGCAAATACGCGCTGCGGCAGAACAATTCAAAGGTGTACAGCAGCAAACCCCACCTATATTCTCTGCAAAAAAAGTGAAGGGTAAGCGGGCGTACACGTCAGCACGCGAGGGGAAAAAGGTGGTACTGGAGCCCAATAATATTCACATTCACTCATTTGAGATCAATACGGAGCGTTTTCCAGAAATTGATTTTAAAGTCAAGTGTTCAAAAGGAACCTATTTGCGTTCCCTGGCGCACGATTTTGGGCAATACCTGGGGGTTGGAGGCACGCTCGTTGCTTTGCGCCGGACAGCTTCCGGAGACTTCAGGATCGAAGATGCTAAAACGGTCGATGAATGGCTCACAATCATCGAAGCGACTGAGGTCGAAGATGTCTCTGCTTAACGCGATGAAATGGGTAAAGAGAAAGAAAATCCAATATTATTAGTAGATCAACCGGCTTATGAAGAGCTGAAGGCAACGTTGCGCGAATTTCTGGAAGAATCGGTTCTCTCCGTGCATTACTACGAACAGTTTGACTATGCTGAACTCGGAAAAGATCAACGCGTTTATTGTTATTTGACGGATGATCAGGTCAAAGAATTACTGCAAAACCAGCACCTTAAGGATACGCCACTGGGCTTTTTGCCGCATCCAAAAGCGCGCAATGTGATCGCTGGATTTCAGGTGCACAAAGATGTCAAAACAGCGTTTATAGAATTGACTGAAGCCGGGGAAGATCTGGAAACGGATTTGTTGTACTGCAATGAAGTGCCCGTGCTGAATTATGCGGTCATAGGCGATATATCGACGCTCGTAACCATGAAAAATCCCTCCCGGTCGCTGCGTTCGAAAACAAAGCGTTTTTTTCGGTTTTTACGCAAATTGCGCGACGTAAAGGCGATACCATTAACGCTTTCTTTTGAGGACAAAGATGCCATTGACACCTGTGCAACGGATCTGCTCATTGTTCAACATGCCCAAAACAACCTGGTTTCGCGCATCTTGTCCGAAGATCACGCCATTAATACTGGTTTGTTTCATACCTTTGTGTTCGCTCCCAGAAGTATTCTCGAACTGCTCAAAGCCTACATCATTAAGTTGTTGCTCGGGCAGGGCGAAAGAGACAGGAAATTTACCTTTTTAAGTAAGTTTAAAGTGGAATCACTGCGCATCAAAGCCGACCAGGTGTTTCGTTTTTCGCTCGACGGTCACGTGATTACCACACAAGAAATGTGCCTGGAGTTTCGCGGTCAGTTCCGACAGATACCTTCGGGGGCTACCCGCAGCATCGAAAAAGAGAAAGAAAAAAAGGGCGGAAAAGTTTTTCAGTCCAACCATTTGCCTTCTGGTGCTTTAAAGAAGGAGATGGTGCGCAAACGACTTCCGTTTATATCGCATGCATCTACGGACGAATACAAAGAGTTGTTTACTCAGCTCAGAGAGAACGCAAGGCCGAGTCAGAATTATGTGGTGTTGATGACATTGTCGACGATTCTGGCGACGTTTGGAGTTTTTGCAAATTCATCACCCGTGATCATTGGTGCCATGATTCTTGCCCCGCTGATGGCGCCGATTATATCGCTGGCAATGGGGGTGTTGAGGCAAGACCGGAAATTGATCAAAAACAGTCTGATTACCGTGCTCGTCGGGGTACTCGTAGGGTATGCCTTCGCGATTATTCTAACTTTTATTACGCCGATCAATGACATGAATACGGAAGTGACTTCGCGCATCAAACCTAATATTATAGATTTGGGGATTGCCGTGATTTCCGGAGCTGCCGGTGCTTATGCCTATTCGAAGGAGAGTATTGCCAAGACGCTCGCCGGTGTAGCTATTGCCGTTGCGCTCGTTCCACCGCTCGCAGTTTCGGGGATTGGATTAGCGTGGGGCGAATGGTCGGTTTTCTTTGGCGCTTTTCTGTTGCTGTTGACCAACCTTACCGGAATGGTACTTGCCGCAGCACTGACCTTTTTATTTACGGGTTACAGTCCTTTTAAACTGGCGAAGAAAGGATTGTTGATTTCCTCCTTTGTAGTACTTTCGATAAGTATACCACTGGGTTATGGATTTTTTAAAGTGGTGGAGGAGAACCGCATTATTCAATCGCTCAATTACAGGGAGATCGACGATGTATTTATCGAGCACGTAAAACTGGAGAGTAGCGATCCTACAGTGATTGCGCTCGACATGACTGTCGACGAATATCCGACAGAGGAAGAGTTGCAACAAGTGAAGCAAAAGATTGAAACGATCATCGGCGAAGACGCCACATTAAAGATTGTGATTCAGTTAAAACGATAACCCAAATTCTTTTTGATATTCGGTTTGCATTCGTGCGGCAAAGACGGATTAATTTTTTACATTTGTTGCCCTCAAAAAAACGGTTAGCTTTGAATAAAATGAAACTTTCCGAGTTCGATTTCGAATTACCCGAAGAACTCATTGCAAAATATCCAGTCGAGAATCGCGATGAATCGCGTATGATGGTCGTTCACCGCGAAACCGGTGAAATTGAACATAAAATGTTTAAGGACATCATTGATTATTTCGATGAAGGCGACGTGATGATCAGAAATAATACGAAAGTATTTCCTGCTCGCATGTACGGAAATAAAGAGAAAACGGGTGCCAAAATCGAAGTGTTCTTGCTCCGCGAACTCAACAGAGACTCCCTGCTTTGGGACGTTTTAGTCGATCCGGCCAGAAAAATCCGCATTGGCAATAAACTCTACTTTGGAGAAGATGAGTCGCTGGTGGCAGAGGTGATTGATAACACGACCTCAAGAGGACGGACATTGCGCTTTCTCTATGACGGAACGTATGACGAATTCAAAGATAAGATCACTGAATTGGGTGAAACGCCGCTTCCCAAATATATCAAACGCGATGTAGAGGATCAGGATGAAAAGCGGTATCAAACGATTTACGCCAAGGAAGAAGGAGCTGTCGCAGCACCTACCGCTGGAATGCATTTCTCCAAACAGCTCTTAAAACGATTGGAAATAAAAGGAGTGAATTTCGCTGAGATCACGCTGCATGTCGGACTCGGGACATTTCGTGCCGTAGAAGTAGAGGATTTGACGAAGCACAAAATGGACTCCGAACAGACGATTATTCCGCAAAAAGCTGCTGATATTGTCAACGAAGGCAAAGAGAAAAAGAAAAGAGTATGTGCGATAGGTACAACCTCCATGCGCTCTGTGGAAACTTCTGTATCGACGAGCGGAATGTTAAAACCCTACGACGGCTGGACGAATAAGTTTATATTTCCGCCTTATGAGTTCAGTATCGCCAATTCAATGATCACGAATTTCCATACGCCTTCTTCTACATTGTTAATGATGGTGTCTGCGTTTATGGGACACGATTTAATGAAACGCGCTTACGACGAAGCAGTGAAAGAAAAATACCGCTTCTTCTCTTATGGCGACGCAATGTTGATTCTCTAAGCATTGAAGAAATAATTAAATTGGAAAAGTCGTCCTCAATTCGGTCGGCTTTTCTTTATTTTTACACCATGAGTATTTCTGTAATCATCACGGCTGGAGGTATTGGCAAACGCATGAAGTCAAAAAAACCCAAGCAATTTATCCATTTGGGTGATCGCTCCATTCTTCAGCACACGATTGAGTGCTTTTACCGATTTGATCCCCGGGCACAAATTCTTCTGACATTACCGGCCGACTGGATCAGTTATTGGCAAGCGGAATGCCGAAAGAACGCAATGACGGTTCCGCACGAAATTGTCGAAGGAGGGAAAGAACGATACGATTCGATTAAAAACGCAGTGAACCGGGCCACAGGAGAAATAGTGCTCGTTCACGACGGCGTACGCCCCTTCGTCAATCATGCGACCATAAAAAGGGTCGTTGGTGTGGCGCAAAAATCGGGAGCTGCTGTGCCTGTTGTGAAAATTGCCCATTCGCTGCGGAAGGGAACACAGCGCAATAACACTGCCGTCCCCAGGAGCGATTTTTGGGAAGTACAAACGCCCCAGGGTTTTCAGCGGGAGGTGTTGGAAGCTGCTTATGAGCTCCCCTTTTCCGAAACGGTAACCGATGATGCCACACTGGTTGAAAAATATGGTGCGAAAGTGGAGCTTGTAGACGGAAACGAAGAAAACCTTAAAATTACGAGCCCCTTTGATTTGAAAGTTGCCCAAGCGGTACTCGATCAATTTGATCATTCAGAATAGAAAACGCCGGCTGAATAAGCGGTGTTCTTATTTTCCTGTTAATTTTGCGGTAAAAGGCAATGTACCATGAAAGTAGTTGATCACATTAATGCTGCAAAAGACACCTTATTTTCTTTTGAAATTCTACCTCCTTTAAAAGGAAAGAGCATTGAGTCTATTTATAAAGGCATTGACCCGCTGATGGAGTTTAAGCCCAAATTTGTGAATGTCACGTATCACCGCGAAGAATACATTTATCGCGAGCGGGATCGCGGATTGCTGGAAAAAGTGGCTATTCGCAAACGGCCCGGAACAGTGGGGATTTGTGCAGCCATTATGAATAAATACCACGTCGATGCTGTTCCTCATTTGATATGTGGAGGATTTAGCAAAGACGAAACGGAGAATGCGCTGATTGACTTACAATTTTTGGGTATCGATAATGTGCTCGCATTGCGAGGCGATCCCATCAAAACAGAATCTACCTTTCGTCGCACGAAAAATGGGCATAAATATGCCGTGGAACTCATCGAACAGATTTCTGATATGAATAAAGGGCATTATACCCTGGACGAAATTGAACTGGAACCCACTAATTTCTGTATTGGTGCTGCCGGATATCCGGAAAAACATTTCGAATCGATGAATATGGCAACAGATTTGCACTACTTGAAGAAAAAAGTGGATCAAGGAGCCGATTACATTGTGACGCAGCTATTTTTTGACAACAAAAAGTTCTTTCATTTTGTAGAAAAATGCCGGGAAAATGGTATTGATGTTCCAATAATTCCGGGGGTAAAACCGATTACGAAGATGAGACACATCTCCTTTTTGCCGAAATTTTTCCATATTGATTTTCCTGATGAACTCTCGAGAGAACTATTGAAATGTAAATCTGACGAAGAGGTGAAAGCCGTAGGGATGGAATGGGGTATCGAACAGTCTAAAGAGTTGAAAGCAGCTGGTGTTCCTTGTATCCACTATTATACCATGTCAGATTCGACAGAGGTGAAACAAATTGCACGAGAAGTGTTTTAAATGAAGCGAAGAGTATGAGAACATTGATGATTTTTTTATTGAGTATGGTGATCGTCCAGCAGGTCTGGAGTCAGGATGAGGAGTTGCAACTCGAAAATGTCCTCGTGATTGCGCAGCAGGATAAGGTTAAAGATCGGTATTCGCTGGAAGTGGCTTTTTTAGAGCTGTTTAATCGCTACGGGATTAAAAGCAAGGCCTCGCTGAATATTTTAAAACAAGGGGGAGATCCCAGTATTTTAATGACAGATAGTCTTCAAAATAAATTGAATTCAGAGGGCATTGACACCTACCTTTTGATTTCTGTGCGCGGTTATGATAAGCGGTTTCGACCTTCCGAAGAGTTGCGTTCTTTTGAAGAAGAAATAGAAGCGGGTCACTTGTTTCCATTGTACAGAGAAAGTGCCACATCAGTAACGTTTACATTTACTTTTTATCGCGATTTAGAGCCTGTGCACTACGAGCTGATTAAAACGGGAACGGTTGGTTCTCAGGACGCTGTTCTCAAAAAGCTGATGCGCAAAGCAGAGCGTCGTTTGAAGCGCGACTGGATCGATGATTAGTTAGCGATTTTCGAGCATAGCTGCAACGTATTTGCCAATAATATCAAATTCCAGATTGACCGGGTCGCCCACCTTTAATTGATGAAAGACCGTGTGTTTGTAAGTGTACGGGATCACATGAACACTGAACTTACCTTTGCCCGAATCGACGACGGTGAGACTCGTTCCATTCAACGTGATAGAGCCCTTCTCCACGGTTATGTCACTGGAATTGTACGTAAACTGAAAAACCCAGCTTCCATCGCGTTCCTCGATGGCACTGCATGTTCCCACGGTGTCTACGTGACCCTGAACAATATGTCCGTCAAATCGACCGTCTGCGGGCATGCATCGCTCTAAGTTGACCGCATCTCCGGATTTCCAGGATTTCATGGCAGTTTTATTCAGTGTTTCTTCAATTGCGGTTACTGTATACGTATCGCCTGAAATGGACACGACCGTCAGGCAAATGCCGTTGTGCGCAACACTTTGATCAACTTGTAACTCCTGTGTAAAAGGAGCGGATAAAGTGAAGTGAATATTGCTGCCAGCTGGTTCGATTTGCTGGATAGTGCCGAGATCTTCTATAATTCCTGTAAACATATACGTTTGTTTTTAGCGTAGAACACGCGACCAATTCATTTCGTTCAGATTTAACTGAGTTTCATGTTGTCAATGAGACGAACTCCGCTACAATATGCGGCGATTCCTGCGATTGCCCCATCTACCCAATATTGCTGCAACGCTTCCATACTCGTCGGATGAACAATGTGCAGGTATTCAAGCTCCAGTTCTCCCGTATTAAAATATTCCTCCATGCGCTGACGGACTACCGCGGGGGCACATTGATCCGCCCATTCCCGACCTTTCAGGAGGGTTTTGTAAATGATGGATGCTTTTTGTTTATCTTCTTCTGACAACCGGTAATTTCTGCTGCTCATGGCCAGACCATTGGGCAAGCGTTTGGTGGGTACGGGCACGATTGAAACATCAAAGTTGAGGTCTTTAGCCAGTTTTTCCACGACGGCAACCTGTTGAAAGTCTTTTTGACCAAAAAAGGCGTAATCCGGCTGAATAATTTCGAAAAAACGAGCGACAACATTCACGACGCCCTGAAAGTGTCCGGGGCGGTACGTACCCTCCATAACGGTAGCGATCCTTCCCAGGTCAATCGTGAATTTGGGGCGATCTTCCGGATAAATTTCTGCTGTATCGGGCATGAAAACAATATCACAATCAGCACTGCGCAACAATTCCAGGTCTTCTGCCTCCCGTTTGGGATAATTTGAAAGGTCCCCGGCGTTGTTAAACTGTGTGGGATTCACGAAAATGGTAGCGACTACTACTTCACAGCGCTGTTGAGCAGCCTCGACGAGAGCCAGATGACCACCGTGAAGAGCACCCATCGTCGGAACAAACCCAATCACCTGACCTTGTTCGCGAAGTGTATTTAAATGCTGTTGAAGGTTTGAAACGCCAGTAAATTGCTTCAATTTGAATTATTTGAGATTTTGGAAAAGCAACAAATCTATTCTTTTATAATGAATTTCCGAATTTTTTTTTATATTTTTGTAAACGTTTTATCAAAATATTTTTCATGGAGAAAAAGAGAATTCTTTTCGTTTCGCAAGAAATAACACCGTTTTTACCAAAATCTGAAATTTCAACTGTCGCTCGTAAACTGCCGCAAGGTGTGCAGGAGAGCGGTAAGGAAATTCGAGTATTTATGCCGCGATTTGGCGTGATTAACGAGCGCCGGCATCAACTGCACGAGGTGATTCGGTTGTCCGGTATGAACTTGATTATCGATGATATGGATCACCCGCTGATCATCAAGGTGGCGTCGATCCCGACTGCGCGTATGCAGGTGTACTTTATCGATAATGAAGATTATTTTAAACGAAAGTCCGTTTTTCATGATAATAATGGAGAAGAGTTTGAAGACAATGACGAACGCTCGATGTTTTTCTGTCGCGGAGTCCTGGAAACGGTTAAAAAATTGGGCTGGAAACCGGATGTTATTCATTGTCACGGCTGGATGACTTCTTTGATGCCGATGTATATTAAGGATATATACAACAACGATCCTCATTTTTCGGATACGAAAGTTGTTTATTCCATTTACGGCAATGACTTTAACAAAAATTGGGACAGCGGTTTTTCTGAGAAACTTAAGTTTGAGGGATTCAAAAAAGAAATTGTTGAATCCATAAAGTCAGGAGACTTTACGAGCTTGAATTCCACTGCGATGAAGTATTCGGATGGAGTCGTGCTCGGAAGTGAAGATGTAAACGCGTCGTTGAAGGAGGCTTATGAAAACTGTTCGGGACTGAAAATGGAGTTCAATCCAGATGAAATGCAACCGAAAGAGATGAGCGAATTCTTCGACAAGGTAATTGAAGAAGAAGCGATTGTACAATGATAAGAACACAAAAGATTGAAGTAAAGAAGTGGCGGAAAGTAAAATTGCTTTCCGCTGCTTTTTTTGTTTTATTGGGCGGACTCGTAGCCTGCAAAAAAGACGGTAACCCGCTCGGTCAGTCTGCGCTCCCCGAAGGTAGCGGGATGAATTCCGATGGCGTAGATACATTCCAGCTGTTCACCTATCCGGTAGCCGAAGATACAGTCATTTCAAAAAACCCGAATTTTAACCTGCTCGGTAGTTACAACGATCAGACCTTCGGCGAGGTGGAAGCCAATTTCTACACCCAGTTGCTGCTGTCTGGATTTTCTCCGGATTTCGGCGATTTGAACACAGTGGCAATCGATTCATGTGTACTTGCTTTTGAATACGGAGGGTATTACGGTCCCATTCGTCAGCAACAATTTGAGGTATATGCACTCAACGAGCAGCTTTCAGCGGACTCTGCCTACACCAACGCATCGACGGCGACTTATAACAGTCAACAGCTCATACCGACAAATACTAATCAAAATGTAATTACACCTTCACCAGAAACGCAAACAATCGTTGGGTCCGATACGGTAAATCCGCAGTTGCGATTGCCGATTGACACGTTGTTTGCAAGGGATCTGCTCAATTGGGCGGAAAGTGCAGAAGACAATAATGCATTTATTTCCAATTTGCCCGGCATTCATGTACGGGTGAATAATAGTGCCTTCCCGCCGGGTGACGGTTCCATATTATACTTGAATGCAACGAATCCCTCATCGAAATTGACGGTCTATTATACGCAGGATGGCGAGCAGTTTGAGTTCGATTTTCTCATCAACAGCGACGCAGTGAATTTCAACCACGTGGATTTCGACCGGACGGGATCCGACTTTGAACAGGCCCTCAACGATTCTACCGTTGGTCAAAATGCATACTACGCACAGGCATTTGTGGCGCGGGCAAAAATCGATTTTCCTTCGTTGAAGGATTTACCTGACGATATTATTATCCACGAAGCAACGTTAGATGTTCCCGTGAGTTATTATCCACAAAGCGATTTTTACCCGAGTGCCGAAGTGAATGTTACCTCACAGATTTTTGAGAACGACCCGAGAAAGTTTGTGGTCAATACTGGTGGTGAGCCCGTGCCGTTCAATCAATCGACGATGTCTTACCGTTTTAATTTGAGAAATTATGTTCAAAATGTCTTGAGCGAAGATATTCAAAATAACGGGGTGTTTATTTCGCCCCGATTATTCAATACCTCCGTTGAGCGCATTATATTTAACGGACCAAACACTATGAATAAGACCCCTCCCCGATTGAACGTGGTTTATACGGAGCTATAAAAAATAAGAAGTATTAATTGAGAATATTATGTGTGGAATTGTAGCATATATAGGAGACCAACAAGCCTTTCCCATCGTGCTGAAAGGGTTGAAAAGACTGGAGTACCGCGGTTATGACAGTGCAGGTGTTGCGCTGATTAATGACCAGCAATTGAATAATTACAAGCAAAAGGGAAAAGTGGCGGAACTGGAAGCGTTTACTGAGGATAAAAACACTCAGGGAACCATCGGTATCGGTCATACCAGGTGGGCGACGCACGGGCTTCCAAACGACATTAATGCCCACCCTCATATTTCAGGGGATGGAGAAATTGCAATTATTCATAACGGCATTATTGAGAATTACGACACGTTGAAAGAAGGATTGCTCTCCAGAGGACACGAATTCAAGAGTGAAACAGATACGGAAGTTTTGATTCACCTCATCGAGGATATCAAAAAGCATGAAGAGGTAACTACCGCTGAAGCAGTGCGTTTGGCACTGAATAATGTCATTGGCGCCTATGCCATTGTGGTGATGGATCAATCGAACCCTGATCAGCTCATCGCCGCGCGCAAAAGTAGTCCGCTCGTAGTGGGTATCGGAGAAAAAGGCGATTATTACCTCGCTTCTGATGCGACACCGATTGTCGAATATACCAACGAGGTCGTTTATCTCGATGACGAGGAAATTGCGATCGTGGACAGAAACAAAGGTTTGCGGTTGTACAATATTCAGAATCAGGAGAAGACCCCTTATATACAAGAGCTGGAACTTCAGCTGGAAGAATTGGAAAAAGGCGGGTACGAACATTTTATGCTCAAAGAGATTCACGAACAGCCCCGATCCATTAAAGATTGTTTTCGCGGACGATTGAATGTAGATAAAGGATGGGTTGGTCTCGGTGGTATAAAAGATTACGAACAACAACTGGCTAACGCCAACCGCATTATTATGGTGGCTTGCGGAACCTCCTGGCACGCCGCACTCGTGGGCGAATATTTATTCGAAGATTTGACCCGCGTACCCGTGGAAGTTGAATATGCATCCGAATTTCGTTACCGCAATCCGATTATTGAGGAAGGCGATATTGTGATTGCTATTTCTCAGTCGGGGGAAACGGCCGATACATTGGCAGCACTGGAGCTGGCGAAGTCTAAAGGAGCTATAATTCTGGGAATATGTAATGTTGTAGGGTCTTCAATCTCGCGGATCACACATGCGGGCTCTTATACCCATGCAGGACCGGAAATCGGCGTAGCTTCTACTAAAGCTTTCACTGCTCAGGTTACTGTGCTCACATTGATGGCGCTTACGATCGCCAGAAAGAAAGGAACGCTGAACGAATCCAAATTCAGACGTTTGATCACAGAAATGGAGTTGATACCCGACAAAGTCTCTAGCATATTGGAGTCGAGCGATTACATTGAAGAACTGTCAAAAAACTATAAAGACGCACGCAACGCTCTCTATCTGGGAAGGGGTAATTCATTCCCCGTCGCCCTGGAAGGTGCGCTCAAGCTCAAAGAGATTTCATACATTCACGCAGAAGGATACCCCGCGGCAGAAATGAAGCACGGTCCTATTGCGCTTATCGATGAAGAAATGCCCGTCTTTGTAATTGCCACCAAAGGACCTTCCTACGAAAAGGTCGTGAGTAATATCCAGGAAGTAAAAGCACGAAAAGGGAAAGTGGTAGCCATTGTAACGGAAGGCGATGTACAAGTGAAAAACATGGCGGATCAGGTGATCGAAATTCCGGATACCGATGAGCATTTAACGCCACTGCTCACAACAATTCCGCTCCAATTGATATCTTATTATATCGCAGTAATGCGGGACTGCAATGTCGATCAGCCGAGAAATCTAGCCAAATCAGTAACGGTCGAATAAAAAAGGTAATTATGGAATTAAGTTTAAACGGAAAAAGAGCTGTAGTTTGCGGAAGTACGCAGGGAATTGGAAAATCGACGGCATTGGAACTCGCTGAGCTGGGTGCAGCAGTAACACTCGTGGCGAGAAATGAAGAAAAACTCAAAGCGGTGTTAAACGAGTTAAAACCCAACGAGAAACACAATTATTTAGTCGCTGATTATACTAAACCACAGGAACTCAGGAAAAATATCACCAGCTGGGCGAAAGAAAATAAAGCCCACATTCTTTTAAACAATACGGGCGGTCCGAAAGGAGGACCAATCATCGATGCGGATGCCGAAGAGTTTGAAGCCGCTTTCTCTCAACACTTAATTTGTAATCATATTATGGTGCAAGCCCTGTATCCTGGCATGAAAGCGCTGAAGTACGGGCGCATCATCAATATAATATCGACGAGTGTAAAACAACCACTGGACGGTTTGGGGGTTTCGAATACAGTGCGCGGAGCAGTGGCGAACTGGAGTAAAACAATGGCCAATGAATTGGGGAAATTCAACATCACCGTGAACAATGTGCTCCCCGGAGCGACGGATACTGCAAGACTACAATCTATCGCGGAAAACAAAGCGGCAAAATCTTCAGGACTGGATTACGATGAGATACTTGCCAATATGGCTGAACTTTCTCCCATGAAACGCATTGCACAACCTCATGAGATAGCCAACGCAGTCGCTTTTCTGGCGAGTCCTGCTGCGGGATATATCAACGGGATTAACGTTCCCGTCGATGGCGGCCGGACGAAGTCTTTGTAGGCGAAAGAGCTGTTTATTAAGTTGTTTTTCTGTTAAATTTTAAAAAAAATGTCGTATGAGGCAACATTGAGGTAATGTTGCACGTCTTGTATGCGCAATTGAACAGATGCATGTAGAAATTGCAATAAAACTGAAGAATGATGTTGAAAAGAAATAAAGGGAAATGGTTGTTGAATATATTGGTGGTAATGTTGCTGACAATCACTGCTGAACGCGTTCAAGCATGCCATGCTTTGCCTTTACTCAATACGGGAATAACTGTTTTGCCCAATGGAATTGAGGTGGATGCTGATTCGGATCCCGCTACGTGTGCCGCGGGATGTAATAACTCGGTTTATTGGATAGACATCGAGGTGCGCTGTGTGGGTGAACCTTTTAATCCCACTCCTTTTAATCCAGGATATTATGGACCACTCAATACATACCCATTCTTTCAGTCTGCCCAGATGAATAAACCGAATTGCGTACAACAGAGTTATCCCACCACCTTTATACCTTTTGGCACGTTGTGTCCCGGTGATTACAAGGTGAGGTTCAGGGAGAACCACAATTCTCAAGTTTCCGCATGGAGTGCTGCCAACACCTTTTATTTTACGGTTCCTGGTACGCCACCTGCTCTAAATGGTCAAATAACAGCTCAATCGGATACTGTTTGTGAAGGCGAATGCACGGTCTTAACAGCAGGAGTGAGCGGCGGTTGTGGTCTGGCTCCTGACTATTCGTGGAGTACGGGATCGACGAATTCACAAATTAATGTGTGCCCTACAGACGATAGTATTTTTACGGTAGATATTACGGAAGTCTGTAGTGGAACAACGACGCAGGAAACGAAAGAGATAATTGTCATCCCCGCACCAGACGCTGGTACAGCTTCCGCGAGTGAAACGGAAGTCTGCGAAGGTGAAACGGTCGATTTGACGCTGGTGAATTACGAAGACGATATCCAGTGGGAATCTGCGCCCAATTCCGGAGGACCGTGGACGGATATTCCGGGTGCTACCGCTGATAATTTCACGTCCCCGCCAATTGATAATACACAGAGGTGCTTCCGGGCACGCGTAGGTGATTGTGGAACCCCCTCTTATTCTAATGAGGTGTGCATCACGGTGAACCCGGTTCCGACAGTAACTGTAGACGATTTTGACATTTGTGAATACGATACGATTGATATTCCTACAACTGTTTCTGCTCCCGGAGGAGATTATTTATGGGAAATCGATGGAACGACAGCGGATACATATTTTGAAGCCTCCCCACCGGTGACAACGGATTACATTGTCACTTATACGCTAAATAACTGTGAAGCGAAAGATACGAGTACGGTTACTGTGCGGAAGGTGCCTCAGGCAAGCATTGAAGTGGATAGCGTGTGCCTGAACGAGGTGACGCAGTTTACAGATGGCTCAGAACTGGACAATTCCCTGGGCGATCAAATTGACCAATGGGTATGGGATTTTGGAGATGGTAATTCGTCGACACAGCAACATCCAGCGCACACCTACGGTGCTGAAAATGTCTATGACGTGGAGTTGAAAATTACTACTAATAACGGGTGTTTGGATTCGACTAAGGTAAATACGGCTGTATATCCACTTCCAAATGTCGACTTTATGGCCGACGACGTATGTTTCGAGGAGGATGTCGACTTTACGGAAAACACTTCGGTGAGCAATGCCAACACGACCAATAATGTGGTGAATTGGAACTGGGATTTTGACGATGGATCAACTTCGCAAGAGGAAAATCCTACCTGGAATTACGATTCCGATGGGTTTTATGATGTTAATTTATCAGTTGAAACCAACAATGGATGCGTAAACGATGTAACCAAAGAAGTGATTGTTCATCCGCGACCAGTCGTAAGTTATACTGCGGATACAGCTGTTGACTGTTCTCCACTGTGCGTGACGTTAAATTCCGGTGCGACGATTAATGATCCTTCAACGATGGTGAATTATCAATGGATCCTGAATGACAGTGTAGTGAAAAATAGTGGTGAATCCTCTTACTACGAATGTATTAAAAACAAAACGGGAGATCCCGTCGTTTATGACTCGAAATTAATTGTAGAAAGTAATGAAGGCTGCGTGGATAGCGCGTCAATAAATGATCATTTAACCGTGAATCACAATCCCATCGCTGACTACGAGTTTGAACCAAAATACCTCGATATCGTCAATAGTGAAGCGGAATTTGAGAGTATGTCGGAATATGCTGATTCTTTGCAGTGGATGTTTGGCGTTTTTGATCAGTCGACAGAGTTGAATCCGGTCGTCGAATATCCCAAGAAAGGAGGGCAGTATCTTACTTATTTGCTGGCGCTTACGGACGAAGGCTGTAAAGATTCAATCGGTGAATTCATTGAGGTCGATGAAAATATACCGATGTACGTGCCGAACACGTTTACTCCAGACGGTGATGAATATAATGAAACTTTTAAACCGATCTTTTCGGATGGGTTTGTACCGGAGGATTTCAAATTTATCATATTCAATCGCTGGGGAGAAGTGGTGTTTGAATCGCGCAACCACCTCGTTGGTTGGGATGGAACATACGGAACGGACAGCGGCCGAAAGGTTGAAAATGGAACGTATGTCTGGAAGATCGAATTCAAAGAAATTGAACGGGACAAACGTTATCAGGAAACGGGACACGTGAACTTACTGCGATAGTGCCAGGTTCAGTCGTCATCGCTAACAGATCACTTGAGTGATTGGTCGGGTGTATTGTGACTTTAAATGTCACATAAATATGTGTTTCGTCGAAAATGTGAAGCGCGGTGTTTAAGTTTAAATAATCTTACATTAACTTTGAAAAATGGGAAACTCGGAAATAAATGTGGTATTGCGTCGTAAGGCATTATTTGTGTTGATGCCGCTGTTTGTCCTGTTTTTTACTGACTCGGGACAGGCATGCCATTCACTTCCCGTTTTAAACGCCGGGATAACTGTTTTGCCCAATGGCATTGAGGTAGATGCTGATTCTGACCCTGCAACGTGTGCTTCTGCATCTTGTAACAACGCTTCCTATTGGTTGGATATTGAAGTGAGGTGTGTGGGAGAACCTTTCAACGGTTCGGGGATTAACCCTGGTTTTTATGGACCATTATTCAGTGCGCCTTATTTTCAATCTGCTCAGATGCAAAAGCCCAATTGTGTACAGGAAAGTTATCCAACTACTTTTATACCTTTTAGTAGCTTGTGTCCGGGGAATTATGAGTTGAGGATCAGGGAGAACTTAGCAAATGGTCCTGGATTGGCGGCGTGGTCCCAACCGTTCACTTTTACTGTTCCGGGAACACCTCCTGCGTTAAACGGAGATGTTACAGCCCAGTCTGATACGGTTTGTGAAGGAGAATGCACCATACTTTCTGCCAATGTAACAGGAGGATGTAACAGTCAGGCGGTCGATTACCTCTGGAGTACGGGCTCAACAAATTCTCAAATCAACGTATGTCCGACAACAGATAGTATTTTTACTGTGGACATGACAGAATTATGTACGAACACAACGACACAAGCTTCAATTGAAATAATTGTAGCGCCTCCACCTGACGCTGGAACAGTCAGTACGAGTGAAACTGAAGTTTGCGAAGGTGAAACAGTCGATTTGACCCTGGTGAATTACGAAGACGATATTCAATGGCAATTTGCCCCGGATCCCAATGGTCCCTGGACGGATTTGACTGGAGCTACAACAGACAGCGAAACATCGCCGCCAATCGATAATTCGAACTCCTGTTGGCGCGCCGAGGTGGGAGATTGCGGTACCCCGTCATTATCGAATGTCGTTTGTATTACTGTAAATACCGCACCTGAGATTACCGCGCAGGATTATTTTATTTGTGATGGAGAAACCATAGATATTGCCACGACAGTATCTGACCCGGGCGGTGATTACTTGTGGGAACTCGATAATTCAACGGCAAATGAATTGCCTAACATGAGTCCCTCAGATAGCACTGATTATATCGTGAATTATACCCTGGGGAACTGTGATGACCAGGATACTTCAACGGTGATCGTTTATAAAACGCCTGATGCTCAAGTAGAAATCGACAGTGTTTGTTTTGAGGAAGAAACGAGTTTTACGGATAATTCGACGCTGGACAACTCAAATGGTGATGTGATTGATCAATGGACGTGGAATTTTGGCGACGGAAACACATCGAACGCACAGAACCCAGTGCACGAATACGACAATGAAAATATTTATGATGTTACGCTGAAGGTTGAAACAAATAATGGCTGTGCAGATTCAGTAGCGGTACAATCAGTGGTTTATCCGCTGCCGGAAGCTGGATTTTCTGTCGATAATGAATGCCTTGACGTTGCTCACGATTTTGAGAATAATTCGACGGTAAGCAACACCAACACTACAAACAACATTGATTTTCATACCTGGGACTTTGACGACGGTAATAGCTCCAGTGAAGAAGAACCTGTGCACACCTATGATAATGATGGCACGTATGATGTGGAATTGATGGTAGAAACGAATCACGGATGTAGGGATTCCATCACTGAATCCGTAACGGTTCATCCGCGACCGCAACCAGTTATTGATAACAATTTGCTCGAGGACTGCTCGCCGCTATGCTTCACGCTGAACTCTGAATCTACCATAAATAATCCATCGACGATGGTGGAATACAACTGGTATCTCAACGGTGAACTGGCGCAATCAAGTGCAGAAGGTTTTTATGATGACTGCCTTTATAACGATTCAGATGATACCCAGGTTTATGACGTAAAATTAAGGGTGGAAAGTAATGAAGGGTGTGCCGACAGCGTGCAAATCGACGATATGTTAACGGTGTACCACAACCCCACAGCGGATTTTACCTATTCACCTGAAGAATTGGATATTATTGAATCAGAAGTACAATTCACCAATTTATCGACGAAAGAAGATGCTGTTGACTGGTTGTTTGATGATTTCGATAGTTCTTCTGAGAATAACCCCACAATAGAATTTCCAGATGTTGGTGGCGACTATTGGGTGAAGCTGCTGGCGTTGACCGATGAGGGGTGCCGCGATTCAGTAACTGAGTTCATCACTGTTGAGAACCGTATATTATATTATGTTCCGAATACCTTTACACCCGACAATGACCCTTATAATGAACAGTTTAAACCCGAATTCCCTCCAGGTTTTACTCCTGAAGATTTTAAATTGACCATTTATAACCGCTGGGGAGAAACTGTTTTTGTGTCGCGCAATCACCAGGTTGGTTGGGATGGCACCTATGGAACAGATAGCAATCGCGAAGTTCCCGATGGAACATACGTGTGGAAAATGGAGTTCAAAGCCATTCAGACCGATAAGAAATACGAGGAAACGGGACACGTGAATATCATTCGATAGTGCCCTGATTTAGAAGTTGACTATATAAACGTATTCAGGTCGATAGGGTAGACGGTCACCCGTTATAATTGCTCTACTTTTCGGTGCTACCACGAAGTGAATGGATAGTATAAAACGGATAACTATATTATAGGGAATGACAATTATGAAAGGCACCTATTTATAGCCTCGGGTTCTATAACTTTTTGGCGCGTGTTTTTGTGGTTCCTGAGCTTTCAAATTTAATTATTTGAAAAATGTCGAAGGACAAAAACCGTGACAAAAAGCCGCTCAGGGGATACTTTGAATGCTTTTACGCTGTCCTTACCCACTAAATTCGTGGTAGAACCTACTTTTCAATGCCAGGCTTTGAATTTACACCCGCCCACTCAGTTTTTGATTTTTGAGTATAGTTGCAGATAGGGCCTTCCAGAGAACCTTTTGATATAAAATTAACAGAAGAACCACTTTGTGGTAATAATTTTTTTGTTTGTCGAATTCTTTACTTATATTTACGAGTTGAATACAAACTAAAAAAATAGGTTTATGAAGAAAAAATTACTTTTATTAGCATCATTTGCTTTGATGGCTGGTTTGAGTCAGGTCAATGCACAAAGCTATTGTGCATCTGGTCCTACGTCTGACAGCTATTCAAATATTGATGATGTGTCGATAACTGGTGATGGAACTAGTTCGATCAATTACATTCCAGGATGCCCTGGTGTGATAGGTGTTGACGATCAAACATCACTTTCTGTAGATGTTACCGGTTCTCAAAGTTACGCCTTAGACGTGACTTTTGGTACTTGCGGTGGAAATTACTCAGGTGCAGGAGAGATCTGGATTGACTATAATCAAAATGGTACTTTCGAAGCATCAGAAAGTATTGGTCAGTCATCAGGAACTCCGGGTACAGCGCCATGGGATGCACCCGTAACTTTTAATTTTACGGTTCCAGCAACAGCATTTAATGGAACTACTCGGATGCGTGTGCAACAGGTTGAGTTTGGAGCCAATCCATTAGATCCTTGTGATAATTTTTCATGGGGTTCAACCATTGATTTTTCAGTAAATATTTCTGGTGCTACGCCACTAACTTGTCCCTCACCTTCTGATTTGAGTGCGTCGAACATCACTGGAAGTAGTGTTGATTTGTCATGGACAAATGGAGGTACAGAGACGATGTGGAACATTGAATATGGTCCTACTGGCTTTGCTCAGGGATCAGGTACTTTAGTAGCTGCCAATTCGAATCCTTTTACATTGACTGGTCTAAACCCGACAACGGGTTATGATATTTACCTTCAAGCCGATTGTGGTGGAGGAGATGAAAGTTTATGGATTGGTCCGATTAATGTCAATACTGTGATCGCAGCGATCAACTGTACATCTGGAGCGAATACGAATTTGTATTCCACAGACTTTGAAACTTCATTTCCGTCAGATTGGTCGAACACGGCAACTGGTGACCCGCAATGGGAGTATAACACTGGAACAACAGGTTCATTTAATACAGGACCTGATGGCGCCTTTTCAGGCAATGGCTATATCTTTCTCGAAACCACTGGCGGTGCGCAGGGAGATGCTGACACCATTTATCCTAATGATCCAGTGGATTTAACAACAGCCCTCAACGAGGCAAGGATGAGTTTTTACTACCATATGTACGGAGGTGATATGGGAGATTTAATTGTAGATGTTTCTGATGATGGCGGTGCTACCTGGACAACTGAATTTACGCAAGTAGGTCAGGATCAAACTGCCGAGACAGATCCCTGGACGCCGGTAGAAATCGATTTGTCACCTTACATCGGCTCAATGATTGAATACCGTATTATTGGTGTTCGTGGAAACGGTTTTGGAAGTGACATGGCAATTGATTTATTCAATATCGAAACGTGTGTTTCTTGTCCTCAACCAACCGATTTGGTTGTTAACAATATTGGCGCAACTACAGCAGATGTCGATTGGCAATTAGGTAATACTGAGACAGAGTGGGCTATAGAATACGGAGCTCCTGGTTTTACGCCTGGTACTGGTAACTCAATGGTCACAACAAATCGTCCTGAAACAATTTCTGGACTGATGTCAAACACGCAGTACGATGTGTATGTCAGAGCGATTTGTGGACCTGGTGATACTAGTGTTTACAGCCAGTCAGAAACCTTTACAACACAGTGCCTCGTGGCTGCAGCGCCAGTTATCGAGAATTTTGACGATGCTTCGACATGGGTATCAGGAACTGGTTTTGCAAACACAGATGATACCATCAGCAGCTGTTGGAGTCGTAACCCAGGACCAGGAAACTTTTTCTGGGGTGTCAGAACGGGCGCAACAGGTACTGGTTCAACAGGACCTGATGATGACGTCTCAGGAGGTGGAAACTATCTTTATACTGAAGGGTCCAATGGAACCACAGGTGATAGTGCTTTCGTCTATTCGAAGCGCTATGACATATCGAACCTAACAGATCCTTATGTAACGTTTTCGTACCACATGTTTGGAGGAGACATTGATTCATTGACAGTATATGCTTCCAATGATAATGGATTCTCATGGGATACCATCGGTCGCATTTATGGACAACAACAAACGGCATCGACAGATGCTTGGCTTGATACGTCCTTTTCGTTATCGGCATACACGAATGACACGGTAGCTATAGGATTCTTGAATACTCGAGGAGGATTGGGATCAGATGTTGCTATTGATGAATTCTCTATCTTGCCATGTAATGGAGATGCAGGAGCGGATGGTGAAACTGATGTTTGTCGTTTGGATACATTAACAAACCTCAACGATGTGGTTTCCATAAATCAGGAATTAGGCGGAAGATGGGAATTCCCATTAGATCAGAGCTTAGTTGTAGATGATACGATGTTGAGTGTCTTGCTGCTGCCAACTGATAGCTATGAGGCTTATTACATTGTGCCTGGAGCATGTCAGGAAGACACGGCAGTGGCTACGATAAATGTATTCCCTGCTTCATCTGCTGGTGAAAATGGCACCGTAGAAGTCTGCTTGAACGAGCCAGTAAACCTCATTGAAGGGCTCAATGGAAACGTTGACCTCGGTGGTGATTGGTACGATCCGTCGAACAATGTGTTGGCGAGTGGTCAGATTGCTGCGCCTTCGGCAGATGGTAATTATAACTATACTTACATTACTTCCAATGGCGTTTGTCCTGCAGATACGGCATTGGTGGACCTCGATGTCGACGGTGATTGTGATTACTTGTCACTCGGTACGGAAGCGATGAAAGAAATTTCAATCTATCCGAACCCGGCGACGAGTGAAGTGAATATTGTGAACCCTGCGAATACCGAAGCGCTGAAAGTAGAAATACTGGATGTGAACGGTCGAGTAGTAGCAGTGGATGACAAAGCACTGGAAAACACGACAGAGGGCACGGTTGCGATCGATCATTTAGAAACGGGTATTTACACGATCCGCATCTACAATGAATCTGGTCAGAAGACCTTTAAACTCGTGAAGCAATAAATTTTAATAACTGCTCACAACTATAATTGAGAAGCGGCGTTCGAAAGAGCGCCGCTTTTTTTGATTGGTGATTATAGAGAAATAACCTTGGACGCTTGTTTTTGAAAGAAAATTGTTTGCTATATAAAACATCTTAGCGCACTAACTATTTAGGTTGTGTCTCAAAATTGAAGTATGAGTTGTCAAAACCAAAAATATGCCTTTAATCCCACTATACAGAATTGTTGTAAATATAACAGTATAAAGAATTATTGTGAATATCACTCTTTATGCCAACCAATAAAGAAACTATACGTCTCTTGAACTGTAGTAGTAATATTAAAAAAAGTTTATTTATGAAGAAAATTGTATGGTTAACAGCTTTATCTGTTTTGGGCTGTTTAAGTATAAACATTGCTTACACGCAATGTCCGCAGACAGCACCGTATACAGAAAATTTTGATGGAGCAACCTGGGATAGCGGAACAGGTGATATCGATGCCTGCTGGTCGCGTAACAGTTCTACTGGATTTTATTTCCAGACGAATACTGGAGACACGCCATCTACGAGTACGGGTCCTATCGCAGCTTTTGGTGGTGCCGGAAATTACGTTTACACAGAGGCTTCTTCGGGTTCAACTGGGGATTTGGCGGAACTAACGTCCCCTCAAATTGATTTGACTCCGCTTACAAATCCATTTATGACATTTTATTACCACATGTTCGGAGATGATATTACGCAACTTGATGTTGAAGTATCTGATGATGGAGGTATGACGTGGACAGTTGAAGGTTCGATTGTAGGAGAACAACAAACGGCAGAAACGGATCCATGGGAAATATATTCTGTTAATCTCTCCGCCTATGCTGGACAAACGATTCAGGTGCGGTTTTCCACTAATAAGGGTGGAAGTTTTGATGGCGATGTATCGATAGATGAGTTATCTGTAGCGGAAGCGCCCTCGTGTCCGGACCCTACTGATTTTGTCGCAACCAACACAACTGGAAGTTCAACCGATCTATCTTGGACTGAAAATGGTTCGGCGACAATGTGGAACATCGAATATGGTCCTACTGGCTATGCTCAAGGATCAGGTACTTTAGTAGCTGCCAATTCGAATCCGTTCACCTTGACTGGTCTGAACCCGACAACGGGTTATGATATTTACCTTCAAGCCGATTGTGGTGGAGGAGATGAAAGTTTATGGATTGGTCCGATCAATGTCAATACTGTGATCGCAGCGATCAACTGTACATCTGGAGCGAATACGAATTTGTATTCCACAGACTTTGAAACTTCATTTCCGTCAGATTGGTCGAACACGGCAACTGGTGACCCGCAATGGGAGTATAACACTGGAACAACAGGTTCATTTAATACAGGACCTGATGGCGCCTTTTCAGGCAATGGCTATATCTTTCTCGAAACCACTGGCGGTGCGCAGGGAGATGCTGACACCATTTATCCTAATGATCCAGTGGATTTAACAACAGCCCTCAACGAGGCAAGGATGAGTTTTTACTACCATATGTACGGAGGTGATATGGGAGATTTAATTGTAGATGTTTCTGATGATGGCGGTGCTACCTGGACAACTGAATTTACGCAAGTAGGTCAGGATCAAACTGCCGAGACAGATCCCTGGACGCCGGTAGAAATCGATTTGTCACCTTACATCGGCTCAATGATTGAATACCGTATTATTGGTGTTCGTGGAAACGGTTTTGGAAGTGACATGGCAATTGATTTATTCAATATCGAAACGTGTGTTTCTTGTCCTCAACCAACCGATTTGGTTGTTAACAATATTGGCGCAACTACAGCAGATGTCGATTGGCAATTAGGTAATACTGAGACAGAGTGGGCTATAGAATACGGAGCTCCTGGTTTTACGCCTGGTACTGGTAACTCAATGGTCACAACAAATCGTCCTGAAACAATTTCTGGACTGATGTCAAACACGCAGTACGATGTGTATGTCAGAGCGATTTGTGGACCTGGTGATACTAGTGTTTACAGCCAGTCAGAAACCTTTACAACACAGTGCCTCGTGGCTGCAGCGCCAGTTATCGAGAATTTTGACGATGCTTCGACATGGGTATCAGGAACTGGTTTTGCAAACACAGATGATACCATCAGCAGCTGTTGGAGTCGTAACCCAGGACCAGGAAACTTTTTCTGGGGTGTCAGAACGGGCGCAACAGGTACTGGTTCAACAGGACCTGATGATGACGTCTCAGGAGGTGGAAACTATCTTTATACTGAAGGGTCCAATGGAACCACAGGTGATAGTGCTTTCGTCTATTCGAAGCGCTATGACATATCGAACCTAACAGATCCTTATGTAACGTTTTCGTACCACATGTTTGGAGGAGACATTGATTCATTGACAGTATATGCTTCCAATGATAATGGATTCTCATGGGATACCATCGGTCGCATTTATGGACAACAACAAACGGCATCGACAGATGCTTGGCTTGATACGTCCTTTTCGTTATCGGCATACACGAATGACACGGTAGCTATAGGATTCTTGAATACTCGAGGAGGATTGGGATCAGATGTTGCTATTGATGAATTCTCTATCTTGCCATGTAATGGAGATGCAGGAGCGGATGGTGAAACTGATGTTTGTCGTTTGGATACATTAACAAACCTCAACGATGTGGTTTCCATAAATCAGGAATTAGGCGGAAGATGGGAATTCCCATTAGATCAGAGCTTAGTTGTAGATGATACGATGTTGAGTGTCTTGCTGCTGCCAACTGATAGCTATGAGGCTTATTACATTGTGCCTGGAGCATGTCAGGAAGACACGGCAGTGGCTACGATAAATGTATTCCCTGCTTCATCTGCTGGTGAAAATGGCACCGTAGAAGTCTGCTTGAACGAGCCAGTAAACCTCATTGAAGGGCTCAATGGAAACGTTGACCTCGGTGGTGATTGGTACGATCCGTCGAACAATGTGTTGGCGAGTGGTCAGATTGCTGCGCCTTCGGCAGATGGTAATTATAACTATACTTACATTACTTCCAATGGCGTTTGTCCTGCAGATACGGCATTGGTGGACCTCGATGTCGACGGTGATTGTGATTACTTGTCACTCGGTACGGAAGCGATGAAAGAAATTTCAATCTATCCGAACCCGGCGACGAGTGAAGTGAATATTGTGAACCCTGCGAATACCGAAGCGCTGAAAGTAGAAATACTGGATGTGAACGGTCGAGTAGTAGCAGTGGATGACAAAGCACTGGAAAACACGACAGAAGGTACGGTTGCGATCGATCATTTAGAAACGGGTATTTACACGATCCGCATCTACAATGAATCCGGTCAGAAGACCTTTAAACTCGTGAAGCAGTAAAACTTCAATAACTGCTCACAGCTATAATTGAGAAGCGGCGTTCGAAAGAGCGCCGCTTTTTTTGGTTTAAGGATGGCGCGCATGCATAATAAGAAGATAATCGATAGCAAAGTGGTGGGTAAAAAATATTAAATGTTTATCGGGTTCTTTGCCAGTATTTCTGGGCACAAATTTGTTATATCCATCTCAGCGAATCAGGCGTCTTCAACGCTGTTGACCTGTTAAAACGCACATTGCGATCTCATTTTGAAAAACACAATGTATCACGGCACACCGCACTTCGGTGAACTCATTTCGACAAGCTCGATATAACACATTTCGACGAGCTCAATGTGTCACAGTGCATAGCTTTGCGATCTTTGCTTGACCTGAGCATGTCGAATGGGCGACTACTTTGCGCCCTTTGCGGTTATTATTGATGTTTTCGATCAGCACAGGTACGGTTAAGAGCCCAAATAAACACAGTCCTTAATTTGCTATTATTAACGATAATCTACAAATTTCAGCTGGTATACATCCCGACAGGCGTAAAATATTAAATGCATTAAATGGGTTGAAAGATCATCATATTTTTTTTGGGATTGCTTCAGGATTGGATTGTTGAGTTATAAAAAGCCAAGACGACTGTGGATTTGATGGTATCACTCAATCAGTGAAAAGAAGAATTTGTTGATATAACTTCATGCTGCTATTCTGAAATTTCTTTAACAAACCCCATGTTTTTTCAGAATTAATTTTTTTTTACCAACTTTTTTTAGAAAATTTACGTCTTAAATGTGTAACTTGTCAAACACACAAAAATTTATACTTGTGAAAAAAACTATATTTTTATTTGCTTTAGTTGTATTGGGTATGTTGAGCTCGAACGTTGTATCAGCGCAATGTGCGCAGACAGCGCCTTACACCGAAAATTTTGATGGAGCGACCTGGGATAGCGGAACAGGTGATATTGATGCCTGTTGGTCGCGTAACAGCTCTACGGGGTTTTACTTTCAGACGAATACTGGAGATACGCCTTCTACTAGTACAGGTCCTGTAGCGGCTTATAGTGGTACGGGGAATTACGTATACACTGAGGCTTCTTCTGGTTCAACGGGTGATTTGGCAGAAATCACTTCTCCGCAAATTGATTTAACACCGCTCACAGATCCATTTATGACATTTTATTATCACATGTATGGAGACGATATTACACAACTGGACGTGGAAATTTCTGATGATGGAGGTACGACGTGGACAGTTGAGAGCTCTATTGTTGGAGAACAACAAACGAATGAATCGGATCCCTGGGAATTATACGCAGTGAATTTAACTGCGTATGCTGGTCAGACCATTCAGGTGCGATTTTCGACAAATAGAGGTGGAAGTTTTAATGGCGATGTCTCAATCGATGAGCTCACTGTCGAGGAAGCACCAACGTGTCCTTTTCCTTCTGATTTAGTTGTAACAAGCACCACTCAGAATTCAGCTGACTTGTCATGGACTGAAAATGGTACGGCAACGAACTGGAATATTGAATATGGACCTACCGGTTTTACGCAGGGATCCGGAACAGTTGTAGCAGCGAATTCAAATCCCTTTACGGTGACTGGGCTCACTGCAGGAACTTCTTATGATTTCTATGTACAAGCTGATTGTGGTGGTGGTGATGTATCCGACTGGATTGACCCGGCAGGAGGCTTTACCAATTGTGCTGCGCTGACTTCAGCGCCATATACGGAGTCTTTTGATGGACCGCAATGGGATGTCGGAACGGGAGATATTAGCCCTTGCTGGACGAGAACACCGACGACCGGCTATGCCTTTGAATCGAATACAGGTGGTACAGGTAGTACCAATACTGGGCCTTCCGCTGGATATGGTGGTGCCGGTAATTATGTGTTCACTGAAGCTTCTTCAGGTTCGACGGGTGATGTAGCTCAAATTACTTCCCCTGAAATTGATATTACGCCGCTGACAGATCCCTTCATGACGTTCTATTACCACATGTATGGTGATGAAATCACGCAGTTAGATGTGGAGGTTTCTGACGACGGTGGAACAACATGGACAAATGAAGGGTCAATTGTAGGACAGCAACAAACGGCAGAAACAGATGCATGGGAGATTTATCCTGTTGATCTTTCTGCTTATGCAGGTCAAAGCATACAAGTTCGGTTTTCTACATCAAAAGGCGGTGGTTTAAGAGGAGATGTTTCCGTTGATCAATTTGTGATTGAAGAAGCGCCAACATGCCCTTTCCCCTCTGACCTTGTAGTGAATAATATTGGAGCGAACAGTGTTGAACTTTCCTGGACGGAAAATGGTTCTGCAACAAATTGGAATATAGAATATGGTCCTGCCGGGTTTACACAAGGTAATGGAACGCTTTTCCCTGTAACGAATAATCCAGGGACGGTAACGGGTCTAAACCCAGCTACGGCTTATGATTTTTACGTACAAGCAGATTGTGGAGGAGGTGATGAATCCGACTGGATCGGTCCTGTCTCAGCATTTACGAACTGTCTGCCTGAAACGGCTCCATACACAGAAACTTTCGACGGTACGGAATGGGATACCGGTACAGGTGACATCAGCCCTTGCTGGTCGCGCAATCCAAATACAGGATTTATGTTTGAATCAAACACAGGTGGAACAACTTCTGGCAGTACAGGACCTTCAGCAGGATTTGGAGGAGCTGGAAATTACGTTTACACGGAAGCTTCTTCCGGCACGTCTGGAGATGTTGCACAAATTGTGTCTCCTGAAATTGATTTAACGCCATTGACAGATCCATTTCTTACATTCTACTATCACATGTATGGAAGCGATATCACACAGTTGGATGTCGAGGTTACTGATGATGGAGGAACGACATGGACCAATGAAGGGTCAATTGTCGGTGAGCAACAAACGGCCAATGGCGATCCCTGGGAGATTTATCCGGTGAATTTATCTGCCTACGCAGGACAAACCATACAGGTGCGTTTTTCAACGGCTAGAGGAGGAAGCTTTGAAGGTGATGTTTCCATCGATCAATTTGTCGTGGAAGAAGCGCCAACTTGTCCTTTCCCCGTTGATTTTGCAGCAAACACCATTGGTAGTAATGATGTAGAGTTAGCCTGGACCGAAACGGGGTCCGCTACAAATTGGAATATTGAATTTGGATTAGCAGGATTCACACAAGGTGGTGGAACATTCCAACCGGTGACGAATAACCCGGCGACAATAACAGGTCTTGCCCCCACTACGCAATATGATTTTTATGTACAAGCAGATTGTGGAGGAGGTGACGAATCGGACTGGGTGGGTCCAATTACGATTACTACAGCTTGTGCTACATTTACGGCACCGTTCACAGAAAACTACGATAGTACAGATTGGGATGCCGGAACAGGAGATATCAGTATATGCTGGTCGAGAAATCCGGCGACAGATTATGCATTCGAAACAAATACAGGAAATACGCCGACGGGCAATACCGGACCTTCATCGGCATTTGGAGGATCAGGAAATTATATATACACCGAGTCTTCCTCGGGATCTAATGGTGATGTTGCTCAGTTTACGACGCCCTACATTGATTTGGCACCTTTGACCGTCCCTTACTTGACATTTTATTACCACATGTATGGTGATGATATTACGCAACTCAATATTCAGGTTTCTGATAACGGTGGAGGAACCTGGAACAATATAGGCTCCATAACCGGAGAACAGCAAACGAGCGAGCTTGATCCCTGGCAAGAATTTGGTATTGCGCTGGGAGGATATGTCGGACAGACTGTCCAGATTCGATTCGTGACTTCTCGTGCCGGGATCAATGGCGACCTGGCCTTAGACGAATTTGAAATTGCTGAAGCACCCTCATGCCCGGATCCCACTAGTTTAACAGCTATAAATATTGGTGCTACAACGACTGAATTAGACTGGCAGGCTGGGTTCAACGAAACGGAATGGATCATCGAATACGATACAGCTGGATTCGCTTTAGGAACGGGTAATACCTTAGTTACGACGAATAACCCTGAAACGATTACGGGACTAACTCCGGATACGGAGTACGATGCGTATGTTCGCGCAATTTGTAGTCCAGGGGATACGAGTGATTATAGCGCCATTGAAGAGTTTTCAACGGAGTGCATCACTTATATGGCACCGTTCTTAGAAGAATTCCAGTCAGGTGTTCAGCCCGATTGTTGGGAAAATTTGAACAACACGAATTCTACAAGTGGTAATGCCTTCTGGGAATTTTCAGGATCTCCAGGTTATGGCGCGGGATCCAACGGGCGACCAAATGGAACATTTGCCTGGACGGATGGTTCTACGCCAACACCTGATAGCGTGATGCTCATTTCACCGAATATTGATGTATCGCCGTTAGTTGATCCTTATTTGGAGTTTGATTGGTTCAGTAATAATACCAATAACCCTGGAGATAACGTCCCGCTCGTTGTTGAGATTTACGCCAACGGAACGTGGAACTATCTCGATACACTTCAGGGAGACAGTGTAAACTGGAGAACAGAATCGTATGACCTCTCGGCTTATGCGGGTCAGGTGATTAAAGTGCGATTCATGACCAATCAAACGGTTACGAATAGCTCAGCATTCTACAACGATATATTGTTAGACAATGTGAAAATTGATAATTGTTTCGCAGTTCCAGGTCAAGATGGTGCGACAGATTTCTGTCGATTGAACGATACGGTGAACCTTAATGACAACATCATTGTTCAGGGTCAAAGTAACGGCCGATGGGAATATCCAAACAGTCAGTCATTAATCGTGGACGATTCACTTTTCGTCGTGTCGAACTTGCCTGCTGTACCTCACGAGGTGTATTACATCGTCGATGCGATTTGTGAATCGGATACGACAGTGGCTACCATTGACTTATATCCTGCTTCAAATGCGGGGCAAAACGGTTTGATCGTGGTTTGCCGAAATGAACCCGTCGACTTAAACGATGGTTTGGATAACAGTGCGGATACGGTGGGTACCTGGAATGATCCGTATGAGGATCCGCTGGGCGGAGGAGAAATTACATCTCCAGATGCACCCGGGGACTACAACTATCAGTATATCGCCGATAATGGTGTTTGTCCGGCAGATACGGCTATTATGCAGTTACGCGTTGACGGGAATTGTAATTACCTCTCTGTTGGAACGGAAAACATGCAGGAAATCGCCGTCTATCCGAACCCGGCATCGAATGAGATCAATATTACAAATCCTGAAAATGAAAAATCACTACAAGTTGAAATACTTGACGTGAATGGTCGCGTAGTTGCTGTGGATGATCAGGCACTCCAGAATACAACTGAAGGAACAGTTGCTATTGATCACCTGGAGACTGGAGTTTATACACTGCGCGTGTTCAATGATCAGGGCTCGAAAACATTTAAAGTTGTGAAGCAGTAAAAACACTGTTTTAAGAATATATGACAACGACACTCCTCCTGGGGTGTCGTTTTTTATTTGCGGCCCTTCTTATTATCAATCTCAAGCTCAATGTTTTCAAGGTGTATTTTATATTGGACAGATAGATTTTTCACGTTGTGATTTTCAAAAGAGAACACTCCAATAAAATAATTACATTTGTTGAAGAATATGAGGAGTGCTGTTAGTCAATGGTTGATGTATAATCCTTTACAGATGTGAGGGATAGTAAATGAATACTTAATGAATCTAAAAATGAAATACGGAATCTTAGTTATTAGTTTTTTGGCGCTCAAAGTGGCATGGGTGCAGTCGTATTTTCAGCAAGAAACCAATTATGAGATTGAGGTGGAACTCAACGATAGCAATCACATGCTTAATGGAAAGGAGCAGATAGAATATGTCAATCATTCACCCGATACATTGCGGTATATTTATTTCCACTTGTGGCCCAATGCATATAAGAATGATCAAACGGCGCTGGCCCAACAACTGAGAGCGAGTGGAAATGAAGTTTTAACGCAATCCACTTCAGCAGATCGTGGTTATATCGATTCTTTGAATTTTCATATTGACGGGGAACAAGTGAATTGGTCGTTTGATGAGGAACACATTGACATTGCTAAAATCCACCTTCAAGAACCGCTATTGCCGGGTGAATCGTGTACCATAGCAACTCCTTTTCGGGTTAAAATTCCAAGTGGAAATATATCGCGCCTGGGACATATTGGAGAATCCTATCAGATTACTCAGTGGTATCCGAAACCCGCGGTATACGATCGGGAAGGGTGGCACGAAATGCCTTACCTGAATCAAGGTGAATTTTATTCAGAATACGGTTCGTTTGATGTCTCGATTACGCTACCTGAAAATTATGTGGTGGGAGCGACGGGCGATTTGCAGACTGCTGAAGAAAAACAGTTCCTCGAGCAAAAAGCGAGCGAAACAGAAGAAAAAATTGCAGCTTATAACGCCAAAAAAAATAGGGTTGAACGAAATCCCGGTGATGAGTACCCTCCTTCCAGCGAAAAAATGAAAACAATTCGGTACACGCAAAAAAATGTACACGATTTTGCATGGTTCGCCGATAAGCGATACGAGGTGTTGAGCGGCGAAGTAGAGCTTCCGCACAGTGGCCGCAAGGTCAAGACGTGGGCGATGTTTACACCGCGGAATATGGGGCTGTGGCAGGATGCTGTCGAATATATCAACGACGGAACGTTTTATTACTCGAAATGGAATGGAGATTATCCCTACAATCAGGTGACTGCAGTGGATGGAACGATCAGTGCAGGTGGAGGCATGGAATATCCCAACGTTACTGTCATCGGAAATGCCGGAAACGCTACTGCACTGGAAACAGTCATTGTCCACGAAGTCGGGCACAATTGGTTTTATGGAATCTTTGGTTCGAACGAGCGCGATCACGGATGGATGGACGAAGGGCTCAATACGCTGAATGAGGTGCGTTATTTTATGACAAAATATCCAGAAAACGAGGCGTTGGCTGAAACGGTTCCGTTTTTTAATTTTCACGGCTTAAATTATCACGATCGAAATGATTTGCTTTACCGCGCTGTTCAGGCGATTGGAGAAGATCAACCCATTGAAACGCATTCTAAATGTTTCCAAAGTGCCAACTACGGCCTCGTGATGTATCAAAAAACAGGTCTCGTATTCGAATATATGCGGCACTACCTGGGCAATGAAAAGTTTGACCGCATCATGCAGCACTATTTTGATGAATTTGCTTTTAAACATCCGCAACCCGCAGATCTCCGCCGAATATTCGAAAAACATGCAGATGGGGACGTTTCCTGGTTGTTTGATGACTTTCTCAATACGACGAAGCGCATTGAAGCGCGTCTGGGGCGCGTACAATCCAACGGCAAAGGCTACGAAGTTACCGTGCACAACACCGGACGCATTAAAGGGCCGATACCTGTTGCTGTAATGGAAAACGACTCCATTATTGCTACAAAGTGGACTTCACCCGGACAACGAAAGACGACGTTGAGCTTCGAGGCAGAAGGGAATCGCGTCATGATTGATCCCCAGCGTATCGTTCCCGAGCTTTCCAGGCAAAATAATGGTTGGCGGGCAGACGGCCTGCTGAAAAAATGGGAACCGTTAAAACTGAATATGTTCTCAGGTTACAACTGGTCCGACGAAACGAACATGCACATTCTGCCCCTGGTGGCAGGCAATGCCAATGACAAGTTGATGCTGGGCGCAGCTTTGCACAACTATTCAATCGCGCCCAATCGGTTCAATTACTTTTTAGCTCCATTATATTCATTGGGTCGCCAAAATGTTTCGGGAATAGGTGAACTTTCGTATCGCTTCCATCGCCCCGGAATAAAGTCAGGTCGCGTGGGGTTGTCACTAACTTCTTTTAAGGATGAGAGCACACTGGAAAATGGCAATTCATTCTTTGCAGCAGCTGCACCCTATCTTCGGTTTGATTTCGGTAATGAAGACAAAGCTTACCCACTGGAGCACCTGCTTTTGTTTCAGGGAATGGCAAAACAGACGCGGCGAGGTGATTTTTACCTGCGCGAATTTGGCGGCTTTTTAAAATGGGAATCGTTTTGGAATAAAGGGCGTCACGCTTTTGCTTCTAGCGTTCGCAGTGATTTTATTTACAATAACAACACTTCTGAATCGGCGGGTAGATTGATGGGAAGCGCCAGCTACACCTACGATTGGATGGCGGGATCGGATTGGAAATCAAAAATCAGGTTGCGCACATTCGCGGGCTACAATTACCTTTTTGATGTTGTGAATCAGAGCTCTGTTTACCGTTATGGCATCCCCTTGACAGGTGCGAATGGAAATCAGGATGTTTTCGTAGAAAATTTCTTCTTCGATCGATCGTCCACAACACACCGCGCCAATAATCGAGGCGGTTTCTTTACCGCCAGCGATTTCGGAATTGCTGATTCCTGGATGCAAAGCAATACGCTTTTTGTTGGCGTGCCTACTCCGCAGTTGCTTCCCGGACAAATTGGCGCCTTTGGGAACCTCGGTATTTTTGAAAACGACGGTCAACAATACACACCTTATGCGATGGGCGTCGGATACGAATTGGGAGATTTCTTCGGCTTGTACTATGCCATTTTAGAATCGAATAATTTAGCCAATACGCACAGTGGATCGAGGTTTGGACAACGATTGCGCGTGACTTTACACATCGATTTGTTCAATAGTGGTCAGATTCCAAAACTGTATCGCTAGCGGTATAATGCTTCATCATGCTTTCATTCAACCGCGGTGCAGTGTTTAAAAAGCGTATACCTTCGGCGGGAAACAGGTGATTACTAAATTTAGAACCCACCTGAAATTCATTCAAGCGTCTTTTGCCTATATTCGCATTATCAAGTGGAATTATGAGCAATCCAATAAAAAAGTTAGCAGGTCAGACGGCGGTATATGGACTTTCGAGTATCGTGGGACGGTTGTTGAACTACCTGCTCGTACCAATTTACGTAACGGCATTTGCAGCTACTGAAGATTACGGTCAGGTTTCAGACCTGTATGCCATGATTGCTTTTTTGATGGTACTGCTCACGTTCGGCATGGAGACGGCTTATTTTCGTTTTTTACACCGGCATAAAAATGCTGAAATGGTTTTTCGCAACGCTTTTCTGAGCGTTATCATGGTCAATTTGACCTTTCTGCTGATCGTTCTTATTTTTCATCCCTGGATTGCGGATCTCTTATTATATCCCGGAAACCCGGAGTACATCGTGCTATTTTCGCTCGTCGTCGTCGTGGATGCTATTGGTGCCCTGCCACTTGCCAAACTCAGAGCCCAGGAACGCGCCGGTAAGTTTGCCCTGGTTCAGTTGACGAGTATTGCCGTCAATATTGGATTGAACCTGATACTCATGCTGCTCGTGTTTGACAGTAGTGTTCATCCTGCTGAGATGGGTGTGCGTTTTATCCTGATTGCCAACCTGGTTGCTTCGCTCGTGAAACCCGCACTATTGTATAAAGATTTTACCGCACTTCGCTGGGTTTTTGACTTTACATTGGTTAAAGCAATGGTGCGCTACAGTTTTCCACTCGCGATTGCAGGACTTGCTTTTGTCATCAATGAAACCATTGATCGCGTGCTGCTCAAACACGTTTCTTATCATGATTTGATGCCTGAATTTGGCAAAGAAAAAGCATTAAAAATGGCAGAATCCCGGGTGGGTATTTACAGTGCCAATTATAAGCTGGCGATGCTCGTCACCATTTTTTTACAGGCTTATCGCTATGCGGCGGAACCTTTCTTTTTTGCGCAATCGAAAGATGAAAACAGGAATCGCACCTATGTAAAAGTGATGAACTACTTTGTTGCTGCCGTTTTTCTTTGTTTTCTGGGAGTATCATTAAACCTTGATATTTTTAAATATTTCATCCCCAATGATGATTATTGGGCTGGACTTACCGTTGTTCCCATTTTACTTTTGGCGAATGTCTTTTCGGGAATCTATGTAAACCAATCTATTTGGTATAAGTTGAGCGGGCAGACGCGCTTCGGAGCATATATTGCCAGTGGTGGCGCCGTTTTGACCATAGGTTTAAATATCGCTTTAATTCCTGTGTTTGGCTATATGGCTTGTGCATGGGTAACTTTTTTCGTTTACGGCGGGCAAATGGTAGCTTCCTATTTGCTGGGCCAACGCCATTACCCGATACCCTATAATTTGAGAAAATTTGGACTTTACAGTGTCCTTGCGCTCGGCATTTATGGATCACTGGAGTGGATCAACATTCCGATGGGCTGGACACAGGTGATCGTGCACAATGCGCTCATTCTGCTCTTTGTTGCTTTCGTCTGGTATATGGAAAAGCCGCGTGTACGAGCAAATTAAAGGAAGCGCTATTTCTTTTTTTGACTTGTCGCTAAGTATTTGATTTCAATTATATTTGCGCGCTCAAAACAAAAAGGTGACAAAAAACAGCATTACACATAGTCGGCTTGTTTTTATTGACATAGCGCGTTCCATTGCTATTCTTATGATGCTGGAAGGGCATTTTATTTATATGGCCCTGGCAGAATCGTACCGGTCCGAAGATTATTTTTTCTACAACTTGTGGTGTTTCCCGAGGGGGCTCACCGCTCCTTTGTTTTTTACAGTTTCTGGTCTGGTCTTTACCTATCTTTTGGTGCGGAAGAGCGCTCCCTTTTTTAAAAATGTAAGGGTGAAAAAAGGATCGAAGCGAGCTGTGAAGTTAGTGCTTTGGGGATATGCACTACAAATAAACTTTTTGCTGCTCTTTACCTCGGGAGAATTGAATGATTACGCAATAGTGTTTCATGTTTTGCAATGCATCGGTGCGAGTCTTTTGGTCATTATTGTTTGTTTTGGCATCACCAGGTTGTTGAAGGTTATTCCTTTTTTTATCGTACTCGGACTTGCAGGCATTACAGTATTTGTGTTGAAACCGACTATTTATGCAGCAGACCTTTCGACACTTCATCCGTTTTTCGAAAATATGTTGATTCAAACAGCAGAGGGGAGGGAGAGCGCTTCGCTATTTCCTGTTTTTCCCTGGGTAGGTTATGCGCTGCTCGGTGCCGCTGTGGGAGCTTTTGTCAGTAACCGCCCGCATCGTGTTTATACGCACAGCTTCGTTTTAGCTTTAACTGTAATCGCTAGTGCTACTTATTTTTTCATTGATGACGTGTTGACTGTTATAAGTCCCTACTTTGAAAAGCTGGGATGGACTTCATTTGCAGAACAGTGGTTTTTATTCACGAATTTTAGTATTGTGCTTTTTGGATTAGCAGTTATCATTGTTTTGGGCAAACACAAACGCCGGCTGCGATTAATGTATTATCGAAGATTTCAATTTCTAAGAAGTTGGCTATTTCCAGTAGCTTTTTTTACGAGCGGTGCAGCGTGTATCACCTATGATTTATTCTTTGTTCAAACGGAGCAACTCATGGTTTTCCCCACACTAAGTGTCAACGCACTGGGGCAGGGTCTCCTTTTTGCCGGTGTCCTGCTGACTGCCGCCAAACTCATTTACTGGAACTATAATTTATTCATTAAAATTGGTCAGCATACCTTGTCTATTTATATCGTGCACATGATCATCCTTTATGCAAGTGTGTTTGGTGTTGGGTTAAAGAATTCGCTTTACCGCAGTTTAGATCCCTGGTCGGCACTTGTCGGCGCGATTGCGTTTATGGTGTTTTTTACTTATTTTGTCAAGCACATTGAGCGCATTAATCGATTCTATCGTGGAATTATTCCTTTTCTCTCGCGAAAGAAAAGATAGATACTCATTCCATCCATTTCTTTTTAATCTAAGAAATAATGTGGAATAACAGCATCATCGCGTCTTCCTCATCGCTTTGTTAATAATTCACGTGTTTCGCAGTGGGGATGTCCTTAAAAAAAATTACTTTTGAAGATGGTGTTTGTCACATTCAAAGACCTTGTTGTGGTCGCCTTTTGGATGAAGAAGTAAAAAATATGAAAGTAAAAATAGTCAATCGATCTCAAAATGATTTGCCGCAATACGCGTCGAGTGGTGCTGCGGGCGTCGATCTCAGAGCGCACCTCGACAATGCCTTTACGCTTCAGCCTATGGAGCGAACGCTCGTTAAAACGGGCTTGTTCCTGGAAATTCCCCGGGGCTACGAAGCGCAAGTGCGACCGAGAAGTGGTTTGGCCTTGAAAAAAGGAATTACGGTACTCAATAGTCCAGGCACAATAGATGCAGACTACCGGGGAGAGATAGGTGTCATTCTCATTAACATGTCACAACGACCTTTTGTTATTGAAAATGGCGATCGCGTGGCGCAACTTGTTTTTGGTAAAGTTGAACAAACGCAATGGGAAATAGTGGAAGAACTAGCGAATACTTCGCGCGGCAGTGAGGGCTTCGGAAGCACAGGAAAAAAATAAACTATGAAAATAATTGTACCTATGGCAGGGAGAGGGTCTCGCCTGCGACCACATACATTAACCGTCCCTAAACCTTTAGTGCCCGTCGGCGGTAAACCAATCGTCCACCGTCTCGTGGAAGATATTGCTGCGGTTTGCAGTGAACCCATCGATGAGGTCGCTTTTGTTATTGGTGATTTTGGAGAAGAAGTTGAAAATGAATTGCTGGAACTGGCTCGAAGCCTGGGCGCTCAGGGCAGTATTTTTCATCAGGAAGAACCGTTGGGAACGGCGCACGCCGTATTGTGTGCCAAAGAAAAGCTCGAGGGTCCTGTCGTCGTGGCATTTGCCGATACACTTTTTAAAGCGGACTTTAAAATTGATCCCGCTGACGACGGCGTACTGTGGGTGAAACAAATTGAGGATCCGAGTGCATTTGGTGTAGTGAAAACAAACGAAAACAATGAAATCACTGATTTTGTCGAAAAACCGCAGACCTTTGTGTCAGATTTAGCGATGATCGGGATTTATTATTTCAAAGCTGCAGAGGATTTGCTCCGCGAACTCAACTACCTGGTCGAAAACAATATCATAAAAGGAGGTGAATACCAATTGCCCGATGCGTTAAAACGTTTAACGGAGAAAGGGAAGCGATTTAAACCGGGAAAAGTAAAGGAATGGCTCGACTGTGGAAATAAAAAAGTCACTGTACACGCCAATCAGCGCATATTGGAATTTGATCGCGAAAAGGGAGTTGATCTCGTTCATGAAACGGCTAAAGTCCGGAATTCTGTAATTATTCCGCCTTGTTTTATCGGAGCGGATACCGTCATTGAAAACAGTGTGATAGGTCCACACGTTTCCGTGAATAACGCTTCTCAAGTGCGAAATTCCGTAATCAAAAACACGATTATTCAGAAAGAAAGTCACCTCGAAAATGCAGTCATGGCAGATAGCATGATCGGTAATAAAGTGACGTTCAAGCAACATCAAAAAAACATGAGTGTGGGCGATTATTGTTCCCTCAGCGACGAATGAATAAGTTTCTCTACATAACAATTTTTGTTGCCATTGCTGCAAACGGCGCGTTGAGTCAGGAAGAACGCATGAAAGAAGAAGGCGTTGACGACCTGGAGGCGTTGTCGTCAAAAAACTTTCCGTATATCGAACGGTTTCACGAAGCGGTGCGCGAACAAATGGCTGGCAACCTGGAAGAGGCAGTATCGCTTTACAAGGCTTGCCTGGAGGAAAAGGAAGACGACGCGGCGTATTTCGCACTGGGTCAAATTGCTGAAAAAAGAGAAAATTATCAAAAAGCGCGCGAATATTATGAGAATGCATTAAACCTCGACCCAGAAAATATTACCTACGTGCAATCGCTGGCATTTACCATGATGGAACAAGCCGATTTTGAAGAGGCCGAACCACTCTTTGAGCAGTTGACAGATCGGGAGCCGAGGAACATAGAATGGCATTATGCCTACGCCCGGGTGCTGATCTACAACAAAAAATACGAGGTGGCTATCAAACGGCTGAATAGTCTTCAGGAGCAAGTAGGCATCATTCCTGAAATGATGATCATGAAGGCGGACCTGTATCAGGAAATTAAGGCAACGGAAAAGGCGGAATCTACCTTGCTGAAATTAAAAGAAGCTCACCCGACACACGGGGAAGGATTAGAAGCGCTGCTTTCATTTTATAAAAAACAGGAAGAAGAAGAAAAAGTAGAACAACTCCTGGAACGGATGGCTGCACAACAACCTGATAATATCGTTGTGCAAACGCAATTGGCAGATTATTATGTCGAGCACGAGCAATTCGATAAACTGCGCACCGTCGTCGATCGCCTCGCTGGCCATTCCCGCATTACGACACAGGAGAAACTGAACTGGATTAAAGCCCTGGCGGGAAAAGAAGAACTGAGTGAAGACTATTTACTGGAGCTGTCCAATAAAATTCTGGAAGCGAATGAAGACGATGCACGTGCCACGCTTTTTCACGCTGAAATCCTGACCAAAAATCGGCGTTCGCGCGAAGCACTTCCATTTTATCGCAAAGCATTAAAGCTGAGTCCGGAGACTTTTGAAGTATGGATGAATGTGTTGTCCTTTGAAAGTGCCTACCGCGATTATGAAGCCCTCTATCAGGATGCTACTGAAGCAATGACGCGCTTTCCGAATATGCCTTTTGTGTACTATGCCGCCGCTGGTGGTGCTATTTATACTGATCGCCTGGATGAGGCCGAAGAATTGATCTCAGCTGGTGAACTTTATGTACTGGAGGATCCCGTTCTGAAGGCGCGTTTCGCCATGCGCAGGGGAGAACTTCACTTTATGAAAAAGGAATTTAAAAAGGGGATTACCGCATTTGAAAAGGCTTTGTCAGAAAAACCCCTGGATATTATTCGCTTGCGCTATGCAGGTTTGCTTGCAAAAAACGGCATCGCACTTTCTGTTGCGAAGGAGCAAATTGATTTAGTAAATCCCGAAGGAGAAAACGATCCGGCCTATTATCGCACGAAAGCCCAGTATCTGTTAGCTAAAAAGAAATATGACGATGCCATTACTTTGTTAAAGCGAGGAATTGAAAATATAGATTATACAGCGGAACTCCACGATTTTCTGGGCGATATTTACTGGATGAAACAGGAGAGAGCCGCGGATCTGGCGATAAAACACTGGAAGTTGGCCAAAGAAAAACATTCGCGAAACACAAATATTGACAAAAAGTTAAAAGAGGAAAAATTTTATGCTCCGAAATATTACTAAATTACTGACTGGAGTAATAGTGCTCGCAATCACTGTTGCTTGTGGTAATAGCAAAAAACAATCGGAAGAGCGCAGCGAAAAACTCCCCAAAATTGACGCGTCTGTTCTGGTGAACAGGTTGGATAGCCTGTCGGATCAGCGACCGGGATATTTCTATACTAAATTGAAATCCAGTTACAAAGACAGCGAATACGACGTATCTTTTAAAACTTCGATTCGGATGCGCAATGATAGTGCACTGCACGCTTTGATTACTTATGCGCGAATTCCGATTTACAACACCATGGTGACCCCGGATACACTGACAATTGTGGATAAGCGCAACAATTGCTATGTAAAAGAGGACATGACTTATTTGAAAAATACTTTTGATGTCGATTTTGAACATGATAATTTAGAAGAGCTGATTCTGGGAATGCCGATTGGCTGGGACAAAGAGCTGGAATACCATCAGGTGAAGGATCCGTATAACTACGTCGTTTCCTCACACAGCAAGCGGGAGTTGCGAAGAATGGATAAAAATGACGATGATGAACTCATTGTTCGGTATTACCTGACAGATGACGCACAATTGTTGCGGAGAGTACTCATCGACAGTCCGAAGGATACGACTACAATAGATGTGAATTATTCAGATCATGAGTTGATCAACGGGATGAACATACCCGGTGAAGGAGCGATAGAAGTTGTTACTCCGCGCGATACAATTGAGATTGATTTTAAGTACAATCGCACGACGGTTAATGAGCCGTGCGTATTATATTTAGCTATACCAGAGCGCTATGAGAAGTGTGAGTAAAATTTTTATGACGACTTTGTGTGTTTTGATCGTCGGGCATCTGGCCTGGGGTCAAACGGGATCGGAACGTCTGAAAAAAGAACAACAGGCACTCGAAAAGCAAATATCAACCACCAGGAATTTGTTGACCAAAAGTCGGAAAAACACGAAGCTTTCACTCGAAGAAGTCAATTTGATCGAACGCCAGGTGCAGTACAGAGAGCGCTTGTTGCAGAATATTAACAACCAAATACGTTCCTCCGAGTTAAAAATAGAACAGAAAAATGGTCGTATTGCCGAACTCCGTGCAGAGATAGAACAACTGAAACGACAATACAAGGAGTTGTTGATTTACGCTTACAAAAAGCGAAATAAATACGGGAATCTGATGTTTATTTTCAGTGCAAAAACGGTAGAAGAAGCCCTTAAACGAAAGCTTTACCTGGAAAAACTTGCCGAAATTCAACAAAAGCAACTGCGCTTGATTAAACAAAACATGGCCTTGCTCGAGGATGAGATTGCTGACCTCGATGCAGAGAAAAAAGCTAAATTGGAACTGGCCGAACAAAAAAAGGAAGAACGTGCTGAAATTATCGCCGCCAAAAAGGAAAAGGAAAGGGTTTACGAAGCTTTTAAGGAAAAAGAGGAAGAGCTAAGAGCGGATTTAGAGCAACAGCGCGCCGATCGGGAAAAATTAAAACAGGAAATACAAGCCGCTATACAACGGGAAATTGCAGCGGAAGAAGCGCGTCGGGAAAAAGAACGCCGCGAGGCAGAAAAACGCCGTGCAGAGGAAGCTGCCCGGAAAAATGCGAACACGCCTGAACCGCCCGATGAGGATGGAGATCCCAAAGAGCTGCTGGCATCCAACGAAGTAAACCTTCTGGGCAAAAACTTTGCTGCCAATAAGGGGCGACTTCACTGGCCTGTGGACGATGGAACAATCACTCAAAATTACGGTAAAAATGCGCACCCCACACTAAAAGGGGTGTATACGCAAAATAACGGCGTGGACATCAGTACGCACAAAAGTGCGAATGTGCATGCCGTCTACAAAGGCGAAGTGACCAGTGTTATTAATATTCCCGGAGCGGGAAAGGTCGTTATCATCAAACATGGAGAATACCGCAGCGTCTATTCTAATTTGCAGGATGTTTATGTGACCAAAGGAGATCAAATTGACACCCGTTCTCCGCTGGGATCGCTGTTACCCAACAATTCCGGAAGCGTTTCTGTCGCCCATTTTGAAATCCATCACGTTAAAGGAAATAATGTAGAACAACTCAATCCAAATTTATGGATTGGCGAATAATGGAACTGTTTTAACCCGACTTATTCATGAATTTAATTTTGAACCTATTTTAGGCACAAGCACCAAAGGAATATATGCATATTTTGCGGGGCTTGTAACGACAAATAGATCAAAATTAAATCAAAATCTGATTGATAAAAGTGTCCCCAAAAATGGGCTTACTAAAAAAGACAAAAACAGCAAATAAGACTCTTTATCTCTGTACGTTACAGTATGTTTTAAGTCAGATTGGTGAATAATTCGGGTTAACAGTTGAAAACGCTTATAGTAGCGCGCTGAAATGTGTAGAAGTAAGCCTCTTGAGGTGATGGTGCGAAGTTAAAATCCGGAGTAAAGCAAACTCAAATTCAGGATGCATACATTTAGCCGGGCTGAGCACCCACTGCCGAACCCTGGTGCAATTTCTGACCCTTGAAATGACGCGATCAGCCGGAAAGGCGCGGTTAGCGACCTATTTTTCGTCTTCTTCGTCTTCGAAAACCCGTTTCGGACGAATTTGATCAATGGCGCCGAGGGTAATCCAAAAAGGAACTGCAAAACCCAATAAGAAAAGAAGTAGCCAAAATGCCATTCCTCCCAAAATTAGAAACATTACTATGCCGAAAATACTCATCTTATACTATTTTTGTAATACCGTTGTGGGCGTAAAATTAAAAAATTATTCAAACAAAAATCATAAAAAATGGAATATAGAGTTGAAAAAGACACGATGGGCGAGGTAAAAGTGCCCGCTGACAAATATTGGGGCGCTCAAACAGAGCGTTCGCGCAACAATTTTAAGATTGGTCCGGAAGGAAGTATGCCTAAAGAGGTGATTTATGGGTTTGCTTATCTCAAAAAGGCGGCAGCGCACACGAATTGTGAACTCGGTGTGCTCGGGGAAGATAAAAAAGAACTGATTTCAAAAGTTTGCGATGAAATTTTGAATGGTCAGCACGATGATCAGTTTCCGCTCGTCATTTGGCAAACAGGATCGGGAACACAGTCCAATATGAATACCAACGAGGTCATTGCGAATCGCGGTCATGTGCTGGACGGTCACCAATTAGGTGAGGGAGAGCGCAAGTTGCAACCGAATGACGACGTGAACAAATCACAATCTTCTAACGACACATTTCCGACGGGAATGCATATCGCTGCTTATAAAATGATTGTGGAAACAACCATACCCGGTGTAAAAAAGCTGAGAGATGTACTCGATCAAAAAGCAAAAGACTTCAAAGAGGTCGTAAAAATTGGTCGCACGCACCTCATGGATGCGACACCGTTGACGCTCGGTCAGGAATTTTCGGGATATGTTTCTCAACTGGATCACGGACTGAAAGCGTTAGAAAATACGCTGCCTCATTTATCTGAGCTGGCACTTGGAGGAACAGCCGTAGGAACGGGTATCAATACACCCGATGGCTATGCTGAGTTGGTTGCTAAGAAAATTGCAGACTTTACGGGACTGCCATTTATCACGGCAGATAACAAGTTTGAAGCACTGGCGGCTCACGATGCTATCGTCGAAACGCATGGAGCACTCAAACAACTCGGGGTTTCACTGAATAAAATCGCGAACGATATTCGCATGATGGCATCTGGACCGCGCTCAGGAATCGGAGAAATTATCATTCCAGCTAACGAACCGGGCTCTTCAATTATGCCGGGGAAAGTGAATCCTACCCAGTGCGAAGCGTTGACGATGGTTGCCGCTCAGGTCATGGGGAATGATGTAGCGATTGGCGTTGGGGGAACCCAGGGGCACTATGAGTTGAACGTGTTTAAACCGATGATGGCTGCAAACTTGCTCGAATCGGCGCGTTTGATCGGAGATGGCTGTGTTTCTTTTGCCGATAACTGTGCAGCAGGGATTGAACCGAATCATTCCAAAATTAATGAATTATTGAATAATTCGCTGATGCTCGTAACTGCGTTAAACACTAAAATTGGTTATTACAAAGCAGCAGAAATTGCTGGACATGCCCACGAAAATGGCACGACGTTGAAAGAAGCTGCCGTAGAACTCGGCCATTTAACTGCTGAACAATATGACGAATGGGTCGATCCATCTAAAATGGTGGGTAAGAAATAGCAGGACAAACGTATTGAGAACTGCGGCTTCCATAATTGCAGAAAGCAAAGGGTCTCTGGTTCTCACGGATCGTTCGTCTCGTGGGTTGTCGCCACTGATCCTATTGTCGCGATTGCTATCCCCACGGGTTCTATCGCCACGGGTTCTATTGCCACGGGTTCTATTGCCACGGGTTCTATTGCCACGGGTTTCAACCCGTGGCACCCTTTCTCCCACTTCACATCGCAAGAAATAACAACCCTTTTTTGTAAGGTGTTGTAATTGAGTGTGTCAAAGTAGTAGAGAAGACAACGTTTTAGCGATAATATGCGTTATACATTGTGATTGAAGGTGAAAAACTTTATTTTGCCGATCAATAATACTATTTATGAGACAAATTAATTGGTTATGGGTGCTTGTTCTAATTGTTGGGCAATCTTTAAATGCTCAGGAGGGCAATTGGTGTGGATTCGATCCGCTGCTCGAAGATAAAATTGAGGCAAATCCCGATTATATGAACGAGTTGCAGGAAAAAATCAAAACCATTCGGGAACAGAATGATCATGCAACTCCAAAATCAGCGGCCTACACAATACCTGTAGTCTTTCATGTTATTCACGATGGAGGTCCTGGAAATATTTCGATGGAGCAAATTCAGTCGGGTATCGATGTGATGAATGAAGATTTCGCAGCGTTGAATGCAGATGCCGGACAGATCAGAAATGACGCCGATGCCCCTTTTGCACCCCTTCACGCAAATGTAGATGTCGAGTTTAAGCTCGCGAAGAGAGATCCGCAGGGGAATTGTACGAACGGCATTCAACGACGCTATGCGCCGAGTCTGACCAATGAAGCTGGAGAAGATTGTAAATATTCCTCCAATGGAGGGCTCGATGCCTGGCCAAATGATTCTTACTTGAATATATGGGTGGTCAACTCAATTGGAAGTAATAGCCAGGGTACGACGCTCGGTTATGCTTACTTGCCTTACAACAACTGGGATTCGGGGCATGGCATTTTAAATCGACACGACAGAGTGGGGAGAATAGGCACCGCTTCCAACAATGATGGACGGACACTTACACATGAGATGGGACACATCTGCGGTCTGTTTCACACGTTTCAGGATGGATGTCACAGCACGGACTGTAGCTCGAATGGTGACTTTATCTGCGATACTCCCCCGGCAGAACAAACTTTTGGTTGCCTCTCTACGAATAATACATGTAACGATGTCCCTGTAAATGACTTTTACGGCAGTGATGTTTTGGACATGAACGAAAACCACATGAGCTACAACTCCTGTCGATTCATGTTTTCAGAGGGTCAAAAAACACTGATGAATAATAATTTTGAGACCATTCCGAATTTCATCTCACTTACATCTGCTGTAAACCTCACGGCGACGGGAGTTAACGAGCCGGATGTTATTTGTGAAGCGGACTTCGATGCCGATAAAAAAGTGATTTGTGTCGGTCAATCGGTTGATTTTAATGACATGTCCTACCACGGTGCCAGTACCTGGGACTGGAGCTTTCCGGGAGGTTCACCTTCCAGTTCGACGGATCAAAATCCCGTAGTCACCTACAATACGCCGGGAGTTTACGAGGTTACATTGACGGCATCAGATGGAACGAGTAGCGCCAGTGAGACAAAGACAGCTTTTATCAAAGTTCTGGATTTTTCTGTGCCCTTACCGTTTTACGAGAGTTTTGAAAACGTGAGCGCCATTCCGAATGATTTTTGGGTAGTAGATAACCCGGGAAATAATGCGGCATTCGAATTAAAAAATGTCGGCTTGAACAGTTCGAAAAGTGCTGGCATTTCAAATTTTGGGGAACCGGTAGGAGCCATTGATGAATTGGTGAGTTCACCTATTGATTTATCACAGGTTAATAGCGAGGTGACACTATCTTTTCGCTATGCTTACCGAAAGCGATATACGGCCAACGATGAGTGGTTGCGCGTTTTTATAAGTTACGACTGCGGAGAATTATGGGCGCAGCGCAAAACACTGAGAGGTAGCCAGCTATCCGACCAGACGGAGACGAATGCCTGGGAGCCACAGAGCGAAGAGGACTGGGTGACCGTTCATATGACCAACGTAACATCTTCATTTTGGGTAGATAATTTTAGAGTTAAATTTCAATTTGAATCCGATAACGGAAACAATTTTTATGTAGACGACATCAATATTTATGAAGGAGCTCCGTCGGATGATCCCGTGGTGGGCGTTGAGAGCTATGATGCTTCTATCGACTTTTCAGTTTATCCAAACCCTACAGCTGATGATGTACATGTTGAATTTTCACTGGATCGTGCGGAAAAAATAGACTTGAATATCAGAACGGTTGATGGAAGAGTTGTACAAACCAACACGGTTCAGGCCGATGTCGGTAAAAACCTGGCCATTCTCGACATGCGTGGACTGTCGAAAGGTGTGTACTGGGTTGAGGTGAAACAACAGAAAAGTGCCTCTCGACATGTTTATCGCGTCGTGAAGCATTGATTTTCACGTTTAATCAACAAATACAACCGTTGAAGTAATGGATTTTACTGTTGGAAAAAAAATAAGTACCTTTATAGTGCTAAAATAAAACTCAATTATGAAAAAATTACTATTTACAATGATAACTGCTGTGGTGGCTTTCGCTGCGTATGCACAAGAAGCCTACCCCTGTCATACCGATCAACAAACAAAAGAATTTATCGAGCAGCTCTCGCCAGCTGAGCGCGCGCAATATGAAGCTGAACAACAGGCTTATGAGCAAGAAATTCAGCAATACATCAGCAATCACCCGGAAATTCAGACCAACAACGGTTCTCGCTCTGTACAGTACACCATTCCGGTTGTCTTTCACATTATCCACGCAGGTGGTCCCGAGAATATCTCAGACGAACAGGTGGAAGACTGTATACGCATTATGAACGAAGATTACCAGAAGCTCAATGCCGATGCGAATCAGGTTCAGAGTGAATTTGCGAGTATTGTTGCCGATTCCGAAATTGAATTCAAATTGGCGAAAAAGGATCCCCAGGGGAATTGTACAAATGGAATCACGCGTACGTTTTCCAATGTTACGTTTGGCGGTGATGGTAATGATCGCATATCCGCAGTACAGGGAGAACATGGTAATTGGCCAGGTGACGAGTACATGAATGTTTTTGTTGCGGAAAATATTGGCGGAGCTGCCGGGTACACCTATACGCCTAACAATTGGATAGGTGCAGACATGGGCAACGGTATCCATGTATTGCAGAACTATGTCGGAAGTATCGGAACTTCTTCTCCGGGAACGAGCAGAACGATGACGCACGAAGCTGGACACTGGTTGAATCTATCGCACCTTTGGGGAGGTTCGAACAGTCCAGGACTTTCTTCGAATTGTAATGATGATGATGGAGTGAATGATACGCCGAATACAATAGGATGGGAAAGTTGTAATCTGCAGGGAACGACATGTGATGCTCAAAAGGATAATGTAGAGAACTTTTTGGAGTACTCTTATTGCTCTAAAATGTTTACGTTAGATCAAAAATCGCGTATGCACGCTGCATTAAACTCGAGCACTGGTGGTCGTAATAATATTCATAGCGCCAGCAATTTGAACGCAACTGGCGTAAATGAACCAGATGTCATGTGTAAAGCTGACTTTGAGGCTTCTCAACGCGTTATTTGCTCTGGTCAGACCGTGAACTTCACAGATTACTCTTTCCACGGTCCTTCTGGATGGACATGGAACTTTGAAGGTGGTACGCCTTCGACTTCGAACGCTCAGGATCCATCAGTTGTTTACAACACGCCGGGAACCTACGAAGTGGAATTGACTGCTACTGATGGTTCTAATTCGGCGACTGAAACGAAAACAAGTTATATAACAGTCTTGCCGGACGGTTCTTCAATGCCTTATGGTGAAGATTTTGAAGCGTACAATGATCTTGCAAATTCGAGATGGTCGGTGAACAATCCCGGTGGTAATGAAGCTTTTCAATTAGATGAACAAATTGGACATACAGGAACACAATCTGTGCGTCTCAATAACTTTGGTCAGCCTGCTGAGGGCATTGATGAAATTATTTCTAATCCTGTGGATCTGACAAGCATTTCCACCGAAGTGACGCTTTCATTCCGCTACGCATACAGAAAACGTTCTTCAGCGAACGAAGAATGGTTGCGTGTATTTATTACCAGTGATTGTGGTGACAGTTGGGCGCAGCGCAAAACCATTAAAGGAAATTCTTTGGGAAGTGATATTGCAACGAGTGCCTGGGAGCCGGAATCTCAAGATGATTGGGTGACTGTACACATGACGAACATTACCTCTTCTTTTTGGGTGGATAACTTCAGAGTGAAGTTCCAGTTTGAAGCGGATAATGGAAACAACTTCTTCCTCGATAATATTAATATTTATCCGGGAAGTTCAGATGATGAGGCACTGAGTATCGATGAGCAGGGAGCGTTTAACGGATTTAAAGTATTCCCTAACCCAGCACAGGATGAGGCAAACGTGGAATTTGCCGTTACTGATTCAAAAAATACCCGCGTCACTGTGATGAACACGATCGGTCAAGAAGTTATATCAACCGACGTCCAGGCGCAACCTGGTAAGAATCGAGTAGTTCTTTCAACGAGAAATCTCGAATCGGGTGTCTATTTTGTAAAAGTTGGATCAGAAGGAGCACAACAAACAGAGCGCCTCATTGTGAAATAGGTTAAATTTTTAACTAAACAATACGATAAGCGAGTGGTTTTCCACTCGCTTTTTTGTTGGATGTACTTTTCATATATTTTATCGCGATTCGCTCGATTTCAACCGTTGTATTATTTATCTTTGCCCCTTCTGGAATAAAAACGTTCAAGCAATATGAGTAATATGGTACTTTCTGATCAAGAGAAACAACGAAGAGCGACACTGGACAAGTTGCGGGAATATGGAATTGACCCGTATCCAGCGGCATTATACCCGGTATCAGAAAAGGCCAAACAACTCAAGAATGATTTTCAGGAAGATAAGGAAGTCAATATTGCCGGTCGCTTGATGCGCCGAAAGATTCAGGGAAAAGCCTCTTTTGTTGATCTTCAGGATGATACTGGTAAAATACAAGTATACTTTAACCGGGATGAAATCTGTCCAGGTGAAGATAAATCCATGTACAATGATGTATTTAAAAAAATGCTTCATCTCGGTGATTTTATCGGTGTTAAAGGTACGCTGTTCAAAACCAAAGTGGGTGAGATTACGGTGATGGTGAAAGAATTTACCATGTTGTCCAAATCCTTGAAACCGCTGCCACTTCCCAAGACAGATTCGGAAGGAGTCGTTCACGATGCCTTTACAGATCCCGAGCAAAGACATCGTCAGCGCTATGTTGATCTCGTCGTGAACCCACAGGTAAAAGAAACGTTTGTGAAAAGAACAAAACTTTTCACAGCCATGCGCGAGTTCTTTAATAGATCGGGGTATATGGAGGTAGAAACACCGATTCTTCAGTCAATTCCCGGTGGAGCTGCCGCGCGTCCATTTGTCACACATCACAATGCACTCGATATTCCATTGTATATGCGAATTGCCAACGAACTGTACCTGAAGAGATTGATCGTAGGTGGGTTTGACGGCGTTTACGAATTCTCGAAAAACTTCCGCAATGAAGGAATGGACCGTACACATAATCCAGAATTTACGGCAATGGAAATTTACGTAGCCTACAAAGACTACAACTGGATGATGGAGTTTACGGAGCAGTTGCTGGAACACTGTGCGATCGCGGTAAATGGAACAACCGAATGTAAATTCAAAGAGCACGAGGTAGACTTTAAAGCGCCCTATAAGCGCATTACAATGCGCGATTCGATCAAAGAATTTACAGGATTTGATATCGATGGTAAATCTGAAGAGGAATTGCGTACTGCGTGTAAAGATCTCGGAATAGAAGTAGATGATACCATGGGCAAAGGAAAGCTCATTGATGAGATCTTTGGTGAGAAATGTGAAGGAAATTATATTGAACCAACCTTTATTACCGATTACCCGATCGAAATGTCTCCATTGTGTAAAAAGCACAGAGAAAATCCGGACTATACAGAGCGTTTTGAGCTCATGGTGTGTGGAAAAGAGATCGCGAATGCGTATTCCGAGTTGAATGACCCAATTGATCAACGCGAACGGTTCGAAGAACAGGTAAAACTTGCTGAAAAAGGCGATGACGAAGCTTCGGGTACCATTGATCAGGATTTTCTGCGATCATTAGAATACGGTATGCCGCCAACCTCTGGATTGGGTATCGGAATGGATCGTTTGATGATGTTCCTTACAGATAATGCAGCGATTCAGGAAGTATTGCTGTTCCCGCAAATGAAACCTGAGAAGTTTGAAGATGCAGGTCCGGAACTCAATGAAAACGAACAAACGATTTTCGACGCCTTGAAAAAAGAAGGTAAAACAGATTTGCCCGGATTGAAAGAGAAAGTTGGATTGAGCAACAAAAAATGGGATAAAGGGCTCAAAGGACTGCGCAAACACGACCTGATTAAAGTGGAGAAACAGGATGATGGCTCTCTCACGATCGAGGAGGTGTAATCATCCATGAAAATTTGATGATTTTTGTATGTTGAAGCGGAATATCCCGCACCAATAGATTTGCGATGCTCCGTACCTCTTTCGCTTGAACGGCTTACCGTTTTCTGGTCATTAATTGATAGATTGAACGAGAAGCTTATTTTTTAGCCAACGCTTCCCTTCGTGAATAACTTTTAATTTCTTCCCGTAGAATTTCTCCCTTTTAAATTTACTTTGAATTACATTTGAGGGAAACCAATTTTACGCGCATGTTTTTAGAGCAATTTCCAGAAGACGGCAAACGACACGGGTGGATAGAAGTAATTTGTGGATCTATGTTTTCGGGTAAGACTGAAGAGCTGATCCGGCGATTGCGAAGAGCAGAATTTGCCAATCAGGACCTCTTATTGTTTAAACCCCACATCGACAAACGCTACAGTGAAGAAAATGTCGTGAGCCATAACGGAATTAGTTTTGAAGCGATTCAGGTTGAGTCGTCAGCAGATATTCTCGAGCAATGGAAAAAAGAGCGCATTGTTGCCATTGATGAAGCTCAATTCTTCGATAAGGGAATACTGGAAACGGTGAATAAGCTGGCTTCAAAAGGAGTGCGCGTAATTTGTGCCGGACTGGACATGGACTATCAGGGTAATCCATTTGGGCCGATGCCGCATTTAATGGCAGGCGCCGAATACGTGACGAAAGTACACGCCATCTGCATGTCCTGCGGTAATCTGGCGCAATTTTCGCACCGAAAAACCAAAGAAAAAGAACAAGTGCTCGTAGGGGCTGTTGAAGAATATGAACCGCTGTGCCGCGCGTGCTACAATAAAATTGCACATTGAAATGGAGCTGTATGAAGGGAAAAATGGAAATCTCATCGTTGATGATACCAACGATATCCATATTGATGGGTTGGAACAAGCACTGAGATATCAAACTTTTTCCCGCGAACGTCAGAAAAAATCGGTGATCATCGACTTATCAGATGTTGAAGAGGATAAGAGAAAACGTATTCTGGAAGTCATCAATAGCTATGGTCCACAAAAAGTTTTTGTCTTGGATGAAGAAGAACACTCCATTCCCGAAGCAGTGTTTCAGTTGAAGGATACGAGTATTCTTTTCTTAGGACCTTTTCAATCTCGCCTCAATCATGCCATCCAACAATTGAAAAAAAGAAAACACGAAACATGGGTAGTGTACAACTTGAAAGCGATTCAGCATAACATCGAAGTGTACAGATCTAAATTGCCAGAATCGACACAGATGCTGGTGATGGTGAAAGCTTCTTCGTATGGTACGGGAGACGTTAATATCCCTCATTTTCTACAACAGATCGGAGTAGATTATCTTGGCGTCGCCTATACAGATGAAGGAACGATACTGCGAGAAAACGGGATTTCTCTACCGATTTTGATCATGAATACCGAGCAAAACGCTTTTGATGATATCGTCAACTTTTGTATGGAACCTTCGATCTACTCTATGGATCAACTGAATGCTTTTATTGATTACCTCGACGCCAAAGGACTGGAAGATTATCCCATTCATTTGACGTTTGAAACAGGGATGAATCGCTTAGGTTTTTATCCGGATGACGTACCTCAGATTATTGAAACTGTCAAAAAAACGAAAGTCGTGCGCATCAAAAGTGTCTATTCTCATCTGGCCGACGCAGATAACGAGGAGACAGATTACACAAAAGGTCAGATCGATCGATTTAGTGCCATTCGCGAACCCTTTTTAGCGGAATTTGAACAGCCGATCATCTTTCACATTCTTAACAGTGAAGGCGCCAGTATCTTCGGAAAAGAAGCCGGGTTTGATATGGTGCGTCTCGGAATCGGTGTTTTTGGTTATACTTCGCGAGCGGAGAAAGACGAACTATTACCTTGCCTGAAATGGAAAACGACCATCTCACAGATTAAAACCATTGAGCCCGGAGAAACGGTGGGTTACGGAAGAACGTTTAAAGCAAAATCAATGATGAAAATTGCCACCTTACGCATTGGATATGCGGATGGATTCAGACGTTCCCTCAGCAACGGATCAGGAGAAGTCTTTATCAACGGACAGCGCTGCCCTGTCGTAGGAAATGTTTGCATGGACATGACCATGGTAGATGTTTCAAATGTTGATTGTAAACCCGGAGATGAAGTTGAAATCATCGGAGAGCATATTACGATGCAGGAATTTTCGGCGAAGCTCGGCACGATTCCTTATGAGGTAATGACGAGTATTAATAAACGGGTGGCAAGGGTATATTTTAAGTGATGGCATTAAGGCGGTTGCGGGTTTGAGCCCTTAGTCGAGTATGTTCAGAAAAGTGTGTCATTTGAGAGTTTAAAAAGTAACTTTTAAATTTGACATATGAGTAAAAAGAAGAAGAACAACAACAAGATTTTAGGGCATGATTTAGAAGAGATTGTACCTAATGAGGAAATCAGACAAAAATTTATCAATCAGCTGTACAAGAAAGAAAATCTGTACAGCGAAGGGAGCATTTTCCGTGATTTATTGCAAGGCTTTGTAAATAATGCTTTAGATGGTGAAATGGATGCTCACTTGGAAGATAAAGCATCAAAAACAAATCGTAGAAATGGTAAAAAAGGGAAGACTATACGAAGTCAAGCGGGTAATTTAAACATTGATACTCCACGCGATCGAGATGGTTCTTACGATCCAAAACTTGTAAGTAAATGGCAGCGTGAACTCACCACAGGTCTTGATGAAGTGATTTTGAGTTTTTATGCTCAAGGACAGTCGGTAGAGGACATTCGTCGCCAACTAAATGTAATTTATGGCTTAGAGGTCAGTGCAGGCACCATTAGTGCTATAACAGATAAAGTTTGGGAAGATATACAGAAATGGCAAAATAGAACCTTATCAAGGTG
>JBNJEH010000009.1:0-65532 GCA_051745635.1 Bacteroidota bacterium
TGCGATAAGGATAAACGCGCTTCAAAACGACTGATGCGCCCGGGAACCTGGAAAATTGTAGAACTTTCTGTCGATGGAGCGCAGCTCTCTCCGCGCCCCAACTGGCAGATTGACAATTGTGAGATTTACGAAGAAGTCTGCACAGCCACCTGGGAATTGGCGGGGGACGAAAGCCGATTCAACTGGCAGTTCAACGATGATGCCGAGCGCTTCACGATTTCCAGAATGGTGGATACAGCCGACTGTGAGGATTTTCACACCGCAGAAGTAGAGCAGCAAACGTACCGTTTCAGTGGCGACTATAAAGTACTCACCAGCAAACGAAAATTAAAGGAGTTGGAAAGTTACAGCACGTATGGATATCCCAACCAAAAGGTGTTGATCCGGTTGGAGTGGGAGTGAAGAAGTACAACCAAAAAAAAGATGACCTGCATTTCGGCAGGTCATTTCCAACACTTTTGTGTGAGGTCTTATTTTTTCTTCGGCATGCTTCTTTCGAAAGCGGGAATACCCGTAATGTCCATACCTGTGATCAATAAGTGAATGTCGTGCGTACCTTCATAGGTGAGTACAGACTCCAGATTGGCCATGTGGCGCATCATAGAATATTCAGAAGTAATGCCCATTCCTCCGTGAATCTGGCGTGCTTCGCGAGCAATATCCAGCGCAATTTCAACGTTGTTTCTTTTCGCCATAGAAATTTGAGCTGATGTCGCGCGACCTTCATTTCGCAATTGACCGAGGCGATGCGTGAGCATTTGCGCCTTTGTAATTTCCGTGATCATTTCGGCTAATTTCTTTTGAATCAACTGGAATGAACCGATCGGCACATCGAATTGGGTGCGCTCCTTGGAGTAGCGCAACGCCTGATCGTAACAGTCCATTGCCGCGCCGAGTGCTCCCCACGCTATTCCGTATCGCGCAGAGTCCAGACAAGAAAGCGGGGCTCCCAAACCACTGCGTCCGGGAAGTATATTCTCCTTGGGGATTTTCACGTTTTCAAATATTAATTCTCCCGTAGCTGAGGCGCGAAGCGACAACTTTCCGTGCATCTCAGGAGTGGAAAAACCTTCCATACCTCTTTCTACAATTAATCCATGGATCCGACCGTCTTCATCTTTGGCCCAAACGACGGCGACGTCCGCAAACGGAGCATTGGAAATCCACATTTTGGCACCGTTGAGCAGGTAGTGATCTCCTTCGTCTTTAAAATTTGTGATCATTCCACCGGGATTAGATCCGTGATCCGGCTCGGTCAGTCCAAAACATCCAATCATTTCACCCGTCGCCAATTTCGGCAGGAATTTTTGCTTTTGTTCTTCGGAACCGTATTTAAAAATCGGGTACATCACCAAAGAACTTTGTACAGAGGCCGTCGATCGCAATCCACTGTCACAGCGCTCAAGCTCCTGCATGATCAAACCGTAAGAAATTTGATCGAGTCCCGAACCACCGTATTCCTGTGGAATGTAAGGTCCAAAAGCACCAATTTCTCCCAGTCCGCTCAAAATATGCATCGGGAACGTTCCTTTTTCATAATGTTCATCGATAATGGGAGAAACTTCCCTTTTCACCCAGTCGCGGGCTGTGTCTCGTATTAATTTGTGCTCATCCGTCAATAATTCATCCATCAAATAGTAGTCGGGATGTGTATATAAATCTGAACTCATGTTAGAATGTTTAATTTTGTCTTCAAAAGTAAGTAAATATATGGTTTTTTTAACGCAGAAGCGGAATCAAAAACGCAACAAGTGGTTTTTTTGTACATTCGTAACATAAAGCGGAATTAGGAAAAACAGCCATGGATGAAATGCAATTAATAGAGCGGGAATCGATGTTTCCAACATGGGTATTATATGCGTTGCTCGTTGCGGTTGGAATTCTCGCGCTCGTCAAATTGTGGCGTCCTGTTATTTTTCAATACATATCGGCAACTTTTGTCAAACCGCCTTCAACCATTCCATATTCTCGCGAGAACCTCAGTTTTTTTGGTCGCGCGACCTGGATGCTGCTGCTGAATTATTTTGTTGTTTCCGGTATTTCTGTATCAATGGTAGCGACTTTTTATGGTATGGAGCAGAATGTGCTGATTTTAGCACCTTTATTATATTTTCTCTTTCAGGCTATATCATTGTTTTTAGTGGGGACCGTGAGCGGTGAGTTAAAAAAACTGAACGAACATTTTTTGTTGTTGAATTTCACCTATCACACATTGGGATTGCTCTTAATTCCCTTATTGTTAATTTGGTTACTCAATGTCAATCACTCTATATACTTTATTTATAGCCTGATCATTCTGTTTTCTTTCTTTTGGTTGCTGCGGGTTGTCCGCGGAATATTCTTCGCATTGCGGAATAATATATTGTGGTATTATATAATTTTATACCTTTGCACCCTGGAAATTTGGCCATTAGTCGCATTTTATGTGCTATTAATCGCTGATTTTAAGAGGTAAAACGCATTGTTGAATCTAAATACTGCAATTTTGAGTATTCGTACAATATTGGTGTCACAGCCAGAACCAGAGAGCAATAAAAATCCATATATAGCTTTAGCGGAAAAGTATAATCTACAGGTTGATTTCAGACCTTTTATTCACGTAGAAGGTGTAGAAAAATCAGAGTTTAGAAGTCAACGCGTTGATTTAAATGATTTTACAGCGATTATTTTAACCTCGAAAACAGCAGTGGATCACTTTTTCCGCATAGCCGAAGAATGCCGGTTTGAGGTGCCTACGTCCATGAAGTATTTCTGTATTTCCGAAGCGGTAGCTTATTACCTGCAGAAATACGTGACGTATCGCAAGCGCAAAATATTTCACGGCAGACAAACGATTGTGGATTTAATGGATGCGATCAAAAAGCATAAAAAAGAAAAATTTTTACTGCCGTGTTCAGATATACTGCGAAATAGCATTCCCGATACGCTCAATGAGCACAAAGTTGACTTTGAGCGCGTCGTGCTCTATCGTACGGTAGCTACAGATCTCTCCGACCTCGAAAGTGTTTCTTACGATATTCTCATTTTCTTTTCACCGTCAGGTATCGAATCACTCCTGAAAAACTTCCCCGATTTTAAACAAAATAAAACGCGGATCGCAGCTTTCGGACCGACGACGGCAAAAGCAATTGTCGATAATAATCTCCGACTCGATATTCACGCGCCGCAGCCACAAATGCCTTCCATGTCGATGGCCATTGAGGAATATATCAAGGAGCATGATAAAAAGAAGTAGAGAGTAGGGGTGACAGTATTGAGCAAGAGCCAAGACAGTATTGAGCAAGAGAATAGAGCAAGAGGAGGGGGGTATAGCATAGAGGGAGCTCAAGTCTGAGGACGAGGGCTGAGGACGAGGGCTGAGGCTCTCGAAGCCCGAAGCCCAAATTTTTTACTCGAGCAATTTTAATCATCACATAAAGCAAGAGCCAAGGCAGTATTGAGCAAGAGTATTGAGCAAGAGTATAGAGCAAGAGTAGTGAGCATAGAGGTTGTTTCCAGGGTCAAAATTCTTGGTTCAAATCAAAATTACTCGCTGTAGAACAGGAGTTTTGGGTAAAAATTTTGAGGAATCCCCTCGCTGCATTAAACTGTAAATCCCCGCTCTCATCAGTCAATAGCCCAGTAATTATCAACTGATTAGAATTTCTACCCAAATTGAATAAAGTTGCAACTCACCATATTATTTATTATCATTAAATTTATACCTTGATAAGGTAAATATGGCAGGTCGTAAGCAAAAAGAGAAAATCAAGTTTAAAAAATGGTCATCAACAGTCTTGGTGTTGTTGATGTGGATAGTTGGGTTTACACCGCTTTTTGCCGTTCTGTATTTGCGTTACGTGCAAACGGAGGAAGAGACCCTTCCGTCCTCGTCGATGTTAGAAAATCAGGAGGAAATGCTGGCGACAACAGTTTTTGCCGATGATGGCGTTACTGAATTGGGAAAATACTGGAAAGTTAATCGTACGAGTGTCAACTACAACGAAATATCGCCACACGCCGTTTCAGCTTTAATTGCCACAGAAGATGAACGGTTTGAAGAACATCCTGGTATTGACGCTAAAGCACTGGCCAGAGCCATTATTAACATGGGAGAAGCCGGCGGAGCATCTACAATTACGCAGCAGTTGGCGAAATTGATTTTTACCTTAAAAGAACGCGAAGAAAAACGCGAGGCTCGGATCAACGACAGCGGTCCCACTGCAGAGCAAGTACGGAAGGAAAAAATGAGTTCTCTGGAACGCCGTGTTTACGAAAAAGTAAAGGAAAACATCATTGCGTTACGTCTGGAACAGCGGTACACGAAGCACGAAATTCTAACCATGTACCTCAATCAGTTTGATTTCTTGTACAATGCCGTGGGCATCTCATCGGCCTCAAGGGTGTATTTCAATAAAGATGCGATAGATCTTCAACCAGAAGAAGCGGCAATGCTGGTGGGGATGTGTAAAAATCCAGGACTTTACAATCCCTTGGCTTTTCAAGTGAGAGACTACCGCGCTCGTTTGGCGAGTCAGCAGTCTGTAGATAAGGAAAAGGTGAGCGATGAATTAGTTGCGCAAGAGCGTCGTGAAGATTCGATCCGCGCAGTGAAACGCAGAAATATCGTGCTTTTGAAATGGTACGAAAATTCATCGAAAAATAATCCGTCACTCACTTCTACGATTACGAAAGCCGAATACGATAGTTTAAAACAATTACCAATTGTAACGAATTATCAACCCGTCGACCACAAAGAAGGGATGGCGCCTTACTTCCGCGAAAGCCTGCGCAACGAAGTACAGAATATTCTGGCAGAAAAAACGCCCGATGGCGCGTATAAATACCAAAAACCCGACGGTGGTCCTTATAGTATTTACGAAGATGGATTGAAGATTTATACCTCCATTAACCCCAATATCCAGAAACATGCAGAATATGCCTTGAAACATCATCTCAAAAAGAATCTTCAAGAACCTTTTACCAAAAATAATCAGCGTTCCGATCAGTTTCCTTTTGCTCGAAATATCGATCCATCTACATTGGAACTTTTGATGAACAGTGCCCGCAAACGCACCAGCCGCTATCGGCAGGCCAAACAAAAAGGAATGAGCGATGCAGAAGTGGAAGAGATGTTTGAAAGACCGGTCCCCATGAGAGTGTTCTCCTGGGAAGGTGAGATCGATACGGTCATGGCACCGAACGACTCGATTCGCTATTACAAGAATTTTATCCGCGGAGGATTGGTGTCTATTGAACCACAGACAGGTTTTGTCAAGGCATGGGTCGGTGGTCCCAACTTCGACCATTTTGCATACGACCACGTCGCTAAAGGTAAACGACAAGTGGGGTCGACGATCAAACCGTTTATCTACTCCGCCGGAATGCGGTTTGGAGTCATAACACCTTGTCAAACCACACCGAATATTCCGTACTGTGTCGATTCAAGAAAAGGAGAAGGTGAGGGCGACATGGAGCAGTGGTGTCCCAGTAATGCAGGTGCTGATATGGACGGAGAACCGGTGAAGTTCAGAAACGGGCTGGAACAATCGCTGAATAATATTACAGTGGCCGTCATGTCAAAAATGGGCGGTGTTGCTGGTCCTCGTGCAGTGGCAAAATTAATGCGCGACCTGAACATTGAATTCAGAGAAGCGGATATTGTCCCGGCGATGTGCCTCGGGGTTATGGACTTGTCATTGCTCGATATGGTGAGTGCGCAGTCGGCTTTTGTCAATCGCGGTATCTATACTAAACCGACGGCGATTATGCGTATTGAGGATCGGAACGGGAATATCGTGTATGAACACATGCCTGAAGCAAAAGAAGCCATGTCTGAAGAGTTGGCTTACGCAACACTGGAAATGATGCGCGGCGTTGTGCTGAGAGGTACGGGAGCGAGTTTGCGCGGCACCTGGCGCGGTGATTGGGGTGGGATTAAACAACCTACTGCCGGTAAAACGGGGACGACACAAAACAATTCAGATGGTTGGTTTATGGGACTTACCCCGGATCTCGTCACTGGTGTTTGGGTAGGAGCCGAGGACATGGCTGTGCGCTTCAACACCATGAAGTGGGGGCAAGGCGCTCGAATGGCACTGCCTGTTTATGGATACATGATGCAGAAAGTATATAAAGATCCGAATATACACATTTCTACGGAAGAGTTTGAACCTCCTTTTGGCTGGGACAACTCACTGTATAATTGTGATAATGATGAAGAAAATGATGAAGGAGATGGCGGTGGCGCTCCTGATTTTGGAATTAATTAAAAAATAGAAAAGCATGAATAAAAAAGTAACAGACGCAGCGGAAGCATGCAGCGGAGTAAAATCTGGAATGACGTTGATGCTGGGTGGATTTGGATTATGTGGAATACCGGAGAATTCAATTGATCAGCTGGTGAAAATGAAAGTGGATGATTTGACCTGCATTTCGAACAATGCCGGTGTCGATGATTTCGGACTTGGACTGCTGCTGCAACAAAGACAAATTAAAAAGATGATGTCTTCTTACGTGGGAGAAAATGAAGAGTTTGAGCGCCAGATGTTATCTGGAGAACTGGAAGTGGATCTCGTTCCTCAAGGTTCTCTCGCAGAGCGTTGTCGTGCTGGTGGTGCCGGAATACCTGCATTTTTTACTCCTGCGGGTTACGGTACGGAAATCGCTGAAGGAAAGGAAGTACGCGAATTTGATGGCAAACCACACATCATGGAAATGGCGCTCACCAGTGATTTTGCTTTTGTAAAAGCCTGGAAAGGAGATACGGAGGGGAACCTTATTTACAAGGCGACAGCGCGCAATTTTAATCCGATTATGGCCATGGCGGGAAAAATTACGGTAGCAGAGGTAGAAGAGCTCGTTCCGGCCGGTGAATTGGATCCGAACGAAATTCACACACCCGGTATTTTCGTTCAGCGGATTTATGAAGGAAAAAATTATGAAAAACGCATTGAAAAGGTGACGACCCGCCCCAAACCTTAAGGGGTTGTACCGTTAATATTCCTCCACGTTGTTCGTTCGGCGTGGAGTTTTTTTATGGTTAAAAATTGATGCGCACTCCCGGACCAATCAAATAAAAGAACCGGTCTTCATTGAGAAAATAACCGAAGCCGGCGTAGAGCGGAAAGGAAAATTTACGATTCTTTTTTGTTGGGTACACCGATCCCAGCACGACAATTCCCAGGTCGCGATCGGCGTCCGGATTGAAATTAAAGGCATTTTTTGCCAGAAACCCCGCGCCTATTTTATACGGACGCAGTTTTTGAATCTCGCCCCGCTGATAGAAAGAAAATTGTGCGAGCATGGATAGCGAAATACCACTGAGCCCCGGAAATCCAGGTACACCTACTTTCTTGATGATCAGTCCGGCGGGAATGCTCAAATCCACATCAAAAGTGACGTGTTTAGCTTTAATGATTTCTACGCGCGCCGCATGTCCCAGACCATTGTAGAGGTTCTTGCGATGTTTAATGATGAGTTCAATCGTGGACCAATGATCGAGGCTGTGTGTTTTGTTCGACAAATAATCGTTAATTGAAATGCTTTTATTCATACAGCCATCCCTGCTGGTATAGGAAAAACTGCGCGGTGACTCATCTCCGGGGCAGATTTCAATGTCGTCGATGACTTGTTTTTCAACGAGCTGATTGGCGGCGTCTTTGATGCGGACTTCGATTTCTAAATATTGTTTGCCGTAGAGTTCCTCCGCATCATCGATAAAAGAATCATCAAACTGAACGGTAACATCTCCAATTGTTCCGTTGTGCAACTTGGGCTCTTGTGCAGCATTGGCAGTGACGGGTGTGCCGCCGTAGTCTACGATGACAAAATCGAGCGGGCGCGGACGCTGATATTCCTGAATATCTAAGGTGATCCCTGTTTTTTTGTTTCCGTTGTATATGTTGATTGATTTTTTGCGGATATCGATGGGTACTTTGAGTAGAAAGTGGGTAACTACTTCATTTTTAACGATGCTGTCCGTCGAAATGTCGATGAGGTCTTCGAATTGAAAATCTGCCCGACTGAGGCCTTCACCTTCCAGTCGAACTTCTACTGTTTCACCCGGAAATATTTTGCGGGATTCCACCCAGGAACCACCTTCGCGCAGAATGCTGACCTTCTCGATAGCAGGCTTGGGCAGAATATTTATATTGGTAATAAACTCGGGATTGTCGCCGTCTTTGATAAAAAGGTAACCCTCATTGGAACGGTGGTAGTTGTATGGTCGAAACATACAGAGGACTTTATCGTTGTTCAGTCGACGTACGGTGTAGAGTTCGGCAATTAACGCGCCGCCTTTTTCATCTGTATCTTCAATGCGATAGGTTTTGTTGATGCGCAAGTCGCGATGATTGTCAATTTGTAGTTCCACGCCTTCGCGCTTACTGAATTCCATGGTGACCTGACGCTCATCGAACTGAAGGAACTTGAGGCGCGAGCCCTTGACGCTGGAGGTAAAAGAATTGGTTTGAATTTGATAGTTCAACCGCTCGTTTTTCATGTTTGGATGACGCAATTCTACGGGTAATTGAACTTCAATTTCTCCCCGCTCCGTAGGTAAAACAGCGACCATAATTTTATCTTCTGTCCGGTATATCCGATATTCATAGTTGGATGCTTTTTTCCATTTGGGGTCGATAATGATGTTTTCGGAACGGTTGGTAACGAGTTCAAAGCGACGTTCCTCACCGATAAAAAAGTCGCCGTCCCCCGGATAGATTTCCGCATAGGTATTAGAGTAAGCAAAGAGCGGAAGTTTCAACCGACGACCGTCCAGGTTTAAATTTAGTGCGAGGTACTCACTGATAGCAAGATTGTCAAATTGTACTTTACAGGTGTAATCTCCTGAAACATTTAAGGCCAGGGAGTCAATAATTTTATAATCGCGCGACTCCATAAGACTGAACTGATCGGGCGCTACTGCTTCGCTGTTTGGCGTAAATGTGAAAAGGGCGACGGGTTTTTCGTTCTGAAATGCAAATGCTAATTTTCGTACGTCCTGCACTTTTACGCGATCTTGTTCAAATTCATAAGTTGTAGTGTCCACTTTCATCGAAACGGTTGAAAAAAGGTCTTCAATGGATTGCTGCGCGAGTAACGGATGACCAAAAAGATGACAGAGGAATGCGATGCCGAGTAAAATGTAGATGCGAGCACTTTTCAACATTGAATTTAATTTTTTGCTAAGATAACTGTTATTGATTGTTTCCTCAACTTTATGATAGCTGAAAAACAGGGGCGATTATCGTGTACGTTCGGTGGTGTATTTGACGAGCAATTGTAACGCTTTTTTACTCTCAGAATCGGGGAGCGGTTGAAGCAATGAGAGTGCCTGATCGCGTATTTCCATCATTTTTTGATAAGCGTAATCGATTCCACCATTTTCGACAACCAGTTCAATCGCCCGACGCACCTTTTTAGGCTTTTCGTTGTAGCGTTTAACGATGTTAATGAGTTCTTTTCTCGTTTTTTTGTCAACAGTGTTTAATGTGTAAATGAGCGGCAAAGTCATTTTCCGTTCGCGGATATCTATTCCCGTTGGTTTTCCGATTTTACCCGGCGTGCCATAATCGAAAATATCGTCTTTAATCTGGAAAGCCAGTCCAACGAGTTCGCCAAATTCCCGCATGCGTTCGGCTTCATCTTCACGAGCGACAGAAACGGCACCCGCTTCGCAACAGGTAGCAATCAGCGAGGCGGTCTTCTGACGAATCACTTCAAAATAGGTGGATTCGTCAATATCTAGCCGACGCGATTTTTCAATTTGCAGCAATTCTCCTTCACTCATTTCCCGAACGGCGCGCGCTACAATTTCGAGCGAACGGTATTTTTTGTGTTCTATACTCAGCAACAGCACCCGTGAGAGCAGGTAATCGCCGACTAATACCGCAATTTTATTTTTCCAGAGCGCATTGATGGAGAAGAAACCTCTTCGCTCGTTGGCATCGTCGACGACATCATCGTGAACCAGAGTGGCTGTGTGTAAAAGCTCTACCAGCGAAGCAGAATTGTAGGTGTCATCGTTGATTTCTCCCAACATTTTAGCCGAAAGAAAAACGAACATCGGACGCATTTGTTTGCCTTTCCTTTTCACGATGTAATGGGTGATTTTGTCGAGCAGCGGTACCTTTGATCGCACATTTTTGCGAAAACGTTCTTCGAATTCTTCCAGTTCTCCCGCTATAGGGGCTTTAATTTCATTAACTACACCCATTCTGGAACAAATATACAGATAAACTTCGTGCTGTTACCTTACCAACAACAAGTGAATTTGCAATTTGTTATTTTGCGGGCAGGGTGAGCAAAGGAATTTGGAGATGCTGAGCAATATTTTTAGATAAACTCCGGCTGAATATAGCGCTGAAAAAGTTGCGTTTACGCGGTTGAATAGCGATGATGTCCACTTGGTTTGATTGATAAAAATCGACGAGGGAGGATTCAATATCTTCGCCCGTAATCACGTGGAAATCGCGTTGATCATCTCCCCGCAGTTTCTTTTTCCAATCTTCCATTTCGGTATCACTGACATCAGAGATATCTTTTTCAAAATGGACGCCACAAAGAGCGGCGTTCAGTCTTTTAGAAAAATCCAGCACGTCATTGAACGAAACGACTTCTTCGTCTTTGTAATTGGTCATGTAAGCTAATTTTTTGACATCGTCTTCGTGTGATGCTTCGAGCGGTATACTGAGCACTTTACAAGGCGATGCGTCAATTACTCCAGAAGCTACAGAACCGAGGAAGACCTCCTTTAACCCCGTTGCTCCTTTCGTTCCCATTACGATAACATCAAACGATTCTTTCTTAGCAAGGGCTGTGATTCTCGATACAGGGTGGCCTTCTTCCATGATTTGATTAAAATCAACAGAAGTGAATCCATTATCATCTGCAATTTCTCGCATTTTTTCTACAGCATTCTGGAAATTTCGCCGAGATTCTTTTTCCATCATCTCAAAAACTTCCCGAGACGTGTTTTGAAGTGAACGTCCGAGTTCCGGCAGCTCATATACGTGAATTAAGGTCAACTGGCCTCCCGTTTTTTTCGTTAAATGAAGCGCAAATCGAAATGCATTCTCCGCTGTTTCGGAGAAATCTGTAGGAAAAAGAATATTCATCAATAAAGTTATTTAGTACCTCTCAAAATTGCATTATTTTTTCTAAATAACGAACAAAATACTGGTTTTTTTCGAAATTTCATTGTCTTTTCACCGGCAGACTACAGGGGATGAGGTGGATAAAAACAGAAGAGCAGCAGCCATCATTCCGCGGTGAAAATCACTGGTTTTAGTGGATAGGGAATGATTGTTACCGTTTAAATTGTGCCGTGAATAACTTGCGGAGAACTCAACGCGGTCGATTTAAAATCAATTCCTTACCTTTAGATCACAGATGAAAGTACTGACAGGAATTCTTTTTTTTGGATTAATTGTTTCAGGTGTTTGGGGACAATCGCCGAAACATGAATTATCGGAGCTGGAGCGACTGATGAATACGGACTATCGTGCGCTCGATTCAGTGATGAACCAGCATTATGATAATTTCGACAAATTCCCCCCGGACGAACGGGTTGAATTTCATTTGCTTCATCTGTTCTGGAAGCAAACGAGTCAAAGTATTCACGACACGGTGTTTTACAGAAAGCTAAAAAGTGCGCAATTGCCGATGGACCATCAATTGTTGTTGCTCTCAACGACAGAAATTCTGGATCAAAGAAGGACATTGCGATTTGTACCGCAGTTAAATTCAACCCTCGATTCGATTCAGCATAGATCGATTAAGGTACTGTTCTATGCGATTAAAAGCTATATGAACATTCAGAGCAAAATGGAATGGAGATTTCAAGCCAACAAAGCTATGAAGCGTTCGCGAAAGACCCGTTTCGACATGTTACCTTCGCTCGTCTTAAACATTATTTCAACCGCCCTGGAGGAAAGAGGTCAGTACACGGATGCCGTCAAATACCAACAAAAGGCGTTGAATTATGCCGAAAAAAATGAGTTGCACCTCTGCGTGGTTATGCACAAGTTAAAACTGGCAGATGTGCATTACGAATTGGGCAATGTCGTTAAAGCGAAAAGTTACTATGCGGATGCGCGGCAAATGGCGAAAAAAATCAAGAATAAATTTTTGGAGGCGGAAGCGCTGTTGAGCCTGGGCGATCTCAACGTCAGCACTGGGCAGATCAAAGAAGGATTATACGGGTTACAGCGCGCGTTGATTTTGTATTATCAGGAGTCATCGGAGATTGGTATTGCCAATACGCACAAGGAGTTAGGTCGGGCCTATCTGCAAACCAACGATTTGGAATTGGCAGAAAAAAACCTGGAGTTGAGCAGCAACTATTTTGATCAGATTCCGGCCCGCTTCGGCAAGGGAGAGTTACACTATTTTTTGGCACAACTGGCTTTTGCAAATAATCAGTTGAATCGTACGCTGAAGCATTGCAATCGCGCTTTGATTTTTACCGAAAAGCACGGTTCTACCTTGCGTTATTATAAAATCATTCAGTTGAGAAGCCGGGTGCGGTCAGCAATAGGGGACGAAACCGGTGCTTATCGGGATTTGCGCGCATACGTGGACTTTAAGGACAGTATTTCTGCCAGTGAATTGCAGACGCAGGTTGCCGAACTCAGCGAGCTTTATGAAGCCGAACAAAAAGCCAAGCAAATCAGTGAACAAAAGCGCCGCATTGAAGAGCAGCGGAATCAACAGTTGATCAATGAACAAAAACTGGAAAATACAGAGCTCCGCAACCAACAGATCATTCTCATTCTTTTCTTTTCAGTCATACTGTTTTTGGCGCTTTTTGTGATATTCTATTTTCGAAGCAAACAACGGGCGTTACGCACTCAACAGCGCGAAGTAGAGTTACAGCAACAGTTGCTGCGGTCGCAGATGAATCCCCATTTTTTATTCAATGCCATGTCGGTGATTCAAAGTTACATTTACGATAATGATTTGAAAAACTCTTCTGCATTTTTAGTCAATTTCTCGCGACTCATGCGTTTAATTCTGGAAAATAGTGACAAAGAGTTTATTCCGCTCTCCACTGAGCTGGAAATTTTAGAACGCTTTTTAAAAATTCAGCAAGCCCGTTTTGAACACCGTTTTGATTTTGAGATCAGCGCAGAGGGCAATGTAGACCTCGAAACCACCATGATTCCACCAATGGTTTTACAGCCATTCCTGGAAAATGCGACTGAACACGGCGAACTTCACAAAGTGATAGACGGTAAAATTCGGATAAACTATAAAATTGAAAAGGAATTACTTATTTTTGAAATAGTAGATAATGGTATCGGCCGAAAAGCGGCCCGCGAAAAACGAGCAAGTTCAACCTTGAAAAGCCATAAAAGTATGGCTATTTCGATTACAGAACAGCGCATTGCACTGTTGCATCAAAAATATAAAAGGTCGGGCTACGTGACCATAGAAGACGATGACCAACAGCGTGAAACAGGTACGCGGGTAAAAATAGGCATACCCATTATACAATAGAGAAATGACACACTAAAAGACTTTTATTTGAATGGCTTACAAAGTACTGATTGTAGATGACGAAATACGAACGCGGGCTTTATTGGCGAACATGTTGAGTCATAATTCTGAAGACCTCAAGGTTTATCAGGATGGTGAAAGTGTTGCCACTGCAATTGCGTCAATTGAACAACAAAATCCGGACATCGTGCTGCTGGATATTCAGTTGCCGGATGGTTCTGGATTCGATATTCTGGATAGGCTGGATGATCGCGACTTTCAGGTTATTTTTATCACAGCACATGAAGAATATGCTATTCGGGCGATCAAGAGTTCTGCGCTCGACTACATTTTAAAACCCGTTGACGAAGAGGAATTAAATAACGCAATATATAATGCTGTCAATAGAATTAAAGGGCAACTCGATCAAAGTACGCATTATGACGCATTGCTTAATAACATTGAGAAGGATAACAAAAAGATAGTTCTTCGCACAATGGAATCGCTTTACATATTTGACGTTGAAGATATCTTACGCTGTCAGTCGAGTGGAAATTACACCAATTTTTACATCAATGACGACCGGGAGATTATCGTTTCAAAGCCGTTGAAGGAATATGAAGCAGCCCTTTCGTACCGTTGGTTTGTGCGGTGTCACCGATCACATATTATTAACATGGACTACGTGAATCGGTTCGATAAAAACGATGGAGGTGCCATTATCATGCGCGACGGGACAAAAGTTCCGCTTTCGCGTTCATTTCGCGAACGATTTTTTGATGCGCTCGAGAATATGACATAAGTTTTGGAATGCGCCACTAATAAATGCTAAAGCAATGTTTTCGCTGAGGTGATGGCAGGATTTGAATGATTCAGATGATGACAGCTTGAGTTAATTAAAAATCGCCCAGCGCCGAATGGCGTGGGCGATCCAATTGTGTGCTATTGCGTCTAAGCTGGTGTGAACTGCACTTCAGCCATGATTTTCACTTCATCGCTTACTAAAACGCCGCCCGTTTCGAGCGTAGAGTTCCAGTTGAGTCCCCAGTCTTTTCGGTTGATTTTACCTGAAATAGAAAACCCGGCTTTTTCATTGCCCCAGGGGTCTTTGGCAAGGCCGCCGAATTCAACGTCCAATGCTACCGGTTTCGTGACACCTACGATGGTTAGATCACCTTTCAATCTGTAATTTTCATCGTCTAGTTTTTCAAATGAAGTACCCTCGAACGTCAATTTTTCGTGGGCTTCGACATTGAAGAAATCCTCACTTTTCAGGTGTTTATCGCGATCGTTATTGTTGGTATAAACCGAATCTGACACTATTGATGCATGCACTTTTGCATTTTCAAAATCGCTGCCGTTCGCCTTGATTTCCGCGTTGAAATCGGTAAACTCACCTTTTACATTGGTAATCATTAAGTGCTTTACTTTAAATAATAACTCACTGTGCGTGGGGTCGAGTACCCATTTTTTCATATCTGCCATAACTTGTTTTTTTAATGTTGATACAAAGATGCGGAGAACCTGAGCCTATTTCGTTCACATAGGTTAAGAAAGGGGGGATAGGGGGGAGGAGCAAGAGTGTTGAGCATGCAGCAAGAGTGGGGGGTAGTGAGCAAGAGTAGCGAAGAAACATTGGGCTGATCATGAGCGATAAGGACAGGACTGATCCAAAGGGCTGACGACGAGGGCTGAGGACGAGGGCTGAGGGCGATTGTTGAGCTTGTCGAAACAGAAGCCCGAAGCCCGAATTTCCTGATAAATGTCAAAGGTATACTATGTTGATAATTAATTTTGAATGGGTTTAACTTCACTTCGACTTGGGTGCTCAGCACATCGCGTTGAGCTCCTTTTAGTCGGTTCCAGGATAGGTCGTAAATTTTAATTTAAAACGGGAGTGTTCAAAAAACTGTGTCACTCGAAATTTTCTCACCTTCCGATACAAAAATAATTAGTGACACGGGTCAATCCGGAGTGTGCCCTTGCACGAAGGTATGGCTGGAGTCATCCCAAATGGTTAATTTACCATTGTATTTGCAGCCCTGGTCGACATTGACAACGTTGCCGATCATGCGCGGCGTATCAAAATCAAATTTGATCGTAGGCGTGTGTCCGATGTAAATGGAGTCAAATTTAGCAATAGGTTTGCGGCGTTTTCCAAATTTATTGGTGCGCTTGTTGTTCTTTCCGAATTTATTGAGTGCCGTTTTGAATAGATTGCGGTCCCAAAAAAGGGAGTGAGGTTCTTTTTTAAGTGTTTTTTCAAAACCAACATTTGGATCGAAACCAGCATGGACGGCGAGTTTGTGATCCCATAAGTAGTAGTCCTGAAGTTGATCAAAAAAAGCTGTTTTGTGATGCTGAACGATGGACGGACCGGCTTTTCGATAGGCATTGTAGGTCGTGTCACCACCTTTTTTCATCCACGCTTTGTATTTCTTCCGGATGTATTTTTTATCCTGAAAAAGTGTGAGGTCGCGGTTCAGCAGTTCGGAAAACCAGTAATCGTGATTTCCTTTAATAAAAATGGGTGAGTAATGCGCCTCTTTTTTAATGTTCAGCAGTAAATCGACGACCTCAATGGGTTCATTTCCGCCGTTGATATAGTCCCCGATGAAAATAAAGCGATCATTTTCAGGGCTGTACTTTATTTTTTCTATCGCATCCTTCAGGGGATCAAGGTATCCGTGTATGTCGCCTACAATTAAGTTTCTCACGGCGCCAAAATACTAAAAAAATAAAATGCTTATCGCGTTCTTTACCGGTATTTCCACTCAAGTTTGCTATGGCTATCTCAACGATACTGTTGCCTTCACCGCGGACAATCCGTTAAGACATACTTTGTGCTCTCTACTGATGCTGACGATCAGCACAGGTACTGTTTCTGCATAAAATCAGATAACAGGAGCATGGGATGATTTTGAATTTATGCTATGGTATGTTCTTGATCAGAAATCTCCAGTTAGGGTCAGAATAATAAAAAAAGTTCTACCACGAATTTAATGGGTAGTATAAAACGGATAATTATATTATAGCGAAGGACAATTATGAAAGGTACCTATCTATAGCCGAGGGTTCTATAGCCGAGGGTTTCAACTCGCGGCTATAGAAGATTATAAAGAAATACTTTTTGGCGCGTGTTTTTGTGGTTCCTGAGCTTTCAAATTTAATTATTTGAAAAATGTCGAAGGACAAAAACCGTGACAAAAAGCCGTTCAGGGGATATTTTAAATGCTTTTACTCGGTCCTTACTCACTAAATTCATGGTAGAACCATAAAAAAAAGCCGACACGGATTTCGCGTCAGCCATATTTGAAAGTTGAATTTTTCTAAAAATTTAAGCTTAACCCTGCTGAAAAAGGATAGTATTCAGGTCCTTTGTTTTTCTCAAAGAGAGGCGTTAATGCATAATTTGCAAACGCTGTAAACCTTCCAGCTCCGATTCTTACGCTAGCATCAACCAGGAATGGAGAGATGTGATAGTGTCCGCGATTTATGTCCTTTCTATTTTGATCATTTTGACTAAATTTTTGTTTGACTCTGGAACCAATTCTATAGTTCAACAGAGCTCCAATAGAAATATGAAAACTTTTATCGGGATCATTTCCAGGCATGAATGTGAAGTATGCCGGAACACTCAAATAAGTTGCGTTTAAGAAGTTTTTATCAAACGACTTTGTACTATCTGTGGCCGAGAAAATAGTTGTATCGTTATAGGATAAAGTCGATTTTGTACTTTTAAAGGCATAACGATTAAATCGAAAACCAAGCCCAGTCATAAATCTAAAGTGTTCATTTCCTAATTTTTGATTAAACTCAGCAATGTTCAGGTTAATCATAAAACTTTTAGCATAGTCTAACTCAAGGAACACGTTGTTTGGGTCATTATTAATTTCGAAATCTTTTGATGTTGAATACCCATTGATACCAAATTCAAGACCTCTCCAGTGATTTACATCCCATTCCTCCTCGTCTTTTACTTCAATAGTGTCACCATTATTATGAATAGTGATCACCTTTCCTTTGTAAGAAATTCTGGTTGTATCCTGTTTACTTTCTTCTTCTTGTGCTGCAATACTAAATGACATCAACAGTGCCGATAGAATAATAATTTTCGTTTTCATAATAATCGTTTTGTTTTATTGCAAGACGGACGAACATCTAAAATGTTACAGGTAGCTAAAATTATTTACTTTTAGATCGCTCAATCTTTAATCCACCGATTTCAAATATGGTTCTGCTTGTTTCTTTTGTGCTCGTTTGAGCAACAATTTCCTGTCCAGTTAACGATTTACTTCCTTTGTTGATCAACGCAATCACATCTGGACTTCCGTTGTCATTCAAAAGCTTCTTTTCTTTTCCTTTATCTTCTAAATATGCTAATAGAGATGGCGGAGCTTTTGCAATAGAATTTGGCACACTGTCTTTTGATTCTTTTTCAGTTTTAGTCTCCTTGTTATCCAATTCAGCTACAATTTCACTTAATTCAGGGTTTTTTACTAGTAGCTTTGGAACCGCTTTTTTAAATTGCTTTTTCTCGTTAGGTTCAACATTTGGAGATTGCTTTTTATCTTCATTTTTCGATTGAACTTTTTCTTTAGATGAACGATTGAGATTATTGGAGTCTGAATTATTCTCGACAATTAATTGTTTCGCAGGTTTTTTAATTGATTTCGAGATTTCAAAATCATTGCCATGTTCAATGTTGGGAGTCAGATTCGTGTTTTTAGTACTAACAAAGTATTTTGGAGATACAGGATTCAAATTTGTCAATAAACTGCTGACGAAAAATCCAATCAGTAGAATTGCTGCAATCCTAACAGACCAATAAAAAACCCCTTTAACTTCTGATCCATTTGCAATAGAATGAAGTTCTTTTTTGTCCTCAAAAACTATAGTAGAAGGAGTTAGTTTTGATTTGGAGAATTGATTGAATTCCTGTTGATATTTTCTTTGATCTGAAATAAAATTTAAAACTTGCTGCTTATCGACTTCATTTAAGTCTCCTTCGTGATAGGCAATAAAAAAGTGTTTTCGTTTGGAAGAATTAATTTTTTCGAAGTTTAAGAATTCTTTGTCAATCTTTTCTTCGTCTGGCGCTTTTAATTCTACAATCTCATCGAGAACGTCTGTATCCAGTTCGGGGTTCTCCTGTAAAAATAAATACAATTCACTTTTTAGCTCATCAGTAAGATTTCCTTCCGATAAGTCAAGTAAAAAAGCTTCGTAATTATTTTTATCTATTCTCATATAACTGCGTCTATTGTCCCGATGTATTTTTGTAAATGTTTTCTGGCTCGATAAATATATACCTTTACTTGTGACTCATTTAAATGTAATATTTCACCTATTTCAGTATAATTGTATCCCTCGTAATCTTTCAGTAAAACGGCTGATTTTTGAACTTCACTCAATTGATTCAAAGCTTGATGTAAAATTTCATTGATATCGTGATTTGGTGTTGTCGTGAAAACATCTGCTTTTTGATCTTCAATCGAAATTACTCTGGACTTTCTGGTGTAATCGATAAATCCGTTATATACTGTTTTGAATAGGTAAGACTTGACCTTATCAAAATTAATATCATCTTTTTTGATCCAAACTTTTTCGTATGCATCTTGAACAAAGTCGCGTGAAATAGTTTCATTTTTGCACAATTTCAATGCAAAACGAAACAGTCGATCACTGTATTCTTCAACGGCGATATGATATTCTTTTGTGTTCAATCAACAGCAAGACGAATGACTTTTAAAAAAGTTACAATTAGATTTTATTTTTATCAAATTAGAATCGGACTTTATCAATCATCTTTTAATTGGATTCAATTCGTCGTTTGAAAGTTCAGAGAATTCATCGAGCGGAATGTCAGAAGCCAAAGTATTTATGAATGGTTCTACCACGAATTTAAAGGTTAGTATAAAACGAATAATTATATTTTAGGGAAGGACAATTATGAAAGGTACCTATCTATAGCCGTGGGTTTCAACCCGCGGCTATAGAAGATTATGAAGAAATACTTTTTGGCGCGTGTTTTTGTGGTTCCTGAGCTTTCAAATTTAATTATTTGAAAAATGTCGAAGGACAAAAACCGTGACAAAAAGCCGCTCAGTGGATATTTTGAATGCTTTTACGCTGTCCTTACCCACTAAATTCGTGGTAGAACCTTTTGAATAATTCGGGATACAGATTATTTGCAGTCAGAATTCTAAGCAATTTAAATGCAATGGAAGGAAACGATACGGTGAAAGGATTTGTTGTCAGGAAGTCCAGGGAGGTGTTAAAATGAACGTGAACGCGCTCATGGAACTGGTCTGCTGAATGGTGCATCAACGAGGCGATCTTTTGGCAAGTGATTTTCGTATTCTACTCAATGATTGCGGTTTCATGCCCAAATACGACGCGATGAGGTACTGGGGGATGCGCTGTACAAACCAGGGATATTTTTCATTGAATTCCAGATACCTTTTTTCTGCGTCCTCACTTTGCGTTTTAATATGGCGGTATTGCAGTGCTACAAAGGCATTTTGGATGAGAATTCTGAAAAAACGGTCAAAAATCGGATAGTCGATACAAAGCTGGTCAAAGTTCTTCTTGCTGATGGCCAGAACATCGGTTTCTTCGATGGTTTCGGCATTGTAAATCCCTTTTCTTCCGGAGAAATAACTGTATAAATCGCCAATCCAGTAATCTTCGATCGAAAACTGAAAGGCGTGTTTATCTCCGCGTTCATCCACGTCATACGCATAACAAGCCCCCTGAATGATAAAGTGAACGTAATTGCAATAATGCCCTTCTTCAATAAATAGCGTTTTTCGTTCAATTGTTTTCGGTACCATGACTTTGTAGATGGCCGCAAAGCATTCGTCGCTGATTTTCTGATTCATCGTTCTTTCGATGTTGCAGCGCAGTAGTTGTTTTCCTTTTTCGAGATCCATTATTCAAAATAACGATAAATGGACTATAAAGTTCATCACATTACCGCTAACTTTGTAAAAAAAGAAAAGTATGAAAGTTGAGATCTGGAGTGATGTGATGTGTCCGTTTTGTTATATCGGGAAAAGACGTTTTGAAAAGGCTGTAGATTCATTGGGAATTCGCGATGAGGTAGAAATAATCTATCGCAGTTTTCTGCTGGACCCGGAACTTGCAACAGACCCGAATAAAAATGTCACTCAACATTTAGCGAATAAAAAGAATATCTCTTTAGAAGAAGCGCAGAAAATGAACGAGCATGTCACTGGAATGGCAGCGGAAGAAGGGCTGAATTATGACCTTGAAAATGCGGTCGTCGCCAACTCCAGAAATGCGCATCGCCTGTTACATTTTGCGAAATCGAAAGGAAAACAAGCCGCATTTAAAGAAGCATTGTTAAAGGGGTATTTTGAAGAAGGTAAGAATATCGATAAGATGGATGTGTTAAAATCGATTGGTGCTTCTGTTGGATTGGATGAGGAAGAACTTGGGAAAGTTTATAATTCTGCGAGTTATACGGAGGATGTGATTCAAGATATCCAGCGCGCTCAGCAGATCGGCGTGCAGGGTGTACCGTTTTTCGTGATTAATGAAAAGTTTGCATTGTCCGGAGCTCAGCCCACTGATACCTTTAAGCAGGCATTGCAGAAAGTGCGAACGGCGTAGGGCTCGGCTTGTAATTTTCAATAGTTGGTTAGAAAATAATCTAAATACTCGGGTATTTTAGTGCCCAAATAGTACGGGAGATTCATGAGTTTATAAGCTTTCCCTTCTGGCGTTTTTTGATTTTGAATCGTGTATGCTCCCCCGTAGATGCGTACAGCGTAATTGTGGTCGGTACGATTAATGAATTGATGCAACGACTTTAATGTTCCTGTACTGCCGGATTTTATTTCGATGGGAATAATGTGATTGTTGAATGAATAGACGAGGTCAACCTCTGCAGAAGCATACGCTTTGTCCCGAACCCAAAAGTTTGGTTTTACTTGTTTTTCCAGGTTGAGTGAAATGAGTTCCTGAGTAATGATATGGGGTATGAGCGCTCCTTTGTACGCTTTGCTTAAATCATTAATATTGAGAAGATTTGCCTGAACGCCCCGGATGTTATTTACGATCCCCGCATCCAAAAACTGCAGTCTGGGAGCTTTTTTAAAATCCGACTGAATGGGGGGCTGTATTGCAGTTGTAGGATAAATTAATTTTATCAATCCTGCGGCATCAATGCTTTTCATGGCTTCTGAAACTTCTCGGGAGCGATAGTTCGAATGGCCAAAGTTTTGAAACTTCACGCGTTCATCCAAAAAATTGGGAGCCGTATTGAGAATATGTCGAATAACTTTTTCTTCCGTTCTGTTTTCTGCATATTTTTCAATATCATTTTTGTAGGTTTCCCAGATACTGTTGTAGACCTGAGAAAGCTGTGACATGTTTCCATTGGCTAAATAGGTGTCTACGACTTCAGGCATTCCACCGATTATGGCGTAACGATGAAAATTTTCTAACAGCGAAGTGTGTGCAGATTTTGCTACAGGAACAGTGTCAAAGGCTTCCTTCAACGGCTTGTTGCCCAAAGCAGCCAGGTATTCTTGAAAATTGAATGGGTAGAGGTAATAAAACTGAATACGTCCAACAGGAAATGATTTTACTTTACCGAGAGCAAATTCCAATAAAGAACCCGCCGCAATCACGTGAATTTCTGATAAATCTTCATAGAAATAGCGCAAGAGTTTAATCACATGTGGTTGCTCTTGAATTTCATCAATAAATAGTAACACGGAATCATCCTCGTTTATGGTGAGACCATTATTAATGATGAGTGCATCGTAGATCGATCTAACGTCGTCTGTATCCTGAAAGAACTGAGCGTCTTTTTGTCGTTCGAGGTTTAATCCTATATAATGATCAAAATGCCTCGAAAATTGTTTGACGATAGTTGTTTTCCCAACCTGTCGAGCTCCCCTTAACATGAGCGGTTTCCTATTTTTATTTGATTTCCAGTCGAGGAGATGTTGCTCAATATTTCGTTTTAACCCTTTCATTACAGGATGTAAATATACACAATTGTAACAAAATAGGGGGTGTTTTTCAACTATTTTGTAACAGAATAGGGGGTGTTTTCGCCAAAACTTGTAACAAAATAGGGGGTGTTCTAATCCGGTAAGGGGACAAAATCATCTTCATCACCGGGAACCTTGTCAAAACGTTGATGCTTCCAGTCTTCTCTTGCTTTTTCAATAGTAGCCTTGCTCGAGCAAACAAAATTCCAGTGAATAAAGCGTTTTTCCGGGAAGGGAATTCCTCCAAATATATAGACCGTTGAACCTTTTTCAATGGTAAAAGAACACAGTGTATCCTGCTTGGCAACTAAGATTTGTTTCGGACCAAAAGTGTTCCCATCTTTCATCACATTTCCTTCGAGAATGTATAATGCAGATTCACCGTACAACTGATCGCCAATGTTGATGTCTGTATCTGCTTTTGCTTTGATCTCCATAAAGTAGAGCTCACTGTGTACGGGAACGGGTGATTTTTTTCCCAGCGCTTCTCCTGCGATGAGTTTGTAATCGACAGCTCCATCTGTCCAGCCAGGAATATCTTTAGCTTCCGTATGCGAAAAGGTGGGTTCATTTTGCTCCAGTTCTTTGGGAAGTGCCACCCAGATTTGTAATCCGTGTACCTTTTTTTGCTGTCCCCGTAACCGATCGGGTGTTCGCTCGGAATGGACAATACCTTTGCCTGCTGTCATCCAGTTGACCGCTCCCGGTTTGATTTCCATTTCGGTTCCCAGACTGTCGCGATGAACGACGTTGCCATCAAACAGGAACGTTAACGTTGAAAGACCGATGTGCGGATGCGGAGGTACATCCAGGTTTTCATCTTCACTGAGATCCGCCGGACCCATGTGATCAATAAAAACAAATGGTCCAACATGGCGTTTTTTGCGAAAAGGCAGCAGTCTTCCCACTAAAAAATCGCCGATATCGGCGGGACGTTCTTCAATGATGAGGTCTATGTTTGACATTTGTGTTTTTACGGCAAGTTAGGAATATTTTTTAAATGATGAAAAGGTCGCCCCTTGTAGGGGCGTATCGCAATACGCCCCTACAAGGGGGCATATAATTCTTAAAACGCCTCGGAGATGGTAAAATAAAAACCCGTTGTTTGATCGGAGGTGTAGGCGTAATCCAGGCGGACGTTGATTTTGCGTTCGCGGTCGATCCGAAATCGAATCCCGCCTCCCACAGCGGTACTGGTGTTTTTGAGCTGAAGTGCTGCCAGTGATTCTGAAACTACTGCGTTTCCGGCAAAAGCGACGAAACCGAGTCTCCACCAGACGGGCATGCGGTATTCTACCTGCCATCCCAGCATTTGTTTATCGCGATGATAACCTTCGTAGTAACCGCGCATACGGCTATTCCCGCCCACCATGGAGAGGTGGAAAAAAGGAACGTTTCCCCGCGCAAAACGCCCGTATACGTTGGCGGCAATGACGCGCTCTTTCTTCAGATCAAAGTAGCGAACGGCATCGATCCACGTGAGGTGATACTGGAAGTCGCTGCCGATGGCGGGATCAAATCGTTCGTAACTCGCCTGAACTTTGTATCCGCTGGTGGGGTAGAAAATGTGGTCGCGCGTGTCGTATTTGATGATTGCCCCCAGTCCCGAGATTTTACCACCTTGAGTACCGGGGTAGGCGTCTTGTATTAACCGCCCGCCGGCTTCTTTTTCGGTGATATCAAAAGCGTCGAAAGTGTATTTTAAACCGCCATAAAATCCAGGGGCTATTTGTCTGACGCCCTCAAACCGTATGCGCGGGAAAGTCAGCGAATACCGTTCAATTTGTTTGGGTTCTGTTCCCACGCCCCAAAAATCGTAGAAATAACGATAATAGCCCAGTTCTCCGGTAAAATTGTAGTTGTTTTCATGTAGCCAAAAATCGTAATCGGCGTAGGAAAGTAGCTGGTTCTCTAATGTATAAGCGCCCCCCAAATTGACGTCTGAAGGCCGCAGCAGGGAGTCCTGTTTGTCAAATTTGAACGTGAAAAAGCCTGCTGCACCAAAAGCAAAGCGCGTTTCGGGACTGTAGAAAACAATGGGTAATCCAACGATGCGCGGTTTATAAGCTGTTGTGTCTTCCTCTTGACCCAGCAGTGATAGCGGGGCAAACAACAAAACGAGAAGCGCGTAATATTTCATCGATGCATAGCTTTACTTCTAAGTACGACGAAAGTAAAGAAAAAGTCTTACGCGGCATCGTGAAAATTTGATGTAGTGTTGATAGGAAAGGTGAAAATGCTTTTTATAATAAACATAATAAAAAAATGCTTTATGTAAAAAACAAAATGTATATTTGCTTTATATACTATTCAATATGGAGAAGTTAATAAAGAAATCTGAGCGCAAATTAAAACAGCTTACAAAGAAGCACCATCGTTCTATTTTTACGGAAATTAACTGGGACGAACGATTGGTTGTTCTGCTCGGTCATAGGGGAACTGGAAAAACAACGTTGTTACTCCAACATTTCAAATCAAATCCTGAGCATGGAATCTTCCTGAGCTTAGATGATTTTTATTTTGAGACAAATCGTTTGATTAGTACAATTGAAGTACTTTATGACAAAGGGTATCGTACTTTTTATTTAGATGAAGTTCATCGGTACCTGAATTGGTCCAGGGATATTAAGCAAATTTACGACGATTTTGATGATGCAAAGATTATTGCAACGGGCTCTTCTATTTTAGATATCTCCAAGGGCACAGCTGATCTTTCACGTCGCGCCGTCGTACATAATATTCAGGGGCTTTCATATAGAGAGTATCTCATGTTTGAGTATGATGTCAACTTTCCTCAACTTGAATTGTCTCAAATTTTAAACAATCATCAAGAACTGTCTTCTTCATTAAAAGATCAGATTCCTAATGAGACTGCCTTTAAAAATTATCTTGAAAATGGATATTATCCTTTTTATTTAGAGGGAAAGCAAAGTTATTTTGGTAAACTTCAACAAACGACTCATTTAGTTATTGATACAGATATAGCACCGTTTGAATCCTTAAATTATTCAACGGTTCGGACGTTAAAGAAACTTTTATATGTCATCAGCCAAACGGCGCCTTTTAAACCTAATATTAGCAAATTGGCTGAAAGACTGCAAACGCAGCGCAATACAATATTAAAGCTTCTCGATATTCTGGCTCAGGCAAAAATTATCAACTTACTTAAAAGTGATACGAGTGGCATCAGTTATTTACAAAAACCAGAAAAAATATATTTGGAAAACACGAATTTGATTCATCTTTTTGCACAAGGGAAACCAAATACAGGAACACTGAGGGAAACATTTTTCTTTAATCAACTGGCATATAGACAGGGGATTACTTCATCAAAATATGGCGACTTTATGGTGGATGAAACTTATACATTCGAAATAGGCGGACCTTCAAAATCAGTAAATCAGATTAGAGGTGTTCCATTAGCGTATTTAGCTTTAGATATTGAGATGGGAACGGGGAATAAAATACCATTATGGTTGTTTGGTTTTTTATACTGATGCCTGAATTTTGCAAAAAGGTCTGGCACTCAAACGAGAAAGCGATAGGCTATTGAATTTCCAAAAGTACCGGACAGTGATCTGAACCCATGATATCATTCAGGATCTCCGATTTTTCGACGCGGTCTTTTAACGATTTACTCACCAAAAAGTAGTCGATCCTCCAGCCCACATTTCTTGAGCGCGCACCGCCTCTGTAGCTCCACCACGAGTATTCTACTTCATCGGGATGCAACATGCGGAAGGTGTCCACGAACCCGTTGCCGGTGTAAGCATTCATTCCATCGATCTCTTTTTGGGTAAAACCTGCATGTTTGTCGTAATTCGCTTTGGGTCGGGCCAAATCAATTTCGCGGTGGGCGACGTTAAAATCTCCACCCACAATCACGGGTTTTTTCTTTTCTAATTCGTTCAGGTAGCGCAAAAATGCTTCATCCCAGGTTGTTCGGTAATCTAATCGTTTTAACGCACTTCCCGCATTGGGAACATAGACCACGACGACAAAATAGTCTTCATATTCAGCGGCAATCACGCGCCCTTCGTCATCGTGTTCTTCAACGCCGATATCATAAGTGACATCAATAGGTTTTTCTTTACTGAGAATAGCAGTTCCGGAATAACCTTTTTTTGTAGCGGAATTACTGACGATGTGATAAGAACCAAAACTTTCCAGGGCCGCGGCGACCTGATTGTCCTGTGCTTTGGTCTCCTGAAGACACAGTATATCGGGATTCAGTGCCTCCATATCTGTTTCAAAATCCTTTTTCATGATGGCGCGAATGCCATTCACGTTAAATGAGACTAATCTTGTCATATCCTTCCTTTTTTAGAATCCTTGTACTCCGTTTACCGTGGTATATTTCAACACGTTCTTTTTGTCCGGGTGAATGCGCGCAAATGCCGACTGTACAGCAATCGTGCCTTCGTGGAATCCACACAAGATGAGCTTGAGCTTGCCTTCATAGGTGTTAACGTCGCCAATGGCATAAATCCCTGGAATATTCGTCGAGTAATCTGTAGTATCTACTTTAATGGCATTTTTCTCAATTTCGAGCCCCCAGTCGGCAATAGGTCCCAGTGAAGGCTTTAAACCAAATAACGGGATGAAGTGATCCGTCTCTTTTTGGAATTCGCCGTCTTTTTTGTGCTTGATCGTCACATTTTCTACTTTGTCCTGACCATCAACGCCCACGACTTCAGCCTCTGTAATCAAATTGATTTTGCCTTTTTCTGCCAGGTCCATCACTTGCTGAACGGAATCTAAATGTCCGCGAAATGAACTTCTGCGGTGAACGAGCGATACTTCCGATGCGATATCTTTCTCCGTTAAGTAAATCGCCCAGTCCAGTGCAGAATCACCGCCACCGGCAATAACACATTTTTTATTGCGGTAAAATTCGGGATCTTTAATGATATATTCGACACCTTTATCTTCATAGTTCGATAATCCTTCGATTGGTGGCTTGCGCGGTTCAAATACACCAAGTCCCCCGGCAATCATAACCACAGGCGCTTCGTGTTGTGTACCTTTTTCTGTTGTTACAACGAATTTGTCATCCGCAACCTTGTCAATTTTTACTGCCGCTTCTCCCAACGTAAAACCAGGTTTGAACGGTTCAGCCTGTTCCATTAAATTATCGACCAATTCCCCTGCTAATATCGATGGATATGCTGGAATGTCATATATCGGTTTTTTGGGATAAATCTCTGAACACTGACCTCCCGGTTGTGGCAGCGAGTCTATCAGGTGACACTTTAATTTCAAAAGTCCGGCCTCGAAGATGGTGAAAAGTCCGACGGGACCCGCACCGATGATGATGATATCTGTTTTAATCATAACGTATTTGTAAAGTCGTATTGCGCAACAAAATTAAATATTCTTGACTAACAAGTATTGAATAAATTTGTTTTCTGCGTATCCATTTGTTTCCCCATTACATTATCTGATATATTCAACTCAAATTAATGAGGATTTTTTACTTCGGCGGAGCTCAGCACATCGTACAGCGGCGGAGCTCAGCACATCGTACAGCGGCGGAGCTCACACATCGTACTTCGGCGTTGCTCAGTACATCTCGCTTCCTTCGAAATGATTGTGTTTTGTGGTGGAGAGGAGGACGAATCAATCAAGCCGCTCCCTCCACTTCTAAGTTCCATTAGATAAGTTCCATTAGAAATAGGTCCTTTTGAGGTCTGACAAATTGTGCTAAATAGCATAAGTTGAAAATGACGAATAAATTACAATGTAAAATTTACAGGAAAAGTTCAGTCGGCGGGCATGCGCATAGGAAACATGATCCGGGGACCCAACGCCAGAAGACTCTGTAAAAATTCAAAGTGTTTGAGGACGAAGGACGAGTTTTTGAATTTTAAGAGTCGATGGCAATGTTGGGTCGGAAGGTTTCCAAGCGCTAGATTTTTTTGCTTCGTTTTTTTATCAATGAACCGAGCGAAGCGAGCTCATGAACACTTTTAAAAAATAACATGAGTGAATAAAAAAATGAATAGGATTAAAATATATTACGCCTTCCAAAGAACTAACTTTCTTGATAAAATTGGATCAGTCTCAAAAGTTGGGGAGAAGGTTAAGAGTTTAAACTTTTTGAATGGAATTACCGATTTAGATCATCGGTCTTAGCAGTATTCATCTCAGTTCTTACCAAAATGGTTCGCTTCGTTGGGTTAATTATTTAGGTAGGGAATAACCCTATTTATAGCATACAGTTTAGTAGGTTGGAGAACGCGCATAGGAAAATCAGTTCGGGGTACCCACTACCTGAAAACTTCGCGATCTCGATACGATACTGATGCTTCGTTTCACTTCGATCAGCATCACTCACATTCGATATGCTCAGTGCATCGCGATCGCCTTGCATAATGGTAAGGTGATCGAGTGCTGCGTAATGTAATGAAGCAGAGTATCGAGAGCACCGAAATAGAGCAGATATTCCAAGCGCTAGATCTTTTTGTTACTTTTTCGAGCAATGCGAAAAAGTAAAGAAAGTCAAAAAGAAAAATTACAAATGACGAAAAATTACTTCTATGATTGACCGAAATTTATGCTTAGTACCCAACTTTTGATCTTGATCCATAAAATTTAACGTTAGCCTGGTAGTTTTAGATTTCCGAATTCCTGGAATTCGGGTAAAGGGTATTATTCAAAAATTGCTTGCATCACCTCCAGTGATTTGGGAGGTTTGAATCCTGCGATGTGCCAGCGATAATAACTGATCAGATGTCCAATAATGCGCGTGCGATGCGTTTTGTGGATGTGCTGCGCCAGAAAATCGGTTTTATCGGTGTGCAGTAAACGACTCAATTCAACGACGGAATCGTCTTGTTCAAAAGCGTGTCCTTCTGGTGTTTGATTGGAAATCACCCCCGCCTGTAAATCGAATATGCGCGCTTCACGATCGGCCCCCTGCAATCCAAAACCGATTTTTTCAGCCATTTTTAAAAGAAACCAAATGGGATAATTCGTAATAACATCAGAATCATCGAGCCATTGTATTTCTTGTGACAAAAACGCGAACATCCGCTGATCGCGATCGCTGGATCGCAATGTCTGTTCAATTACTTCCGTCATAAAAAAAGCCAGTCCACTTTTTAGGGGGTCGTAGGGAATGGTTTGCGGGATAAAGTCGGCGGCAATAGCTGTGATTTTTCCCAGTTCGCTTTCAGGTCGACGATATGCCGCGATCTCCATGATGGATAAAGGTTGAAGCATATTGCCCTTCTTTTTTTTACCACCCTGAAAAAGGTAGGCCTGGAAGCCATTTTCCAATGTAAAAAAGTGCAGGATGAGGCTCGTTTCACTGTAACTGATTTTCTTGAGCAGAATCCCGTGATCAATCGATTTCATGCGTTTTTTTTAGAACTCAGCTTAATTGATAAATACCACTTTGCCCACCTGGCGTCCTTTCGTATCGGCATCATTCACACTCGTCCAGATGAGGTAGACGCCCGTAGCAGCCCTTTCCCCATCCAGGGTTTGACCGTCCCAGGTGGCGGTGCCTCCGTTGGATGTCGTTTGGTAAACCAGGTTTCCCGCAATATCGGTAACTTTTACAGAGGAATTAAATGCTATTCCCTGAATGGTAACCGGACCAAAATAATCAGGTCGAACGGGATTGGGAAAAACTTTTACATTGCTGTATGAAAGATCGCCTTGTGAAGCGTCTGAGCGGTATGAAATCATTCCTTCGTTGGTCACAAAATAAACCTCACCCGTATTTTGATCAATGGCAATATCCAGTACGTTGTTGTCGAGTAACGGACTGTTTTCACTCGTGAAGTTGCGTATGACCGACAGCCCGTCTTCAGCGAGCAAAAACACGCCGGAACTGGCCGTGGCGATCCATTTGCGATTGGCTCCGTCGATGGCGATATCTGTGATGTGAGTCGTTCCCAAAACGATTTCTACATTCTCTCCGAATTCGATCAACAATTTCTGAAAATTGTACTCGCCCGGACTCGCCTCAAAAATGTTGCTGGAGTTGTACAACACGCGCATACCCTCTGGAGTGCCGATCCAAATGTTGTTGCTGAAGTCTACGGCAATCGCTTCCACCGTCGAGGTGGGCAGTGCTCCGCTGTTCTCGCTCGTATTAAAGACCTGATACTGGTCATCTGAAGCGTCATCCAGATTTTCGCCGTGATCAAAGGCGACGATACCTGTACCGTCAACCCCCATCCACTTTACATTATTGTTGTCAATAGCGATTCTTGTGGTCAGTTTTGATTTTACCGCATTTCCCTGATTAAACGAATACCAGGAACCGTCAGCTGCTCTCACTTTGAGCGGTTGGTCGGCAAAAGCATTGGCTACCCAGAGGTTTTCATCTTCATCAAATTTCAGGTCTGACACGTACCCCCAGTTGGTTCCCTCCGTATCTCCTTCGAGTAGAGAGTTAGAGTAAGCAAAAGTGTCGACAATCGCATCATTTTCTACTTTGATCAAAGGGATTTCCGAAAACGTTCCGAAGGCCACTTCATCGGTATTGGAAGGATTGATGGCAACGGAGATATAATCCCAGATATCCTGACCCTGGATGATGGGTTGATTGGATTCCATGACGGAAGTCCACTTGCCATCTTCGAGCATTGCACCGCCACGCCGACTAAAAGAGGGACCAGTACCATTGAGTCCGCCTCCGGCTACGGCCAGTTTTCCATTCGCCCATTCTGCTCGATAGGCATCGTTGTATCGGGGCCCTTCAAAGGTGATCTGTTCGCTGTTGTATGCATTCGCCGCTTTGACCAGTCCGGAACGCCCGTCAGCGAGGTAGAAATGTCCGTCGTGAAAGAGCGCATTTTGCGGTTCGGGGAACGCACCGTGACTGTATTGAAAAATGTTGTTGGTTTCTGTAAAGTTCTGGTCATAGGTCATCATTCCACCGGCTATATTGACGACGAGCTCATTTTCTGAGGTGCTCAATCCGAGCAGTTCGACTTCATTCATTACGATAGTGGGGTTGCCGTCATCGTAGCGATACAGCGTGTCCGCATTGTAGATCTCGCTGTTGTAACTAATGTATAATTCATCGTGTACGCTGGCGAGAGCGTTGTATCTACCGGTGCTCGAATAGTCGGGAAAAGCCGATATTGTCTGCCACTGAGCAGGATCGGCCAGAAAATTATTGTTGACGGCACCGACGCGCAATGTGCCTTCCGATAACGCAAAAATACTATCGTTGTAAACGGCAACATCTAAAATACCATCATTGAGTGGAGAAGGATTGTAAGTGTCCCGCACTTCGCGTTTGTTGAGGTTGATGACCACGATTCCGACACCGGTTGCCAGGTAGGCATTTCCGCCGTGACAATAAATGTTGTTGATTCCTTTTTCGCCGCTTATTGAGGACTGTAAAATAGCTGTTAAGTTGTACACTGCCTCGTTGCGTATCAGGTCTAAATTGCCGTTGTCGTATCCGATGATCAGTTGATCGCTGGCGTCGTCATAGGCCAGGGCTGTAGGTGATACATCGGACAAATAATTGGCAGCCGTCCAGATGGACTTTTCACCAGCAGACAAATCATATTCCAGCATACCTCTGCTGAGAATGGCGTAAACGGCATTGTTTCCCTGAGCGACATCGATGGCCTGATATGGTGAAATATGCATTTTCCACTGCCCCATTCCGATTTGAGCGCGGGAATACGCAGAGAGCGCAATCATTAAAAATACAATCCAAATACTTTTCATAGTGAAATAGTAACGCATCGACGTCAAAAATATTTGAAATTTCGTTGCGAAACAACAGTGCACGCATTTCTTTTCTGTCACTTCTCAAAACTAGCAAAGGAAATTACTGAAAAGTAGGGAATAACCAATCACCCACACCACACCCTACAAACCGATTACCGATTACCGATTACTGATCACCGATCACCGACCACAGATCACCGATCACCGATCACCGATCACCAAAAACCAATCACCAAAAACACCACACCCTACAAACTGATCACCGACCACAGATCACAGATCACCGATCACCGATCACCAAAAACCAATCACCAAAAACACCACACCCTACAAACTGATCACCGATTACTGATCACAGATCACAGATCACCGATCACCGATCACCAAAAACCAAAAACCCACCAAAATTCCCGTTTCTTCGCTTTTATGTATTTCCTTCTCCCTTAATTTCGTTAAATTTAGCCCATGAAGTTTACAGAAATAGGATTAAATGATCAATTGCTCGAGGCAATCGGTTACATGGGCTTTGAGAATGCTACGCCCATACAGGAAGAGGCGATTCCTCCCATTATGAAAGGTAAAGATATCATTGGATGCGCCCAAACCGGAACGGGAAAGACAGCGGCATTTGTACTTCCCATTTTGCACAAATTAACCAACAGGGAAGAAAGTACGATTAACACCTTGATTATCGTTCCTACGCGCGAGTTGGCGGTACAAATTGAGCAACAGATTCAAGGACTCTCCTATTTTATTTCCGTGAGTTCAAAAGCGATTTACGGTGGGGGAGATGGAAAAGACTGGCAAGCAGACAAAGACGCACTGAAGTCGGGAACGGATATTATTGTCGCTACGCCGGGAAAACTCCTGTCGCACATGAAAATGGGGTATGCTGACTTTTCAAGTTTGGAACATTTAATTCTCGATGAAGCTGACCGCATGCTGGACATGGGATTTATAGATGACCTGACCATGATTTTTAAGAAACTTCCGGAAAAGCGTCAAAACTTGATGTTCAGCGCTACGATGGCTCCTGCCATTAGAAAGTTGGCGCGAACCTTGCTCCAGGATCCCGTTGAGATCAATCTGGCACTTTCAAAACCGGCAGAGGGAGTAAAACAATCCGTTTACCTGGCATTTAACGAACAGAAAAATGCGTTGCTCAAGCATATTTTGAAAGCCCGCAAGGACTACAAACGAATCATCCTGTTTACTTCTACAAAAGATAAAGTGAATGAAATCGCGCGTTATCTCAGTAAAAACGGATTACCTGCGCAGGGCATTTCGTCGAACCTCGATCAAAAAGAACGCGAGGAAGTACTCCGGGGATTCCGGTCGGGTAGAATTCGGCTACTCGTAGCGACCGATGTAATGAGTCGCGGAATTGACATCAAAGAGATCAATATGGTGATCAACTATGATTGTCCATCGGATGCTGAAGATTACGTTCACCGGGTTGGACGAACGGCTCGGGCCAACGAAAAAGGTGAAGCCATTACACTGGTCAATCCAAAAGATATGTCCCGACTGAGTAAAATTCAAAACCTGATTGGATCGGATATTCCTCAGCAGCAACTTCCCGAAGAATTGGGAGAAGCACCGAAATGGGTGGACAAGAAGCCCGGTAAAGGACGGCGGAATTTCAAAGGAAAAGGAAAACCGCCCCATCATAAGAAAAAACGCCATCACAAAGGAAAAGGAAATCATCAGAAGCAAAATGCGAAAAAAAATTAATAACCTGTTATGAAGCGACTTATTTTTTTAGTGGCAATTGCTGCTTTTTGTGCCTGTGAGAATACGGAAGAAAAGGAAAAAGCAGAAAAGGAAAAAGCAGAAGAACCGGAAGTGACGACAACGGATCAACTTCCTGAAGGAGAATGGAACGGTGAATACATAAAAGTGGAAGATACTGTTGCCGAGAAGAAAAAGCCAAAAAAGCAAAGCAAAGGTTCGTCATTTTACAACATGGGTAAGGTGGAAGTGGAAGCCGATACGATGCATTTTTCGATTGACCTCTTCGACCAGAAAAAGAACTACGCGACCATTGCAGAAAATAGTTTGATGATGCGCATAAAAAGTGCGCAAAGCGACTTCGTGGTCATTCAACTCAAAAAGCCCAACATGGTTGGTAATTATGCCGGAACGTACCCGATCGACCGGGATGGCAAAAAAATGCCCTCAAGTGCCATTGATTTTAATCGACTTGCGTCAAAAAACGAACTTCAATGGACAATGGTGAGTGGCACGACTGAATTGGAAAGCTTTTCTCCGCGTTTAGGGAAAGTAGTGCTTAAAGCGAAAGGTACGTTTGAAGATGCCAGTGGGAACACGTTTCCCGGTTCAATCAATGTAGATATGCGCTTTGAATCAGTAGTGAGCTCCTACAATCCGAATAGTTAGGACGTGATGTAATTTTCAATGCCATTTATTTTCATTCGTGCACGGGCTCGCCAGTAATTGCAAATAAAAACTCCCCGACTTGTTTCCAGGACGAGGAGTATAAAGTCAAACTAAAACACTACTTATGAGAAACCAGTTTGCCGGATTTTATAATGTTATTATCTCCGCTTACATTGTAATAGTAAACTCCTGCGGATAGTCCGCTCATGTCAACTTTATTGACACCTTTGCTCAAAGAGGAGTTAATAAGAACAATCCCCAGAGTATTATAAACTGTTAAGTTATATGTTTCGTTTTGAGTATTTTCGAGATCCACATTCATGATATTTGTGAATGGATTGGGGAAAACACGAACTGAGTTGTTCATATCATTTGTTGGAACGGCGGCCCATGAATCACCCCCCACTTCAGTGTCACATTCTGCAACATCAATATCAGCTGCACTTTCAATAGCATTTGTTGATAATGAACCTACTCCTGTCAAAACACGTCCATTGATAGTTGTTCCGGTATAAAGGTTTACCGCCCCTTGAGAAACAATGGTTCCGTTGAATTCTGAATAGTCCGCAATGTCTACGGCACCATTTACCAACCAGTATACGTTTTTCGCTTGTGTACCGTTGATTAATGACACTTTAGAATAACTAGTTGATTCTAATGCGCCATTGATTTTGATGACAAAAACTGCGTCTGCAACTCCGCGAGCATTAAGAAAAACTGTATCGGTAAAAGTTGTTGCCGCATCTAGTAAATAGGTGTGTGGAGTTAACACCAGATTTCTTCCAAATTGTGCAGGATATAGAAGATTTATGTCATATTGTAAACCGTTTAAATAGTTATAGACAACTACAAGGTCTACAGCTGCTGCTGAGGTTGAACTATCCGCAATCGGATGAATGTTTCCTGTTACAAGCAGAGCATCAAACCCCGTTGTTAATCCAACATCACTTCCAACATCGCCGATTACCGTGGTAATACCATTGTTTTCAACTGAACCGTCAGAGGAAAATACGCCGTAACAACCAACTTCTCCAAAAGTCGGTGTATCTGGACCAGTAAGTACAGGACTGCCACAACCAACAGGAGTGTAGCCCATTGTACCGTCAATGGTGATGGCACCGTTCGTAGAGAGCGCTCTTCCCTCCAAAGTATCTCCGGTATTCATGTTAATCCCCGCATTATTCGCCACTACGGTTCCTCGCATTGTTGTACCTGCTGCCATATCTACAAGACCTTCTACCTTCCAGAACACGTTACAGGCTTGAGCTCCATTGATCAAATTGACGTTAGCGTTCGCACTCGTTGAAAGCGGTCCTTCAATTTTAAAAATAAAGACCGCATTGGGATCATTTTGGGCATCAAGGTTCAAATTAAGATCGATTGTTGATGCTCCAGCTGTTTCGTGTACTCCAGCTACAAGTGTTTGTCCATTCCCTAAGGCAGGAGCTGGAAAGTTTGTGGGGGTTGTAGCATTTAAATCATTGTAAGCGATTAATAAATCTGCTGCTGCTTGAGCACTCACTGCGTCACCGTCGTGCATTCCACCATTAACATTGCCAAAACCCGTGCTCGAACCGTTGTTGGTCCCAACTTTTCCAGTTAACTGGGAGATGCCTGTGTTTGTAATAGAACCGTCTGTTGTTAATAATACAAAGTCCGCGGAAGTTCCTAAGTTAGGAGCTTGCCCGAACAATGTTGCGGGTATTAAGAACAGTAAAGCTGCACTTAATTGTAAGTATATATTTTTTTTCATAATTAATTGTTTTTAATGTGAATTCAATCTCACTCAGCAAAGGTCGACTACTTTAAAGGAAGACGTGTTATACAACAAATAGAATAAGTTACACTATTCACACATATTCGAAGATGATTGGATAGGTGTTTACAATAGAAAAAGGGAATACCTTGTCTTTCAGCATTCCCTTCATTGTAATCAGGTTTATCAATCGAACTTTAAAGTTTCATTGAAACTCCAATTTTTCCTCCCGAAAAAGCATTTCCTCCACCGAATTCAAGGTTTACTCCAAATCGATCTGAGAAGTAATATCGACCTCCAATTTGTGCTCCGAGTCCGAGTCCTGAAAATTCTCGCCCATGATAATTATCAGGTGAGTTCCAATGGTAAAAACCCAGATTTAATCCTGCATAAAAGTCCCAATTACCTGGAATATTGAGGAGGCTATTGAAGTGATAATTTATGTTTCCAGATATTCCTAAAATAGAATGATTGTATCTGTAATCCTGGTAGCGATTATCATATGATCTGAATGAGGCTTCCGCGCCAATCGTAATGTCTCTGTGAATGCCAAAATCGAAGCCTAAGTAAACAGGAATTCCCCAGCTGGACAGACCAACTCCTGCATTTAACTGTGTACCTCCTTTTGCCACGGGATGTTGAGCCAGGGATGCCATTGAGACCATCATTGCAACTATAAATGTTATGTGTACTTTTTTCATCTCTTACTGTTTTTCCGGAATCTTCCGGTAGGTGTGAAAGAATCTTCACGGAACAAAGATCAGCTATAAAAAATGGGATGAACGTACACAATCTGATTAAAAAGTTACATCATTCTCACATTTTGATGGTTTGAAGGCTGTTTTAGACAGATAAGTTTGAAAAACAGGAAGAATCTATCATCAGAGCGAAGGAAATAATCGATCTCTTTTTCGCGTTTTTCAATGTTTTTTCCAGCGTTGTGGTGTCAATTTTGGGATAGTTGATCGTTCGTTTCAATTCTATTATGCTCTTCGTAAAACAGTCTCTATTTGGAATTTTCTCGTAGCATCTCTTCTGTTTGTTGTGGAGCGAAAATAGTGCTTAAAGCGACAGGTACGTTTGGAGATATCTGAGGAAACACGTTTCCCGGTTCAATCAATGGAGATATGCGCTTTGAATCAGTAGTGAGCTCCTACAATCCGAATAGTTGATATTAAATTCAAACTGAAAGCGACCATTTACATATAGCGAATCTTGCATCGCACTTTATTGGTTTTTCCCGATTTTACGCTTATTTTAAATTGCGACAGCGCTGGTTTAGACATTCCCGTATGGTAATGGTCTGAGAATCCAAAACCTTCGGTCGGCATTCCGATGAAGTTGTAGTCCAATTCGTCGTTGCCGTTTTCATCGTCTACAAACGACAAACCATAAGATCCCGAAGGAACGGTGAATTTGAGCTGCATCTTTCCATCCCTGACTGAACTTTTGTTAAACACTTTGTTCATTGAAGGTTCTTCATCTTCAAAAGCTTCCTCGTCTTCAAAAAAAGAAACGATAATTTGACCGTTGTCAGATCTTAAATTGGTTACGTCCACCACGACATCTGTTTGGGCAAATAACAGGTTGCCCGTAAAAAGTCCGACCATTAAAAAGATTCCTTTCATCACTATTTTTTTAAAGTTTATTCGTATCCAGTTGCTCCAGTTCAACGACCTGCTTTTCCCAGGCTTCCATTGTCGATTCCAGTTCTTTTTTGAGTTTTTCGTATTCTGCGAGCGCGTCTGTAGTTTTTTCTTCATCACTGTAATCCAGGTCCTCTACAATTTTGTCCATGGCGGCGATCTCTTTTTCCAATTGTTCCGTCTTTTCCTCTGCTTTTTTGATCCCGTTTTTCAGTTTGTTGACATTTCGCTTAAGTTCTTTGCGCTCCTCGTAAGAGAGTTCTTGTCCGTTATCTTCAACGTTCTTTTCTACTGGTGCAGGAGTTCCCTTTTTCTTTGATTTTTCGGCGTAAGCCTGCTCAAAAGCGTCGGCCTTTTTCCGAAGATATTCCTGGACTGTATAATGATGAATCTTCAGTTGTTTATTCTCGATATCCCATATTCTGTTGGTTAATCCATCCAGGAATTCACGGTCGTGCGAAACGATGATAAACGTTCCTTCGTATTGTTGCAGTGCTTGTTTCAGCACACCTTTGGATTGAATATCGAGATGGTTTGTCGGCTCATCCAGGATCAGTACGTTGGATGGACTCAATAATAGCTGACAGAGTGCCAGGCGCGTGCGTTCCCCGCCGGAGAGTACACTCACTTTTTTATCGACGTCCTCACCGCTGAACAAAAAGGCTCCCAAAATTGAGCGCAGTTTTTTGCGGATATCACCTTTAGCGACGTCGTCCACCGTTTCGTAGACTGTTTTTTCGGGATTGAGGGTGTCGGCCTGATCTTGGGCGAAATAGGTCAATTCTACGTTGTGACCGTATTTCACTGTTCCTTTGCCATCCAGCGTTTTCATGATGCGTTTGAGCAATGTCGATTTCCCTACGCCGTTCGGTCCGAGCAGTGCTATTTTCTCTCCGCGTCCTACGGTGAGATTAATGTCTTTAAACAATAAAAGGTCGTCGTAAGATTTGCCGAGGTCTTCCATTTCCAGCACCCATTTCCCCGGCTGAACACTCAACGGGAAGGTAATCTTCATCCTCGCTACTTCATCCGTCTCGACTTCAATGCGTTCTGTTTTTTCTAATTTTTTGATCAACGACTGCGCCATTGCCGCTTTATTGGCCTTTGCCCGGAATTTGTCGATGAGTTCTTCCGTGCGTTTGATCTCTTTTTCCTGTTGTTTCTGCGCTTCGAGCAGTTGTTCGATTTCTTCGGCGCGTTTTTCTTTGTATTTTGAATAAGCAAAAGGGAAGTCCAGAATTTTACCGTTGGTAATTTCCAATGTCCGCTTTGTCACGTTATCCAGAAAAAGCCGGTCGTGAGAAATCGTAATTACGGCACCCTCAAATTTTTGCAGGTACTGTTCGAGCCATCCAATCGAGATAATGTCCAGGTGGTTGGTCGGCTCATCGAGCAAGATGACGGAGGGGTTATTGACCAGTATTTTAGCCAGCTCTGCGCGCATTTTCCATCCGCCTGAAAATTTGTTGAGCGGTTGGTCAAAAACAGTATCTTCAAACCCCAGTCCGTGCAGTGTCGAAGCAATTTTCTCTTCCCACTGGTAGCCTTCAAACAGTTGGAATTGTTCGTTTGCGAAATTCAAGTCATCCAGCAACTGAAGGTATGAATCTGTTTCATAATCGGTGCGCGTCGTTAACTGATGATTGATGTCGTCGATTTGATCGCGCAGTTTATTTAATGTTTCGTTCGAATAGTTGAGGTAATCAAACAAGTTTTGGTTGGTATCGATAACAATATCTTGCGTCAAAAAACCAACGGTACTTTCTTTTCCGCGGTGGATGCCGCCTTCAGTGGGTTTTTCCTGCCCTGCGAGCAAACGCAGCAGGGTAGATTTACCGGCACCGTTTTTACCGACAAGTCCAATTTTGTCTCCTGCAGTGATTTGCAGGTTAACATCTTTAAACAAGTACCCTTGCGGGAGGTGAAATCCTAACTGTTCGATTGTAATCATGGTGCAAAATTACGAAAGTCTTCGAAGTTCGGAAATGAAAAGCTGGCTTATCTGTGAATTTGAATGCTGCGAAGGTGGCTGAGGATATGCTTTTTTGCATTATATTTTTTTGTAAATGAGATCCAAAAAAAACTAAAAAAAGAGGGAGTCTGCTCGAGCTCCCTCTATTCACGCTATTCTGGAAATTGTAAAGTATTAGCTGGCAAATCCACCGAGGACCACATACGTAGTCGGATCAGTGGTGTCAATTGCCTGCAGCGGGTCATGCACGACGAAAAAAGCGTCGTAATTCGCCGTTAAATCTGCATAAGACATTCCGCTAAATTGGTTGTTGTATGCCGTCATACCATTGCCATCAATAGAAATAGCAAGTACGTTTCCATTCGGTGTTTCGTCATAAGGCGTTCCGTTTGGAGTGTTTGCCGGATCTGCCTGATCGTGCGCGTGAACCATGTACGTTTCACCGTCTATGGAATTCATGAGTGCTACAGAAACGCGGCTCGTTCCGTCGGCTAATTCCTGAATTTTTAACATCGCACTGAGGTTGTTGGCATGAGCGCCATCATACGCATAAGCAGGATCGACCTGACCGGTGTTGAAATCGTAGTTATAAGACATAGATGATAGATTCGTCGGGTTTTGTTCACGAGCGAATGTACCCACAACGATATATGTGGAGATGTCAGCTGTATTAATAGCTTGCAAAGGATCGTGTACAACGAAAAACCCTTCGTAATCATTAACAATACTCGAATAAGTCATCGACACTGTTTGCGATACGGTTACTTCTCCGCCATTTCCATTAGCGGATTGTACAAAGACATTGGAGTTTGGCGATTCGTCATAAGGTGTTCCATTTGGTGTATTTGATGGATCTGCAGCATCGTGAGCGTGAACCATATACGTCTCGCCGTCAACGGTATTGGTTAACGTTACCGATATTTTTGTTTCATTGGCATCCAGTTCTTCTACAGTCATTGTTGCCATGACATTATCCATGTGCATGCCATCGTAAGCTTCTGATGCCACAACTTGACCATTGTTAAACTCATAGTCATAAGACGAGCTCTTCATTTCGGTGTTGGTATCTGTATTCGGATCTGCTTCTGGTTCATTTTCTTCCTTTTTGCAACCTGCGAACATGAGTCCTGTGGAAACTGCAAAAATCGTTAAAGCGTAAACGGGTTTTAAAAATTGTTTTTTCATGATAAATAATTTTGTGTTTGACCCATTTACGCACCCAAATGCATATTGGATTTCGAACCACAAAAAAAGTACGGGAACTTATGCTGATTGAGATGATAATTCATAGCGTTTAGCCGGCAATAGAAAGGATCCCTCGATTTATGTCAAATTTAATTTTGCAACAGCTAACATTAATGCTGCAATCCTTTCGATTTTGTGCAGCAAGGCATGTTTTTTCTTGAACCTGTTGAGATGCAGGGGGCTCCAAACCTGCGTGTCTACCCTATTTAAATCCTGGTACCTCTAAATGATGCGGCGATTTGCCTCTATCTTTCCAGATTATATTTTTTGACCATCCGTTCCTTTATCAATAGTGCGCTGTTTAAAAATATTGCAGATGAACGCCGATGGAACCTTCCCTTTAACGATTTTTGTTAGAACCCAAAATGTGTAGTTATGCGTGTATTGATTTTGATGATTGCCGTTGTTTTTGCTGTGACGGCGTGTGTGCCCGCCAAGAAGTACAATGATTTACTCGCTAAAGAAAAGGCGTGCAATGAGGAATTGGAAAAGTATAAAACTTCTTCCTTAGACGCCGAAGCCAAAGTGAAAACCCTGGAGGCTCAACAAGAAATTATGTCCGGAGACATCGATCAGTTGAAAGCAGATACAGCCGAATTAGGTAAAAAGTATCGATCGATGCAGGCGCAATATCAAAAAGCGACTCAAATCAGTTCATCCATTGAAAAGGAAATGGATCGCATAAAGGATGACGATGCAAAACAATTGGCTCGTATGCGTTCAGAGCTGGAGTCGAAAATCATAGAAACACAGCGAAAGGAAGACGAGCTTATGGCTTTGGAGCGAGAACTGAAAAATAAACAGCGGTTATTGGTAGACCGCGAGCGCCGCGTAGAAGAACTCGAAGCAATGATCGCGCGCAAAGATGAAGCTGTAAAACAGTTGGAACAGAAAGTGGCTGAGGCACTGCGCGGTTTTAAGGACAAAGGCCTAAGCGTGGAAGAGCGGGATGGTAAAATTTATGTGAGTCTGGAAGCTAAACTGTTATTTGCGTCCGGCAGCACAAGTGTAGAACCCGAAGGTCAGAAGGCTGTGATTCAATTGGCAAAAGCCATCAAAGGGGATGATGAACTGGAAATAATTGTTGAAGGACACACGGATTCAGATCCTCTGGCGAGTCGATCTCACCCGAAAGACAACTGGGAATTGTCCGTGTTGCGGGCGACCTCGGTGGTAAACATCATGATCGATAATACAGATATCAATCCTGATATTCTCGCGGCTTCAGGGCGTTCTAAATACCATCCGGTGGATGAATTTGACAAAGCGAAAAACCGTCGCATAGAGGTGATTATTGCTCCAAACCTGGATGAGTTGTTCCAGATGATCTCGGAGTAGCGCTTTGAATGATGAGCATTACGAAAATAAAAACAAACTTATTCGCTGTTTGCAGGAGTCACCCGAATTGGACAACGGGTCTTTTTTATTTGCTCGTACTCGCCATTTGTTTTGATGAACTCTTTTTCGGAAATGCAACATTAAAATGGGATGCCTTCCGCCTTTGGTTCCCGTGGAAACACTTTGTTGTTAATGAATTATTGAACGGAAACCTGCCCCTTTGGAACCCTTATCACCTCGGAGGATTTCCGCAGCACGGTGACAGTATGACCTGGTATCCCGTGAGCTGGATTTTCGGTTTTATATCAGGAGGTTATAATCTCACTTCATTGAATCTGGAATACCTTTTTCACCTCTTTCTGGCAGGGTTTGGGTTGTACAAATTTGTCCGCCTGCTGCATTTGAAATGGCTGTTTTGTGCCCTATTGGGAATGAGTTACATGCTTTCCGGTTTTATGCTTGGAAATGCGCAACACATGGGTTGGGTCGTCAGTGCAGCATGGTTGCCGTGGGTCGCGATCTATTTGTTTCGACTCGTTCAACAACCGGGATGGAGGAATGCACTGCGTTTTTCACTCGTGGGATATTTGTTCTTTTCAGGAGGCTATTTGGCGCTGTTTTTTATTGCACTCTATTTCATTCTCGGCTATGTAATTTATGGTTTTTTCAAGCAGAGAATAAATCGGTTCCGAATCATTGGGTTCTCATTGCTTTCACTCGCACTGATAGTATTACTGTCAGCTCCTGTTCTTTTTTCATTCATCGATTTATCCCCCTTGCTGGATCGCGCTTCGCCCGAATCTATGGGATCGGATTTTAATATCAATTATGGTGGTACTCCCCTGAACGGCATTCTGGCCATTTTTTTCCCGCTGGCTTCGGGTATCTTTAATGTTCCCGAGATTCCGTTTGGCACTTTTTCGACCTTTTTTGGATCGATTCCAGTGCTGTTGATCTTAATTCGTTGGCGCAAACTTATTTCCGATAAAAAAGCGCTATTCCTGTTTATTGCCGGGATATTTTTTCTTCTCGTTTCGATCGGACAACCATTGCCGTTCAGAGATTTCCTGAGTTACTTTCCATTCCTCGACCTGTTCCGCTATCCAACGATCTTCCGGCTGTTTGCCATTTTTATTTTTCTTGCGCTTTTGGCTGTGATGTATCGCGATTTCAGTTTTGATGTCAAGCAAATTGCCCGGATCAAAAAATACAGCGTACTCTTGGTGATAGGATGGATGTTTTTTGTCGCTATGCTGGTAATAAGCTCATTATATTTGTCTGAGGAGATTTTTTCGATACAACTTCTACCGTCTCCTGTCGATTTATTGTCCGATTTGAACGAGGGCGAACGCATTTTACTGAACTTGATTGTTACGTTTATTGTAACGTGCGTGCTCGTGGCAGGATTCAGTTTTTATCGAAAATATGCGGTTCGGTTGATTGTAATTGTTTGGGTGCTCGAACTGATGCTCATTGCAAGCCTGGCGACGGAGAGTGTTGTCAATGAACCCGTCAACGTGCGCTATGCCAATCAACGACTGGATCAGCAGCCAAAAGCGTTTACGGGGCTTGCAGAACACTATGCCGAGCACGAAGAAAATGATTGGGAAAGTTTCCTGGATGTTGCCTGGGAAGGGAAGTCGATACTGCTCAAACAACCGAGTCAAAACGGATTCTCTCCCATGAAGCTAAAGGATAGTCAATTGCTACAGCGTGCTGAAGTTCACCTTCCCGACTCTTGTGGTTTTTTGAGTCGCATCAGTATTCGTGAAAAGGGAAAAACAACAGTTCTTCCGACGCGCGCTTCTTTTTATCCTTTAGGAACAAGCGAATGGAAAATTGTGACTGAAGAGCCACTGGGAGAGGACGAGTATTTTGTCTTGAAGCAGCGTAAAACGCCGAACTGGCAATTGCTATCAGAAGAATTCTCCACTTTTGAGTTCACGTCAACACGAGAAGGGTTTATGTTGATTAAAGCTCCCGGTAGTCGGGAAATTCACTTGAATTATTCAAAAGAAAAATATGTATTCTTCTGGATGCTATTTGTGGTTGGACTGTTCATTATTTCAGCAGTATTATTGGTGGCATCGCCCTGGAGTAAAGATAAGAACAAGATAATTGCCGTCGTCGTGGTGTTATCGATTTTAGGTGTTTATCAGAATTGGGACCGTTGGTTTCCCACATCCTTACCGAAAATTCCCGGAAATAAAATCACTTCCGGTACGGATTATGAGAACCTGGAGTCATATTTCAATAACATTGACAGAGGACCAGTTTATGTTGCACAAAATACGCCGAAAAAAGATCGCTTTTTGGATGAATTGAATTATTTCATGAAGAAGGAGGGACAGTATACAATCGGCTCATCGTTTTCCAAATATGAACAATCGAGGCATTCCAGTTTTGAAGTATGCAGAATAGCAGGCACGGATTTCAAAAAGAAAGGCTACAAAATTGATCTTACGCCCTTAATTACCGAAAAACTGCAAAACGAATCCGTTTTTATCCGTTTGGATTTCAGTAATCCTGAAAATAGAGCAGTGCAGCTATGGCTCAATCACAAGAAATCTGATGAATGGATTAACGGCAAAGCGTGGAATTTGGATGAATCTATTCAAGCTGACAATAACAAGAACACCTTTATTCGTTCCATCGATCTGAATAAATACGACACCACAGATGGCAGCACAGTTACGCTTTTCCTTTCCTCTGAAGAAAACCTCGACGCGTTCGACGTGCACCAAGTGATTGTAGAACGTTATCGTTAGGGGCTACGACTGAGGGCAGAGGGCTGAGGACGAGGGCTGAGGCTCTCGAAGCCCGAAGCCCGAAGCCCGAAGCCCTCAATTGATTGACTAAAATTACAGGAGGTTAAAGATCCCTGCGTTTGATCACCCACAATGAAATCAGGAAGAAGAGTGCCATGTAGAACAGACACACGAGGATGTTTGCCCAGCTATCCAGCATAAAAGGAATGTTGCCCGTTCTTTCCTGAGCGGCTTCCACCATTTCTTTCAGTATCGGAAAAGGCGTGAGTTTTGAAAAGGCATTCAGTGGGAAGAAAGCATAAACTACTTCCAGCTTGGCAACCGATAACATACCTCCGATGATCATTTCCACAACAAATGATACAATGAAAAAGATAATGGAGAGCGCCGTTCGCTTTACCAGTGTTGCAAAGAAAAAGGCGAAACTAAAATAACACAAGGTTTGTAAATAATAAACGGGTATTTCTGCGAACCCATTCCAGATATCCGGCGTTTCTGAGTTGATCAGTCCGTAAATCAATCCCATGATGAACGTATAGAGTGTTACGATCGTAGATAGAAAGAATACGACAAAAAATTTACCCGTAATGACTTGTTTCAGGGACATTCCATCGATGACATTTTGCTTGAGCGTCTTGTAGTTGTATTCGTTGGTCATGACTATAATCACAATGACGCCCATTAAAACATTGAAGTAGCTCGAAGAGTAGGTGACAAAGGACCAGACATCTGGAAAAGCGAACGGGTTCCATTCCGATCCACCACCTGACATCTCAATAATGGGTCCCATAAATGTATTGAAGAAGCTGTATAATGCATAAACCACTAATGGAGATAAAGCAAAGTACAGCAACAAGATCACGCGAAGAGCATTCAATTTCTTCAGTTTGGCGAATTCTATAGCAAATAACTTTTTCATCATTTTACAATTTCGAGGAATGTAGATTCAAGGTTCTTTTTATGGTCTCTCAAACCGGAAAGGTAAACGCCATTTTCAGCAAATACCTCATTGATTTCTGCATTGGTATATTTCTCATCCACAGCGATCAATAGTTCGTCCATCACTTCGTCAATAATGGAGATATAATCAATGGTTTTTATCACCGTTTTTGTTTTTTTCAGATCGTCTGCTCTGATCATGAGCATTCTGTCCTGTGTCATGATTTCTTCGAGCGTTCCTACCTGAAGGAGTTTTCCATGCTTCATGATCGCGACATGCGTACACATCTTTTCAATTTCATCCAGCAAGTGAGACGCGATAACAATCGTTTTTCCTTCTTTGGCAATATCCATAATTAACGACCTGATTTCAGCAATTCCTTGTGGATCGAGTCCGTTCGTGGGTTCGTCGAGGACGAGTACATCCGGATCTGCCATCATACAGGAAGCTAACGCCAATCGCTGCTTCATGCCCAATGAAAAGGTCTTGAATTTAGATTTTTTTCGTTCCCACAGGTTCACGCGTTTCAATACCCGCTCTATCGCTTCGTTCACTCCGGCAACATCCTTTATCTGTGCTACGATTTTTAAATTGTCTACTGCATTCAGGTAAGGATAGAAATTTGGCGTTTCGAGCAAAGCACCGATATTTTTTCTATTTTCATCTTTCTGACCGTTGCCAAACCAACTGTAGGTGCCTTTTTTGGGTTTGATAACCCCCAGTAACATTCCAAGTGTAGTGGTTTTTCCACTTCCGTTCGGTCCGAGCAAACCAAATATTTGCCCTTCTTCAACGGTTATACTCAGATCCTTGACAGCAACAGTATCTTTATATTCCTTTCTAAGATGCTGTGTTGTTAATACCTCACTCATAACAAGTTGTTTTTATAAAAGTAGTATTTTCGATGAGAATATTGTGAAAAATCAATAGCTGAATGACCGTTCATTCCACAACTGAGTGCGAATACCTCCAAAAATAAATGGTTGTGTGATGTTGGGTTGACCGTCAAAAGAACGAACTTCCACGCCCGGTCGGATAAAAGCGTTGAGCCTCATCTTGTAGGATAATTCGTAGTTCAGTTCCAGTGTTCCTCTGAGGCGGTTGAGTTTTCCGTTGCCTCCGATGCGATAGCCGTATTCAAAGGGTTTCTCGGTGTAGGGCCGGTAGATATCTGCCCCGTAACCTACTGATGAATTGGCATCGAGTCCGCCTTGTTGGGCAAACATAAAAGTGGCTCCGATCGAAAGTCTTGGATTAATGAAATACCGCGCTTCTGAAAAGGACTCCACGAAATTTGCACCCATAGGATGGGCGAGTGGTATTCCCTGATTGCCGTAGACCGTCGATTGATCTAAATGGGAATAGGTAAATGGTCGCGCAAAATTGAGCTCTGTTAACCATCTAATTTTGTGTTCATCAAGCCGCGTTTCTGACTTAACCCCCAACTGTCCGCCGTATTTATTGGCCCACCAGCGCGTTCGATTGACCAACTCGTCGAGTACAAATTCATCAATCACGAGCTGTCCGTAGATCATGAGGTTCCTGAATTGGTAAGAAGTGTTGAGCCCGATCAACAGGCGATCCTGCGAACCGATGCTATATTCTGTAGGCCGGTAAAACAGAAAAGGGTTGAGGTATTCCACTTCAAATCCACGGTTCATTAAAGTGTCCTCTGGCGCAAATATAACCGACTCAAACAAACCAATTTTGAAGTTTTGATTCAAGTGAAAGTCGAGTGTGTGGGTGGCTGAAAATTTATTCCTCCGCTGGCCGCCAACACGTTCATTCAGCAATTGATATATATTGGTAAATTCAATTTTCCAAAATCGGGTGCGCAATTTGACAAACGGTCGGGGAGCACCGAAATCACTCAGAAGCATGGATCGATTGCCTTCCCCTATAAATTGATGATCGATTCCGGTTTGCACTTCAAAAAAATCGGAGGGACGATAACTGATGCGGGCACGCGGCTGAAAAACCATGGCTGTAGCGGTATCGTTACTTCGGTAGAACGAATTTTGTAAAATACTGTTGAAAGGATCTGCATCGAGCGCATTCGAAACAGCGCCGACGTTGAAAATAGCACGACCGCGCCATTTATTATTGAGTTGCACTGTGATTCCTGCGCCCACTGTACCGCGAAAACTCTGTACGTTATCTTCAAAAGCCTGACTTCCCAGCACGTTGACAGTAGGGAAGATGTTTACTTCACTGTTGTAGTGCGTCGTGTTTTTGGAATAAAGGGATATTCCGATTTGTGGATAGCAATATTGCACGCTGGGCAGGACGCTCCCGTTTAATGCTGGAAACTGAAACCGATTTTTTTCGTTTAAAAAGGCAGTGAACTGACAGGGATGAATATATCCGCGCGATATCTTGCCCGTTATGGCACTTTCTTTATTCACCGTCGTGATGGTGTCTTGCTGGTTCCAGGCAAAATTGCTGAACACCAAAATGAGCGCTATGGAGATCGTTAATCGCATTAAAAGTCCATATAATTATTGAAAAGATCCGACTTGACACCAAAAAATACTAAACCGTGATTGACATTTCCTTCAGTTGAACTCGACGACTGGCGATAGATTCCCCTGGCAAAAACGGTGAGCATTGTTCTTTCATTCATCAAATAACCGAGTTCAGCGGACGTGTAGTTGACCGTTACCGGCGTATTAATTACCATATCATTTTTCGACGCAAACAGCGCATCTTTGAACGGCATCATCTGATTGGCCTCATAGTAAATGTGTTTGAGTTTCAAAGTGATTCCTTTCCATCGATAATTCGCCCGCAGGACAAGTTCTTCAAAGCCATTGCCCAGTGTGTGCGCTAATGGCAGATTAAAATGTGTGAACGCCAATCGACGGTTTCCGGAAGCGTAGAGCCTCGAGGTTGCTTTATTATATTCGACCTGAACATTCAAATGAGGAACGGTAAAAAGATCAGACGCCCTGTACCCGACTTGAATGCCGTATTGTTCATTTTTGATATCACCGCTGATCGCTTGCGTATAGAGCATGTGACCAGAAAATAGTCGCCACCCGATATTGATGCCCATAAAATTCCGGAGGGCTTGATTTTCTGACCCCACGGCTGCCGTATTGACGCCGATGAGCGGTTGATAGAAATAATTGCTGTATGGCTGATCACCTGTTGCTTTGTCGCGGAGGTACACCGAAGATTCAAAAACCCCGATTGATAGAGCTGGATCAGGGGAGTAACTCAAATAGTGTAGCCCAATGCCTTTTCGCTCAAAAGGGGGTTCGATCAAATTGGTAAAGCGCTTCCTGAGCAGGTTGAGTTGTTTTCCGCGCATCCATGTATAATTCAGACCGGGCAATATTTCCCAGTCTATTTTTAGTCGCGTAAAATTAAACGAATTGTCCGACAGCAGCATTGAACGGTGTCCCCAGCCCAGGAAAGAAGGGTCGTTGCCAAAATGAAACCGCAATGATTCGATCGGTTCAAAGCGGATGTAGCTCATGGAGGAGGCGTAGTCAAAAGCATCGGTTTTAAAAGGTTTCGTTCTTCCACCGTTCGGAATGACGGCATTGGAAGTGATGTATTCCTGTCCGTTGAAGCGCTGTTCTCCGCGGCTTTCAAAATAAGAAGATCTAAAGTCTGCGAACCGCGCCTGGTTTTCAAAAAAGGCGGTGTAGAAGGTGAATTTTTCACCCAATTGTCCCTGAGCCTGCGCTCCTCTCATGTTGCGGAATAAGAGTGCATCACTCCCCTGAAGTTGCTCCTGCCCCGCGGATAAATGAATCAGCGGATCGACGGCGATAAAATACCCGCGCCCTTTCTGCTGAATGAAATGTTCTTGAAATAATTTGCGGTAGAACCAGCTGCGCGCGGTGTCTTTCTGAGGTATTGTGCGATGAGCTGCTGCGTTGGTGACGGGGAAGAATCCATTACTGAGCTTCTGGTCGTCATCCAATTGTATAATTTCGTCTTTTACGGTACTTCCAATCGGAGTGAGTATGCGCTCCTGCGCGTAGTTGTACAACGCAAAAAGCAATAGCAGTATGTTCAGCACCAGTTTTTTCATGTTCGATCGGATGGGTCTAAAACAACAGATTTGGGTACGTGCTTGTTGTAAGCAATAAAATAGGGGTTTTCGAGGTTCATTTTGTTGTAAACGAGCGGTTCTCCCGTCTCCAGCGCAACAATTTCTCCGCCCACTGCATTGAAAATAGCATGACCGGCAGCTATATCCCATTCCATGGTCGGGGCAAATCGCGGGTAAATATCAGCTTTTCCTTTTACGAGGTGAAAAAACTTCAGAGCCGATCCCATTTTAATGGATTCAAACTTGTTATAATGTTCTTCGATGCGGTGAATCAGCGATAGGATATCCCCTGTATAGTGGCTGCGCGATGAAATGACGGTCAGCGGATTCCGGACAGGTGCAAGTTTCTTTAGTTCTTTCCAGCGATCGGTATGATCAACGTCATCAAAAGAAAAACTGTAGGCGCCGTATTTTGATCCGCCCAGAATGATTTTTCTTTGAACGGGTGATGCGATGAGCCCAAATACCGCTTTTTCGCCTTCGAGCAAAGCGATGTTAATGACGAATTCACCATTTTTTTTGATGAACTCCTTCGTCCCGTCGAGCGGATCAATACACCAGCATTGGTCCCATTTTTTTCGTTCTTCGAAAGGCGCTTTTTTTCGTTCTTCACCTGTGATCGGCAAACCTGTTTTTTCGAGGTGCTCCCGCAAGATATTCGATGAGGTGTAGTCAGCTATCGTTACAGGACTACCATCTTCTTTTTCGATGCGCCGAAAATCCTCTTCATAAATTTTCATGATGACTTTCGAGGCCTCAACGACTGCTGTGAGCGCCGTGTTGACCAGTTTTGAAGATATTTTTTCAATCATGCCATATATAAATTATCACTACCTAAAGAAGTCAATTTTGAAGATACTATTTTTGTAACGATCAGAGTTCAACATGGATTTTACCAGTTAAGTGAACAGTACGACTTGCAACATTCTCGTGAACGAGAACTACATCGCACAATGTAACGAACATATCATCACCTTCTCGTTTGAGGTAAAGTTCTTGATCATCGCCTTTCAATACAAAAGGATGCCCTGGTTCGTTACTGAAATTAAAGTGAATCTCCGCCTCAACGAGTGGATTTTCAATACCGTCTGACGTCGTTCCCCACCAGTCGCGGAGTTGATAAGAACTTGAATAGTCTGGTGTTGGAATTTCAAAAACCATTTCACATGAGGCGCCGGCAAAATTGGCATTAATCTCAAAAGAAGTCGAGTCCCATGCTTCAGTATGGAAAGGAGTTGTTGAACCAGCAGTCGTATTGTCGTAGTAGGTATCATAAGCTTCCATATAGTTGGTGGAAATGCTGTCGAAACAAGGCGATGGTTTTGGTAGAATTTGAATTTCATGCGATATAGAAGCATCTACACCATTGCAATTGTCGTATCCTGAATGGATACTAAATCTATAATCGCCTTCATGCCGTTTGTCAGCTTCCTCGACCGTTATTGGCTCAGGATCGTCCATATCTTCAGTATTGCCAGTTGATACAAACCAACCTGTCGAAGCTGGATAATACCAGCGATAGGTGGTGTTGACATGTGGGGTTTCGTAATACCCCGCAGGAGTCAATGTGAATGATTCTCCTTCAATTACCTCATGTGCCCCGCCAATGTAAAGCTCCTCACTGCATTGATTCGGTTGCTTCTTCAAATCTTTCAGACAAGAGCTGTGAAGTATTGTAAACAGTAAGGGCACGGTGATGTACAGCACAAAGTATTTTATCCGTATCATGATATTTGTATTTGTTTTATTCAGGACTTCATGAGGTTTTTGATGAGTGAACTCGCTCCGATTCGGAAGGTGGACGGGTGGATATAGCTTTCACCCAAGATAGCTGAAATTGCTTCTATAAAGGTTGATGCTTGTTCTTGCGTTCTAACGCCACCACTGATTTTTAGACCGACAGTTTTCCCTGTTTTTTTATGATGTTCTTTTATAACTTGTGCCATGATTTTAGCAGCATCTAATGTCGCACCTGGAAATTCTTTACCTGTGGAAGTTTTGATGAAGTCTGCACCAGCTTCGACGGCAATAGACGCCGCTCTTTTTATGCGCTCTTCGCTTTCGAGGTAACCCGTTTCTAATATCACCTTTAGTTGTTGGTGTTCCATGAGTCCTTTGATAGCTCTGATTTCGTCGGCAACTTGTTGATCATCGCCCATATCAAATGCACCGAGGTTGAGGACGATATCGATTTCGTCGACTCCGGCCTGAAGCGCCAGTTCACATTCGTTGATGCGCGTGGATAAAAAACCCTGTGAAGCGGGGAAATGAGCGCCAACGACAGCTGTTTTGATGGGCGTGTCTTTTAGTCGGTCGACGGCTTGTTGACCAAAATTCGGGTACAGACAAACGGCTGCAACTTTAAAACCGCGTTGAGAATAGTCAATCGCCGTCGTTAAAAATTCCGCAATGCGCCGAGGAGAATCAAATGCATTCAAACTCGTCAGATCTACGAGTTCGCTAATGTTTTCGGGAGTTCTCATGCTCTTTTTAGCCTCCAAGATAGTATAATATTTGATACAAAAAAAGCCCATCCGAAGACAGGCTTTCTGTTCGGGTAAAAAATAGCTTATTGCAATTTAAAGTTAATCGGAATACGACAGTAAGCGCGAACGGGCTCACCCTGTTGTTCTGCAGGTTCCCATTTCGGCATCTCGCGAACGACGCGTTTGGCTTCGCGGTCAATTTCTTTCGAAACGCCCCGCAAAACTTCCACATCCTGGATACTGCCGTCTTTGTTCACGATAAATTTGACGTAAACTTTTCCCTGGTCTCCCAATTCCATCGCAATTTCCGGGTATTGAATGTTTTCCGTTAGAAATCGCTTCATGGCTGCTTGTCCACCGGGGAATCCAGCTTCTTTATCCGGATAATCCACAATGGGTGCTTCGGGCTCGGGCTCGGGCTCTTCCTCAAAATCAATATCTGGAGTCTCCACCACAATTTCCTCGTCTTCATCGACGTTCTCAACTTCTTCAATTTCTTCCTGCGGAGGAGGCGTTTGTTCGGGCTCGGGAACCTCTTGTACTACTGGCTCTTCCTTGGGTTCTTCGATTTCAATGACCTCTTCCGGGATGTCATCTTTTTCGCGTTTATCTCTTCCTGCATTGTCAACGACAACCGGCGTTTTAAATGAAAAAGACAGCGTAATTAAACTACCGACGATAAAAAAACCGAGAAAGATGAGTGGCAACTTAATGCGTTCATTATCGACCTGGGGATTTTTTTTATACTCCATAACCTTTTTTAACTTATATTCAATACAAAAATCGTTCCTTATTTGTAGGACGCCTTATATAACAATTTAAAAAGAACAATTCCAAAAATACAACCAATTCCGTTAGCAATCAAGTCTAACACCTCAAAATGTCTGCCTGAAATGTAAAATTCCTGAAGTATTTCCAGCAGTGCACCGAGCAAAATACCGCCTAAAATGGTATATCGGAATGCATGACGGCGCAGGTTTTTCGACTTATTCTGGCGTTTCAGCCCTGTCGTCCAAAACAGTACGAGTAAAGCATACATGGTAACGTGAACCACTTTATCGAACCCGTCAAAAGGTGCCTGAGCCAACGAAAAATTGTTAGACGGCGCAAGGCTCACAAAGGCAACGAGAATGGTCCAGACGATACTCGGTAAGAGGAAACGTGCCAAAATGCGAACTAATCGATCAATTCCCTGTATGCTGAAGCATCGAGCAGTTCTTCGAGCTCATCAGCATCACCGACTTTGATTTTGATCATCCACCCTTCCCCGTACGGGTCACTGTTCACGAGTTCCGGACTCGCTTCAATTGCTTCGTTAAATTCGATCACTTCACCAGTGATGGGCATGAACAAATCCGAAACCGTTTTTACCGCTTCGATCGTGCCGAATACCTCTTCTTTGTCCAGTTCTTCACCTTCCGTTTCCACCTCGACAAACACGATATCACCCAGTTCGCTCTGCGCGAAGTCCGTAATTCCTATCGTCATAGTATCACCTTCTACGAGGCACCATTCGTGATCTTTTGTGTACTTTAAATTTTCAGGTACATTCATTGTATACTCGATTTTGCCTTCAAATGTAAAATATTTCTGTCAGAAAGGTTGAAAATCGCGGAAAATATTCTGTATGGAAGCGTCTTTGGCACGTTTGGAAGCTGCGCGCGCAACCCCATCAATAACTCACCTGCACGTGTCCATGAAATTCGTATTTCGTAAACAGCGTTTGCGTCGAAAATAAGGAAATGCATTTGACTGAACAAGTTGTGATTTTCCCAAAGAGTGTATCGCAATACCGACGAGATTTTTCGCTGAACGGATTACCATCATTTTTTTATCTTTGTGACATGATAAATAATGAGCAATTCAAATCATTACAACAACGCGTTACCGATCTGGTGGGCTATTTGGATATCGAAACAAAAAAAGTTAAAATTCAGGAAAATGAACTGGCCGCCCAGGATCCTACGTTTTGGGATGATCCCAAAAAGGCAGAAGTGTTACTCAAAAAAACGCGTCAGCTTAAATATTGGGTCGAGGCCTGTGAACAACTTCAGCAGCAGCTGGACGATCTTGAGGTGCTGATGGAATTTTACAACGATGGATCCGGCTCTGAAGAAGAAATCGAAGCGCTTTACACACAAATGGTGGAGGCCATTGAAGAACTGGAATTAAAAAACATGCTTTCCGGTGAGGAGGACGGACTCAATGCGGTTTTACAAGTCACTGCTGGTGCGGGAGGAACGGAAAGTTGTGACTGGGCCAATATGCTTTTGCGCATGTACACGATGTGGGGCGAAAAAAACGGTTTTAAACTCAAAGAACTCAATTATCAAGAAGGCGATGTCGCTGGAATTAAAACGGCAACGATCGAATTTGACGGCGATTTTGCTTTTGGTTACCTCAAGGGTGAAAATGGTGTGCACCGACTCGTGCGCATTTCGCCTTTCGACTCGAATGCCAAAAGGCACACCTCCTTTGCTTCCGTGTACGTCTATCCGTTAGTAGATGATTCGATTGAAATTAATATTAACCCGGCAGATATATCCTACGAGACGTTCCGTTCGGGAGGAAAAGGCGGGCAAAATGTGAACAAGGTGGAAACCGCCGTGCGATTGCGTCACGAACCATCGGAAATTGTCATTGAAAACTCAGAGTCGCGTTCGCAGTTGGGCAATAAAGAAAAGGCCATGCAGTTGTTAAAATCACAGCTTTACGAACTGGAATTGCGCAAGCGCATGGAGAAGCGCGAGGCCATTGAATCGGAGAAAAAGAAGATTGAATGGGGGTCACAAATACGGAATTATGTGATGCACCCGTACAAATTGGTCAAAGATGTGCGGACGAACCACGAAACGGGAAATGTAGATGCGGTGATGGATGGCGACATCAATGCATTTTTGAAAGCCTACCTCATGGAATACGGTGCGTAATCTGAAGGATCAAAAAGAATAGAAATACAATATTTTCGTAAATTAGCAACAAAGAAGAATTATGGCAGACGAGGAGATGCAATCGGACAAGAAAAAATCAAATGCGGGCGCCTGGATTTTGATAACAATTATCGCTCTGTTGGGCGCTGGTGCACTCGGATGGATGTACGCCAACGAGTCGAAAGCGTATGAGAAATGCCGCACGACCAACAAGCAGCTCGAAAAAGAAATGGGCGAGATGAACAAGGCGCTGTCGGGTTATATCGACGGAGCGACGATGGACCTCAAACAGGATTTTCAGCAGATGCTCGACACGTATGACAAGTTGATTGAAAAAGACGCCTCCCGCGCCGATAGTCTTCAAGTTCAAAAAGACAGTATCAGTAACTTGCTGGCCGACTTAAAAGATCAAAAAATCCGGAGTTACCGGGAGGTTAATAAGTATAAGAAGCGCAATGAGCAGCTGCGCAATATTATGAAGCGCTACATACACACAATTGACTCGTTGAACACGCTTAATCTCAATCTAACGAGTCGCCTCGATGAAACGAGTAGCGAATTGACGCAGACCCAGAGTGAAAGGGATCAACTCAAGGAGCAGGCGGAACAGAGTTCTGAATTGCTGGCCAAAGGTGCCAAACTCAATGCCTTCAATTTCAATTCAGAAGCCCTGCGCTATCGAATTACGGGAAATACGCACAGCGTCAATCGTGCCGGAAGAGCCGATGTGTTGTCGTGTACATTTACGATTGGTGAGAATAAAATTGCCAAAACGGGGGACAAAATGGTTTACATGCAAATGATTGACCCCAACGGTCAGGTGCTCGTATCGCGTCCCAATAATGTGGTCAACGTTTCGGGGAAAGAAATCGTATTTACGGACAAGCGCGAAATTAATTATCAGGGCCAACAGCTGGATATGACCATTGTGCATAACCTCAAAGAAAAAGAAATTCCGAGCGGGAACTATGATGTGCGCATTTTTGCCGATGGCGCGCTGATTGGAAAGGATACGTTTACGCTCAAATAGAAAAATTTATGTGGGGAAAACTGAGCTTGTTGGCATTTTTCGGATCGCTGATAAGTCTCGTTTACCTGTCCACGGGTTTTCCACCCATTCCGCTGCCGACTTTTGCCGTGTTTTATTTTGGCGTAGTGACCCTCGGTATCCTCGGTTTTGTATTCTCGTTATTGTCCAATTTTTTTGATCGCAACAAGCGAAAAACAAACCGCCTGCAGTCGTTGATATTCTATTTGGGAATGATGCTCGTTTTTGCAGGACTGATGTTTAAATTTCTGCACTGGCCTTTTAGCATTCATTTGATCGGTCTGGGAATCCTGGTTTCGCTGGTCTCTTTCTTTTTTAAAGGAAACATGACGCCGAATGCCGAGGATGAACTCCTCGACGACGACGTTTAACCCGACGTTTCAGGAATGCTTACTTCGATCCGTTTTTTGCCTTTGCGGTTTTACTCGCGATACGTTGCCGGTTTTTCGGTATTGACTGTCGATAAGATAAATGTGCGCAAATCTTTCGTGGCCTGCTCCAGGTCTTCATCGCGCAAATACATCATGTGTCCGCTTTCGTACCCTTTAAATTGAAGGCGATCCTTCATGGCGCCCGAGGGGTCGAGTTGCCTCATGCTGTATTTCGTATTGAAATACGTCGTGGCGCCATCGTAGTAGCCCGCCTGATAAAGTACGTTGAGGTACGGGTTTTGTGCCATTGCTTTGCGCAAATTATCCCTTGTGTTGTTATTGCGGCGATCCCAGGGATGCACATCACCGAACATGTTGTATTTGAGGTCAGTTTTGAATCCGAGTTCCTCGCGGAGGTAATAATTGATGGCCGGAGTAAATGAATGCAGCCACGAACTGAGCTCTGCATTGTAGTCAGGACTGTCGCCTCCCAATGTTTTATCAATACCAAAATAGCGGGAATCCAGGCGCCCTACGGTTTTTCCATGTTCTTCGCGAACGATTGCTTTCCAAAAATAATTTTCAGGAATTGCCAAATTGTAACTCAGGATTTCTTCAGCAGATATTCCGCAATATTCGGCCATTTTTTTCGCGATGGATGTTTTTTGATCTTTGCTCAAATGCGTTCCTCTGGCAAGTGCAGGAATGAGTTTGTCAAGTGTGAATTGTTCGACCTCCGCCAAAAACGATTCCAGTTCTTTTTCTTGATGTGTGCTGGCGAGCAGTTCGTAATATTTCGCTGTTGCACAATAATAGGGAAATTTGACCGCATTGGAAATCGGTGTATCTGAGTTAAAGACTTTATAATCGGCCGGAGAAACCATGATGACCCCGTTGAGATACATCCATTGTTGTTCTTGTAGCGCCAGTGCCAGTCCTGCTACGCGCGTACCGCCATAACTTTCACCGACGAGGTATTTGGGCGAACGCCACCTGTCGTGTCGGGAAACAAAAGTGTTGAGCCATTCGGCGAGGTAGTTAATGTCAGCATTGATTCCAAAAAATTTATCGCGATCCACCTCTTTTCCCGCCATCGGGATTGTTCTGGAAAAACCCGTGTTGACCGGATTTACAAACAAGATGTCGGCTGCATCGAGGACAGAGTGCGGATTGTCTTTTATGCCGTAGGGCTGCACTGGAAAACCCTCCTCGTCGATATTGAGAAGTTTCGGGCCGGAGTAGGCAATGTGCATCCAAACAGAAGCCGAACCGGGACCTCCGTTAAAGGAAATCAACAATGGTCGTTGTTTTGATTCGTCATCGTTGGTGCGTCGGTAATAAGTGTAATTCAATGTGGCTATGGGCGCTCCTTTTTTGTCCCAAACCGGTTGATTTCCGATCTCTGCCTCATACTGGATGGTTTTTCCCTGAATTTGTGTTTCGTGCGTCGTCGTGATTGAGGTGTCCACAACCGGCGCGATATGATTGTCTTGACTGTAAGCCGTGGCAGCAATTAAGGAAGAAAGACATGTGCGTATGATATAATGCATAATTTTACTTTTGATTGACCGAAGATATAAAATTAACCTTATCATTTACAACTCCAATCACGATTCCGGGCACTAGTTGGCAAGCGTCGACCGGGCGCACTTATTTTTAGAACGCATTTTGGCGTATTGTCAAATTTTTGTGGTTCGCCCGATTTCTGGAGAGAAATGTAACACATGTGGCACAATACCCTTCCGAATGTTTTTAAAATAAGGATAACCGCAGCATTTTGAGTAAATTTGCGGAAAAAGGGAGATTATGCGTTTATTTGCCATCTTGGGAATTGTCGTCGTCGGAATTGTCATCGCTTATTTTCTTTCAAAGTCGCAGCTCGAAGAAAAGCAATTACCCGTTATACAGCCAAATGAGCTGAAATCTGAAATGGTGAATCCCGAACTGCTGGAGGTGGGAATTAGTCATCGTATCGGCGATTTTGCATTTAAAAATCAAAACAATCAAACGATTGATCGGGATGCTGTAAAAGGGAATGTTTTCGTCGTGGAGTATTTCTTTACAACTTGCGGAACGATTTGTCCGAAAATGACGGAGCAGATGACGCGCGTGCAGAAGCGATTCAAAGGAAATGACGACTTTAACATCCTCAGTTTTACAGTGAACCCATCAGTGGACACGGTAGAAGTGATGAAAGCTTATGCACAAGAGCACGGAGCTGTTGATGGTCAGTGGCATTTTTTGACGGGAGAAAAGAAAAAACTGTACGATCTGGCCCGCAATTCATTTTTTGTACTAAAACCCGCGGAGGCGGCAAATCTGGGAGATGCCGGATCAGACTTTATTCATACCAATAATTTTGTATTAGTCGATCAGGAGCTTCGAATCCGGGGGTACTATGATGGAACGAGTATCAGTGAAGTCAACACCTTGATGGAAGACATAGCGATACTCCTAAACGAAAAATAGATGCTCGAAAAGCACCTATTTTTAATCAAAATCTATGTATTGCCGCTAGCGCTGAGCAAGATCGTTTTGTTCCATTTCTGTAGAGTTGTCACTGTAAGCATCACAATGCGCTTTTGACGATCCGCACGATGCTATAGCGATAAAGAATAATCCGACGAGTGCCCAGGGCATAAGTTTTTTCATAGCTTTTTAATGTTTTGTTGTTTGTTTGATGAGGTAAATATATGGAATATCAATTAACTAGAAGAAAATTCTTCCATCAAATTTGAAACCAGGTCTTTTAAATATTCGTTATTTGTATTCGTTAATAACATCGTAATGGCACGTATATTCTTGATTATAGTTCTATTTGCTGCTTTTGTATCCAGGGCACAGGAAGAATATACATTGTCATTTCAGGAACAAAATTTTTCCAAATTAGAGCGATGGGAAGGAAAAACATTCGATGACAGCCTGGATTTGCTGGACTTTCTGGAACGCAAAAGATTGCGTCATGTGCGAAAGGGTTACGTTTTGGCGAGTGTCGACAGTATTCGCTGGAAAAGGCGCACGGCGAAAGTTCATTATTACAGAGGACCGGAATTTCAATCGATTGTCGTTCGCGTACCTGATTCTTCCCGCAATGTTGTACAGGGCATTCCCGGAGTGAATGAAAGCATGCTCAGGCGGACGAATTTTTCTGCCGGGGCCGTCGCTGAAATTTTAAAGGATGTCGGCGATCATTTGCTCACGCATGGATTTCCGTTTGCCCGCGTATATTTTTCTGTGGATGAAATTTCAGCCGGGCAGACGACCGTGAACCTCATGATAGAAAAAGGACCTTTAGTCAAAGTGCAGGAGATTCATATCAAAGGATCCACGGAGGTGCGGAAAAAGTTTCTGACCAACGCCATCGCTATTCAGGAAGGAGATTTATACGATCAGAAAAAGTTCACGCGGATTGAATTGCGCATCGAACAAATTCAGTTTCTGAAACAAATCCGCAAGCACGAGTTATTGTTTACGCGGGAAGGCGTCGAACTGTTCCTGTATTTAGAGAGTAATCCCGTCAGTCTCGTCAATGGAATTCTGGGTTTACAACCAGATCCGGTCACCAATGAAAATACGATTACCGGAGATGTCCGACTAAAATTGCAGAATGTACTGCATCGCGGGGAGGTCCTGGACATCAATTGGAGAAGTTTACAGCCCACCACGCAGGATCTCGAAATGAAATTCGCTTTTCCCTTTTTGTTCAATACACCTTTTGGTATCGACAGCGAGTTTAAATTGTATAAACAAGACAGCTCGTTTTTGTCAACACGACTCAATCTCGGTATTCAATATTTTTTGCCCGGAGGAAACTACGTGAAGGTTTTTTATGAATCAGATAATTCGAACTTGCTGAGCGGGGCAACGGACAATAGTTTTCTTGACGGCAACTTCTCTTCTGTGAGCACGAACCTTTATGGACTGGGCTTATATCGCAGACAACTCGACTATTTGCCCAATCCTTCGCGCGGATTCGAGCTGGATATTCAGGGAGGTGTCGGGCGTCGCGAGCGCCTCCGCGAAGATGTTGATTCGACGGCGGTTACGACCACTTTTTCCAGTCAATTGAACGTGGCTGCTTACATTCCTTTTTTTCAACGACATGTGCTCCACCTGGCGAACACGACGCGCGCTTATTATGCGCCTGAGATTTTTGAAAATGAGGCCTTGCGATTTGGAGGATTAAAAACACAGCGCGGATTTAACGAGGAGGAACTTCGGGCGACTACTTTGTCCACTTTTACGATTGAATACCGATTTTTGGTCGATCGAAATTCGCATGCTTTTGCTTTTTATGATCAAACGATCTATGAAAATGCTTCGGGCACATACGAAAAAGATACACCATTCGGTTTTGGCGCCGGATTTAGCTTTGGTACAAACCTGGGGATCTTTTCTATTTCTTATGCGATTGGTCAGCAATTCGACAATCCCATTTTGATTCGGGATGGAAAAGTTCATTTCGGCTATGTTGCTTTTTTCTGAAGCACCTGAGAAGCTAGCGTTAATAACGGGAGAAAACGACTGGAACAGTTGACCACCTGAAAACGAAAAAGACCGCCCCAAATGGAACGGTCTTGAGTTTTTTTAATGTTGGTAACATTTGTGAAAAATTAAAATCACCCGAACCTATGCGGAATAAGCAGAATCAAAAAAACAGACCGGAATTCCAGTCTGTTCAAGGGTGTTTTTCGTTAAGAGGAACTCTGGAAACAAGATCCTGTCAAAATTTTCAGTTCCCACTTTAAATTAAACGCATACTTTTATGAGTTGCGCCGGTGTTGCGGTTTCTTCGACCGGTGTTTTTTATTCCGATGGTGGGCAGGTCGGCCCGTTTTTTTCGGTATCGTAGCATCGACATCTACCAATGGAAAAGGATGACCGTCAACGACATCAATTTTCTTTTTGATCAGTTTTTCGATGCTTTTGAGATACGGTTTTTCGGTGGCATCACAGAATGCGATCGCCGTTCCTTCAGACCCCGCTCTTCCCGTTCTGCCGATGCGGTGTACGTAACTTTCTGCAACGTTGGGCAATTCAAAATTGATCACGCAAGACAAATCGTCAATATCGATTCCGCGCGCTGCGATATCAGTGGCAACCAATACGCGAATTGCATTGTCTTTAAATTGTCCGAGCGCTTTCTGACGCGCGTTTTGAGATTTGTTGCCGTGTATAGCAGCCGCCTTGATGTTCTTTTTATTCAACACCTTTACCACGCGATCAGCGCCGTGTTTCGTTCTCGTAAAAACAAGTGCGTTATCGATCGCTTCATTTTCCAGGAGGTGAATCAACAGTTTTCTTTTATTGCCTTTATCAACGAAGTAAACGGACTGATTGATTTTTTCGACCGTAGACGATTTTGGGGTGACCGCAATCTCTTTAGGTTGATGTAATATTTCATTGGATAATTTGATGATATCGGGAGCCATTGTTGCCGAAAAGAACAACGATTGACGTTTCTTAGGCAGTTCTCTAAGAATTTTCTTTACATCATTGATGAATCCCATATCGAGCATTCTGTCTGCCTCATCCAATACGAAATGTTCAATATCCTTCAGGGAGATGAATCCTTGTTGCATCAAATCGAGCAGGCGTCCCGGTGTGGCTATAATCACATCGGCTCCATTTTTAAGCGAAGAAGTTTGTTTGGCTTGTTTTACGCCTCCAAAAATCACCGTGCAGTTGAGTTGAGTGTGTTTGCCGTATGTTCTGAAACTTTCTCCAATTTGAATTGCGAGTTCTCGGGTCGGAGTAACGATCAATCCTCTAACTTTGCGTTGGCGATCTTCAGCTTTTTGTTTTCCAATGAGTTCTAACATAGGAATTGTAAACGCTGCAGTTTTTCCAGTGCCGGTTTGAGCACAGCCCAATACATCCTGGCTTTTCAGTGCAAAGGGGATAGCTTGTTCTTGAATAGGGGTGGGTGAGGTGTAACCTGTTTCGTCCAGTGCTTTCATGAGCGCTGGTGACAGGTCTAAATCTTGAAATGTCATATAATATGTAAACTTAATTAACTGATCGTACTCGCCGTATGCCAGTACAATTAATTGCAAAGGTACGGGAATTTATTGGTTTTTCACTTTTGATATAAAATCGCAGCGCAATTTAAAAGATGGATGTTTTTAATAGCGCGCTGTTGATTGGGGTGCGAATAGTTGTTTTTGTTCTAATAAGTTGCGATTATAAGCACCATCGGCGAGGGATTGATTCCTCGCTGATGGAGATGCAGTCTGTTTTCACAGTGGCTTTAGCCACTTATGATGAAATCTGTGATTCCGAATGATCATCCCGTATCGAAGAAAGGGCTTTATCAAGGGAGAGAATCATTTCAAAAGTTTATTTGTAAAATTGATTGCTGAGGTTTGGCGTCCCATTGGATTAGAATAAAACGAGGTTATTCGTTTGTTGGATGTGTTGCGCTACTGTAGTGTTCCACAATGGAGTCATTCATCTCATCACCCATATAAACTAAACGATCTCCGGCAAAAAGGTAGTCGGAATAATAAACATCACCCGTTTCCGCATATTCAGGATGTATTTCAGAATGAAATTTTTGACGGATATCTTTTAATTTAGTTCCATAATACGAGCTCTGAAGGACAAAAACGGGATTTGAGAAGTTAGCAGCTCGAACATATTTATTGATATTCTCTAAGTCATACGTCAGCGACGCCAAAATCAATTTAAGTCCATGAGATTGATTCCTTTTTTCAATATTTTCGTATTGGGCTATGTTTGTGCAGCTTTCGTTCGAGCAATAGGGAAGCCAAATATGGATCCAGGTGTATTCTTGTTCCTCAAGTAACGGCTTTATGTTAGCTGTATTAATTTCAAATACATTGCAGTTTTCTTTATGGTTTCCCGGTTCTTGAAATCTTGCTTGTTCGAAAGGCAGGACTTGTTCTTTTTCTGATTCACTTAAAGAACTATACCCATTTTGACCAATATTGATCGCAATGCAGTTCTGGAAAAGAAATGCCAGCAGAATTATTGAAGTTTTTTTCATGAATATTGGTCTAAGCCCTGATTAAGGGCATCGAAGTTAATTGATTTTTTAGAAAATTCAAAGCTCAAGAAGATTCGCCGTCTTAAGCAAAGGCTTCAGTGACTTATGATCAAATCCTGGATTCAGGGGAAAGCTGCTGAAGCGGCTGGAATATAGTTGTGAGCATTCATTGCAAGCGGGATGAATAAACTGATTCTGAAGGAAGAATCCTACATCGAAAGAATAGCTTGATCAATGCGGCAATTGATTTCAATATTTCATCTTTTTTATAATCAGATCGTGGAGTTTTAGCCACTTACTAAACCTCCATTTTTGAATCACATAACTTTTTAGATGGATGGCAAATCAGGGCGGAAAGCCGTTGAAACGGCTATAAACGTCGGGGGTGCTCCTATAGCAGCGGGTTGAAACCCGCCGCTATAGGAGCTGCGCTCTTTTTTTTCGCGCCCTATTTCAACATGTCATCTTCTTCGGAATCTAAATTGTGTAACCTTAAGAATGATTTGTACTCTTCAACAAATTCTTTCTTTTGATGATGTTTTTTTTGATTGAGGATGTATTGGTAGACACGATTGTTTAATGACTCGGAAACGGAGAACGAAGCAAACCCTCTTTGCCATGCGAATTTTTCATTGATGAAATTGTTGCTATTCACAAAATGGGAGCTGCTTCCTTTGACGCGTTGAATGATTTCATCGAGCGGTCTTTTGGTGTTTAGAAGAAACAAACAATGAACGTGATCGTGATATCCGTTTGAAATTCGAATAGGACATCCGACTTCTTGAAATTTTTCTGTGATGTAGTCGTGGAGTTCTTTGTCCATGCTTGGATCAATTAATCGCTTTCTATTTTTTGTAGCCCAGATTGCGTGAACCCAAATTCTATTGAATGATTTCGGCATTTTTTAGGGGTTTTTGGTTAATACTTCCATTCAAATTAATGAAAAAGTTTGGATTGGAATGTTGAATTGGAGTTTTTTTTGAAAATATTCTTACTTGCATAAAGCTTTAAATGTGTGGAGGTTACAAAGCAATAAGCTCTTTAAACAGGAGAGTCAAAGGGCGAAACCCCTATGGGTGAGGGATTCTTCCCTCACAAAAAGGGGTGTAGCCTGCCCTATCAAAGTGGTTTTAACCACTTAATTATAATTACACATTTCTTTATGGAATTAGATCAAGATTGTTCCAAATAATCGAATAAAAATATATGCACAGATAGATATCAACGTAAGCTTGGAAATCCAATGAGATAATTAGCAAAATATAGACATTAGTGGGCGAAGAAAATCAATTTCAATTCTCTAAACGCCTTAATTACCATGACTTTCCGAAACTTTTCTTTGCGTGACGATTTGAATTGGTAAAT
>JBNJEH010000010.1:0-61837 GCA_051745635.1 Bacteroidota bacterium
TTGCAAAAAGAAAAAATGTTGCAGAAAATTTGAACGAAAGGGCAAGTTTTGCGGAAAATGTCCCAAACGCTAGTCGCTCAGGAATAATTTTCGTTCTTCTGCTGTGGGCATCGCGCAATATCCGGGCTTGATTTTGTGTCGCCGTTTGGCCACCTGGTCATATATCCAGTCCCTGAACTTTTTGGGGAAAATCATACCGATGTAGTAGAGGATCGGATATCCTCCTTTCAGGTGACGCGCAATGCGCAGCGCTCCGGTCGATTTTTGATAGAGCTTCCCATTTTCCAGAAAATACAAGGTGTTCATTTCTATGGAAACACCGCGTTTTCCGAGAACGTCTTTGGCAATGCCGGATTGCAGCGCCGCGAAATAAATGGCGCGCTTGCGATGATTCAGAACGAATTGGACAGAAGTATTGCAAAATCCGCAATCGCCATCATAAAAAACCACCCGTCCGGGAAGTCCATCTTGCTCCGGTATGTCTTTAGTGTTCGTCATAATTGTTGACACTTCAAATTTAATGCTTTATATTAGGGAACTGTATTTATTAAACAAACGATAAAAAGAATAGATCATGAAAGTAGGAGTTTTATTATCAGGATGTGGTGTTTATGACGGAGCAGAAATTCACGAATCGGTCCTGGCGCTTTTGGCGATTGAGGAAGCAGGTGCCGAAGCTGTTTGCATTGGAATTGATCAGCCGCAGCATCACGTGGTCAATCACATGAATGGGGAAGAGCAGGACGAACAGCGAAATATGCTGGTAGAGGCATCGCGCATCGCTCGCGGCAATATTAAAAATATCAAAGATGTAGAGCCCGCCGATATCGATATGCTTTTGATTCCCGGCGGTTTTGGAAGTGCCAAGAATTTTACGACCTGGGCATTTGATGGTCCGGAAGGAGAGGTTTTACCTGAAGTGAAATTGTTGATGGTGAACATGGTCAATATCGGAAAACCGATCGTTGCGTTGTGCGTGAGCCCTGTGGTTGTCGCAAAGGCATTTGAGGATTCTGATATCCAGCCATTCCTTACCATCGGAAATGAAGAAGACGGCTCGCCCTATGATATCGGTGGATTTACTCAGGGGCTGCAAGCTACTGGTGCAAAAACAACCATGAAAAAAGCTTCTGAAATTAATGTGGACAGTGCCAATAAAATTGTGACGGCACCTTGCTACATGATGGATACGAACCTGACTACATTGCGAAACAATATCAAAGAAGCCGTGAATGCCGGCATTGATTTAGTGGGTTAAAAGAACAGAGCGAACTCGATTTTTTTCAGGAGGTGACGGGTTGTGATCAGTCCGCGCCTCCAGTGAATTACCCTCGTTTTTTTATTACAGGATGACCAATTTAAGTCGTAAAACAATAATGAATGCTTTTTAAAGATGTAGCTATTAGAGCGTTAGACAATAGATGTTAGATAGCTGATATTAAGCATATCTAGCATCTAACATCTCCAAGTCTAACATCTTTTGTAAATATAATTAACCAGTAAGAAAAAATGTTTTAAATTAAAATTTACGCTCTATCTTGGTAACCCATTTTTATTATTTGTTGCTGATTTTTTGCATGCGCCGGTGCGTAACATAGTCCACAACTCCAAAAAGTACAATTAATCCGGAGGTGATGCATTTTTTGTACAAAGGTATGTTGTCGATCGTATTTCCTTGTTCTCCTTCTTTGAAAATTGCCACGACAACGACTAAAACAATCATGAGTGCAGCACCCTGAACGAAAAAGGCTCCCAGCTTCGTGTAGGTGAGTTTTTCCCGCCCCAGTTGCAAGATTTTTAAGGCCTCTGAAACACTACTCCAGGCTATAAAAGCAACGAACACACCGTAAGAGGTGGTGGTCCAGAAATCCATGTATGAATAAATGAAAATCATAAAATCCATCCAGGTCTTGTTGGGGGGAATGAGGATATGAAAAAGATTAAAATTATAGAGTAAAGCGAGTATGAGCGCTAACGGAAGCAAGAAGGATTTCACTTTTTGGTCTTTGGATTTGTAGTGCCTGTGGAGCGGTATGACAATGAAGGGAATTATCCCCATATAAATCTGAACGACCAGTAGACTGTTGACATAACCCGATTTATTCATGAATTTAATTTTGAGGCTATTTTAGGCACAAGCGCCGAAGGAATATATGCATATTTTGCGGGGCTTGTAACGACAAATAGATCAAAATTAAATCAAAATCTGATTGACAAAAGTGTCCCCAAAAATGGGATTTGCTAAAAAAGATAAAAATAGCATATAATACCCTTGATCACTGTAAGTTACGGTATATAGTAAGTCAGATTGGTGAATAGATCGGGTTAAAGTGTTTCGACATCAAACAACCAGATCCCGGCGAGGTAGAAAAGATCAATGATCAGGAGGAAGATGAATCCGGGATGCTTCATAAAAACTTGATTTATACGTGTAAACGAGCGCTCGCACTCACGGATTGGTCGGCGAAGTGTCCGTTGAGGTATTCGTATCTCCCCGCTATCGCTACCATTGCCGCATTATCTGTACAATATTCAAACCGTGGAATATGGGTTTTCCAGCCGTGGCGTTGTCCCGTCTCTTGAAGTCGTTGGCGGAGCGCTGAATTGGCAGAAACCCCTCCGGCAATCGCGACTTCCTGGATGTTGAAGTGTTGCATCGCCTTGATGAGTTTGTCGAACAACATATCCATAATGGTGGATTGAACACTCGCACAGATGTCTTTCATGTGGTCCTGAACGAATTGCGGGTCCTTTTTTTGCGCTTTTTGAAGTACCTGCAATACATTCGTTTTTAATCCACTAAAGCTAAAATCAAAATTCGGAACAGTCGATTTGCTGAATGTTATGCGCGTTGGATCTCCTTCACGTGCATACTGATCGATAATCGGTCCGCCCGGATAAGGTAACCCCAGCAATTTAGCTGTTTTATCAAATGCTTCTCCCGCTGCATCATCTTTTGTTGTTCCGACAACTTCCATGTCGTCATAATCATTGACGACTACCAACTGGGTATGTCCTCCGGAAACGGTGAGGCATATAAACGGAAAATTCGGTTTTTCGCGTTCGGGATCATCGATAAAATGCGCTAAAATATGTGCTTTCATGTGGTTGACCTCCACCATGGGTATTTGCATACCGAGTGCGAAAGCTTTGGCGAAAGATGTTCCAACGATGAGGCTGCCGAGCAATCCGGGACCGCGCGTAAATGCTACGGCGTCAATTTCATTTTTTGTAATACCAGCCGTCTGAACAGCCGATTCCACAACGGGGACAATGTTTTGCTGATGGGCGCGTGAGGCGAGCTCGGGAACGACACCACCGTATTCGCGATGCACCTCCTGACCCGCTATACGATTACTTAAAATGGCTTCATTTTTGAGAATAGCAGCAGAGGTATCATCACACGATGACTCAATCCCCAGAATGATGATGTCTTTATTGCTCAACTTTAAATATCTTTGTAAATAAGAATGACAAAGTTATTGAAATTACTGTGGAATGTTGTGCTTTTCTTATTTGAGATGGCACTGCTGGTTGTCATTCTTTTCTTTTTTATGATCCGGACTTCGGAATTTCAAACGTATTTGGGAAAACTGGGCTCGAGTTATTTCTCCAAACAGCTTCAAACCAACGTGAGTATTGGTAAGATCGACATCGTTTTTTTTGATCGCGTCTATTTTGACGATTTAATGCTCGAAGATCAACGCGGAGATACCCTCGCAGCTGTCGGTACCTTTTATGCCAACGTTGCCGACTTTGATATCGAACAGCTCGATTTTTCACTCGATGAGGTAGGTGTGAGCAACGCCGCGTTTCGACTGGACAAAAAAGCCGGGGATCAAAATACCAATCTGCAATTTTTAATTGACTATTTCGCGAACGATACACCATCTGCTCAACCTGATTTCTCATTGCGCGTCGCTCATTTTTATATGGAGAATAGTCAGTTCGTTTACAATGACAATCACCATGAAGTCAGTGATTTTGGTGTTGACTACAACCATTTGGAATTAAAAGCATTGAACTTGACGGCAAATGCTGTGCATATTACTCCTGACAAGTACAAGGCTCATATCAAACAAATGGAGACGAAGGAAAGGAGCGGTTTCGTGCTTTCTGCATTTCAGGGAAAGGCTGAATTTTCGAGAAATCAAGGGCTGAAATTGCGCAATGGCAAGATCAAAACACCTGCGTCGACTATTGAGCTGCCGCGTTTTGAATTGTTGGCTGAAGAAATGTCGGATTTTAGCGCTTTTACGGAACGCGTGGCACTGAACAGCCGGGTTTCGTCTGAGGCGCTTTCTCTTTACGACGTTTCCTTATTCGCTCCTGCGCTGCGCGGAATGGAAGATATTGTCACATTGAAGGTGCGCACAACCGATCCTGTCGATCGCATGCAACTCCACCAATTGATGATTGGTTATCGCGAAAATACTTACCTGAAGGGCGACTTTGCGCTCATCGATTTCAAGGAATTGTCGACTGAAAATATCAATCAATACGTGAATGGGTTGTCCATCGATATAAACGAATTACAACAACTCCAACTCCCGGATTCTTCTCCACAACGAACGCTGAATTTACCGGAAAGTCTGGCTGCTCTGGACCGTGTAGCGTTAGTCAATACGCGGATTTCAGGATCATTACACGACCTCGATGTTGAAGCGGCGATGATTCAGACCAATCTCGGGAATATTTCGTCTGGAACACCGCTGCACGTCACATCGGACAGCACATTTAATCATATAAGAATTGCCCACCGCGATCGCAAAAATACGCGCCTGCGATTCCATCAGTTCGATATTGGCCGGTTGCTCCGAAATAAACAACTGGGAAAACTGGAAGGTGAAACGCAGCTGCAACAGATCAATATTTCACCACAGGAAATCTCCGTTGATCGCGCGAGCGGAACCTTCAGAAATTTGAGAATTGACGAATACGCCTATAACTATGTGATCTTCGACCAGGTGAATTATCGATTGGTCAATTCCCGAATTCCGCAGAATAGCTTGCGGGGTAAAGCCTATATCCGCGACGAACACCTCGACCTGAGTTTTGATGGTTTCGCGCAAGTGGGACAGCAGCTCGCCATAGATGCGGCAATTGATCTCGAATGTGCTCATCTCGAGGCTATCAGCAGTCAGTTTAAAGATCGCGGGACGCTCTATGCAAAAGTGAAGGTGGATGCAGAAGGAGAGAATTTTAAAGCCTTTAAGGGCGATGTGAATATGGACACCGTTTTTTATGAGGAGAATGGCGAACGTTTTCACACGCGCGATTTTAATGCTTCGATAGAACGGTCCGATAAAAAAGATCGATTAATGATCCGTTCTGAACTGCTCGATGCGGATGTCGATGGTCAAATGGAGTTCAATAAAATTGGAAAAAATGTACAGGCTGAACTGAATAAAATATTCCCTTCATTTATTCCCGGATATGATCATAAAGTGCAGGATACGAGCTTTTTTGACTACGCATTTGAAATAAAAGCATTAAATGATTTGCTGGCGGTCGTTTATCCCGAGCTAAAAATCAGCAAAGGGACGACGCTGGACGGCAGGTACCTCGGAGAAAAACAAGAGATGAGCCTGAATGTACACGCCGATTATTTTGAATATCAGCAAATGCGTTTTGAAGCGATTGATCTCGTTCAGGATGTCTACAACGACGAGCTATTGGCACTATACGATATTCAACGGGTCTATGTGAGCGATTCGCTGACCTTTAAAGCGATCCACTTTACGGGGCTGACGTCCAAAGGTTTTATGGATTTTCAGTTGTTGTTTCACGATACGGACGATTCGCGTTCCAACCTCGAGTGGTACACCCATTTGTTTGACAAAGATGGATTTGATATCGATATTCTGCCTTCATACTTTACGCTCAATGACCATCGTTGGGAGTTGAATGATCGGGCGCATGTCAATTACACAGATGATTGTTTTTTTATTGAAGATTTTAAGCTGGAACACGATGATCAGTACATTGCAGCGAACGGTCAGTTGTCGAACTATCCTTTTGACCACCTCAATATGGATGTTATGAACCTGGATTTGGCGGATGTCGGTACTTTGCTCGGTTCGGATACAGACCTTCAGGGAGTAGCGAACCTAGTGGGATATATTTCGACGCCCTTCACGAATCCTACTTTTCAGGGTGACGCCGTTCTGCAAGACTTTTTTATCAACCAGACAGAGGTGGGAACCGTGAGTTTTGGTACGGATTACGAAGCGACCAATAATAACATCAGGATGTTTGGCGATATTATTTTTAAAGGTAGCAGAACGTTTGCCTTTGATGGGGATTATATCATCAATACAGCAGACGAGATCGAGGACAGTCTGGATTTTGAAATGAAAATGAACGGAACAGACATCAGTGTTGTGAATGAGTTCCTGGATCCTGAGGTGGTCAATGAAGTTGGTGGCTTTCTGGAAGGAGGTATGGCCCTTACTGGTACAGTTAAAGAACCTTTACTCGAAGGGAAAGTAGATTTTAGAGATGGAATAGCCAATCTCGCAATTTTGGGTGCAGATATGTATTACGAAGGTGAGATTGAATCGGTGAAAGACGGTTTTTATATCAATAATATGCCTTTGACCGATGAAGAGGGCAATACAGGGTATATTACGGGATCTTTATTTCACGATAATTTTCAGGACTTTTTCTTCGAGTTGATCATGAATCTGGAAGATCATCCCGTGAAACGCGATCCTCAAAACCCGGCGAAACCTCTGGCTATTGATCGTTTTAAAGTAATGAAAACCAACTATTCAGAAGATGATCCCTATTACGGAGATGCGTTCATTACGGGAGTTGCCAACATATCCGGCTATGCCAATAATTTATCCATCGACGTCAATGCAACTACTCAACGGGGAACGAAGATTTTCTTTCCGATGTACGGGCCGACAACAATAGAAGAGGAAGGCTATATCTCCTTTAAAACTGCGGGAGAAGATACGTTAGAAACAAAGGAGAATCGGGTCGATTTAACGGGGGTCGATTTAACGTTTGACTTTAATGTTACCGATGATGCACAGGTGAAATTAATCTTTGACGAAGACATTGGAGATGAAATCTCAGCGCGCGGAGAAGGCGACCTTCAGATGGGGGTGGATCAATACGGCGAACTTACTCTCAGCGGTATTTACACTGTAACGGATGGCGTGTACAACTTTGCGATGGGCCCCTATCGACAGAACTTTCTCATAGAACCGGGAGGAACGCTGCAGTGGACGGGAGATCCGTACGCTGCTATGCTGGATATCAAAACTTATTACCGCACCACAGCAAACCTTTCCGTGGTGATGCCCGATGTCATTGAGAACAAAACATCAGACAATGAATTGATCCTTTCATACCTCTACCTGGACGGCAGCATCATGAACCCGCAGATATCTTTCGATCTTGAAGCACCAAAAGCTTCGGAAGCAGGAAAAGCCGTTATTTCCAGAATACGAAGTGATCAGGATGAACTCAACAAGCAGTTCTTTTCGATTTTGATATCGCGGAGCTTTCTCCCGTTAGCCGGAGAAGAAAATCGAGCAGGGGGAAGTGGCGGAGCACTGTTGGATTTAGCAGCGACACAAATCAACTCACTGTTGAATAAAATGAGTCAAAGCTATAAAATGAACGTGAACCTCGAAAATGATCAACTTTCAGGGCAATTTTCAGGAGAATTTGGGATGTCTAAGAATTTTCTGAACGATCGTCTGCAGGTTTCAGGTTCTGTCGGTGTCGGTTCTGTGCGAGATCAATCGGGCTCTGACGTAGGTGCGCCGGGGCAAAATACGGTTATTGGCGACGTGGAAATAGAATACTACCTCAATGAAAAAGGATCTTTTCGGATACATGGTTTCAATGAGTCGAATAACAACACAGTGATACAAAATAACAACCAGGGATTATTTACACAAGGTGTCGGTATTAGTTATAAAGAAGATTTTCATACCTTAGAAGACTTCAAGTTATTGCAATTTTTTGCAAATTTGTTTAGAAAAGAAGAAGTAAAAATTGATTTCCCGGGAGATGACAGGCGCGAACCTATCCCGGAGGAATACTTAGAATGATAACACGATAAAAGCGAAGGAATGAAAAAAGTATTAGTAGCCAACAGAGGAGAAATTGCACGGCGGATTATTCGCACGTTGAAACGAATGAATATTAAGTCGGTAGCGGTATATTCAGAGGCAGATTTTGATGCGCCGTTTGTTCACGAAGCAGATGAAGCGGTTTGTATCGGACCGGCACCCTCGGCGGAAAGTTATTTGGTTCAGGATAAAATTGTCGAAGTGGCAAAAGATAAACAAGTGGACGGCATACATCCGGGCTACGGATTTCTCTCGGAAAATGCGGGTTTTGCTGATCGATTGAAGGAAGAGGATATACAGTTGATTGGTCCTTCAGCCGAGGCTATGCGCATTATGGGTGACAAGCTGAGCGCCAAACAACGGGTGAAAGCCTACGATGTACCGCTCGTACCGGGAATTGATGAAGCTGTCGCAGATGTTGAAAAAGCGACTGAAATTGCTAAGCAAATTGGTTTTCCGGTGCTCATCAAGGCATCTGCCGGAGGAGGCGGAAAGGGAATGCGCCTCGTGGACGAAGAAGGTGAAATGAAGGAACAAATGCAATTGGCACAATCTGAAGCGCGCTCTTCATTTGGAGACGATGCCGTATTTGTGGAAAAATTTGTCACAAAACCCCGGCATATCGAAATTCAGGTTTTCGCCGATAACCACGGAAACGTTATTCACTTGTTTGAACGCGAATGCAGTATCCAGCGCCGTCATCAGAAAGTAATTGAAGAAGCTCCGAGTGCAGTACTCAGCGAATCACTGAGAGCAGAAATGGGAGCTGCGGCTTGTAACGTGGCCAAAGCATGTGATTATTCAGGTGCAGGAACAGTAGAGTTTTTATTGGACGCGGATCACAATTTTTACTTTCTCGAAATGAATACGCGTTTACAGGTCGAGCACCCGGTAACAGAAGAAATTACGGGACTCGATTTGGTCGAATGGCAGGTACGCGTAGCACGCGGTGAAGAATTGACATTGCGCCAGGAAGATGTAACGCGCAATGGTCACGCCATGGAAGTGCGCGTGTACGCCGAAGATGCTTTAAACAACTTTTCGCCCGACATTGGTACTTTAAAACGCTATCGCAAGCCAACGGCGGAATATATACGAATTGACGATGCTTTTGAAGAAGGGATGGATATTCCGATCTATTATGATCCTATGATTGCTAAATTGGTAACCTGGGGTGAAAATCGCGAACAAGCCATCGATCGGATGATTGAGGCTATCGATCATTATGAAATAGCGGGATTGCGGACGACACTCGATTTCGGGAAATATGTCATGAAACACGAAGCATTTCGCAGCGGTGATTTCGACACAAATTTTATTAAACATTATTTTGAGGATCCCGAGGTAATGAACGAAGCGCAAGAAGGTGAACGAAGAGCTTTAGCTGCATCCTTAGACCAGCTCTGGGACGGAGTTATGGAACAGCGCAAAAAAGATTTTTCATCGAAATTGATCGATTGATATTCGGTGTGGCATCGTTTCGTAAAGGAAAAATCTTTTTTATGTTGTGAATCCGATAAGTATCACATTTTTTAGAACCGTGAGGAATATCGCCACAGATTATACATCCGCGGGTTCCATCGCCACGTGTTCTATGGCTGAGCGTTTCAAACCGAAGCTATTTTTTTCGGTAGTCTCAATAATTTTTCATACTTTCGAACTGTCGTTATGCTAAAAAGAATTTCAGCCATATTATTGTCAGTGCTGTTGCTCGTGGTCAACATGAGTCTCACGTTTTCTACGCATTATTGCGGTGGAGAAGCAGTGGAGACTGCCGTTTCACTTGGAAAGGCGACTGTCGGTTGTGGCATGGAAAAACCGAATGCAAGTCCGTGTGACAATGAAGATGCGATGGCGCATATCGGCAAGGAAGATTGTTGTCAAAATACCCACTTCACCATTGCTGTGGAAGAGGATTATGTTCAAAACGGCACTGCGGAACCCGTACAATTGATTACAGACGCGTTGCCTGCATCAGTTTACAGTGTTCAATTACCGGATTCTCATTTTACTGTATCTGCTTTTATAGCCTATTCACCACCCCAGGTCAGGCAAAACAGACAGGTTCTGCATCAGGTTTTTAGACTTTAATACGCATACAAGTCGGGTAATAGCCCGGAACGTTTACGCGAGGTAACTTAAGTGTTACTGATCGCTTTGTTGTTCATTGTAATTGTATGCATTCATGTTGAATAGAGTAGTAAAGTATTTTCTTGAGAATAAGTTAGTGACCTCCATCGTATTGGTTGGATTTGTCGCGTGGGGTATTATTACCGCACCGTTTGACTGGGATACGGGCGTTTTACCTTCGGATCCTGTTTCTGTGGATGCCATACCCGACATAGGAGAGAACCAGCAGATCGTATTTACTAAGTGGAAAGGACGTTCTCCGCAAGATATTGAAGATCAAATCACCTATCCGCTGACGACTTCACTCCTGGGTATTCCGGGGGTCAAATCGATCCGAAGTTCTTCGGTTTTCGGTTTTAGCAGTATCTACATCATTTTTGATGAGGACGTCGAATTCTACTGGTCGCGTTCTCGTATCCTGGAAAAATTGAATTCATTGCCGTCGGGAATCCTGCCGGAAGGGGTACAGCCCACATTGGGTCCGGACGCTACGGCGCTCGGTCAGGTGTATTGGTATACGCTCGAAGGTCGCGATAAAGATGGGAATACCACGGGAGGCTGGGATTTACAGGAATTGCGTTCCGTACAGGATTTCTATGTCAAATACGGACTCAGTGGGGCAGAAGGTGTTTCTGAAGTGGCCTCAATTGGTGGGCATGTCGATGAATACCACATTGATGTCGACCCGGATGCATTAGAGAGTTATGGTATTCCACTGGGGAAAGTTGTCGAAGCCGTAAAAATGTCCAATGAAGATGTGGGAGCGAAAACCATTGAAATCAACAAGGCGGAATACCTCGTGCGCGGAATTGGATATATCGAAGAACTGGAAGATATCGAAAAAGCGGTGGTTGATGTCGTAGATAACACTCCGATACGCGTAAAAGATGTCGGGGTGGTAACGCGCGGACCTGCTACTCGCCGTGGTTTACTGGATAAAGATGGCGCCGAAGTTGTCGGAGGTGTCGTCGTGGCTCGATATGGTGCCAATCCCCTCGAGGTCATCAATAACGTCAAAGATCAGATCAAGGAGATTTCATCGGGATTACCCAAAAAGACATTGGCTTCCGGAAAGGAGAGTCAATTGACCATTGTGCCTTTTTACGACCGTACAGAATTGATCGACGAAACATTGGGAACCCTGGAAGAAGCGCTTTCACTGGAATTATTGATCACCATTCTCGTCGTGGTGGTCATGGTGCTTAACTTGAGGGCTTCGCTGATTATTTCCAGCGTCTTGCCGATAGCTGTTTTGATGGTGTTTATCGCTATGCGGTATTTTGGAGTGACGGCCAATATTGTAGCGCTCTCGGGAATTGCCATTGCCATCGGAACCATGGTCGATCTGGGCGTCATACTCTCCGAAAATATCGTCAAACACTTGCGAAGTGCGAAAGATAGCGGTGAAAAATTGATCACGACAATTTACAATGCCTCTGCTGAAGTGAGTTCAGCAATTCTGACAGCCGTAACCACGACGATCGTGAGTTTTATTCCCGTATTTACCATGGAAGCTGCCGAAGGCAAACTGTTCCGTCCGCTGGCGTTTACAAAAACATTTGCATTGCTGGCTTCGGTGATCATTGTGCTGTTTATCATTCCAACGATTGCCCACTGGGTTTTTGGGTTTAAAATGAAACGCACGATTAAAGGGCATATGATCAATGCATTCATCATCGCGTTGGGAATCGCCGTGTTGTTTATGGGATATACCTGGGCAGGGCTGACGCTCACAGCACTTTCGGTATCGTGGTTCGTTAGGAAATATGCACAGAGTGATCACTTCTTAATGCGCCACCTGACGGTCATCGTTACGGCGCTCGCTGTCGTTTGGTTGCTGGCTAAAGAATGGATGCCTCTCGGTCCGGGCAACTCTACATTGGGTAACTTTATGTTCGTCGCCGTGTTGGTGAGTGTTATTTTGACGCTGTTCTATCTGCTGGAACATTATTATTCGCGCATTTTGAACTGGTGCTTGCGAAACAAAGCAGTCTTTTTGGCGTTGCCCGGTTTTGTTATGGTGATCGGATTGACGATGTGGCTGGGCTTCAATACGATGTTCGGTTTTATCGCCACTGGTTTTGATAAAATGGGAGTGAATATCAGAACCACCAGCGTTTGGTCGGGTCTTGCACATACTTTTCCCGGACTGGGCGAGGAGTTTATGCCTTCCTTAGATGAAGGGAGTTTCCTGTTGATGCCTACATCCATGCCGCACGCCGGTGTTGAACAGAATAAAAAAGTGGTGCAGCAACTGGATATGCTCGTTGCGGCTATTCCCGAAGTGGATTTGGCAGTAGGAAAAATGGGACGCGCCGAGTCAGCGCTGGATCCTGCACCGATTTCGATGTACGAAAATATTATCAATTACAAACCGGAGTATCACGTCGATAAAAGCGGTCGCCGACAGCGTTACAAAACAGTGAACGGGAATTTTGTTTTAAAAAATGGCGATACACTTTCCAATACTGATGCCGTAGCTGAGGATATCGACAAAAATGAACTCATTCCGGACGAAGATGGACAGTATTTCCGCAACTGGCGGGAGCATATACAATCTCCGGATGACATCTGGAATGAGATCGTAAAAGTGACTAAAATTCCGGGAGTAACTTCAGCTCCTAAATTACAGCCGATAGAAACGCGGTTAGTCATGTTGCAAACGGGCATGCGGGCACCGATGGGAATCAAAGTATTTGGTCCCGACCTCAAGACTATTGAAAAATTTGGAATGCGCCTGGAATCGATTTTGAAGGAAGTGCCCATGGTCAAATCGGAAGCCGTTTTTGCCGATCGTATTATCGGAAAACCTTACCTGCACCTGGATATCAACAGGGATCGCATTGCGCGCTACGGATTGAATATTAAAGATGTTCAAAATGTCATTGAAACGGCGATTGGCGGTATGAAAGTGACCTCAACTGTCGAAGGAAGAGAACGATTCCCCGTGCGCGTGCGCTATCCGCGGGAACTTCGCGACAATCCGGAACGACTGGAAAAAGTACTGGTTCCAACACCCACAGGTGCTCAGGTTCCGCTTACTGAACTGCTCGAAATCGAATTTGTCAAGGGCCCTCAGGTGATCAAAAGTGAGAATACCTTCCTGACGGGCTATGTATTGTTCGATCGCAAGGAGGAATACTCCGGAGTGGAAGTTGTCGAAGAGGCCGAGCGCTATATTCAAGAAAAAATCGACGAAGGAGAACTGGAAATTCCTCCGAACGTGAGCTATAAATTTTCGGGCGATTACGAGAATCAGGTGCGCGCTGAGAAAAGGCTCTCCATCATCGTTCCGCTCGTGCTGGTGATCATCTTTTTGATTTTGTATTTTCAATTCAAATCGGTGACCACATCACTCATGATTTTTATGGGAATAGCTATGGCATTCAGTGGAGCATTTATGCTGATCTGGTGCTATGGACAGGATGGTTTCCTCGATTTCAACGTGATGAATACCAATATGCGGGACTTGTTTCAAATAAAAACCATCAATCTTAGTGTCGCTGTATGGGTAGGATTTATCGCATTATTTGGCATTGCCACAGACGATGGTGTACTTATGGGAACCTATTTGGATCAAAGCTTTAAGCGCAATGAGACCAAATCTATTGCCACGGTTCGGGAAGCAGTGGTCATTGCAGGAAAACGGCGCATAAAACCAGCGATCATGACATCGGCAACGACGATTATCGCTTTACTTCCCGTGTTGACATCGACAGGTCGCGGAGCAGATATTATGATCCCCATGGCGATCCCTGCATTTGGAGGAATGATTATCGCTTCGGTCACTTACTTTATTGTTCCCGTACTGTACAGTTGGCGGGAAGAACTAAAAATTAAAAAACAAGCAAAATGATACAACGATTGATCATCACATGCATTTTCGCGGTTGGCGTGGGAGCGATGCTTTCTGCACAAACCCCGGACGAATATTTAACAACCGCAGCAGAAAATAATCCAGGATTAAAGGCCAAATTTACGGAATTTGAAGCGGCCATGGAGAAAGTCGCTCAAGTCAATACATTGCCCGATCCCCAACTTTCTTTTGGCGTATTTATTCTTCCTGTGGAAACGCGGGTAGGACCACAGCAAGCCAAAATCGGTTTATCTCAAATGTTTCCCTGGTTCGGGACGCTGGATGCAGCCGGTACAGTATATCAGTTGAAAGCGGAGGCCAAATACGAAGCATTTCTTCAGGCAAAACATGATTTATACAAGAAGGTAAAACTGGCATGGTATCCATTGTACGAGATCGAACAGCAGATTCGTTTGCAACAGGAGAATCTCGAAATCCTCAAAAGTTACAAGCAACTCGCGACAAGCGCCTATGAGAGTGGTAAAAGCTCCATGACTGATGTTATTCGCGTAGATGTCATGATTGATGAGGCTCAAACGGACATCGAATTGAAGGAAGATCAGCGGAGGCCACTACTGGTTCAGTTTAATCAGTTGTTGAACCGGGATCCTTTGGAGGAAGTAGCGGTACTGGATACGTTGAAGTTTCCAGTCGTGAATCAATTTTACAGAAAAGACAGCTTGTTCAATGAGCATCCCGAATTAAAAGCATTGGATTTAAAGGAGAAATCGGCAGAAGAACAAGCGCGACTGGCGCGAAAAAAGGGTATGCCGAAAATTGGTGTTGGACTGGACTATGTGTTTGTCGGACAGCGCAACGACGTAACCATTCCCGATAACGGAAAAGATGTACTGATGCCGATGGTCAATGTTTCGATACCGATTTTCCGAAAAAAATATGATGCAGCCGTAAAGGAGGCTCAGCTCACACGGGAAGGGGTCGGATATCGCAGGGAAGCGTTCAAGAATCAATTGCTTTCTGATTATGAGCAGGCGTGGTACGATTACGATCGCGTCCGGCAGATGAATGAACTGTATGCGCGTCAGGTGCAGAAAACGGAACAAATGAAGACGTTGCTGACAAAAGCATACAGCAATTCGGGAAACGATTTTGAAGAAGTGCTGCGCATCCAGCAGCGCTTGCTCAAATATGAAATGTCGGCTGTGACCGCAGTGATAGATGCATACAAAGCATTAGCAAAGATCGATTACTTCACCTCAAAAACTGAATAAAATGAAAACAAGTATAAAGAACATAGTTATTATTGCCGTTCCAACGCTATTGGTCGGTTTACTGCTGGGGTGGTTGATCTTCGATGGAGATGGCGGAAAAGAGGAGTCTTCAAAAAAAGAAGAAACTGAAAAGAATCAGGTTTGGACGTGTTCAATGCACCCACAGATCCGACAGAGCGAACCCGGAAATTGTCCGATTTGCGGGATGGAGCTGATCCCTGTAGACGAAAATGCGGATCAAATCGCTTCAGAAGTAAAAATGTCACCAGCGGCGATGCAATTGGCGGAAATTCAAACTGCGGTAATAGAGAAAGAAACACCAGTGAAAAGGGTCCAACTCAACGGTAAGGTACAGCCCGATGAAACGCAGGTATTTTCGCAATCTTCGCATCTGCCGGGTAGAATAGAACAATTGATGATCAATTACACCGGTGAACGGGTGAGAGAAGGGCAGACGCTGGCGATGATCTATTCACCCGAACTGGTCACAGCTCAGGAAGAATTGTTCGAGGCATATAAAATTCGCGAGGCGCAACCACAGCTCTATCAGGCAGCGAGAGAAAAGCTCAAGAACTGGAAATTGACCACGGATCAGATTGATCAGATCGTTGAAGAAGGAAAAGTCAGGGAGCAGTTCCCAATTTTAGCTGACGTTTCGGGAGTGGTACTGAAAAAGAAAGTCAATCTCGGTGATTACATCAAAAAAGGGGAATCAATCTATGATATTGCCGATTTGAGCAGCGTTTGGGTTTTATTCGATATTTATGAAAGTGACATTTCCTGGATCAATGAGGGGGATGCGGTCTCTTTTTCTGTCAAATCGTATCCTGGAGAGGAGTTCACCGGGAAGATTGCATTTATCGACCCAGTGATTAATTCGCGCACACGAGTCGCTCAAGCCCGTGTAAAAATTAGCAATCCCAGCGGACAATTTAAACCTGAAATGTTGGTGGAAGGAGTGGTGGAGAATCCGCTTCAGGATAGAAAAGAGGCAATAGTCGTTCCAAAATCAACAGTCATGTGGACAGGAGAACGATCAGTGGTCTATATCAAGCATGTGCGCGAAGATAAGATCAGTTTCAGCATGCGGGAAGTTACGTTAGGTGAGGCGCTTGGAAATCAATACATCATAAAGGAAGGACTGGAAGCAGGCGAGGAGATTGCAGTTCACGGTACATTTAGTATCGATGCTGCCGCTCAGTTAGCGGGAAAACCAAGTATGATGAACAAGGATGCCGGCAAATCGGAAAATGGAGAAAAGGGCGATTCGGTTGAACAATTGGCCATTAACGATGAAGCCAGAGAAGCGATTCGTCCCGTGTTGCAGCACTACTTAGAAGTTCAGTCGGGGCTGGCGAATGATGATTTTGAACATGCTCAAAAGGCTGTAAAAAAATTGCGTAAAGCGATAAAGGAGGTCGATATGCAACTGTTTCAGGGAGAAGCGCATCAATTTTGGATGAAACGGAGTGAAAACCTCGAGGCGCCACTAAGTAAGGCCGTTGAAGCAGAAGCAATAGAATCGCTGCGCAAGACATTTAAACCGCTTTCAGCGGAAATTATTCTTCTTTTTAAAGCATTTGGCAGTTCGGAAGCTTCTTTGTTTGTCGACTACTGTCCGATGGCTGATAGCGATAAGGGAGCGACCTGGTTGAGTGATGAAGAAGCCATTCGCAACCCGTATTTTGGTTCATCCATGTTGAAATGCGGTGAAGTGAAAGAAGTAATTGACAATGGAGAAGAACAACCAGAATAAAGTAAAGTACTATGAAATCATGTTGTAAAACGGAAATGAAACGATCTTCTTCGCCCATAAAAAAATGGAGGAGAAGGATAGTATGGAGCGCGATCCTGGTGCTGTTGTTCTTCATTCTGTTTAATAATTAAGTAAACCAAAAACACAAATAAATATGAAAACGTACAGATTATTTTTAGTGACAGCAATTGTTGGAGTAGCTATGTTTACAACGAGTTGTGGCGAAACAGCAGAAAAAGAAAATGAGGCAAAAACGGAACAAGCTGGCGAGCAGGGGAAAGAATATACTTCTGCTTATGTTTGTCCGATGCACTGTGAAGGCAGTGGCAGCGACGAAGAAGGAGTGTGTCCTGTTTGCGGAATGGACTATGTGAAGAATGAGGATGCAGACCACGAAGAGCAATAATAATCAGTTCTTAAAAGATTTGTTATCTTGACAAGAATAATTTAAAAAATGACTAGAATGAAAAATATATTAGTACCAACAGATTTTTCTGATTGTGCACGAGTAGCAGAAGAATATGGTCTTGAATTTGCGAAAAAAACAAATGCAGAAATTCATTTTTTACATTTGTTGCATACCCCCGTAGACTGGGTAAAATTACCACTGGAAAAAGAGGACTTATATCCAGAGGTTAAAGAAAGAATCGGTACAGCAAAAAGTGAACTCTCTCAGTTAAAAAGGGATGCTGAAAAAATGGGGATAGAAGCTCAGACTTTTTTGGTTTTTGATAAAGGACAAAAGGAGGTCGATTTTCATATAGAACATCATAAACATGACTATATCATCATGGGGTCACACGGAGCACGAGGAGTGAAGGAAGTGATTGGCTCCAATACACAACGTGTTATCCGAAATTCTTCGATTCCTGTCCTGGTTGTTAAAGACAAACCGAAGGACTTTAATTTTAAAGATATCGTTTTCGCGTCAAATTTCGAAGAAGATGTTCATCAGGCATTTACTAAAGTTGTGGAGTTTGCAGAATTTACAGAAACTAATATTCATTTACTTTATGTAAACCTTCCTTTTCATTTTAAAGAAACAGATGAGGCTGAAGCAGAGATGGAAACATTTTTAAAAAAACATCCTGGTGTGGATGCCAATGTCAATATTTATAGTGCATTAAGCGAAGAGCGGGGGATTCTAAAGTTTACCAAATCAATAGGAGCAGACTTTATAGCAATTACAACGCATGGTAGAACGGGAATATTGAAAATGATTTCACCGAGTATAACAGAAGGTTTAGCTAATCATTCAGAATTCCCTGTTCTCAGTATAAACATAAATACCAAATAATAAGAATATGAAAAGATTACAAAAACTTACGAAGGAAATCAATGATTTAACAATGAAAATCGAACAGGAGTATCCCGAGTTGTACCAACACCTCAATGAAACGCCCATTGATATTCCCTCAAACGATTATTCAAAATTAGATACTCAAAACTTTTCTGAATACCTGGATAGTTTGAAAGAAATACTAAAACATCATATTGAGACACATGAAAACAAAAAGTAACCAAGTTTCTTATTAATAATAAAGGTAATGAGCCAGTACAAAAAAAATAGTTTATCACTAAGGGGAGCTGTTTCCCTGGGAACAGGAGTCATGATCGGAGCGGGTATTTTTGCCTTACTGGGTCAGGTAGCAGAACTGTCTGGAGAAATGTTCCCATTCATTTTTCTTATAGGAGCGGTGATTGCTGGCTTTAGCGCCTATTCCTATATTAAAATGTCAAATGCTTATCCTTCAGCGGGTGGTATAGCTATGTATCTCAAAAAAGCTTACGGGAAAGGAGTGATTACAGCCTCTGCCGCATTAATGATGGCGCTTTCAATGGTCATCAACGAAAGTTTGGTAGCGCGTACATTTGGTACCTATACACTTCAGTTATTTGATGTAGCAGACAATACTTTGTTAATTCCACTTCTTGGTGTTTTACTGATAGTGGCTGCATTTATCATCAATATATCCGGAAATAACTTCATTGAGAAATCATCTCTGACCATGGCAATTGTTAAAATTGGAGGAATTGCTGTTTTTGCAATTGCAGGACTTTGGGCGAGTGGTTTTTCTGTTGATAAGGCCATACCTTCAACGCTTCCTGACTATACGTGGACTAGTTACCTCGGCGCTATAGCCCTCTCGATACTCGCTTACAAAGGTTTTACGACTATCACAAATAGTGGTGATGAAATTGTAAAGCCTCATAAAAATGTGGGTAGGGCGATTGTCATATCGCTTCTGATATGTACGGTTATATATCTATTGGTCTCTTTTGCCGTGTCTTCAAGTTTATCTATACCTGAAATTATTAAGGCTAAAAATTATTCACTTGCCGAAGCAGCCCGTCCTGCCTTTGGTGATTACGGTTTATGGTTTACGGTGGGAATTGCTATTGTAGCAACGATTTCTGGAATTATTGCCAGTATTTTTGCAGTTTCAAGAATGACCACCATGTTGACCAATATGAAGTTGATACCGCACAGTCATTTTGGAATGACCGGAACTATTTAAAAACACATGTTGGTCTATACAGCCGTATTAGCCATTGTGTTGACTATCTTTTTTGATTTAAGTCGAATTGCCTCTCTCGGGGCGATGCTTTATTTGGTGATGGATATTATGATTCATTGGGGAGTACTACGTCACATGAGAAAGGATATCAAGGCAAATCCGTGGATTATTATTACGGCAATCGTTTTGGATTTGATCGTATTGGGCGCTTTTATTTGGGTCAAAGCTTCTCAAGATGTCCTGGTTGTAATTGTCGCAGGTGTGCTGATTGTACTCATTTTTATAGGGGAGAAATTATTCTTGAAAGCAGGCAATCAAGCAGAAATCGAAAACAATTAAGTTGGAATTAGTCAAAGTGCAGGTGTTTCACAATTTTTATGTTCAATGATTTAATTGAGGGGTGCGCCGAATTGGTTAAAATGCTGCGTTTGTATAGGATAGAAATAACACTATAGGATTACCAATGTAAGTCGTAAAACAATAAATAATCAGATGTAAGACAATTAGATAATAGATGTTAGACAGTTGATATTAAGAAATCTAACATCTAACATCTCCAAGTCTAATATCTTTTATAAATCTAAGCAACCAATAAGAAAGAATGTTTTAAATTAAAATTTACGACCTATCTTGGTAACCTATTAATACTATTCAGAGATAGATAATAACTATTTCGTTTTGAGCGCTATCATTTTGATCACCGTATAGACGATCAAACCAACTATTAAAATAAATAGTAGGGGCAAAAAAATATTGATTAATTCTGTATTTTGATGAAAACTGTCCAAAACGGGTTGAATGCTCATCAAAGAGCAGATAATTCCGATGGCTATAAAGCGATGTACCGCACCATTCGCGTTGCTATCCGATACATGGGTGCTGCATTTTCCTGCGTGATCCCGACAGGATAATTGAATATCCAGGGAAACCGGTTGAGTATAAAAAGTCCAATCAATATGATTCCGCAGATCAGCGGACTCATCCACAGCGTTGATTTGGAAGCGAACCCTTCACTGTCTTTTTCAGGCCAGTTAAAGGGAATAGCCACTTTTTCCGGTAATTGGGAATAGAAAACGGCGAGTACTATTATACTTCCAATCAGCAGCAAAAAGGTGATCCATTCAATCGCTTTGTCTGTTCTCGTTTTCGGTATTTTGATTCGTGGACGCTGCATATTTTGTCTTAAAAATAAGAAATTTCCACTGGCTCATCTTGTAACACTTATTTTTACAGGAGAAAGTTGTATTTGAAATCGAGCATGAACCGGATATAACTTTCTACTGGCGTTGTTAGTGTTCCAAAATAAAACTACTCCTTTCCACTAAGTCCTATTTCGATCATGACGCGAACAGCTACCATGATGACGATCACGAAATCGATTTGGTGAATACTCAACCCAAAGACCATGAGAAAACCCGCCAGATTTGCAGCAAATAATAGCAAAATACGCGTGAGAAATATATTTTTGAACAGAGACAGACGTGTTCGGTCATTCTTCATCCGCAATCCATCGAACCCGTAAAACAGGAAGATTGCAATGGCAGCAAAAATAACTTCTTTGGACAGGAGATAGTCAGGTGCTGTTTGGTTAAACGCTTCATCGATAGTTTGCATTGTAAAGAAGATCACCATACCCTGGATAGCTAAAAACAAAACGGTGGCCGGTAAAATGTTGCCTGTGGGGCGTTGATTGCGATAGTGTGATTTGTTTTTAACTTGATCGTAGGTTTGCAGAATGAGATAGAGGATTACCAGCATGACTACTTCGATCATGTAGGAAAATATAATGGCAAAAGTATCCCACCCGAATAAAAAATAAGCCAGAAGCAACCAGAGGTAGGAACAGAGAACGCCAATCTGCTTGATATATTTATTGTCCATGTGCTAAAGTTGTATTGCTATTTGTCTATTTCTAAGGTTCTACTACAAATTTGATAAATACACCTGATGTTATCTTTAAACCAAATAGAAATTTTGACGCACACCGTATTCTGTCTCTGTTGGTTCGCGTTAAGTTTCGTATTTTATTGAAAGCGCAGTCGCTATGATCGATTAAAGCAACAGTAAAGCTACTGCCGCTTCAGCTGCTTTTTAATGCTTTTCAGTTTTTCTTTGCGCTCTTCTAATTTAGTGCTGGACTTCGTCAGTTGTTCTTCTTTTTCAGTAACTTCTTCGGAAAGTTCCTCGATTTCTTCTTTGAGATCTTCGATTTCGCTTTTCATGTCTTCAATGTCATCGTTGTTATCAGAGATATCGCCTTTTAATCCTTCTACATCTTTTGTCAAGTTTTTGACTTCTTTCTCCGTAACTTTCACTTTATCCTCATAATATTCCGGTAAATATTCTTTTAAGAAACCGTTCAGCATTTCGAGCAATACATCATATTCATCGGACATTTCATCTTCATTTACGTACACATCATATCCGAATGAAGCGAAAACTTTCATTTCAGAACCGTCTTTATCTTCAACGATTATTGTGTAAAAATCCAGCCTCTTGGAGGAAAGCTTTTCGATAATTACATCTTCGGCTGAAAGCATGTCTTTATTTGACAAAAATCCAATTCCTTTAATTTTGAAGTTATAATGGTCTTTAAGGTAGGACTTCCAGGCTTTTTTCAACGGTTTTGGTTCGGGTTCTACGTTGACCACCAGGCATGGGCGATCTTTGTCGTTGTGTTCTACCTCGCCATCTTCGGGAGTTACGTTTTGAGCGCGCACAGGCGTTGATAAAAGGAGAAGCGCCAAGGCTAAGAAATTCATTTGAACGAAAAATCGGATGTAGCTGTTATTCATCATTATCTATGGAATTTTTTGAAGACCTTCGTCCTCATAAGTGTAGATTAAAATTAAATCATAAGTGTTAAAAGTACGCTCAAATGTAACGAATATGAGAAGGCTTACAAAATGAGAATTGTTAAACCAGCGATAAAGTTCTAATGTAATGACCACCTCTTTCTGAGAACAACCTTTGTAATCCATCTTTCAAATCGCGGAATATTCAAATGAATTGTTAGGAACTTGTATTAAACTTCAGTATATTTCAATCAATAATACGATACTTATGATGAAAAATATATTACTCATTTCCTTGCTCTTCAGTATTTCATGTAGTTTTAATGCACAGCAGTTGATGTTAAAATCGGGTTCCTACGACATCGATCGTATGCCGGCTGCGAGTTTTGAACACGATAATTCCGAGGTCGTTGAAGGTTATTTTTTTAGAATTGTAGTTTTTAACGAAGTCCCTGATCATCGTGAAAAAATGCAGTTAGAGAAGAGCGGCGTTACCCTGCTCGATTATCTTCCTCGTAATGCTTTTATTGCTGCGATTGATGAAACTGTTTTGTCGATCGACAAAAAGGCATTTAATATTCATAAAATAGTTGATTTTAAACCGGAATATAAGATGTCCGAAGCACTGAAGCTCGAAGAATATCCTGCTCATGCACTCAAAGGAGATCGTGAAATTCAGGTGGTGGCGCAATATTACTCATCCGTTTCTGCGGAGGCCGTCGAAGCGGTGCTTAATAAAAATCAAATTGCTGTTGCAGATCGCCGCGAAGCGAGTAATGCCGTTTTAGTACAAATGCCAATCGCCCAACTGGATGATTTCTTCGCGATGACGCTATTTCAATATTTTGATGTGCCAACACCTCCTGCCGAACCGGAGAATTTGCCCGGTCGCACTGAACACAGAAGTAACGTCATGTGGAAAAATGACGCGAGCGGACTGCGCTACCGCGCTGATGGTATGAAGTTAATGATGCAGGATGATGGCTACATTGGTCCGCACATCGATTACGAAGGGAGGATTGATCAGTCGGAATGTAATTCGTGCAGCACGGATCCTTCAGACGATCACGGCGATCACGTAGCGGGGACAATCATGGGAGCCGGGAATCTCGACCCCACGGCAAGAGGAATGGCACATGGCGCCGATTTGCTCGTATACAACAGCTGGAACAGCAACTATTCATTAGTCCCTGATTTGTATCAAAATGATGATGTGTATATTACTTCTAAAAGTTATAGTAATGGCTGTAATGCCGGATATACGAACCTTACGCAGCAGCTGGATAATCAGGTCAGGCTGCATCCTTCACTCATCCATGTGTTTTCAGCTGGTAATAGTGGAAACAGCGATTGTGGTTACGGTGCGGGGTCCGGATGGGGGAACATCACGGGAGGACATAAGTCAGGAAAAAATGTAATGTGTGTCGGAAATTTATCCAATACGGGCAATTTAAGAAGCTCGAGTAGTCGAGGTCCAGCTGAGGACGGTCGGATTAAACCGGATATTTGTGGAGTAGGTACTCAGGTTTATTCTACGATTAGTGATAATAGTTATGGCAATAAGACAGGTACATCCATGTCGTGTCCTGGTGTAGCCGGAACACTGGCGCAGTTGTATGACGCCTATCAGGATATCAATGGAGGTATGATACCCCGTTCTGGTTTGATTAAGGCAGCAGTGCTCAATAGTGCGGATGACCTCGGCAATCCCGGACCTGATTTTAAACACGGTTGGGGAAGTATAAATGCGCGTCGGGCATTTGAAACAATTGAACAGGGCAATTATGTGCTCGATTCCATTGATCAGGGACAACAAAATGTGCATACGATTACGGTACCTGCTGGAACAGAAGAACTGCGCGTAATGGTTTACTGGACCGATTACGAAGGCAGTACGAATGCGGCCACAGCGTTGGTCAATGATTTGAATATGGTGGTGGAAGACCCTTCTGCCGTGCAATATCAACCCTGGGTGCTCGATCCCTCACCTAATGTTACGGCGCTGGATGCGAATGCCGTTCGCGGTACCGATAGTCTGAACAATATGGAGCAGGTGACGATTGATAGCCCCGCTGCGGGAACATATACAGTGACGATTGATGGTTACTCGGTTCCCCAGGGCCTTCAAAAATACCATATCGTGCATGTAACGGAAGGAGATGAAATGGAGGTAACTTATCCTTCTGGATTTGAGTCATTAGCACATTCTGAAAACCAATTAATCCGATGGGATGCACCGGCGGGTACAGATCCATTTACGATTTCATTCTCTCCGGATGACGGAAACAACTGGTCAGTTGTCGGAACGGCACAGGCTGATGAACGAAATTTTTCCTGGAATATTCCTGCGGGAACACCGACTGGTCTGGGACGCATAAAAGTAGAGAGAAATGGCCTTGAAGCATTGAGCGACACGACGTTTACCGTGTTGGGTGTTCCTCAATCGTTCGGATTAGAATGGGTATGTCCCGACTCCATGATGTTATCCTGGGATCCGGTCAACGGTGCTACAGGCTATGAAGTGAGCGAATTGGGAAACAAATACATGGATAGTATTGCCTATGTCACTGACACGAATGTGGTATTACAATATTCTTCAAATTACGAAAATTGGTTCAGTGTGAAAGCGCTCGGCGCAGATAATGCTGTTGGTCGAAGAGCGGTCGCTATTCAAAAAACACAGGGTCAGTTCAACTGTACATGGAGTGCGCCGATAGCCGGTTTTGAGGTTGATTGTCCTTCTGCGGGACAAGAATATTGTTTTACGATGTCTGATGAGTCTTTGAATACGAACGGATTGACTACGGATATCACCTGGTACTTTCCGGGCGGAACGCCATCTGTCGCTGCGGGACAAGCACCTCAGGTATGTTACAGCGCTCCGGGAGATTACGATGTGGCCATGGTAGTGGAAACGCCTTATGGTACCGATTCCACGTATGAAACCAATTTTATAAATGTCACGCCCGCTTCGTATTTACCTTATGTAGAAGGTTTTGAATCACATACGTCCTTTTTCGGTAATCCTTACTGGTCGAGTGAAAATATCTCAGGAGGTAACGCGCAGTTCAAAATTACCTCTGCTATAGCGCTGTCCGGTTCAAAAAGCGCCTATTTAGCCAATTTTGGTCAGCCCGAAGGTTCTATTGATGAATTGACTTCCGGTCCTATTGATTTGTCTTCTCTTGATGCCTCAGATGACGTCACACTCTCTTTTCGTTACGCTTATCGCAAAAGAACGAGTGATGATCAGGAATGGTTGAGAGTTAAAATCAGTAAAGGATGCGATGAACCTTTTTATACGCGGAAAGCAATTGTTGGCGATTTGTTGTCCCCCGAAGTGAGCAGTAACTTCTGGGCACCAGAGTCTGAAGAGGACTGGGTAACAGTTCACATTACGAATATTTTCAGTTCTTACTTCGATGAAAATTTCAAATTCAAATTTGAATTTGAAAGCGATGGCGGAAATAACTTCTATTTAGATGACATCAATATTTATGAAGGTGAGCCTTCAGATGATATTGTAGCCGCAGATAATGAAACGATTGGCCAGTTGGATTTTAGCATCTATCCTAATCCCGCCACGCAGGAGCTGAACCTAAAATTTTCAGATGCTGAAGGAGGACCGGTTGAAATTTATATATCCAATATGACCGGAAAGCGCGTTGCAGCTCATGAGATACAGGCGAAGCCGGGTAAAAATCTGGTCGTACTCGACACTCCGAATATCGCTCCCGGAATTTATCTCCTGAGTTTGAAAAAAGATGGTGTGGTTCAAACAAAAAAAATCACTTTTCAGTAGGTTGATATTTAATGGGAAGTGAACTTTGATCTAAACGGATAATTAAATAGGGTTGCGTCATCATGCTCGGAGCATCTTCTTTTGGTGCCCGACTTACAGTGTGTACGTTGATCTGTTCGGATTTTTGGCTTATCTTTTCCGTGCGAAAGCGATATCCCCCGGTGGTTCGAACCTTGTCAAAAAGAAAGAGAAGCATGGAAGCATCAAATAGCGCTTTATCTTTCGCAACCTCTGGAATTTCAGGTATCTGCATTTTTTGGAGCATTTGCTGTAGCTCTTCTGCATTGCGGACTACTCGATAACCCGCTTGAATTCCTTCATCACCTGCACCGTGCATTTCACCCTGATGGAGTAGTGTCCAATCCACAAGGGAAGCTGTTTCCTGTTGTTGTGGATGTGATTCATTCTTTTCAGTTTGAACGGCCTCTTCCGATGATGAACAAGCCACTATCGACAGCGCGATGAGCAGGAGGATTGGATAATATGCATATTTCATGAGACTTCGTATTTTTTGTATTGTCGCTCGTGGAGTAATGAATCAATCAGCACAACACGTGATCACTTGATACGAATATCATGTTTTTTTAAGAATTCAACGTTATTTTATTAGAAAAAGACTGCCATTGACATCCACAGCAACAGGAAATGAGTTCACTCACCTTATTATCGCACGATTAATTTTTTCGAAATAAGACCGTTCTGAGTGATCACGTTTACGAAATACGATCCAGATTGACGAGGACTTTGCAGCGCGAATTTATGTCCAGAGAATGGGCGACTTATGTCTTTTATGCGTTGACCGGCGGGGGTCATGATATATATGTGCACTATAGTCAATTCCTCAGGCACCTGAAGTTCAATGGACGACCCTGCACTTGTGATATTAGGGAAAATGCGAAGACCGGACGAACTCCTGACATCAACACTGATAATTTTAAAGACTTTTGATTCGCCGTTGAAATCCGTTTGACGCAGGCGGTAGTATACAACGCCTAGAGCTGGGTTTTTATCTGTGTATTGATACTTCTGTTCATGTGATGTTGTTCCGGCTCCACTGATAATAGCCAATTTGCTGAAATGTTCACCATCACTACTGCGTTCTATGGTAAAATAATTGTTGTTTGTTTCTGACTGCGTTTCCCAATCCAAAATGACTTCTCCCTGTTGATAGTTGGCTTCAAACCGATTTAATTCTACAGGCAGAGCAGTGTCGTCTACTTCTCCGATGATCATATTATCGAAGATTGTTTTATTGTCTCCGTTGCCATCCATCATTCTCCCAATCGTCACATCATCATTCTCCCAAATGAGTGGAGCAGGACTGCTATATGTATTACTCCAAACAATACTATCATTTACCAGGACGCGCGCTGTTCCGCTTTCAGGAAGATAATAAAAGCGATATTCGCGAAAAATATCATCATAGGGCACGGTGTAAATATTATTCACTTCAATGATATTAGTTCCACCGGATGTATCATCTTTTTCAAAATTGACGTAGAGGTCTCCTCCTTTCATTCCAAAAGCAAAATTACTGCCACTCGAAATAAAATCACCTCTACTTTCATCGCGTTGAAAGTCGATCCGAAAATCGATTCCTGTAATATTTGAAAACGAGTTGCCTGGCAGAAGCATTTCAACATCTCCCTTGGGAATTCCTGCATTTAAACCAGTAGTTCCGTTAACTCCTCCCTGGTCGATCGTAGCAGCACTGTTTATGGAAAATGCGTCCGGTCCGTAATCGGCTTTTGTTACATCGCTGCCGTTCCAGTTGAATAGGGCAATAACCTGACTGTTGAGATGAAAAGAACAGCTCAAAATCAATAGCGTGTATGTGAATACGAGTCGCATAGCAGTAAATATATTCATGTACAGGAGGTTACTGTTTTCGATTTGCGCTGATATTGCTGTTTTAGGTGAAAATACGGACTGTGCACTAAGCATTTTTTTTACAAGTTCATCGTAAAAAGATGATTGCGGAACCCAATAGATACAATCACAATAGATTAGAAATAACTACCAATCATCAAATCAATACTATCAAAAGCTTCAAATTGTTTTTCAATACATATTCATAAGGATGAACGGGAATGGATGAAAATCAGCGGTGTGGATATGCATGAAATCGACTGTATGTCCAGAGGAGGCCGGAAGCGTTATATTGTGCACAAAAACTGGCTGTCTCTCATACTTTACTTATCTTCGGGGACAGTAAAATAAAATGATTCAAATGGCAATAAAAGATTATTCACACAGCGTTGCAGATCGCTTGATAAAATATGTTCAAATCGATACCACGGCCGATCCCAATTCGGATAGCTTTCCTTCTACTATGATTCAGAAGGAATTAGGTAAAGTTTTACTGGAAGAATTGAAATCTTTAGGAGTTGCAGATGCCGAAATGGATGAATATGGCTACGTATTTGGAACGGTAAAGGGGAATATAGAAAGAACGGTTCCCACCGTATGTTTCTGTGCACACATGGATACCGCACCAGATGTTTCGGGTGAAAATGTAAAACCGATACTTCACAAAAATTATGATGGCACCCCGATAACCCTTCCCGAAGATGGAGATCAGGTGATCACTACTGAGCAACATCCTTATTTGAAAGAAAAAATCGGTGATGATCTGATTACAGCAAGTGGGAAAACCCTGCTCGGAGCGGATGATAAAGCTGGTGTTGCTTGTATCATGGACTTTGTCCAATACTTAATGGAACACCCCGATGTAAAGCACGGCGATATTCGCATTTTGTTTACCCCTGATGAAGAAGTTGGCCGCGGCGTGAATCACCTGGACATGGAAAAATTAAATGCAGATTACGGCTATACGCTTGATGGAGGTGTATTAGGTTCAATTGAGGATGAGAGTTTTTCTGCAGATATGGTAAAAATTACAGTTCACGGCATCAGTTCTCACCCGGGTTATGCTAAAAATAAATTGGTGAATGCGCTAAAAATTGGAGGCGAAATCCTCGCGGGACTGCCCAAAGAAAGTTGGTCGCCGGAGACAACAGAAGGTAGGGAAGGTTTTGTGCACCCCATTGCTTTTGAAGGCATTCAGGAAAAAGCGACCTTACAGTTCATTATCCGCGATCATGAAACGAAACAACTGGCGGAATATGAAAAGCGATTAGAGAATATTGTCAAGAATGTCGTGCACCAATACAAAGGAGCGACATACGAATTTGAGATCAACGAACAGTACCGAAACATGAAGGAAGTGCTCAAGGAAGTCCCTTTTGTAACGGATTACGCGATTCAGGCGATGGAAAAGGCCGGTATCGAGCCGCGTCCAGTTATTATTCGGGGAGGAACAGACGGTTCCCGCCTTTCTTTTATGGGACTACCGTGTCCTAATTTGTTTACGGGTGAAATGGCTATCCACTCCAAACATGAATACGTGAGTGTTCAGGATATGGAGAAAGCGGTTCAGACGATGGGTGAATTGGTTCAGATCTGGGCAGAGCATAAGTAAATGAATATCGGGCTTCGAGTGTCTCAAACTTCAGCCTTCGAGAACATTTCGACAAGCTCAAGAACCTCCTCAGGCTTCGTTTGAGGGCTGAGATACTCGAAGCCCGAAATTGAATAAATTACATCGGATGACAATGGATGTTCACGACCTCCGTCTCGCGTTCGTTGCCTTCGTGGTCGGCTAAAGCAGATACTTCTATTCGAACATCACTATGCGCTGAGACAGTATTCGTCCAGGACTCTGAAGCGGTAATGTTATCCGCATGCTCGTGAACAAAACTTTCAAACATCAAAGAGTCGCTGTTCGAGACATTGAACATTTTAACCTCATAGCCGTGCATCTCAAAATTTGCAGAAATGCTCGCCGAAATATCAATATCCTCATTCAATTGAAACATCTGATCTTCCGAAGGACTATTGATCGTTACAGTCATCGTTTTGTTTTGACTATCGTCATGATCGTAATTATGATCTTCATGATCTTCTTTTTTACAATTTGTAAGTGCGACCAATGCACTTAAACCTATGATAAAAAATCTTACTTTTTTCATGTTTTTTGTTTTTATGTGTTTACATTATTGAATAAATCGCGTTAAACCAATGTCTATTTGGTAGCGATGTTTAACTTGTCCTTGTGCCATATTTTGAAAAGCCGCTTTATTCGCTGATACAAATACAGCCCATTTTTCAGTAAAACGAGAGACTTTCACCATCGGAGAAATCATCCAGCCCTCCGTATAGATTTGCTTATCATTAAATCGCATATCTAAGTCTGCCTCTAAATTCGTTCCCGTGAGACCCGCTTCAAACATAAAGGAAGAATTGGGTCTTTTAAGCTGGTAGAAACCAGCAATTTTACCGAAAGCAACGTTGCCGAAATTGTATTGTAGATCATTTTCTCCTCTCCACGTATAGTTGAACTGTGCAGTTCCTCCAATATTATTTTGACGGAAGAGGATATCCGTTCCGAGCGTGTAATCAAATGTACCCGTTCCGGGAAGCATTGTTCTGCGAAAGTGGTTCGATTCATGCTCGATGAAGTCATATCTTCCAGTTGGAAATTTCACGGTTCCTCCTACGAACAGGTTAAAAATACGACTTTGAACGGTATCCAACTTATCGATCAGTAAGGTGTTTATTTTAAGTCTCGCGTCACCAAAGCCGTTCGTAAATGCTAATTTTTGATCGTCTTCACTTTTAGCAACAGCATTGTACGGGATAAACCCTAAAAACTGAATGCGTCGTGTTGGGGAGTAGCGTCCGAAGATTTCTGTGGTGTGAAACCATTCCTTCGATAAAATTGGTGGTTCTCCCAGGAAACTGAAGTGTTCACTCTGGTAGTGCCGCACATTACTTCTCATTCCGAAATAATTGCTAAAAATCCCCGGAATAACGGCTCCCATTCCCGTATTCACAGCGCATCCACATACGTCGCATGCTTTCGTTCGAAAACTATTGAGTGGAAGGAGTAGAACAATTAAAATGATATATTTCATTACTTATTGATTTAACCATCGAGCCTCCAATAATTCGTAATCCGTCAGTGTCTTCAAAAAGGCAATGATCTGATCTTTCTCGTTCTCCGTCATCGGAATTCCACTCTCGAGCAACGGATCCAGCGTTGGAGAAGATTGTATCCCGTCGTCGTAGTGATCGAGTACTTCGCTCATGGTGTAGATGCTTCCGTCGTGCATATACGGATAAGTAAGCATTACATTTCTGAGCGATGGAACTTTGAATTTCCCATAGTCCGCGGGATCTTGAGTGATGCGACCTCTGCCCGGGTCATTTTCAAAATCGGAATACAACCCGTTGTTTCTGAAAGAATAATCTGTTTGCAGCGCTCCGGTATGACACGATGCGCATTTGGCTTTAAACAGCTTCCTTCCGTTATTTTCTTGCTTTGTCAACTCGATTTCTTCGCGTCTCCATTTGTCGTACTTCGATTGATCCGATACGATCATTGTCATATAGACGGTGAGCGCTTTAAACATCACTTGATCGTTAATTTTATCAACATCGTAGTGACGGCGAAAAAGCCAGCGGTAGCGCTCATTTTTATTCAGCTTTTTAATCAAGGTACTCATCGACTCATTCATTTCGTTGGAGTCCGTGATAGGCGCCAGTGAAAAAATCTCGAGGTGATTGACCCCACCGTCCCACATAAAGTAGGGTGAAAATGCCATATTCGCTATGGAGGGTGAGTTTCGCTTACCTAATCGTCCGTCTACACCAGAGCTTAAGGATACATTATGATCCGCAAAGGCATGAACTTGTGCATGACATGAAGCACACGAAACGGAACTATCAGAAGACAGTACGGGATCGAAGAAAAGTCTTTTTCCCAGTTCAAAGCGTCCCTTTGTTACTTGATTTTCACTGAAATCGTATTGGATTTCAGGGAAATAGTCGGGTGTACTGAATTGAAAAGGTTCGATGCGCTCCACGTGATCTTTTCGACAGCTTACGAGAAATACCAGTATCCATAGAAAAACGGGAACAACTATTGTTCGTCTCATTTTTTTTTAAAACAAGGTGTGTCGCTCTTATACGACACACCAGTTATTCTTATTGAATTCCATCAAATGCTACGGCAGAAAAGAAGTCTGTCGCCATCGTAGTCGCATCCGGACCCGGCATCATGATCGAAGTATTTCCACTAATCGAACCAGTTGTATGGAACATTTTAGCAGGATTAATAGTCAACTGAATTGTTGGATTCATACCTGGACCAACTTCTTCAGGACTTCCAAAAACATGATTCTGAGATGTAATAACATTGTTAGAACCAGAAAAGCCTCCTAAGTGGAAAGCAAAGTTTCCAGATTGACTGTTGGGGCTTGTGCCTTCTGCTTTAACCATGATGTAACCCGAGTTCCAACTCCAAAACATATTGTTTGTTGTTGACAATGCGCCTGTTTGTGCTCCTGATACATTTCTTGCGCTATCTACTCCCATCACGTAACTTACTTCAGTATAGTTTCCTTCAGGAATATTGCTAATTGTTAATGTAGTAGAAGATGCATCACTGACGTCTACTAAAAAGTAGCTCTCAGGATGTGTCCACCATGTTCCGTCAGATTTTTTCAATTTGAAGTTACTGACATAGTATTTGAACTTAGTGTAAGTTAGTGTATCATTTGACATAGGGTGAATATATTCTGTATTCAACTCAAATGGTACCACATTGCCCATACCCCCAAATTCATGTTTCAGGTTGACCTCTGTAGTTCCGAATTGTTCATATTCACAAGAACCATCATCTTTATCTGCTTCTTCATTATAATTGATTGCTGAAGGATCTGTACATCCTTCTTTTTTACATGACACAGCCATGAGTCCCACTGCAATCATAAGTGGAACAATAAATTTCATTGTTTTCATTGTATAAAGTTTAATGTTAAAAAATTATGACCTGTTGTTAACGATCATTGAATCAATAGCATTAAACTTGGGGGGGGATGGTCGATGTCGTGATGAATTCTGTTATACCAGAAAGTAGGCTGCGCAAAACCATCGGTTTTACGATCCTCAACTTTTAATATAAAAAGCGAAGGAATTTCGTCACCCAAGATCCATGAAAAGTTGGTGTTTTCCAGTAGTGGAGCGGGGCTTGGATACTTTTCTCGTTCTTTTTTTTCTTTCAGCTCGAGATTTTCCAATTGTTTTGACAAGTAACATTTACCGTTACAATTCATCATTGGTTTATCCTTGTTGATACAGTATTTCTCGGTAATTTCAGCCTGATTGATCTTCCATTGCAACACCACAAATGACTTTGAACCCAACCCGAAAAGAAGAAGGGACATCAGTAAATATGCAAGTATTGCTCTCATTTAGAGACCAAATTACATAAAAAACCATTATGAGAAAAGAATAAGGCACTGACATTTATCAGTTTCCAGTTCAGAGTGACTTTTGTTACATCAGCTCCGGATAATTCTCAGGATCTGCCTCGTGCATCAACGCATAAGCGGCATCGAAGATATCGTCAATGCTCGGTTTAGAGAAATAATCGCCATCTGTACTGTATGCCGGGCGATGATCTTGTGCACTTACGGTTACAGGCTCACTGTCGAGAAGATAATATCCTTTTTGTTTGACGAGTACCTGGTCTAAAATATAACCTGATGCTCCGCTCGAAACATCTTCATCTACAATCATAAGGCGACTTGTCTTTTCGAGCGAACTGGCGATCACGTGATCAATATCGAATGGAAGTAAGGTCTGTACATCGATTAATTCCACTTGTATTCCAGCTTGTTGCAGAACGTGGGCCGCTTCAACGCACAAGTTAAATGTAGAACCGTAACTCACTATGGTAATGTGTTCGCCTTCTTCCACAATTTCTGGTTGACCCAGTGCCACTTTAAATTCACCGAGATTCGTGGGAACGCGTTCTTTTGTGCGGTAACCATTGAGTGGTTCTACAACCAGTGCGGGTTCGTCAGCTTCCATCAGCGTGTTGTACATTCCAGCAGCTTGCGTCATATTTCTGGGAACGCACACGTTGATCCCGCGCAATCCATTAATGATCATGCCCATCGGACTTCCGGAGTGCCAGATTCCTTCGAGTCGATGCCCGCGCGTGCGGACGATTAACGGCGCTTTTTGTCCTCCTTTTGTCCGGTATTGAACTGTTGCCAGATCGTCTGACATCACCTGGATGGCATAAAGCAGATAATCGAGGTATTGAATTTCAGCAATGGGGCGCAAACCGCGCAGCGCCATTCCGATTCCCTGACCGACAATCGTGGCTTCCCGAATTCCTGTATCTGCTACCCGGAGCTCTCCAAAGCGTTCCTGCATACCTTCCATCGATTGATTGACACCACCAATTTTTCCGGTATCTTCTCCAAAAGTGAGTGCTTCGGGATATTTTTCAAATATTTTGGCAAAATTATCGCGCAGAATAATGCGACCATCTTCCATTTTTTCTTCATCTTCGTAAGTCGCGTCAACTGGCTCGATGTTGAGTACTGCTTTGTCTGATTGTGAATAAAGATGAGAGCTGTAGCGATCAAAGTTTTCCTTACGTTTTGACTTGAACCAGTTAATCAATGCTGTTCTCGCTTCAGAATCTTCACCTCTGACTGTACGGATCACACTTCGAACGCGGTTAAAGACATCTTTGCGTATCGGTTCGAAGGCATTCTCGAGCGCTTCGACATCTTTGAGCACAAAGGATTTGTTAGGACTCGCTTCTGCGACGTTTTTCATCAACTGTATAGCGGTTGCAATATCTTGTTTGATCTCGTTTTTAAACGCTTTCCAGGCTTTTCCTTTTTCGGAGCGCACTTCTTTTTTGGCTGCTTTTTCTATGGCATCTAACTCTTCTTCAGTAGCGATAGATTCTCCCTGCTCTCCTTTATATGAAAGAATAAAAGATTTGAATTTTTCAATGCAATCGAAGTCTTTTTCCCATTGCATGCGCTCTTCCGACTTGTATCTTTCGTGAGAACCAGAAGTGGAATGACCTTGCGGTTGATTCACTTCTTCGACGTGTACGAGTACGGGCACATGTTCTTCTCGGGCAATGCGGACTGCTTTTTCGTAAGTTGCACAGAGATGCGGGTAGTCCCAGCCTTTCGTTTTAAAGATTTCCAGCCCGGGTTTATCGGCGTCGCGCTGAAATCCTGCGAGCGCTTCTGAAATGTTTTCTTTAACCGTCTGGTATTTTTTTGAAACGGAGATGCCGTAACCATCGTCCCAAACAGACATCACCAAAGGAACTTGCAGGACTCCTGCGGCATTCATCGTCTCCCAGAATGGTCCTTCGGAAGTCGAAGCGTCACCAATCGTACCAAAAGCAACCTCTCCTCCTTTATTGGAGAAGTTTTTAAGGTGTTCAACTTCGTGGAGCGCTTCATTGTGTTTATAGATCTTAGAAGCCTGGGCCAATCCCAAAAGTCGCGCCATTTGACCAGCAGTGGGGGAGATGTCGGCAGAACTGTTTTTTTGTTCCATTAAATTTTTCCATTCCCCCCTTTCGTCAATATTGCGCGTTGCATAGTGACCACCCATTTGCCGTCCTCCGGATGCGGGTTCTTTTTCTAAATCTGTATGTGCGTAAAGCGCTGCGAAATACTGCTGAATATTGAGCTCGTTCAACGCCATCATGATTGTCTGATCACGGTAGTATCCAGAACGAAAATCTCCATCTTTAAATTGTTTGGCAAGAGCGATTTGAGCCACTTCCTTTCCGTCACCGAAAATACCAAACTTCGCTTTTCCTGTGAGTACTTCGCGCCTTCCGAGTAAAGAAGCTTCGCGAGAAACACAAGCTAACTCAAAGTCATTTAAAACTTCATTTTTGAAAGCTTTAAAATCTATTTTATTTTCCTCTTGTACTGCGGTATCTTTTGCCATAAATTGTCAAATTTCGTGTGGCGAAGATAAGAAAAATAAGTGAAAAAAGCCGCTGACAGTCCGGATAGATTTCGTCAATAGATGACGCTCCTTGCGACTTTTAAGCGCTGTAACCAAAATGAATGTCGTAACGGAATTACATCTTGTTCCCTTTCCAGCGGTAATTTTTAAATAACCAGTGGTATTTTTTCTTACTGAAATCTTCGTTCCAGGGCATGGCGTTCATCTTATAAACGACACCAAAGTGATGGTGGAGGTAATTCGAATTGTGTTTAAATATAACCGGGTGCACAGCAAATTTTCCAGCTGTACGCATTTGAATACCAATCTCCTCGTTGAGCATAACGTTAAAACCGACGCCAAAATTAGGTGAAAACATGTGGACAAATTCAGGTTCCGGTCGTTTCGTATAACCAACACCAAGAAAAACGAAAGGATCTACATAGGGTTGCTCCATCAGTTGACTGAAACTGTACTTGAAATTAAAATCTACGTTGAAAAGGAGACCTTTGCGACCTTCAGCATTATTGACCAGGTTCGATTCTTTATAGCGATTGAAATTCAATCGACCTTCGAGGCTCATACCGTCCTGAAGGTAGTAGTCCATCGACAAGGTGGTTGGCGCAGGAATCATATTCCACCGCGGGTTAAAGCGCAGCAAATCCTGAAAGGGACGACCGTCGTCATCAATGGCATTCCAGGCCAGACCAAACATGAATTTATAGGGTTTTTGATCTTTAATGGTCTGTCCATAAGTTGCTGTGACAAAGAATATCAGCAACGCAATACACACCATTTTATTCAAGATTCTGCCCATAGGTTTCAAATTTTCTACCAAAATAAGGAAAAATTGTACAGATTTAGAAATATTTGTTGTCTTTATTTAAAATCACGGGGTTTGTCCTGATGAATAACGGCGTAAGCGAATCAATTAGCCTGTTAATATCTTCGATCTAAAACTGTTTAACGGTTTTTCTTTTTCTTTTTGCCACCCAGGTTGGAAAAACTGACTCCCGAAAAACCTTTCTTTCTGGATTTGCGCTTGGGTTCTTTGCGCATCGATTTTTGTTTCGCATTCTCTTTCTTTTCGTCCTCAGGGACAATTGCTTTGTGATTGCCATTATCAACCGGTGTATTGGTAGCTTCAGGATTCTCCCATTTATTCTTCTGTTCTACTGAAACCACAGTGTCGCGTTCACTGTCATAGGATTTCATGGAAATAGATTCCCGTTTATCATTAATAGCGATAATATCTTCCTCGAGGTGCCACTTGTGATCGCGAAAAGCGTAGGCATCATACGACATGTCCGGCACGTAATATTCCCGAAACTCTTCCATTCCCGGACTTTGAGGGGAAAGGTGATCGAAAATGATCTTTTCGCGCTTTTCATCGTACTTGAGCGACATGGTAGCTTTGTTAGAATGTTCGAACAGGACGCGGTGCGCATAGCCATTATCTGTTTCAAACAACGGGTAGCCAAATTTCGGGTATTTACCAGTAAAATAAAGCACGTCCAAAAGTTTAAAGGTGGAGCGCTGATTATTCGCATCGTAACCAACCAATGTGTAATAGGTTTTATTTCTTTTTTGAACATCTATGATGTCGTAGTAGAGTGCTCCGTACCAGTTTTCGTGATCGACAGTCTCGTGCGCAAGCATTTGCAGCGGTTGTTTTTTTCGCGTCAAAGCAGTGGTGTAAACGCGGTCGCGGCGCTCGTCTTTTTTCATCACAAAACAGTGGTAGTCGTGCAGTTTATTTTCGAACTGTGTATTCCAGGAAATAACACGAACGCGTTCATCGTCGGAATAGATTTTCCCTACACTCTTTAAACGTTTAAAAGGGTAGTGGAATGCACCTTCTATTTCGAGTGCTTCGCTAAAGGTTGCTTTGAAATCGGCGTTGAGGGACTTGATTTTTTTATCCGCTCTGGCATTGCGCAATTCGGTCAGTTGTTCAGCTAATTTGACCTCAATCTGACGTAGTTGTTCCACCTGACCATCTTGAGCACGAAATGCGCTGCTTGTCAATAATAAAACGAGAAAAATATGTGTAATGCGTCTGATCATACCTGAATAACGTAAATTCTACCCTTTAGTTACATTTTTAATGGTCGCAAGTTAAGGATAAATAATGGAGACAAAAAATAGTCGGTGGGAAATTGCGCACCGACTATTTGTGAATTGAAAAACATCTATTTTGTCTATCGGATGTTGATCTGTCCGGCAAGACGTGTCACTTTTGATGACATATCAAGGGCAATGGACCCGAAAAACCTGTTATTTCTTAAAATTATCTGCTACGATCAGGTCTTTTGTTCCGTGATTCCAATCGTAAAACCCTTCTCCTGTTTTGATTCCTTTTTTACCTGCCGTTACCATATTTACGAGTAGCGGACAAGGTGCGTATTTCGGACTGCCGAGTCCCTCGTGCAATACTTCGAGAATGGCGAGACAAACATCGAGTCCGATAAAGTCAGCGAGCTGAAGTGGTCCCATGGGGTGAGCCATCCCCAGTTTCATTACAGTGTCAATTTCTTCCACACCAGCAACACCTTCGTGCAATGAAATAATGGCTTCGTTGATCATGGGCATCAAAATGCGGTTTGCAACAAAGCCTGGATAATCGTTTACTTCTACGGGAACCTTGTTGAGGGCTTTAGAAGTTTCCATGATTGTACTGGTCACCTCATCTGATGTCGAATAGCCCCGTATGATTTCGACAAGTTTCATAACGGGCACGGGATTCATAAAATGCATGCCAATCACCTTGTCGGGGCGCGATGTTTGTGCTGCAATTTTAGTAATCGAGATAGAGGAGGTATTGGAAGCTAAAATCGCCGATGATTTTGTCGCTTCATCGAGTTGTTTGAATATTTTAAATTTCAATTCCTCATTCTCTGTCGCTGCTTCGACCACCAAATCGGCATCTTTTACCCCATTCTCGATCGAAATGAAAGTTTTGAGTCTTCCGAGTGTCGCCGATTTGTCATCATTCGAGATTTTTTCTTTTTTGACCATGCGATCGAGGTTTTTCTCAATCGTCTGTATCCCCTTTTCTAATGATTTTTCTGAAATATCAATGAGCGATACATCGTAACCAAATTGAGCAAAGACGTGGGCAATTCCGTTTCCCATAGTTCCAGCTCCAATAACTGCAATATTCTTCATAATTGTCTGTTTCTTTTGAGCCCTAAAAGTAATTGTTTTCGTGAAAATCCTCAAGGTTTCAGTTGAATATCTGGCATTTTATCGAGCTTTTCTATTTCGCCCTTGCGGGTTCTCATTTGACGGGCTGAGTATAAGCCCCTACCTCGCGTCGTGTCCCGGTCTGTACAGCATGCCCCTTTCTGAAAGCGTACCCGTCTTATTTGGAGCGTTCATTAGCGAAAAAAAATTATATTTGGATTTATGAAAATTGCGTTTTTGTCCACTTTTTACCCCTTCAGGGGAGGTATTGCTCAGTTCAATGGTGCCTTGTATCGGGCACTCGAAAAAGAACACGAGGTTCGGGCGTTCAATTTTACGACGCAATATCCCAAAATGCTATTTCCAGGTAAAACACAATACGTCGGTGATGAAGACCCTGCCGATGCTATTCCTTCTCAGCGCGTTTTAAATTCGATGAATCCATCGACATACGTGCAAACAGTGCGTCGTATTAAAAAATTTCAACCGGATATACTCGTCATCGGTTATTGGATGCCTTACATGGCTCCGTCTCTGGGGTATGTCGCAGGTAAAATGCAAAACTACTGCTCCGTCGTTTCGATTGTCCACAATGCTACTCCGCACGAAAAAGGGCGACTTGACAAGCAACTCTCCAGCTACTTTTTTAAGCGCAACAGCAAATGTATCGCCTTATCAAAAGCTGTGAATGCGGACATAAAAAAGAATTACCCGAAAATTGACACAAAAGTGCTGTTGCATCCCGTCTATGAGCATTTTGGCGCTCGGGTCGATAAAATAGAGGCATATGCACAGTTACAACTGCCAACCGATAAAAAAAACATTCTTTTCTTTGGCTTGATCAGAGAATATAAAGGGCTCGATTTGCTCCTTGAGGCATTGTCTTTATTGCCAAAAGATTATCACCTCACGGTTGCCGGAGAGGTGTATGGTTCGTTCGCGCATTATCAACAACTCATGGATCGGTTGAATATCAATGACAGGGTTCATCTGCACTTGAAATATATACCGGATGAACAGGTGAAATTGTTTTTCTCTATGGCGGACGTCGTGGCACTGCCGTATAAGTCGGCCACACAAAGTGGAATTGTAGCCATTGCCAAGCATTTTGATCAACCCGTAGTGGCGACCGATGTGGGCGGTTTATCAGAATTCATCCAACACGAGGATGAGGGTGTTATTGTTCGCAATAATTCTGCGGAAAGCCTGGCTGAGGGAATACGTAAAGTCGTCGATCAAAAAAGTAGCGATAAGCTACACCAATCTGCTGCTTATTCCTGGGACGATTTTGCTCGAGAACTTATCCAGTTTGCTGATGATAAATACTAAAATGAAGTCCTCTTGATTTGTTCGCGGAGAACAGAATCAAAGAATGACGAATGCGAATTTAAAAATCCCGAACCATACCACTTCTCATTTCTCACCTCTGCGGTTCTGCTTTCTACGGTTCTGCGGCTCCACAGTTCTACCTTCCACGGTTCTGCCTTCCACGGTTCAAAATTCCTCGGATCTATGGTTCCAACTCCGTATTGTTCTGCTTTTAAGCGCTCATAATTCAAAATAAAATCAATAATCTTCGACCATGTTACTTCTCCCTTATCACTTCTGCAGTTCTGACCTCTGCGGTTCTGCGGTTCCACGGTTCCACATTCCACAGTTCTGCCTTCCCCGGTTCCCCAGTACTTACCAAAAACATCCTTCGCAATTGAGGCGTTCCATAAAATTCATGTAGAACCAATTTATTTGCTGTGAACGCGGATTAATCGTTACGTCCATGGTTCCATCTAACTGGTTTTCGCTATTTTTGAACGCAATGCGTTGGCTGGACTATATATTGCTTCCATTTTCCTGGATGTACGGAATTGTGCTGTGGGTGCGCAACCTCCTTTTTGATCTGCGCATAAAGCAAGTCGAAAAAGTGGACGCTACGGTTATTTCGATCGGAAATCTTTCGGTTGGAGGAACGGGGAAATCGCCACATGTCGCGTGGTTAGCGTCGCAATTGATGAATGATTATCGCGTGGCTATTTTATCGCGCGGATACGGTCGTAAATCGAAAGGCTTTGTGAAAGTTTCCGCTACTTCTAAAGCACACACGGTCGGTGATGAAGCATTGTATTATAAAACGCGCTTCCGCGATGCGGTGGAAGTTGCCGTTTGTGAGAAAAGAGTGGTGGGAGCCAAACGCTTGCTGGAGACGCATCCTGACCTTGACATAATCATACTCGATGATGCTTACCAACACCGATATCTGGAGCGCGACATCAATATTTTACTTACCGATTATCACCGACCTTTTTATCGCGACTTTGTGCTCCCTGCTGGTCGATTGCGGGAATTCAGCAGTGGTAAAAATCGCGCTGACATGGTGGTGATGACCAAGTGCCCCGATCGATTAGAAGCATCGGAAAAGAAAAAAATCATTGGCAGAATGAAGTTGAAAACGGCAATTCCGGTTTATTTTTCTTCAGTCGTCTACGGAGAAATGGTCGCATTTCACGATCAATTTCCATTTGAGTTGCCCGAGAAAATTTTGCTGGTGACGGGCATCGCAAATCCACAACCACTGGAAGAATATTTATCGAAAATTGCGAGCGTATCGACCGTTCGTTTTAAAGATCACCACGATTTCACTCTGGGTGAAATTGAACGCATTCACAATTTATTTGATACATTTGTAGAAGATCAAAAATGTATTGTTACAACTTCCAAAGATTATGTGCGTTTGAAAAATGGTGCATACGAAAAACTCATGGCGCAATATCCGTGGTTTTATCAGGAAATAAGCTTACAATTGGATAATGGAAATACTGTTATTGAACAAATAAAAAACTATGTTGAAGAAAATAAATGAAGCCGTTGCTTACTTGAACGGTAAAACGAGCGTTCAGCCTGAAATCGGGATAATTCTCGGTACGGGACTCGGTGGATTAGTCGATGAAATAACCATCACAGACACCGTGTCGTATGAAGATATTCCGCATTTTCCGGTATCGACAGTTGAGAGCCATAGTGGAAAGCTCATTTTTGGCGAACTCGGAGGAAAACAGGTCATCGCTATGCAGGGGCGCTTTCATTTTTATGAGGGTTACTCGCTGAAAGAGGTCACCTTTCCCGTGCGGGTCATGAAACAACTGGGTATTGAACGCCTCGTCGTAAGTAATGCTTCAGGTGGAGTAAATCCCGATTATGAAATTGGTGAAATCATGCTGCTAAAAGATCACATAAATTTGTTTCCGGGAAATCCACTGATTGGAAAAAATATTGACGATCTCGGTCCCCGGTTTCCGGATATGAGTGACGCCTACGATGTAGACATGATCGGATTGGCAGAGAAAATAGCCCAGGAAAATGATATTAAAGTGGTCCGCGGTATTTATGCCGGTCTTACAGGGCCAACATTGGAAACGCCTGCCGAATATAAAATGATTAATATTCTGGGGGCTGACGCAGTTGGAATGTCGACTGTCCCTGAAGTTATTGTAGCCCGACACATGGATATTCCTTGTTTTGCGGTTTCGATTATTACGGACCTCGGCGTTGAAGGGAAGATTCAAAAAGTGAGTGTTCAGGATGTCATTGAGGTGGCCAATCGTCAGGAGCCCAAAATGACAAAGATTATCAAACAGTTAGTTGCACGTATCTAATAAAAGATTGAAGTGAGCAAGGATATTACAAGTATTAAAGAAAATTACGAAGCAGTCATTGGTCTGGAAGTACACGCTCAAATGCTGACTCGTACGAAGGCGTATTCCAACGATATCAACGAGTATGGTGCGCGTCCCAATACGAACGTCAGCGCTGTTTCCCTCGGTCATCCCGGAACGTTACCCCGGATGAATAAAAAGACCATCGAATATGCTATAAAATTAGGTTTAGCGCTCAATTGTGACATTGCTGAACATCAATATTTTGCCCGAAAGAACTATTTTTATCCAGACCTTCCCAAAGGTTATCAAATTACGCAGGATACGACACCTATTTGTGTGAATGGTCATATTGACCTCAAAATGAAGGATCGGGGATTAAAGCGCATTGGCATCACGCGCATACACATGGAAGAGGATTCCGGAAAGAGTATTCACGATGTCGATGTACACGATTCACTCGTCGATTTAAACAGAGCAGGCACTCCATTACTGGAGATCGTGACCGAACCGGATTTGCGTTCGGGCGACGAGGCATACAATTATTTGACTGAAATCCGGCAATTGGTGCGTTACCTGGAAATTTGCGACGGCAATATGGAGGAAGGTTCACTCCGTTGCGATGCCAATGTATCTGTGCGTAAAAAGGGTGCTGAAGCTTTCGGAACAAAAGTGGAGGTGAAGAATATGAACTCTATACGAAATGTTCAGCGCGCGATTAACTATGAAATTGATCGCCAAATTGAAATGGTTGAAAACGAAGAAGTCATTGCCCAGGAAACGCGCTCCTTCGACGCAGTCAACATGCGAACGATTTCAATGCGTACCAAAGAAGCGGCGAATGATTACCGCTATTTTCCCGAACCTGATTTACAACCATTGCACGTAACGGAAGAACAAGTGGAAGCTGTGCGCAAGGAAATGCCCGTGTTGCCCAATGCCCTGTTTGAAATTTATACTACGTCACTGAACTTGTCAGAATATGATGCATCAAATATCATTGCTTCCAAACCGATAGCGATGTATTTTGAAGTGTTGCGCATGCATACCTCCAACTATAAAGCTGCGGCTAACTGGATCAATGGTGAAGTGCGCTCTTACCTCAATCAGCAAGGGAAAACAATTGAGGAATTTCCCTTAGAACCGCAACAGATTGCCGAATTGATCGCATTGGTTGATGAAGGCGTAATCTCCAATTCGATTGCCACGCAAAAAGTTTTTCCTGAAATGCTGGAAAAGACAAATGCTTCAGCGCGCGCAATAGCAGAAGAAAATAACCTGATTCAGGATTCGGATGAAGATTCGATCGCGTCGACAGTTGAAGCGGTGTTAAAGCAACATCAGGCGGAAGTCGATCGTTATAAAAACGGGGAACGCCAGTTGGTTGGTTTCTTTATGGGACAAGTCATGAAAGAATCAGGTGGAAAAGTAGACCCGAAAGCAGCAAATCAAATGATTAGAAAAAAATTAGAAGAATGAAAGCAATAGTAAGTATATTATTTTTAGCGCTATTTATAGTTTCCTGTGGTGAATCGGATGCGCCAGCTGAAAAGAAGGAAGATGATAATGCTACAGAGCAGAAGGCTTCATCCACTGACTCAGCAGATCAGAATTTTCGAAAAGATCCGAATCGAGATCCAAACGTCGTCGTGGCAGGAGAAATTGAGGGTGGATCAAAAACGCCGCTCATACTTGAAGCCAATACAGACAAAGGATCAATAACGATTGCCAAAGGGAATACAGATGCCGACGGGAAATTCCGGATGGAAGGAGCTATCGAAGATTTCGGACTCTACCAATTGCGGATCGAAGAAAAAGTGCCGGAAGGTCAGGAACCGCGCGTGACGCCGATGACATTGGTTCCGGAGGACTCCGTGTTTATCAAACTGCAGTTTGACAATTTTAATCAGTCGGCACACTATTCGGGAACCGAGTGGTCAAAGCCTTTGAATCGCTATATGGAGGAAATGCGCGAATTCGTGAAATGGCAGCAGTCCATTGAAAATCCGCGGCAATACGACCAGCAGAAACTCATGAAAATGGTGATGAAGGAAAAAGAATCGATGGATAACTTCATCGTGAACTTTATAGAAGAACAGCCAGCGAATCCGGTGAATATATTGCTAATGACCAATTTAATGCCGATGATGGGCTACGAAAATTACGATGAATCACAATTGAAGGTGCTTCAGAAGATGCGTCAGGCCTTCGAAGAAGAGTATCCCGGACACCCGATGACTGAGCAGATAAGTAAGCAAATTGCCGAAGTGGAAAACGATCTGAAAGAATTTAAATCGTTCGATGAAGAAAAAATCGCTCCCGATATTGCCATGAAGAATCCACAGGGAGAAACCATGAAACTCTCCGATCTCAGAGGAAAATATGTACTTATCGATTTCTGGGCATCCTGGTGTGGACCGTGTCGCAAGGAAAATCCTAATGTGGTGCGGTTGTACAATCAGTACAAAAATGAAAACTTTGAAATGTTCAGCGTTTCTCTGGATAAAAACAAAGAAAAGTGGAAACGCGCCATTAAGGCAGATGGCCTGACCTGGGATTATCACGTCAGCGACCTGAAAGGATGGGAATCCTCGGTAGTGAGTAAATACCAGTTTCGCGGTATACCGCACACGGTGATGGTGGATCCGGAAGGTAAAATCATTGCGACAAAATTGAGAGGACCATCTTTGGAACAAAAATTGAAAGAACTTTTCGGAAAATAATAGCTTATGCGATATTTACTTTTTAGCTTTTTAATTATTGGTTTTACTTTAGAGGCACAACAGTTTGATGTCGTTCTCAAAGGACAGATTTTCAATGCGCCGGCAAACGAAGCGCAGGTTGTTCAGAATAAGGGTGATAATAAGGACACCATTATCGATGTTATATCATTTGATGAAGAGGGGAACTTCGAACAAAGCATCACACTGCATGACCCCGATTATTATGCGCTGCAACTCGACAGTGAACAAAAGATCAATCTCGTACTCCGGAAAAATGACACCGTAGAAATTTACGGAGACGGGAAACAGCTCTTTCTTCATACAAACATTGTTGGTTCTCCTGCCTCAGCTGATTTGAATGAGTTTTTGCGGTACAACTACCAGTACAAAAAAGAATTAGATTCAGCAAATCAATATTTGAGAAAGAATCAGGATAAAAAGAAAGAAATTCAACAGGCATTTCAGTCCACTTTTAAAGCATTTCAGGGGAAGAAGAAAAAATTTGTTGGCGAACACCCGGAATCACCTGCATTGATAGCCGTGCTTTCCGCATTGGATGTAAAAAACGAATTCCCGCTTTACGAGAAGATTGTGAATGGTCTGGATGAAGGATTTGGAGAGAGTCCAACTGTAGTTCGTTTAGTGAGTGAATTCGAGGTCAACAAAGAGAAAATGAAGGCTCAGCAACCCATTGCTGAAGGAAGTAAAGCGAAAGAAATCGCTTTGCCCACACCCGAAGGTGATACATTGCGCCTGTCTGATTATGAGGGTAAAGTCGTTTTAGTTGATTTCTGGGCATCCTGGTGCGGTCCATGCCGGCGAGAGAATCCCAACTTGGTAAAACTCTATGATAAATACCACGATCAGGGGTTTGAAGTACTTTCAGTTTCACTCGACAAGAATAAAGAAAAATGGGTGGCGGCGATTGAGAAAGATGATTTGAAATGGGACGGTCACGTCTCGGATTTAAAATACTTCAACTCCAGAGCAGCTCAAAAGTACAACGTATCAGCGATTCCGTATACGGTACTTATTGATCGCGAAGGTAAAGTCATCGGTACAAAACTGCGCGCAGAAGGATTGGAGAAAAAATTAGAAGAAATCTTCGAGGACTAATTCATCAGATGGGGCGGGAAAGAAGCCATATTTATTTTGCCTCAGATTTTCATTTGGGTGCACCAAATGCTCAGGAAAGCAGAAAGCGGGAAAAACGCATCGTAAACTGGTTAAAGTCTATTCGCGATGATGCCCGTGCGATCTACCTGGTCGGTGATATTTTTGATTTTTGGTTCGAGTACAAAATGGCGGTTCCCAAAGGATTTGTGCGTTTGCAAGGTGCCCTGGCTGAACTCGTTGACGACGGCATAGAAGTGCATTTTTTTACGGGAAACCACGATATGTGGATGTTTGATTATTTTGAAGCGGAAATTGGCGTGACGATCCATCGCGAACCAATCCAATTAGAAGCGCAGGGGAAAAGACTGTTCATCGGTCATGGCGACGGACTCGGTCCCGGTGATCGCGGGTATAAATTCATCAAGAAAATTTTTTCCAATCGTTTTTTTCAATGGTGTTTTGCCCGGCTCCATCCCAATTTTGGAATTGCAGTGGCGAATTTTTCGTCGCAGAAGAGCAGAGCGGCAACAGGTGGAGATGATGAAGTCTTTCTGGGCGAAGAAAATGAATGGCTCGTCCAATATGCTCAATCCATGCTGGAAGAAGAACATTTCGATTACCTGATATTTGGACACCGCCACCTGCCATTGTGCATTCCCGTAGGAAAAGGAAGCTACTATTACAACCTTGGAGACTGGCTGAAGTACAACACCTATGGCGTGCTCAACAACGGAGAATTCGAATTAAAATCGTATCCATCCAACGAATTATTCGATTTTGACGTTATCCAGAAGTGAAAAATTCAAAATTTGTGATTAACTTTATTGTATAATCTTGAAAATGTATTGTTCAACCAGTTGAATTTAAACGACAATATTTAAAAAAAAGAAAACATGAAAAACTTATACCTCGTATTACTATTTGGACTTACGCTCGCTTTTCCTGGAATGTCACAAACACAAAATGCTGCCTATACTGCTGTGGGAAAAGGTGTAGCGACTACTTTTTTGACGGACTATCAAAGTTTGGGTATCAACAATTCGGCCCTCGGATGGGGAACTGGATATGATGGAAAAAGATTTACGCTGGGAACTTCGGAATTTTCTGTCGGGATGGCGAGTCCGACCTTAGATAAACAACGACTTCAGAATGCATATCAGGCTATTGCAAACCAGATAGACGACAACAGTACGCCCTTCAATTATCAGCAACAAGTTGATGCCGCACGCGATTACGCTGATGCGGGAATAGCGATCGATGCAAATTACAACTGGTTTGGAGCTTCATTTCAGGATGAAAAGTTTGGTGGTATCGCCGTTTCGATCACCGAAAATTATAACTGGTATTCGCGATTGAATCAACAAACTTCAGATTTAGTCTTTCGCGGCAGAACTTCCGGTTATTTTGATTCTCTGAGTATTGCCATGAATGGTGACAGCTCAACCATAGCGAATTCACCAAATTTATCGCAGGATACGTTGTCGGCAGTTTACAAAGGATCTTCTAATGATCCTGAATCATTGAGCGGTATTACGAATGGTTCGCGCATCAAGTTTTCCTGGAATCGTTACTATAATTTTGGATACGGGAGAAAGTTGTTTGGTCAGGACAGCACTTTTGCACTCTACGCAGGAGTGGGAGGGCGCTATATTCAGTCCATGGCGATGTTTGATTTAGAATCTGACGGCAATGATATTAATGTGAATTCAGCCATCTCGCCTTTTTATGATATCAATTACGGCAACGGCTCCAATCAGAATAGCGGAACGCTGCCTGAAGCCGTGGGTAAAGGTTATGGAGTGGATTTATCTGCGAGTGTAATTATTTTGGATAAGATTCGCCTCGCTGCTTCAGTGAATAATATTGGTAACGTTACCTATAAACAAAATGTCTACAGTGTCCGCGATACGACGGTATCAGAAATGTCGATGCCGGGACTGGAAGATGCCAACATACCAGAGGCCATGAATTCATTGAACGAGGATGGTGGTTTGCTCAACCTGGTAGGTGAAGAAGAAATAGTCGTGAGTAATGCAGCAAATTTCCGATTGGGAGGGAGCATTAACCTCAACGAAAAAATTCACGTAGGTCTCGATGTCGTAGCTCCGTTCAATCGCGAAAATCCGGGCAGTTTGCAAAATCCCGTTTACGCCGTGGGAGGAGATATTCGTCCCGTGGAATGGCTGCAACTCAGTGCAGGATATTACGGTGGTGGGGTGTACGCCCATAACATTCCTGTCGGCATTAATTTTATTCTTGGTGGTGGTCGCTATGAAGTGGGCGTTTCATCCAGAGATGCGCTGTCATTTTTCCTCGACGATGCCACGAGTTTATCAGCAGCATTTGGTTTCGCGCGTTTTCGGTTTTAAAAAGACCTGTGTAGAATTTGATGCACTGATTGTGTATTAAACTCATCTTATTGACCAACCCTTTCGCTGATTGTTGCGTGATAAGAGTAGCGATCGATAAATGGTCGTGGAATTACAGTCAAAAATCAGTGTATGGTCTTATTTCTTTTCTTTCTTCTCGTGATTATGCTTTCGGGCTGGATCGTAAGACGCATTGAAAAAAATCGACTTCAGTAAATGCGGTTAAAATTGCCGTAACTCTCTATATTTTCCCATGCGCAACATGCGCTGAATGATCATTCGGTCATCTTTGGCTTCTGAAGAAAGCGTAACTGCCGATTTCCAGGATTCGACAGAGCCGTCGTCATACTGTTTATTTATAAATCCATACCCTCTGTACGTGCCGCGTTCTATGAGTATTACGCTGATTTCACCTTCTTTTCTTCCCCGATCAATAATAAAGAAATTATCCAGCTCAAAATGAAGTGCATCCAGCAAATCATTGACCCGCTCGTTGTAGCTTTCCGGCGATTCTTCACCTACACAAGCACCGTAGCATTGTTGGGTATGGTATTGAAAACAAGCTCCTCGCGTGGGGTATAAACCCAGTAACTTCTGGCAGAGTTCAAACTTTTCAAAAATGTGGTACAGAAAACGCTGTGCTTCCTTTTTACCGCTGAACGTCGTAAAAGGTGTTTCTTCTTTGCGCTTCACGTGGTCGACGTGCAAGTGCAGATAATTGTGACCATCCCTGAACGCATAGAGTCCGAAAGGAAATTTGTCTTTGCGCAGTGCGCGATTGTAACGGGGCTGATGTTTTTTGATAAGTGTGGATTCCCTCAACAGCGCAATGGCTTCTGAACCGAGCAGTTCGAACTGGATGGATGCAATTTCTTCCCGCATGCGGATTGCTTTTTTTGAACTGTTGTTTTTCAAATGTTGTTTTACGCGATGCTGAATATTGCTGCTTTTACCAATGTAAATGAGCTCATTTTCGGGCGAATAAAACTTGTAAACGCCCGTTTTCTTTGGAAGCTCGTCGATTACGCTGATGTCCAGTCCGGGATGTAATGATTGGGGGCGTATGTCACTTTGATGGAACGTTTGCAGCTCTTTCGGATCTAAATCCATTAAATGGTGAAAAAGGTGTACTGTTGCGAGAGCATCTCCTTTGGCGCGGTGACGGTTTTCGAGTTCGATTCCCAATGCGTCTGTAAGTTTCCCCAGGCTGTAGGAGGAGTGACCGGGAATGACATAGCGCGATGATCGGACAGTACAAAGTTGAGTTGCGCGAAAATCAAATCCCAGCGATTTATACTCGTGACGCAGGACATTGTAATCAAAACCGACGTTGTGTGCGACAAATACAGCATCTCCTAAAAACTCCAGGATTTCTTTGGCAATTTCATAAAAGCGCGGTGCGTTGCGAACCATCTCATCGTTGATCCCCGTTAATCGCGTGATAAAGGGTGGGATAGAACGCTCAGGATTGATCAGCGTGCTGTATTCATCGATCACGGTTTGCCCGTCAGTTAAAAATATAGCGATTTCGGTAATTTTCGTGTTTTTTAAACTACCTCCAGTCGTTTCCAGATCTGTCACCGCATAGCGCATACACAAAAGTACTACTTTTCAGTTTTGGATGTACAAAGAATTTATTGAAACTACTCGCAGGTCACATGAGCAACGATTCTCGGCCATTATCAGCAATATAGAATCGCATGTTCGCATCAGCACAATGAAGATTATGCCTGTTAAATTTGAATGCCGCGCCAGTTGATAAGGAGTCAATGACGAGTCGTTCGTTGACCTGTCAGCCATTGGAAATTAATAGCTACTTATCTGTGGAACTGCGCTTTTCGGTTATTGCGGATCCTGATGAAGCGGCTCTTGTTCGCCTTTTTCTTTATTCATCAACCAGGAGTGGATAATGATTAGAAATATAAAAATCGCATAGCAGATTTTATCAAAAAAGGAAATGTCTTCTACGAAGTACTGAAAGCCGAGGTACCAGAACATGTAGACGAAATGAATAGCCATCCCCACAAAAATGAATAGCGGATAGGTTCTTTTTTTGCGATACATGAGTACGAGTCCAACAAAAACAAGCAACCAGATGAAATTATTGATGAAATAGAAGTGGTGCAGTGCATCTAAAAACTCTTGACCACTGAATCCGTGGCTCACTCCGTTTTCACGGATAATCGCCTGGACGGAAAAACCTTTATTCGCTTCGATAACGTCAGAAGTGAGGAGCACAAAATAACTAATGGCATTCCATAGCGTTAACAGCACCCAAATAAACAAGGAAATTGTAAAAGCAATACGCGTAAAACCATCGGGCTTCTTTTTGCCGAATAAAAAATATTTGATTCTGATAAACAAGGGAAGTGCATCTTCCGGAGATAATCGATTGATTTTGTCCTTGTCAATTTTCATTATTTGTAAAATATATAGGCAATGACAATAGCAGCAATAATTCCGGCGAGGTCGGCGAGTAATCCGTAACCCGCGGCATAACGCGTCCGTTTGATTCCAACAGAACCGAAATATACGGCGAGAACATAAAATGTCGTTTCAGTTGACCCCTGAAAAGTGGCTGTGAGCTTTCCGACGAATGAATCGACACCGTGCGTTTCAAAAGCCTGAATCATCATCCCGCGAGCGGCACCGCCACTAAACGGTTTCATAAATGCAGTGGGCAGCGCTTCAATGAAGTCCAGGGTAGTGACGCCCACTTGTATGAGTACATATTTGAGTCCTTCAAACAACAATTCCAGGGCACCACATGCCTTGAATACTCCGATGGCTACGAGTATAGCAACCAGGTAGGGAACAATTTTAATGGCTACATCAAATCCTCCTTTGGCGCCGTCGATAAACGCTTCGTAGACGTTGATCTTCTTACGCACCCCGAGCGCGATAAAAGCAATGACGACCAGAAATAACAATAGATTTCCGCCCACGTTGGAAACGATTTCCACCTGATCGGGCTGGTAGATCAAAAAGATGAGAAGTCCGACAATAACGGCTGTGGCGATACCGAGATAGGACAGAATCGTCTTGTTGAGCAAATTAATGCGTTGTTTCAGGGCAACGGCAATCAAACCGACCATGGAAGCAAAATAAGTCGAGAACAAAATCGGTAAAAACACTTCAGAAGGCGATGAAGAACCGTAAGATGCGCGATAGGCGAGAATCGACACCGGGATAACGGTCAAACCCGAGGTGTTGAGCACCAAAAACATGATCTGGGCATCCGAAGCTTCTTTTTTATTGGGGTTGAGCTCTTGTAATTGCCCCATAGCTTTTAATCCGAGTGGCGTTGCTGCATTGTCTAATCCCAGCATGTTCGCACTGAAATTCATCATCATCGATCCCACGGCCGGATGGTCGCGCGGTACTCCGGGAAATAATTTACCAAATAGCGGAGAAACCCAGCGGGTAAGGATGCGCACCGCGCCACCTTTTTCGCCGACTTGCATGAGTCCCATCCAGAGGCAGAGTGCTCCCGTGAGGAATAGCGCAATTTCAAACGCGAGTTTGGCGCTTTCAAACAGTGCACTGACCATCTCTTTAAAGACCAGTGTATCACCGTAAGCGATTAATTTGAACCCGCCCACGAAGAGCGAAGTTACAAAGAGACCAATCCACAATCGATTCAATAACATAGCTGTGCTAATTTCTAAAATTTTAAGCTAACGATCACAGCTTTTGACGGGAGATATTCACAAAGTTTTCAATAATCACATTTCCATGATTCCCTGAATGTTCCGGAAGAAATTGAACACCGTATATCGGTCGGTCGCGATGCCCCATAGCTTCGTTGATGCTGATATCAGAGCTGGCCAGTAATTGGAAAGAAGCGGGTATGGAAACCGTACCGCTGTGTTCCTTTACCATGGTGATGTCCAGTGGCAACTTTTGGAACAGGGGATGGTCATCCAGAATAATGCCGACTTCTATGGAATCGTTAAAATAGGGAGCATAGACTGCCTGACCATCAAACAGTAAACTGATCAGGTGGTGTCCCGTGCCAATCCCCAACAAAGGTTTCGATTGTTCCAGCAAGAGCTCGAGCTGATCTAAATAATTGCTGACATCGACTTCGTTGACTACCAGTGCAGATGTCGACAGAATAAATCCATTAATTGTTTGTTCGTCCCAGTCTGTTTTATGGATGTCATAAATCGAAACGACAAAGCAATCGTCGTAGTAATCCACCGTTCTCACGAGTTGATCGATTCTCCTGTCTCCACAGTCAATAATTGCTATCATGGCATTTCAGGTACTTTGAGGGTGCGCAGCGTCAAGTGCATATTATCGTGTTGACAGGAAATTTTCCGCGACTGAATTTTTAAATCCTTCCAGTGCTTCTTCCGGTTATCTGTATAGCGGAGCAAGAGGAGCGTGTCTTCTTCTTTTTTACTCACTTTCAGGTTATAATGTCCTTTTTCGCCGCGATCAGATCCCAGGTGAATTAATTGTTGTCGCCGAAAAGTACCGTTGTGATAAAAAGTGAAGACTTCTTTTCGCTCATGTAACTTCGGAGCTATATCTTTTCGTTGATCAATTTGTGAGTAGACGACCCATGATTTTGCACTGTTGGCATGCAACAAGGATGTCGGCGGAACAGGATGCAAACTATCTTCGTAAATACAGCCCAGCATTAAAAACGCGATCGGTATAAGGGTAAACCATTTCAAAATATCAACTCTTTTTCCTCTATACGTCGCTTAATCGCTCGACTGGCAGCTTCTTTGAGCGTATCTGACTCGAAAGGACCTTTCAGGTCTCCGATGGCTTCTTTAAACTGATATTTGCCATCTTCGTAACGAAGCACGACATCGTAGCGATCAAAGTTGTTGTTGCCCAAATCATCAATAATTCCGACGACGAGATCATCGATTTCATTAGGGCGGGTCCGTTGTTCGATCAAATAGCCATTAATGCCATTGACAAGAATCAATTCTCCTTCTTCTCGGGTGAAGATCAACAAACGGCGGTATGGATAATTGTTGACTCCCGCGTGCACTTGTAACATAAAGGCATTGTCGAGGTTTCGCTTGCGATTCCATTCGAAAAACCGAAAAAACCGCGAGCTACACGGAACAGTGTTGTCTGATGTCGTATCGGAATAATTAGGGTTGCAGATGTGTGCTTCAAGTAACAATTCGTATTTCAATTTGTCATCGAAGCCTTCGTTGCTGAATTCTGCAGGTGCTTTAATGGTATCGGATACAAACTGATCTCCTTCTTGCTCATTTGGGTGGCTACTGTCCGATTCGCAAGAATAAGAAAGCAGAATTACCAGAAAGATGATGATAGAATACCGCATTATAATTGTTCTATGGTTCCGCCCAGTCGCGTTTTTTGTTTCACACTGGGGTCTCCTTTGTAATTAATCGTTCCGCCAGTGGTAACTTTAGCATCTAATTCTTTCTGAGGAAAGCAAATAATTTCCCCGCCCATTGCTACAGTAGCATTTACCTTTTCTGCTTCGAGCTGAGCCGTACCAATCGTTCCGCCAGTTCTGACGGACGCGTCGAGGAGTTCTGTTGCTCCGGTAACGCGAATTGAGCCTCCTTTTGTAATGGATGTTTTGACCCAGGGGGATTCGACGTTACTCGCTTTGATTTTACCGCCTGAATCGACGATAAGTTCAATGGGGTTATGATCGAATGAGAAGGACTGGTCGAAGCGCAACTCACATCCCTGACGTGCTTCAACATGCTCAATTTTAGGAACGTAAAGAATCATCAACAGGTCCGTATCTTCCATTAAGCTCCCGCTGAATTTCACCTTCAACATTTCGTCGTTGTATTTCATCGAAAGGTCTGAAAAATCCAGTTCGTCGTTGTGTAACGTAAGTTCTAACGACTTCGAATCAGATTGATGGATTTCAACGGTGTACCGTCCGTAAAAGGCGACGCTCTCAAAATCACCCAGGTCATAAGTCTTACTTTCTTGTCCAAATGCGAAGGCTGGTGCAATAAAAGTTATCAGGAAAATGTAAACGTAATTATTCAATTTCATCTCATTTAAGCGTTAAATGCGTAAATACTTTGTTGTACTGCTTTTTCCAGGGCCATTTCGTTGATTTTCGTCGCCTTATTGTGCTCGATAAACCACGCGATCATTTTTTCGGTTGGCATATTTCCGACTAAATCATCTTTGGCCATCGGGCATCCACCAAAACCTTTAATTGCACCATCAAATCTTCTACAGCCTGCATCGTATGCGGATTTTAATTTTTCTGCATAAGTGTCGGGCGTGGTGTGCAAGTGCGCGCCGATTTCGACATTCGGCAATTCGGGAATCAGTGCATTGAAGAGACTCGTAATGACGCCGGGTTCTGCTACACCTACGGTATCGGACAGCGCAATCGTCTCTATTCCGAAGCGATCAACCAATTTGTTCGTCCAGTCAATCACGACTTCGGGTCCCCAGGGATCTCCATAAGGATTTCCAAATCCCATTGAGAGGTATACGACAACAGATTTTCCCGATTTTACGGCTAAATCATTGATCTTTTCCAGTCGATCTACACTGTCCGCAATTGAAGCATTCGTGTTGCGCTGCTGAAATGTTTCGGAAATGGAGAAGGGGTAACCGAGACAGTCTATTTCTTCGAATTCACAAGCATCTCGTGCTCCGCGTTCGTTCGCGACAATCGCAAGCAATTTTGAATGCGATTTCGAAACGTCCAGTTTGTCCAGTACTTTCGCCGTATCGCGCAGTTGTGGTATCGCTTTTGGAGAGACAAAACTTCCAAAGTCGATGGTGTCAAAACCGACTTTCAACAATTCATTGATGTAGTCAATTTTCGTCGTTGTGGGAATAAAGGTTTCTATTCCCTGCATCGCGTCGCGCGGACATTCTATAATTTTCAGATCTTTCATGCTACTAATATAAAAAAAGCCTACTTTTTAAGCAGTGCTTCATTGATTTTTCTTACTAATTCCGGACCTTCATACACGAAACCTGTGTAGATTTGAACTAATGCTGCACCGGCTTCCAGTTTTTCAATGGCATCTTCGGCACTGTGAATTCCACCTACCCCGATAATCGGTATTTCTCCGTCAGCATGTTCGTGCAAATAGCGGATCACCTCAGTCGCCTTTTTTCGCAAGGGGCGTCCCGACAGCCCCCCGGGACCGAAATGTTCTGGATTTTCGACCGATAAATCAGACCGATCAATCGTTGTGTTGGTGGCTATGATTCCCGCTGTCCCGGTCGTTCGTACGATATCAATCACATCATCCAGTTGATCGCTGGTTAAATCGGGCGCAATTTTTAACAGGATTGGTCGTCGGGTGCGTTGCTTATTATTCTCTGTATTTAATAATGTCAGCAGTTCCGTCAGTGGTTTTTTATCCTGCAGCGCTCTCAAATTTGGTGTATTCGGCGAACTGACATTGACGACGAAATAGTCGACATGCGGGTGGAGTATTTCAAAAGACTTGAGGTAATCGTCTTTGGCGCGATCATTCGGCGTTGTTTTGTTTTTTCCAATATTCCCTCCGATTAAAAGGTCAGTATTTTTTTGCTTCAATTGTTGAACCATAGACTGTACCCCTTCGTTGTTGAATCCCATGCGGTTGATAAGGGCTTCGTCTTTTTTGAGTCGAAACAATCGCTTTTTTGGATTACCCGGTTGTGGTTCTGGTGTAACGGTTCCAACTTCGATAAAACCAAATCCGCAATGACTGAGCTCGTTGTATAGCGTAGCATTTTTATCAAAACCAGCGGCCAGTCCTACGGGATTTTTAAACGTTAACCCAAACACATTTCGGTGCAGTTGTTCATCCTCAACAACGTACTTTTTTTTCCAACTCGATTTGACTCCAGGCACTTTTAGCCAAAAACGTATGAGCTTAAAAGTAAAGTTGTGAACCTTCTCCGGATCAAAGAGAAAGAGGATTTGCTTCAAAACGGTGTACATGACAATTAACTTTAAAGCAAAAATAGTATAAGATTTGATAGGGGACTATTGAAAGTAGGGATAAGGTCGCCAACGTTATAAAAAAATACCCGCAGCACCGTTTATTTTGCCACAATTTATAAACGATCCGTTAAACTACAAGCAAGGGGATGGAATATTAAAATTTCGTCCGTCCTTTCCACTTGATGCGCGATCCTCTGCGTTTTGGATAAGTAATATTGCGCGTGAGAACAATGTTGGCGAATAAGTATGCGTCATTATCTTCTGGATTTCCGCGCTGCTGTCCCTCGGTAAACCAGCTGTGATTTTCAATGGCAGGATTGGCAGCATAAACGGCATCTTGACCAACTTGAGAAGCGAGCACATCCGGACTGTAATAATTCGTTGAAACATCGTCAATATAGTCCGTAAAGGTTTTATTGTATGACACCTCCATTCCGATTCTCCAGAAATTTCCTATCCCCAGTTTAAAACCAACACCAAAAGGTATGGCCAAATTGAACTTGCCGTATTCGTCGGGTCCACCGGGTAGCCCTTGACCTTCTGTTCTGAGCGGTCTGAGATTCGTCCAGTCACCATCAATTTCTGTTTGCGGATTAAAATAGAATCCACTGATCCCGGAAAATAAATAAAGGACATCTGCTTTTGGACGCTTTCCACTGAGACCTTTTATCTTATAGCGGGCACCTACGCGCTCATTGGCGAGAACGATGCATTCAATACGTTGCGAAAGCTCAATAATCGGTGATCGAAACGAAAGGTTGCGGCTGCGTCGGATAATTTCGTCAGTGTTGGCATCGTCGCCACTTACCATTCCAGCATAAAGCTGCGTGCTCGTGGCCCACATGGGGTGGAAGCGGAAGCGGTAACCAATACCAAATCCTGCCCGCGTTGCCGGCCAGTCTAAATCGATGATGGATTTTTGCGTTCCCACTTTATCGAGACCGCCCAAATCGCCGAGAAACTGCGTTCCTCCCATGGCAAAAAACAGTTCGTGCTTGTTCATCGACCAGTTTCTGGAAGAATTAAAATTCGATGAGAATTGTCCGTAGCAGAGGCTGAACGACAGGATAGCAACACTAAACGTTATTAATTTCCACATAATTTGTTTATCAAAACATCATACTTCTTAACGTCGCAAATGTATAAAGGTTGTCTGAATATAGCAAGGTTTTAAGCTATTATGATTCAATAATTTAATGTTAATAACATAGAGTTTACATTTCTATTACCTTAGTTTCTTGCGTTTTCTACCTGATTTTGTAGCCCAATTATGGCATTCAAAAGTTGTGGAGTGTGAAAAATCCCGGAGTATTTTTTGATGGTCATTTGTGCCATCTTTGCGATAAATCGTTACTTCCGAGTAGCCTCCAATGGATTCTGAAATAGACTGACTTAATTGTCCCTTGTGAGGAGCATAAAGAGAAGTGCTCGCCGCGTTACTAATTACGAGCTCCACCTTCCATTTTCGGTTTTTAAGTATAATTTTCGTTTGATTCTCTTTTTCATTGAAGAGCTCGAGTTTTCCGCCGTTATGCGAACTGAAAGTGGTGATGCTGTTTTCTAAGCGAATAAAACCCACATGAACTTCGGGTTGAATGACGCCCCATTTCGGTTTTCCCTTAGCAAATTGAATAGAAAGATTGCTTGCAGAGAACGCGTGAGCATGCCCCCAATAGTAACTCGAAGGAAAAGATGTGCCCCAGTTTTTATCGATGTACCCATCACCACGATGAAAGTGAATTTTTTGATGGGCTATGCGACATTCCCCCGTAGCGTGAAGGTGTGAAGCGATGATGTCATGTTTGCATTCTACTCCAGGGACATAGGCGAGCGGTCCCATGATGCTCGGATGCAAAGAAGTTCGTTTCCATGCAGAAACTGTATCGAAAGTCAGTCGAACAGAACAATCTTTCTCGCGTATGTAAATGCCTTCGGCGCTGAAGTGATTGTTGCCCAATTGAAAAGAAACATCAGTTTTACTCGCCAAAAGAGAAGAAAGGGGGTATTTGTATAATTGTGGTTTGGAACTGCGGTGATGGGCAACCTGCAAAAATGCAAAGGCCTCATCATTTCTTCTGCAAATTCCAACGATAAAAATGACTACCTGACCTTCGCGGTCACTAATTTTGAAGTAATAACCTTCGAAGGCTTCGGATTTGCTGCTTTTAGCAACCCACCGTTTTCTGTGCAATAAATGAAAAGCCTGATGAAAAGGTTTCATATTTCCTCTAAACGATAAACAAACCGTTTTGTTTAAATGCCACCTCGAATAATTCAAAATATTTTTCGATGAAAAATCGGATCATTCTTTTATTGCATCGAGGCGCTACGTTCGAACTGATAGAAAGCGGGTTGTTTTGCTAAGCTCCCAATGGCAATGAATGTTAGAGTTGTAGTTCATTGAGGTTGGCATAAACGCCGTCTTTCAACTGCATCAATGAATCGTGGGTTCCTTTTTCGACAATTTTCCCGTGTTGCAGTACCAGGATATTATCTGCTTTCCGAATGGTGGACAATCGATGGGCAATAATAAAAGACGTGCGATTCTCCATCAGCGTGTCTAACGCTTCCTGAACTAATTTTTCCGATTCTGTATCCAGTGCTGAAGTTGCTTCGTCGAGAATGAGAATAGTGGGGTCTTTCAGGATGGCGCGTGCAATGGCAATGCGCTGTTTTTGTCCGCCTGAAAGTTGAATGCCCCGGTCGCCCACTTCCGTTTCCATTCCTTCGGGAAAAGACTGGATAAATTCGTAGGCATTTGCCTTTTTCGCTGCCTGAATCACGGCATTTTCATCTGCATCCGGTTTTCCAAACAAGATGTTTTCGCGAATTGATCCGCTGAACAAAATCACATCCTGCGGAACAAAGGCCATTGATTTTCGCAGGTGCTCTATTTCGATTTCTTCAACAGCTGTACCGTCGATGGTATAACTTCCAGATGAAATCGAATAAAAGCGCTGTAAGATGGCCGCAATGGTAGATTTTCCTGCACCAGAAGCGCCGACCAAAGCAATTTTTTCTCCTTCGTTGACCGTAAAAGAGAGGTTGTCGAGCACCTTGATGTTGGGGCGCTGCGGGTAGTGAAAAGAAACATCGTTAAACGTCACAGCTCCTTTAATTGAAGGGCGTTCTTTACCTTCGTAAATATCTTGTTCCGTTTTTTGCTTGATGATTTCCATGAGGTGCTCCGTCGCGCCGATGGCTTTCTGGATGGAGGCATATAAATCGGGAATAGAACCAATGCTGGCTCCCATGAAGACGGTAAACAACACAAAGGAGAAGAAATCTTTTCGCTCCAGCGTTGCATCGGGACCGATGGTCATGTGCAGTCCTTGCCAGATAATGAACACGATAGCGCCAAACAGACACATGATGATAAAGGAGACGAATAGCCCACGCCAGTTTCCGCTTTTAATATTGAGTTGACGAATATTTTCAATCGCTTTCCGGTAGTTGCGAATGACCAGTTGCTCGTTGGTAAATGTTTTCACGTTGGTGATGCCCGTCAGGTTTTCTTCAATAATGGTATTGGAGTCGGCCGATTGCGTTTGCGCCTTTTTGCTCAATTTCCTGATGTATCGTCCAAAAAGTACGGCGACCAATGCCATTACGGGTACAGTGGCCAGCATGATGAGCGCCAGCCTCCAGGAAACGATCGTAATAAAGACGATGGATCCGATAATGATGATAATCTGACGGAAAAATTCTGCGATGGTCGTACGTAGTGTATCTTGAATAAGTGTAATATCAGCGGCAATGCGACTCGTCAATTCACCAACCTTGTTGCGATTGAAAAAATCCATGGGCATATAAATGAGCCGGTCGAAGGCATCTTTCCGAATATCCCGCATGGTGTTTTCAGTCACTTTTGTAAAAATCACGATGCGAAAGAAAGAAAAAATACTCTGTAGAATAAATAGTGCGAGCAGCAGCAGCGCCACGCTATTAATATTGTCAAAATCGATATTTTCTACCCAGCTTTGGTCGGTAGATGCCATAGGTGTTGCCGGTTCAGATGATCCTCCGCCGAGTAATTGTCCCAAAAGATAAGGAAAGAACAAACCAGCAGAAGAAGAAAGCACTAAAAAAATCCAGCCCACAAAAAAAAGCGGTCGATATGGTTTAAGGTAAGTAAAAATTCGCTTCGCCTTTTGAATCGAATCTTTGGAGAGTTGAACCTTTTCTTTCTTCTTTTTTTTTGGTTTAAACATGTGCTGCTTTTCGTGAAGTGAGGCGCAAATTTAATGGAACTTGACAGGAAACTGATGAAAATAGCAATAATTTTGCGGATTGGTTTTGGATACTACAAAAAATAACTATCTTTGCGATCCTTCGATAATTGAGCAAAAAGAAAAAACTAAAAATACGTTATGAAAAGAACATTTCAACCCTCGCAGCGTAAAAGGAGAAATAAGCACGGATTCAGAAGCCGTATGGCAACGAAAAATGGCCGTAAAGTTTTAGCTGCAAGACGCAAAAAAGGAAGAAAGAAACTATCCGTTTCCAGCGAAAGACTCGCGAAGCGATAGACACTATTGCATTGAATATGAGGAGTCCGTTCCCTTCGTGGGTAACGGGCTTTTTTTAGTTGATACCACCTCGATGAATCCGGTAGTTCTGTTTCGGGATCGACGACCACTATCTTCGGTATATTTTGGGCTTATTGAGTAGTTCTTGAAAGTGAAATTGCTCGATGCATCATCGCGAATTGGCAATTTCGGTGCCGTCAGAAAAAAGTTTTACACCTTTTTCCCTGCAGACTTGAAAATTGTTGGAATTAACTTTACTTTAGTGGCGAAAAATAATAAGCGAAATAATGAACTTACACGAATATCAA
>JBNJEH010000011.1:0-61110 GCA_051745635.1 Bacteroidota bacterium
ATTGTTTAATCATTTAGGCTGCCTAAGAAAAACGCTTTAGTGGTATTCGTTAAACAGCGGTGCGTTAATATTAATATGTTGCAAGTCTAAAAAAAAAAAAAAAACGGTTGCACAAAATTTCGAGGAAATTTTTTGATTTTAACATTGCTCGCGATGGTCAATCGATGACAAGCGCATCGCGCTCGTCGCTGTAAAAATATTGAAAAAGCTAACCTCCGTACTCTCACAAAAGTTGATCTATCACTTGCTCAATGGCAATGGTTCGGATTTCATCTATAGCTTTCGACTTCTTTTCGGGAGCAGTAATCGTCGTAGCGCTTGCGCCTACCGGCGCCCATCTTCCCGGATGCATCGGGCGGATCGTCGTGTACAATCCAACAGCCTTTTTATCGAGGATGGCAGCAATGTGGAGCGGACCAGTACTGCACGCCACCAACCCGTCACAGCGGTCGATGAACGCAATAAATTCATCGAGTGGCATGGTTCCAGAAATATCGATGATTTCCGGGTGTGCGGGGAGCATATCTCTAAATGACTCACCTTCCGGCTCCGTACCCGAGAAGAACACGCGAAAATACTTCCCTACCAGCTGAAGGGCGAGCTCAGCGTACTTTTCCATGGGCCATTCCACGGCAGAACCCTGAGATCTCGGGTGCAGAATAATGGTCTTCCGGTCGGTTTCGAGCAACTTCCCGCGCGCCGGATCCAACCCTGCTTTTGGATTGAAGTGCGCGGTCAGCCAGCGCTGAATACAGTGCAAATCGGGAACCGACTCCATTCCAAAAACATCGAACAATTTAAAATTGAGTTGCGCTTCATGCAGCGTTGATTGTCTGCGCGTAAAGTTCGGTCGGCGATTACACGTCAACAGATGGTAGGCGCGATGCGATGTTCCGATGCGCAGCGGTATTTTGGCCTTTCGCACGATTTTTGCCAGGCGTTTATCCGGAAATACGTGTACGAATGCCTCCACTTTCCAGGATTGGATTTCACTGACAATGGATTGTTCGGGCTGTTGTGCAATGTCGTCCCAATATTTTATTTCGTCGATCGCGGCAAAACATTCCAAAACGGGTCGGGTGTACTTTTTTCCCAGGAAAATCACGCTGCACTGCGGAAATTTCTCTTTTATCCAGGCACACAAGGGCAACGACAGAATAACGTCTCCTATACTGTCCGTGCGACTAATAACGATCGTTTTACCGTTCAGGTTATGTTGCGTTTTGCTCATGATTCAATCGTCTCAGTTCCTCGTATTTTAAAATATTCGAAAGTGCAGAAATACGGGCAATGTGCCACCCCATTCTACCGTCTAAAAACCCTTTTTTGATGACATACATCGAAATCCACCGTCCCAGTGCACTCAGGTAAGGTTTTACAGCCGATGCTTTTTTTCCCCGTGCCGCCATTTTTTGAGCCGTCAATCGCGAATATTTATCAGCTCTGGCGCGATGTTCTTCGAAATTGTAATAGGAATAATGCAGCAAGTTTCCGGCGAGTAATCGGGGTTCAGGGTCGTCTTCAACGACCAGTTCTTCGTGGACGTATTGCCCCTCCCAGCGGCTGCTTTCCCGCGGGAAAATACGCGTTTTGACATCGGGATACCAGCCCGAGTGTTTAATCCAGGCGCCACAGTAATTCGTGAGTCGGTTCACGGCATAAACACCCCGCAGTCCTTCTTTTTTGATCTCCAGCAAAGCAGACTGCAGTTGTTGGTCGGGTGCTTCGTCTGCATCCACCGAGAAAATATATTGGTGGGTTGCCAGCCCGTTGAGGTAATTTTTAGATGCCGAATATCCTTGCCATTCGCGCTGTTCAAAGCGCACCCCTTTCGCTTTGCAGATTTCCGGCGTGTTGTCCGTTGAAAACGCGTCAAGTACAATGATCTCTTCAGCGATCGGTAAAAGCGCATCAATGCATCGACCGATATTTCGCTCTTCGTTTAAGGTGATAATGGTTGCCGTTATTTGATGTTCTTTTTTCTGCGTCATACCGATTAGACAAAGTTAGCACAAAATTCAAAAAACAATGAACAATAAAAAAGTCGCTCCACGCGGAGCGACTCTAGAGATTTCCTCTAATTGCAAGCTGAGAGGATTTTTAATTAGTTCAACAATAATTTATCAATCACTAATATATTAATCTTTTTTCATTTCTTTTATATAAATGCGCGAGAAATCCAGTTGTTCCATCTCGTTGGAGACAAACTTCCGTACTTTCAGATTCACCATTGTAACGAAGTCGTCCGTCAAAAGCGGCATTACTACGGCGTCGTCGATGATCATTTGATCACATTCAGCCAACAGTTCCATTCGTTTCTTTTCGTCGGTTTCTGCAAGTGCTTTTTCAAAGAGTGCGTCAAATTCGGGATTTTTATACTTAAATGGATTGACGTTCACATCATTTTGATCCATATTACCTCCGTAGAACAAGTTCAGGAAGTTTTCGGGATCCGGGTAGTCAGCTACCCATCCCGATCTCCAGAAGATCGCTTCCTCATTGCGTATCGCCTCCTCTCTTTCTTCTATCGTCACCAATTTCACATTGATGTCGACGTTCAGGTTTTGTTTGAGCGAGAACGCCACTGCTTTGGCTAATTTGTGCGTACCGGATTCTTCCAGTCCGTTGACATAGAGGTCGACTTCCGGGAATCCATTTCCATTGGGATACCCTGCTGCAGCCATGAGTGCCTTCGCCTCTTCGGCATTAAATTCGAAGCCGTCCACACTTTTTGCGGGATAATCTTTCATTTTGGGAACGAAACCATTCAGTGCTGCCCAGCCTTCACCTTCGAGCCAGGTTTCTATAATGGCCTCGCGGTCTACGGCCATATTGAATGCTTTTCTCACATTTTTCTTGGCAAATACTTCACTTCCGTGTGCAAAACCGTAATAGGAAATGCTCATACTCGATTTGCTGTCTACGATGTGTTTTACATTTTCACCCGCTTTGGCTTCGCTAAGGGATCCGAGCACGTTTTCTACTTCCTCAACGGGGATATCGAGTACCAGGTCAATTTCTTCAGCGCGGAACGAAAGCAATTCATCCGTTTTATCTTCACTGTAGGTCATGACAACGCGGTCGAGGAAAGGGAGTTCATTACCAAAATCATCCTCGCCCCAATAGTTGTCGTTGTCTTCGAGTACAATTTTATCATCTGTGAGCGAGCTCAGTTCAAACGCACCAGTTCCCACCGGATTCTTACCAATATCATCTCCGTATTTCTCTATGGCTTCTTTAGGGAAGACGCTCAATCCCGCATGTGTAATCACTTTTTGGAATCCAGAAAACGGCGCTGCCAATTCTATCTTCAATGTAAAATCATCCACTACCTGAATACCAGTAACTTCATCCGCTTCGCCATTAAAGTAGGCCTGACCTCCTTTTACTTTATCTTTCAACAACCAGGAAAGATTGTTCATTTTGTGGTCTGAACATGCAAATTCCAGCGAATATTTAAAATCGTGCGCCGTAACTTTACGTCCTTTGCCATCCGGAAAACATTTATCGTCCTGGAAGAAAACGTCATCGCGGAGATCAAATGTAAAAACAGTGGACTGATCGTCAATTGAAAAATCTTTAGCAATAGAAGGAACAACCTCCGTGCTCGCCGGATCTATTTTTAACAACCCTTCAAAAATTTGTGAAGCCACGCGGTTGGCGTAAACATCGGTAATCTTCAGCGGAAATAAATTTGTTACTTTCTCGCTGGACATAAAGCGAAATTCACCGCCGTATCGCACGCCGCCTTTCGCCATAATCGTATCGTCACTGTCTTTATCATTAGATTCCTTACAGCCCAGTAGTAGTGATACACCTATAAATAGAAATAGAATTTTTTTAAGCATCGAAGTATTTAGTTTATAGTATATAAAGAACAAATATATAAAATTCGTTGACAAACACCACGTTCAGGGGCAAATTAAAGTCGCAAACCAACTTTCAGGGGAACGTTAAAAAATCTCCAGGCACCTAATACCCCATTTCTCTCCTGACGCGATAGAGGGTTTTGTGCGCTACTTTTCTGGCTTTTTCAGCCCCTTCGGCCAAAATATCATCGACTTCTCCTGGATGTTCGATAAAGTAGTTGAATCGCTCTCTTGGTTCTTTAAACCGCTCCAGCATAAGTTCGTAGAGCGCCTGCTTAGCATGTCCGTAGCCCAGTCCGCCTGCCCAGTATTTTTCCGCGAGTTCTGCAATTTGATTCGGGCTTCCCAGTCGTTTGAAGAGCGCAAAAACATTGCAATTTTCCGGGTCTTTTTCAGCTTCCATCGGCAGGCTGTCCGTGGCTATTTTCATCACGGCTTTGCGCAGTTTTTTATCCGATTGAAAAATATTGATGGTGTTTTTCCTGGATTTGCTCATTTTCTCGCCATCAGTTCCGGGAATCAACTGCGTATGCTCCTCAATTTTCGCTTTTGGAACGACCAAGATTTCTTTCTTCGCACTGTGGTTGAGTTTTTGAGCAACATCCCTGGTCATTTCCAGGTGCTGCATTTGATCTTTTCCGACGGGTACTTCGTCAGCATCGTACAACAATATATCGGCGGCCATCAACATCGGATACGTGAACAATCCTGCATTCACGTCGGAAAGTCGATCTGATTTATCCTTAAACGAATGCGCCAGCGTCAGTCTTGAATACGGAAAGTGACACATCAAATACCACGTCAATTCGGTCACTTCAGGCACGTCGCTCTGCCGATAAAAGACCGTCTTTTCAGGGTCCAGACCGCATGCCAACCACGCCGCAGCGACAGCATAGGTGTTCTGACTCAGTGTATCGCCATCCTTAATCTGGGTCAACGAATGCATATCAGCGATAAACAGGAAGGATTCGTTTTCGCTGTTATTCGCCATTTTAATCGCCGGCATAATTGCGCCGAGCAGGTTTCCCAAATGTGGTGTTCCCGTGCTTTGTATACCCGTCAGTACCCTCGTCATGATGCTTGTTTTAATTTCTTCTCCAAGCAAAAATAAAATTTTGTTGAACACCAATCATACTTTAATTACTTTTAGGCTAAATTAATTGGGTATGCGCTTCATTTTAGCCTTTTTCTATAATATATGGAAGCTCTATATAGGCCTCGTGTTTGTTGCAACACTCATTTTGTTCTACCCGATTTTTCTCGTTTTACTCTCCCGTCCAAAACTCAAGCAACACACTTTTCCAATGAATGTGTTCTGGTCGCGCATCGTTCGCATCCTCTGCTTTTATGCCGTCGAAAAAAAGGATGCACCCGAAAATATCCGAGCACCGTTTGTCATTTGTGCCAATCACACCTCCTATCTTGACATCTTCATCATGTACAGCGTATATCCGGAACATCGGTTTCTCTTTATGGGTAAAAGTGAAATTTTGAAATATCCGCTGGTCAAACGATTTTTTTACGACCTCAATATTCCCGTGGACCGCACGAACAAATTGCGCGCAGCAAAATCATTTATTCAGGCCCGAAAAGCATTGCGGGAAGGCTGGTGCATTGTTATTTTCCCTGAGGGCGGAATACCGCACAAAACGCCCTATTTGGCTCCGTTTAAAAATGGTGCATTTCAGCTGGCTAAATCGGAAAAAGTCGGTATTCTCCCGCTCACTTTTCGCGATAATTACTGGTTGTTCTCAGATCCGGAAAATATTTTAGACCCCGCATTTCCCGGTTTGGCGCGCGTCAATTTTCATCCATTCATCAGTGCAGAACAGGTCGAAAAGCAGTCGTTTGAACAGTTGCGCGATCTCACATTTAGCAGCATCAACCGTTCGCTACCCCAAAAGAATGATTAACTTTGCTCCGTTAAACTGGAGGATCATGAAAATTAACGACGAGTTATTCGACCATATTGCGTTTTTGTCGCGCCTTTCTTTTGAAGGAGAAGAGCGCGAGGCTATTAAAAAAGATATGGAAAACATCACTTCTTTTATGAATCAATTAGAGGCAGTCGATACGAAAGATGTCGAACCCCTCATGTTCATCTCTGAAACGACCAACGTGCTGCGCGAGGATGTCCCGGAAACAACCATAACGCACGAAGCGGCCCTCAAAAACGCGCCGAAAAAAGACTCCGATTATTTCCGTATTCCCAAAGTTCTCGACAAATCGAAATGATGCTTATTACTACACGTGTTTTTATTTTGGCTGCAGCAGCGGTACTGCTCAACGCCTGTTCTGATTCACTTTGCGACTGTGTCGAAAAAGGACGCGAGGTCAATGCACTCTCCGCTGAACTATTGGATCAACAGCATCAATCAAGCGCACAGGACAGCTCAAAACTCATCGAACTGCGAGAAAACTATTACGACGAGTGCGAAGAGTTTCGAAATATGGAGGCCGAAGCACTTCATAAAGCTGCGAGAGATTGTCCCTCGCTCCAGCAAGCTCCCAAAAAGTAGAACTGTGGAACTGCAGAACTGTAGAATCGTAGAACCGCGGAACCGTGGAAGTGTGGAATGTAGAACTGTGGAATATTGAAGTGCAGCAATACAGGAGCTGGAGTTAAAAAACTTATGTTTGGGTTCTACATTTCTGTGGTTTTCATGTTTTCGATTTAAAGGAGGTTGTCGCCTTATTTATTAATAGGATTACCAATGTAAGTCGTAAAACAAAAATGAATGCTTATTAAAGCATACAGATGTTAGATAATTTAGACAATAGATGTTAGATAACCGATATTAAGAATATCTAACATCTAACATCTCTAGGTCTAACATCTTCTATAAATCTAAGCATCCAATAAGAAAGAATGTTTTAAATTAAAATTTACGACCTATCCTGGAACCGACTAAAAGGAGCTCAACGCGATGTGCTGAGCGCCCAAGTCGAAGTGAAGTTAAACCCATTTTATTAAAATAACAATAGCATCCAAATGTATCGGAGGACATCAATGATTGGATTGAAACAATATATCTGTATTGTCATTTTCGCGGCCGTGTTTATAAGCCCGCAATGCTTCAATATCGCTCACATAAAAATTTTCCCGACCGAGGTGAGCAAACATGTCGCAGCGCTCGAACTTATCCCGAACCGGTCCTTTTAATCCCGCTATGGCAAAGCGTACCTTTTTCTTCTCGTAGGTGTGCGCGAGCTCTTTAATCGTTTCAATCGCTGTAGAATCGACGTAGTCTATTGCCGTAGCGTTTAACAACACGAATGACAAGTCCTTTTTTCGGCGTTCAAATTGATTCAATTTAGAAGTCAGCTGTGGGACGTTGGCAAAGGTGAGTGGTGCATCAATACGAACAATTAAGATGTGGTCATCGACCTGAGCATCCGAAAAACGATCGACGTTGCGCAGGGTGTTATCCGTTCCCTTGACCAAACCTATCTCTACAATATGCGGATAAGATGTGTTGTAGACGAGCGACACAACGGACAGAATAACGCCCGTGAGAATACCTTCCTGTACACCGATCAGGAAAGTTACCCCGGCGGTAATGATCAACATGAGTAAGTCGCGGCGATCAATCCGCGCCAGCTGCTTGATATAGGGAAAATCGAAAAGGCCCGTGATGGCAACAATAATAATGGCACCCAGCGTCGCTTTGGGCAAATGATAGAAATAAGGAGTAAAATAAAGTAATGTAAGTACGACCAGCGCAATGGTGAATATTCCTGCAATGTTCGTTCGGGTTCCCGAATCTTTGTTGACCGCCGAACGCGAAAAACTGCCTGACGTTGGAAAAGCCTGAAAAAAAGCCCCCAGGGTTTTACCCAGTCCCGCGGCAATTAACTCCTGGTTCGGGTTGATCATATCCTGATCTTCTTTTTCCTCCAGGGAAGCGCCAATTGCATAAATTTCAATAAAGCTGATCACTCCGATCGTGACACTTACCGGGATCAAATCTTTCATCAGCTCCCAGCTAAATTGCGGAACGACGATGTCCGGGATGCCGCTCGGCACTTCGCCCAAAATTTGCACGCCCGACTGATAGAGCTGAAAATACCACGCCGCTCCCAGTGTTAAAAGCACGAGCAAGAGTTGAGCGGGAATGCGTTTTCCGAGAGGCTTCAGTAGCAATAAAAAAACGATTCCACCAACACCAATAGCCAGTGTCAGCCAATTGAAATCGAGAATATTCAAAGAGGTTTCAAACAGTACATCGATCGTCTCACTTCCTTCAATCGGAAGTCCGAGAATATGTTTCAGCTGACTCAGCATGATGGTCAGTGCCGCACCCATGATAAAACCTTTTAGCACAGGTTGAGAAATAAAGTTGATAATATTGCCCAGCTTGAGTGCACCGAGCAAGATCTGAAAAGCACCCGCCATCAGCGCGATAACGAACACCGCATTCAAATAAACATCCGGATCACTGATGTTCAGTTGATTCAAGCTGGAAATGATCAGCAATGAAATCAATGCTGCCGGACCGATTGTCACAAACTTCGAAGTACCCAGCACCATGTAGATGAACAAGGGAACCAGCGAAGCATAAAGTCCATAAACAGCGGGTATTCCAGCCAAAAAGGCATACGCCATCCCCTGCGGAATCAGCATTACACCGACCGTTAATCCACCCATGAGGTCACCCGCAAATTTTTGACGGCTGTACGACTGAAACTGTTCGATTATAGGAATACGTATGTTCATGTCCGCAATTTTAAAAACACTTCCTGTTGCTGCCGCTTACTCCATTCCTTCGTTTGAAAAGCGATTTTCATGGGATCTAAATTACAAAAAAAGCAAAGACCACTGTTCTCTATGAACTGAGAAAGGGTCGTAATGTTGAAATATAGCACGGTGAATTTTTAACCGCCAAGAGCGCAATGGTTACGCAAAGCACGCCATGCAAACTCAGCGAACATAGCGACTATAGCGGTTAATATTTTTTTTTGGAATAGTGATTATTCAATGTCAGCTTCAAGGTTCCAACAAGTGCACTTTGCGACCTTTGCGGTTAACCATATTATCCGTTAATCATAAATCATTTATCACTCTTTTGGATCTAAGTTACAAAAAAAGCAAAGACCACTGTTCTCGATGAACTGAGAAAGGGTCGTAATTTTGAAATATAGCACGGTGAATTTTTAACCGCCAAGAGCGCAATGGTTACGCAAAGCACGCCATGCAAACTCAGCGAAAATAGCGACTATAGCGGTTAATATTTTTTTGGGAATAGTGATTATTCAATGTCAGCTTCTATGTTCCAACAAGTGCACTCTGCGACCTTTGCGGTTAACCATATTATCCGTTAATCATAAATCATTTACCACTCTTTTGGATCTAAGTTACAAAAAAAGCAAAGACCACTGTTCTCGATGAACTGAGAAAGGGTCGTAATTTTGAAATATAGCACCGTGAGTTTTTAACCGCCAAGAGCGCAATTGTTACGCAAAGCACGCCATGCAAACTCAGCGAACATAGCGACTATAGCGGTTAATATTTTTTTGGGAATAGTGATTATTCAATGTCAGCTTCTATGTTCCAACAAGTGCACTCTGCGACCTTTGCAGTTAACCATATTACCGGTTAATCATAAATCATTTACCACTCTTTTAATGCCGTGTTTCAACAAATTAGTATTGAAGTTTATTAATAGGCCAATTTTATATCCTCCAAGCTTCATAGAGGTCAAAGGTTGAGCCAAGTGAACATTATTCACTATTATTTCTGCTTTAAATTTATAACCCACTCTTTTTTATGTTGTTATGTAAAAGTATCGCGGTTGAACCAACCTCGATTTAGGGTGATGATCAAATGAATAGGTCTTGATCTATTTGTCGCTACTTTACCCGAATAGCTTAGTGCGAACACTCATGATCGGCAGTATTGCTTCAAACGTCGTATAGGAAGCGTTTTCCTCTGTCCTCAATACAGTATACTCGCCAATATACTTCGGTTTTTACATTTTTGAAGTCATGAAATGCGGGTTAAAGGCATAAAAAAAGGCACTATTACTAATAACAGTGCCCCTTTCCAGAAATTTTGAAATTTTTCTAACCATTCAATGCTTCAGCTCCACCGACAATTTCGAGAATTTCATTGGTAATAGAAGCCTGACGTGCTTTGTTGTATTCCAGCTTGAGATCTTTATTGAGTTCCGTCGCATTATCGGTCGCCTTATGCATCGCTGTCATCCGTGCACCGTGTTCTGAAGCGTGAGAATCCAAAATTGCTTTAAACAATTGTAATTTGAGCGTTTTTGGAATGATATCGCGCACAATTTCCAGCTTGGAAGGTTCGAAGATATAATCACTCGTAGTGTCTCCCTCCTCTTCAGCAGGCTCTATCGGCAACATCTGTTCTGCCCGGACAATTTGCGAAGCTGCATTCTTAAATTCGTTATATACGATAACAACTTTGTCGTATTTTCCTTCCAGGAAAGCATCCATAACGTACGCTGCATATTCGGAAACATGCTCAAACGTGAGGTCGTTAAACAGATCTTCAGCTCCGCTCAACTGTTCGGGACGCGTCATCAAATGCCCGCTATTTTTAAATGCATCGTTTACTTTTTTCCCGATTGAAAGAATTTCGACATTTTCGTCGCTGTATTCCTCATTGATCAAAGTTATTATGCGTTTTTTGATATTATTGTTGAATCCACCACAGAGACCTCTGTTTGAAGAAATACCAATTAAGAGCACATTTTCAACGTCGCGCTCCTCCGCATAGCGATTCTCGGATAAATCCAGCGTGCTGCTCACATTACTCAGGATCTCCTGCATTTTTTCAGCATAAGGTCTCAATTGAGTAATTGCATCCTGCGCACGCTTCAACTTTGCAGCCGAAACCATTTTCATGGCCTGCGTGATCTGCATCGTCGAAGAGATCGACGTAATCCGGTTTTTTATTTCTTTTAAGTTTGCCATTTGTTATCTACAATTAGCACGAGCCGCTGCGGGCTATTAGTATTTTGCTGAGATTTCCTTGGCCACTTTTGCCAAAGTATCCGTTGCCTCTTCCGTTAATTTACCAGATTTCAGCGTTTCCATAATTTTTTTATGTTTCGCGTCGAGGTAATTCAAATATTCTTCTTCAAATTCTTTCACTTTATCTACGGGAACGTTTTGAATCAACCCTTTGGTACCCACATAAATAATTGCAATCTGACGCTCAACCGGGTACGGATCACCTTCGTTCTGTTTCAAAATCTCGACGTTTCTCGCTCCTTTATCGAGGACTCCTTTCGTCGCCGCATCCAAATCAGAACCGAACTTAGCAAATGCCTCGAGCTCGCGATACTGTGCCTGGTCGAGTTTCAAGGTACCGGCAACTTTCTTCATCGACTTAATCTGTGCAGAACCACCGACGCGCGATACAGATATCCCCACGTTAATCGCGGGACGAATACCTGAGTTGAATAAATCCGATTCCAGGAAAATCTGACCGTCCGTAATCGAAATTACGTTGGTAGGAATATAAGCAGAAACGTCGCCCGCTTGCGTTTCAATAATTGGAAGCGCCGTTAATGATCCTCCTCCTTTTACTTTTCCTTTCAAGGACTCGGGAAGGTCGTTCATTTGCTGCGCAATCTTGTCATCGTTAATAATTTTAGAAGCGCGTTCCAACAATCGCGAGTGCAAGTAGAATACGTCACCGGGATATGCTTCACGACCCGGAGGACGGCGAAGCAAGAGCGACACCTCGCGGTACGCCACAGCTTGTTTGGACAAGTCATCAAAGACGATCAATCCAGGACGACCTGTATCGCGGAAATACTCCCCGATCGCAGCACCCGTCATCGGTGCAAAATATTGCATTGGTGCGGGATCAGATGCATTTGCCGCTACGATCGTCGTATACGCCATTGCACCAGCTTCTTCTAATTTTTTCACGATACCAGCAACGGTCGAACCTTTTTGTCCAATCGCTACATAAATACAGTGAACAGGTTCACCGCGGTCGTAAAATTCTTTCTGGTTAATAATCGCATCGATCGCCACAGTCGTTTTTCCCGTCTGACGGTCACCGATAATCAGCTCCCGCTGACCACGACCGATCGGAATCATCGCATCCACTGATTTAATACCAGTTTGAAGGGGTTCCGTTACCGGCTCTCGGTAAATTACTCCAGGTGCCTTTCTTTCAATCGGCATTTCAAAGAGTTCACCTTCGATTTTTCCTTTACCGTCGATCGGATTTCCAAGGGTGTCTACCACCCGTCCGACAATTCCTTCACCTACTTGAACAGAGGCGATGATTCCCAGACGTTTTACGGTATCGCCTTCTTTCACTTCTGAAGAATTCCCGAGCAATACGGCACCGACATTGTCTTCTTCCAGGTTCAGTGCGATTCCGCGCAGCCCCCCTTCAAATTCGATCAACTCGCCGTACTGTACTCCACCGAGTCCATATATACGAGCGATACCATCTCCAATTTGAAGAACGGTACCTACTTCCTGAAGCTCTGCTTCCGATTTAAATCCGGAAAGCTCTTCTCTTAAAATTGCAGAAACTTCTGCTGGTTTTATATCTGCCATTTTTACAAACTTTTATTAGCGACTGAACGCTAAATTATCTTGTTAAACGTTGTTTCAATTCACTTAGTTGATGTGCGACGCTCGCGTCGATGCGCGTATCGCCCATTCTTACGATAAATCCTCCAATGAGGTCTTCATCTTCTATTTCATTTAGTTCTATCTCTCCTTTTACGGATTTACCGAGTTTATCCAGAATAGTCTGTTTTACTTCGGCGTCCAACTGACGAGCAGCTGTTAACGTCACCGGAACAATTCCCCGTGCCGCTTTCACTTTTGCCACAAACTCATCCGCGATCAAGGGTAAAAGCATTTCGCGACGGTTCTTCGTCAATAGTTGAAAGAACTTCATGGTCATCTCCTGAAAATCAGGAAATATTTTGTCCATTACAGCATTCTTCTTATCCGATTTGATGATGGGATTGTTCAGAAATGCCGCAAAATCGCGATTATCATTGGTCACTTCAATGAGCGCCGTCATATCTTTCAACACGGCATCCACGACCTTTTTTTCCTGAGCTAACTCAAGTAAAGACTGTGCATATCGACCCGCTACTTTAAATCCTTTCATCGTCCTAGTTTAAGCTGATGTCATCTGCCAATTTCGAAGCCAGTTGCTTTTGGTTTTCGTCTGAAGACAATTCTTCGCGGATTACTTTTTCGGCAATTTCGAGCGCTATGGTCGCCACTTGCGTTTTCAATTCAGTAATCGCTGCATTCTTTTCAGACGCGATTGAAGCACGCGCATTTTCAATGATTTTATCGGCTTCAACTTTTGATTTTCCTTTAGCTTCTTCAATCATTTGATTGCTCGTCTCCTTCGCTTCCTTGATCATTTGGTCGCGCTCTACACGCGCTTCTTTCAACAAGTTCTCGTTTTTGGTTTGAAGCTCCTGCATTTCTGCTTTGGTCTTCTTGGCCATGTCGAGCGCTTCCTGAATATTTTCTTCACGGTTTTTTACCGCCCCCATCAATGGTTTCCAGATAAATTTTGTCAACACGAACATCAACAAAAGGAACACCAATCCGGTCCAAAAAATCAATCCTATGTCTGGCGTAATTAAATCCATCTTATATCAATTAAAATTTATTCTCTTTCGAATAAAAGTGGTGCCTAACCAACCGTTAGATCACCACTTTATCATTTACTTCGCGTTTCCAAGTAGTCCTACAACCACACCGAAAAGCGCAACACCTTCGACTAACGCCGCAGCGATAATCATAGCTGTTTGAATCTTACCAGAAGCTTCAGGTTGACGAGCGATTGCGTCCATTGCTGAACCACCGATTCGTCCGATACCCAATCCCGCACCTAATACCGCGAGACCTGCTCCAATTGCTGCTATACTTCCGTACATAACTATTTGTTTTTATAAAGATTACACATTAATGATGTTCAGACACCGCGGCTCCGATGAACAGCGCTGACAACATCGTAAAAATAAACGCCTGCAAAAAGGCGACTAACAATTCGAGGACATTAATAAACAATGCCATCGGCACTGATAAAAAGCCCCATGCTGCACTTTGGAATGTGAAAATGATTCCAACGAGCGACAATATGATAATATGACCTGCAGTAATGTTCGCGAACAAACGCACCATTAACGCAAATGGTTTTGTAAATATTCCAATGAATTCTACAGGAATCATAATCGGCAACAATGCTTTCGGCACGCCCGGCGTCGCAAAAATATGCTGCCAGTAGTGCTTATTTCCTGAAATGAGGGTCAAAATCAACGTAAAAGACGCCAACACCAAAGTAAAGCTGATGTTACCCGTCAGATTAGCTCCTCCTGGAAAAACGGGAACGAGCCCGAGGAGGTTGTTGATCCAGATAAAAAAGAACACCGTCAATAAAAACGGCATAAAGCGCTTGTACTTGTTCTCTCCGATGTTTTCCTTCGCAATATCGTCGCGGATGTAAACGACAAACGGTTCGATGAACTTAGCAATACCTTTGGGCGGCGCCATACCGTCCTTTTTATACGTATTTACGGCAGCTTTCAGCAGTACGAACAGCAGAATCGCTGAAAAGATAAGCGCAAAAACATTCTTTGTGATTGAAAAGTCGAGCGGCTTCGCGTTCGTGGGATGCCCGTGTTCAAACGTCAACCGTCCGGCTTTATTGAGTTTGTATATTTTTTCGTGGTACAATCCATACCCCAGCTCAGTATTGGCGAGATAATGTTCCTTCTCCCCCTTCTCATTGGTGAATTCTACGTGTTTGCCGTGGTACAATTCGGAAGACAAAAACACTTGCAAACCACCGTCGATCAAAATAATTGGAAGCGGCACCGAAATGTGTTTCTCGTGTCCATCTTCCCCTTCGAGCGTGAGAATGTGCCATTCGTGCGCATCCTTGACGTGATGCATGATCATCTCATTCACATCAGTGGTTTCACCGTCCTCACTCTCACTTGAAAAAACCGGAGTGGATACCAATAAAACCAAACTCCAAATGAATGCTTTAAGCGTTGTGTTCAACATTATTCTCACTTTATAAAAGAATAGTTCCGTTCAAAATTCGGGGCAAAGGTATATAATCTTTTACAAAGGTCAATGTTTTTTATTTGGTTTTGAACAAAATTTCATCACAATGCCATAACACGCCAGTAACAACGCGTTTAAAGTGCTAATTGTGCGCTAACTGAAGCTCATTCAGCCCTGACTTTAATTCTGATTTTGGTGGTTCGCAGCCAGGTAAAACATCGTTTTTTAAGCGCTTGATGCCACCATCCACGTTGAAGCTTCAACGCACCTCATCTGGTGATTCAACTACACAACTATTCGTGACTCGCTTTGAGTAATTCGGGAAATTGTTCTTGAAATCGATTTAACCGCGGTATAGAAACATTTTGAATGTAAGCATCCGTCGGATTTCTCGCTTCGTAATTCTGATGGTAGTCCTCAGCTTCATAAAACGCGTCGAACGGAACCACTTCTGTTGTGATTTTTGAGTAGACACCTTCATCCAGCAATTGCTCTACATAGTTATTTGCCAATTTTTTCTCTTTTTTATTGCGGTAAAAAATGGCACTGCGGTATTGTTCACCCCGATCTGGTCCCTGACGATTGAGGGTGGTGGGGTCGTGCGAACCAAAGAAAACTTTCAACAAATCGGGATAGTCGATTTTTGTGGAGTCGTAATGCACTGCTACTGCTTCCGCGTGATTGGTTTTACCGGCACTCACCAAATCGTAGTTCGCCGTGGACGCTTTTCCACCGCTATATCCGGATATGACATCTCCCACCCCAATAACGGATTCAAAAATGGCTTCTACACACCAGAAACAACCGCTCGCGAAATAAGCTACTGCATTTGGTTCGACCTGTTGATGGGCGGGCTGCGCTGCTTTTTCTTCCGGCGTTTTTTTCGCTCTGTTTTGTTGATTGGCGCTGCATCCAAAGGCAATAACGGAAATGACCAGTAAATGAAATATGTTCTTTCGCATGTCTTTTCTTTTATAAACGTTTGGAAAGGGTTTTTAGTTTTAAAGTTTGAAAGAAACCATGTCGTTGCAGTTGGAACCACAGTGATTCCAAACTTTTTGTTTCAGTCTTATTTCATTTACTTATTTTTAGCCTCCAAATACGATGAGAATAGCTGTAAATACACGATTTTTGTTGTCCCACAAAATGGAGGGCTTTGGTTGGTATACGTATGAGACGATATCGCGCATCGTCAACAATCATCCCGAACACGAATTTGTATTCTTTTTCGATCGTCCTTTTGACGAGAAGTTCGTTTTTGGGGATCACGTGAAGCCCGTGGTATTGCAGCCGCCGGCACGACACCCTTTATTGTTTAAAATCTGGTTCAATTATTCCGTTGCTCTGGCACTCAAAAGGTATCGATGTGATGCTTTTATCTCACCGGATGGGTATTTGTCCCTGCGTACTTCCACGCCACAACTGGCAGTAATTCACGATTTAAATTTTGAGCACAACCCCGAAGATTTGCCGCCCGCGATGTTAAATTATTTACGGCGTAATTTTCCGGCGTTTGCCAAAAGAGCGAACCGCATTTGTACCGTTTCAAATTTTTCAAAAAAAGATCTCGTTAATACCTATGGAATCGATGCAGCCAAAATTGATGTGACTCACAACGGCGTTTCCTCCATCTTCAAACCCCTTCAGCGAAATGAACTCGCGAGCGCCCGAAAAGAATTCAGCAATGGTCAGCCCTACATCTTCTTTGTGGGAGCCCTTCATAAGCGAAAAAATCTGCAGCGCCTCGTAGAGGCTTTTGAAAGCCTCAAAAATATCTATGGTATTCCGCACAATCTGGTCATCGCAGGGGAATCGATGTGGAAAAGGAAAAGCCAGCAGCTAGAACTACCCGAGCAACTGAAAGACTCCATTTTCTTCACGGGGCACCTGGATTCCGATTCGCTGAGTTTTGCCATGGGCGGAGCCACCTGTCTTGCTTTTGTGAGTTATTTTGAAGGGTTTGGCATTCCTATGCTCGAAGCTATGCGCAGTGGCGTTCCCGTACTCGCCGGAAATAAAACCGCGCTACCCGAAGTCGGCGGAAGCGCGGCGTTGTATTGCGACCCTTATTCCGTAGATGATATCTCCACACAACTTTATAATCTCGTGAGCAACGAAGCACTGCGCAGTTCGCTCCGCAAAAAAGGGCTGGAACGCGCAAAGTTGTTTTCCTGGGACCAAACGGCAGCAGCGCTCTGGTCGAGTTTTGAAAAAATGATGGCAGCGACGGATCAGTAGATCTACTGCACCATTAACGATCGCTAGGTATAAATGCAACTGTTAACCTTTCAATTTTGAGCATGTAACTGCCGGGTTCACCATGATTGACACTAACTAATACATTAAGTGTTTTTTATCGTTCTCCTCCCATCCAGCGTCGTACTCACTATCAGTAAAATAAATCAAGAGATCAGCATTATATTCGCTGTCTTCAAAATAGATCGTTTTGTCAGCATTATATTCACTGTCATCAAAATACCACAGTCCTTCGTTGCCGTCAGCATCGTATTCTGAGTCACATTTGTAGACGACCAGGTCGGCATCGTATTCGCTGTCAACTACATATACTGTAACATCAGCATTGTATTCGCTATCTTCTGCGTAAACAACCTGAGCTTGCGGCGCCATTGCTAAATAGAATGTTGCAGTAAATCCTAAAAGTAACTTTTTGATAATCATAAGCAAAAAAATTTTTGTTTGTCAAGTTTACTGAATTTATTTTTATTCAGCGAAAATGTTGCCAAACGATGGCAACATTTACCATGCCAGTTAGTTCCTTTTTCCTTTCTCAGTTTATTGAGTGACTTTATTATTATAGCTAAATACGACCGATGCTCAACTCATCCAGGCATTGCCAAGTGCAAGAAGCTCTTTTAGCCATTTTCATCTGTAAAAGTGTGCTTAATTTCCTTTTTACCTCCTGGAAGACTGAGTGATTGTGATTTAACCAATTGTACTTTTAAATCGGAGTACGTTGTCCCAGTTATCGGATTGACAACTTTTCCTTTGATAGTTACATTTCTCCCGAACTTCGTACAAGAGAATAGTAGAAAAACTAATACTAGCGATATGTATATTGGTGTTTTCAATAGTTTATCGTAAGTTCTCCAATTCCATTTTCTGGAACAAATAAGTTTTCACTAAAAACTTCAGTTGTTCCTCCTCTTATTATTGTCCATTTGATTTCATAATTTCCCATTGGGACTTCTGAAGGGCTTCCTTCTTGATTATAGCAACCATAACGAGTAACTGGTGAAACTATTGCTGAATAAGGAAAAGGTGGTGTTACTTCTAATATTAATTCATCGCTCGCTCCTCCACAATTAACATTATAGATAGAAATTTTCATCCCCCCATAAGGCACCACGTGAAAATCAGCCTCCATAGTTTCTCTTTTCTGAGCTGTAGTTCTAAAATTATCACTGATATACTTGCCGTCCTGATACCAGCCCCGCACATATAAATCACTACCGCTCTGTATCTGCACCCATATTTTGCCTAAACGAGTAGCATTTAGTTCAAAACCACCATTTTCATCTGTAAAAGTGTGCTTAATTTCCTTTTTACCTCCTGGAAGACTGAGTGATTGTGATTTAACCAATTGTACTTTTAAATCGGAGTACGTTGTCCCAGTTATCGGATTAACAACTTTTCCTTTTATGGTTATGTTTCTGCCGAATTTTGTGCAAGAGAATAGAAGAAAAGCTAATACTAGCGGTATGTAGATTGGTGTTTTCAATAGTTTATCGTAAGTTCTCCAATTCCACTTTCTGGAACAAATAAGTTATCGCTAAAAACTTCAGTTGTTCCTCCTCTTATTATTGTCCATTTGATTTCATAATTTCCCATTGGTACTTCTGCAGGATTTCCTTCTTCGCTGTAGCATCCAGTTAATGTAATGGGTTGATAAACTTCAACTTGTTTCTCCTGATAATTTCGTTCTAAAATCAAAGTATCTGATGCTCCCTGACAGTTGATATTGTGAATATTGATTTTTATATCGCCATAAGATACCAAATGATACTCTACATTCATCACTTCTCCTTTATCTACTTCTTTTACTGAGGTGCTGGTGTGTTCTCCGTTCTCGTACCAGCCTAAGCGATAATTCCCTTTTACATCGCCCAAACGGATATAATGTGTGCCTATGCGTCCTGCATCAATCTCAAACTCTCCATTGGCATCAGTAACATCTTCCTTGATTGTTTTAAACCCTCCAGGTAAACCATTTGTCGTTTTTTGAAACCATGCTTCTACACCTTCAATTGGCTCATTTGTAACTGGGTTAATTACTTTTCCTTTGATAGTTACATTTCTCCCGAACTTCGTACAAGAGAATAGTAGAAAAACTAATACTAGCGGTATGTAGATTGGTGTTTTCATAATATCACAATCTTTTTACGATGAATAACTCCATCTCTTGTTCGAATAATTGCCAAGTATGTGCCTTGTTCTAACTGGCTTTCAAATTTAAACCTTGCAGATGAAATTTGTTCTCTGCTTTTTACTAAGTTACCACTTAAATTGAATACTTGCAAAGATTCAATAGGAACATCTTGCAGGGAAGCAATTGTAAATTCACCACCTGTTGGGTTGGGGTAGATGGTAATTTTATTTTCTAATCAAACGCAAAAATCCATCTCTATTATTTTTTAGTAAAAAACATCTAGTGTTGTTACTTGATTGGGTTCTAAAAACACGGTATCATAAAAAGTTTGAACATTTCCTCCTCTTTTTACAACCCAGTGATAATATCTTTCGCCCATGGGAAAATTAATAGGGTCATCTAAAAGATCAACACATCCAGTCAGTGTAGTTAGTTTACCGATTTGACTGTCATCAAAACCAACATAAGAGCCATCTAAATACAATTCTAAAGTATCACTCGATCCCTGGCAGTTTTGATTTTGAAAATGTATTTTTAACTCCCCATAAGGCACCAAATGATACTCCACCTCCATGGTTTTGCCTTTTGTTACTTTTTTAACTGAGGTTCCCTTGTACTCCCCATCTTCGTACCAACCTAAGCGATAATTACCTTTTACATCTCCTAACCTGATGTATTGTGTTCCACCTATACGAGTGGCATTAATCTCAAATTCACCGTTAGCATCTGTTATTTCCTCTTTTATGGTTTTATATCCTCCCGGCAATTGATTAGTTGTGCGTTGAAACCATACTTCTATGCCTTCAAATGGGGTATTAGTTACCGGATTTACTACTTTCCCCTTTACTGTAATATTCCTACCTACTTTTGTACAGGAAGGAAAACTAAAAAGTACCACTACTATTATTATTACATTTCTCATAACACTACTATTTTTTTACGGTGAATTGTTCCATCAAGACATTCTATTATTACGAGGTATGTTCCCCTGGGTTTCCCACTTTAAGGCATTACCGTTGGCGTTATTGTTGGGATTGGCGTTGCCGCCATTATTTCCCTGAGAAAAGACCGTCCCGTTCATGAGTAGCATCGCGCCGAAAAACATAGTGGCTGCAGCAGCTAAATTAAGCGTAGATTTCATAATTTTTGTGTTAATTGTTAGATTATAAATCTACCCCCCCCTATTTTAGAATTCTAATTTTTTAAGGGGTTTTTTTCTATTTCAGATCGCATTTTAAAGATTCCCTCCCGTTCGGGCGTATTGCATACGAGCGTATTGCGATACGCCCGTACAGGTTTTAAAAAAATGATGGCAGAATCAAATCCTTAGCTCTATTGCACGATCAAAGCTTTTCGGACATCACTGTTCAGCATTTTGATTTTCAGGGTGTAATTGCCGGGTTCAAGACCACTCACGCTGAAGGAATTCGTTTCTACCGTTTTGACGTGTCGCCCAACGGCGTCAGTTATTTCAATTTGTTGGATTTCTTCACCATTAACGCGCACGATGTCCGTAGCGGGATTTGGGTATAGCTTGATCGCTTCATTTGCCTGCGATTCCAATCCAGTAACATCTTCGGGGTGTTCGATGACGTAATAGATTAGGGACGTTCCGATGATATCGTTCCACTCGCCGGGTTCTCCCAAATTCGTGGTGCCGCTTGGCCAACCTTCCAGACCGATGGCTGCATAATTTTGACTTCCATTAAAATTATCGGGTTCGTTCGGTGTTCCTGCGTTTTTTCCTCCCCAATTGTTAAAGGCACCGTTAGCAACAGCACCATTGCCCGCACCGTTCGCTCCTTCGCCGGTCCAGAAAAGATTGCCGTTATTATCATTATCTCCGTCCCATATCCAATCGCCTTCGGTGTCCTGATCTGTAGCTCCGATCCATACATAGGCAATACCACCGCCATTACTGACTGAAGTGTAGTTGGTGGGCACGTTGGCATGGTTAATTATCGAAGTCCAAACCGTATCCTGTTCCGCCTGATCATCGATTTCAACTAATTTACCGCCGCGCTGAACAGCACACGTCGCAGCTTCAGCCCAGGTTTTTTCCTCCTTAACGATTTCATATTGTTTATTTTCATAGGTGAAACTAAAGACGTTGGACGCATCCAGGCATTGCCCATTAGCATAAAGTCCTCCAATCATGGTCGCCAATATAAGTATTACTTTTCTCATCGCTTATTGTGTTTTTCAGCGTGAAATTAATACAGTTGAAAATGCACACCAAACTTCTGCTTCGTTTAGAACACAATAAGGGGCAATTGTTATACTTCTAACTACACTTTCGAGCGCAGTTTCCATCCCGCCTTTTTGTAAATCCATACTTTAAGGCGCCACAGCGACAAATACATCGCCGGAACGATGACGAGCGTTAAGAATGTCGCGAATGTCAACCCATAAATAATCGTCCACGCCATTGGCGAGAAGAACATGTTATTGTCTCCCCCGATAAAAATGTTCGGATCGTAATTCGTTATCAACCCTACGAAGTCAATATTCAATCCAACAGCGAGCGGAATTAACCCGAGCACCGTCGTTATGGCCGTTAAAAGTACGGGACGCAAACGGACTTCTCCCCCTCTTATGGTCGCTTTCACGACCTCATCATCGGGTAAGGTCTGGTCTTCGTTCAGCTCAAGTTCACTTTTCCGGTCTGTTCGAATAATATTGGTATAGTCGATTAAAACGATCGCATTGTTCACGACGACACCTGCGAGGGAAATGATTCCGATCATGGTCATGATAATCACAAAGGTTTGCCCGCTTATTACAAGGCCGAGGAACACCCCAATCAAGGATAGCAAAACGGCAAATAATATAATCGCCGGTGTAGAAAAGGAATTGAATTGCGTGACGATAATCAACAGGATTAAAAATACGGCGATCATCAAGGCTTGACTTAAAAACGCCATTTCCTGAGCTTGTTCTTCCTGTTGCCCGGTAAAGGCATACTTAACGTTTTTCGGAAGTTGATCGTCTGTCTTGTAGTCGAGCATTTTTTCTTTGAGTTCGGCTACGACTTCATTGGCGTTAAATCCTTCCGAGACATCAGAGGTAATCACTACCATGGGTGTTTGATCTTTTCGCACCACGCCGGTATAGGAAATATTTTCTTTCGGGTCTTTAATCACACTGCGGATCGGGATGTTCAATAGCTGACCTGTTTTGTTGCGGAACATGAGTTTTTGATCCATTAAGGCGTCGAGGTTATAACGATCCTGACGCTTGAAGCGCACCACCATATCGTAGTTTTCTTCATTTTTTGTAAACGTTGCCACATCCTGACCGAGCAGTGCCTTTCGAATAGCCATACCGATCTGACTGGTAGAAGCACTCAATCGCCGCGCCTGAGAACGATCTACCTCAATCGGAATTTCCGGTCGCGTGGCCTCCACATTTAGTTTGAGTTCATCGACACCCTGCACTTTTTGACGATCCAGGTAGTTTTTAATCTCCGTTGCCGAGAGAATCAGCCCTTTATAGTCAGGCTGACCGATGTTCGTCAATTCAATATTAATCGGGGGTTCCTGAGGTGGACCCATAGAATTTTTCTGGATCGATACCTGCACATCAGCGGGTAAAGTTCCTTTGATTTCATCCTGTAATTTACGGAGCAAGAAACTCGTTGCGTTGACGGAGTCCCGGTACTCAAATTCAGCAAAGTTGACAGTAATTCTCGCCTTGTGCGGAGAGTCGCCCATGCTGGGTCCTTGTGAAGGGTCTCCTGTTCCTTTCCCAACCTGGGAAATGATGGATTGGATCATCCAGGCATCTTTCGGTTTCCCGACAGTGTCTTTCAAGTACGGTTCGAGCACTTCATTGACTTTTTCTTCCAGTACCAACGTAGATTTATTGGTCTCCTTAATGTCTGTACCAATCGGGTGCGTGATGAAAATGTTCACATATTTGGGTTGGTTCTGCGGAAAGAATTCCACCTTGGGCTGAAATACGCCAACGAGCATAATTGAACCTATCAACAACAAAAAGGTTCCAACAATGAAAACCACCGGTCGATGTCCTTTGAGCGCAAACGTCAGAAAACGCTTATAAATTCGTTCCAGTACGGGTAAAAACCGTTGCTGAAAATAGTGTGTCCCCGGAAAGAACAAGTAAATATTTGCCAGTGAAATGATCCCGATTAAAGCGAGTACATTTCCCGCAGTTACATAATCCAGCAAAACGAGCAAAACGCCGATAGCGATAAGTGCCAGCGCGTAGATCACACCTTTTCCTTTCTTCGGTGCTCCTTGTTCCACTTTCATGTATAGAGCTGTCAGCGTCGGGTTAATTACCAGTGCTACGAAAAGCGATGATCCCAACACGATCATGAGGGTGATGGGCAGGTATTTCATAAATTCTCCGAATATACCCGGCCAGAGGGCCAGCGGAACAAAAGCAGCCAGAGTCGTCGCCGTCGATGCAATAATCGGCCAGGCAACCTCACTCACACCTGTCACTGCAGCTTTAAAAGGTGGCATTTTCTCCTCATCCATGAGTCGGTAGATGTTTTCCACGACCACAATACCGTTATCGACGAGCATACCGAGTGCCAAAACCAGCGAAAAGAGCACCATGACGTTGAGCGTTACCCCCATCGCATCGAGGATCAAAAACGACATCAGCATGGAAAGTGGTATAGCTACACCTACGAACATGGCATTTCGCGCCCCTAAAAAGAAGAGTAAAACAAGTGTGACGAGAATAATTCCGAAGATGATGGAGTTTTCCAGATTCGCCACCATATCGCGCGTTTGAGTCGACTGGTCATTGGTTGTAGAAACAGAAATTCCCGCAGGAATGACGTTTTCTTCTTTGGCGTCGTCCAGAATTCGCTCTATTTTGTCTGCGGCGACCAGCAGGTTTTCACCACCTTGCTTGATCACATCGAGCATCACGACCGGGGCGCCGAACTCTCGCGCATAAGAAGTGGTATCGCCATCTCCGAAATAGACATCGGCAATGTTTTTCAATTTGACCGGTTTGTAATCCCGTTGTTTTACAATGATTTCTTCGAGTTCCTGTGCATTTTCGAACTCACCATCAATCATAATGGTTTTACGCATGCCATTCATGAGGATTTCGCCCCCGGATATGGTGTTGTGTTCTGCATTGATCGCATTTTCGATGTCCGTGAGTGAAACCTGCACTGCTTCTGCTTTGAGACGATCTACATCAATGCGCATCTCTTCTTCCTGCACCCCGCGAATATTGACCTCATTTATTTCTGGCAAATCTTCAATCAATTCTTTGAGGTCTTCGCCAACCTCCTTCAAAACCTTTGGTCCTTTCCCGCTCAGGTTGATGTTCATGATCGGGAAGTCACTCGGGTTAATTTCGAAAATATTGGGTTCTGTCGGCAGCTCAGGAAAATCCGATTCCGAGCGCGCCTGGTCGACGGCGTCTTTTACTTTGGTCAGGGCATTATTGACGTCAATATCAAAATCAAACTTGATGCGAACAGTCGTGTAGCCGTGCTGTGAATTCGCGTTGATTTCATCGACCTTCTTAATCGTAGACACCTCTTTTTCGATGGCCTCTGCAATTTTATCGGACATAAATGCAGGTGAAGATCCCGGCTTGGCAATTCCTACATAAATTTCAGGAATCTGCAGTTCGGGGAAATTCTCCTTCGGCATCGATTGATACGAGATAATCCCTCCCAAAAATAAAATAGCAATTATCAGGAAAACGGTCTTCGAGTTCTTCACCGACCAGTTGGAAATTCCGAAAATTTTTGTGCTTGTATTTTCTGACATAATCTCGATTTAAAGCGTTCTGACAATGTCGCCGTTTGTAATTCCCCGACCTCCTTCTACGACAATTTGATCGGTATCGTCGACTTTTCCTTCGAGCACGCGAACAGCAGCTTCGCCGTTATGACGACTGATCACCTCTACGAAAATCTGATGGGCTTTAAAATGGTCGCCTTCCTTCCGAAGCGCGAAAATGTAATCCTCATTCTTTTGCGATTTCAGCAATCCTTTTGCAGGTACCACCAATGTAGAGTCGATCGTCAAATCAGTTACATAGAGATCAGCCAGCATATTCGGCAACAATCGCTCATTATCGTCAATACTTGCTTTTACCCTGAATGTTCTATTCGTCGGGTGTATAAAATTCCCTACTGATGTGATTTTGAGCGCCAGCGTATCATTTAAAGTAGGAAAATACGCCCGGGCATTTGTTCCCCGCTGAACGCGTGTGTAGTAATGTTCAGAAATATCGGCACCGACCTCTACCTGACTGTTATTCACCAATCGAAGCAACGGAGTTTGCATACTGGTCATCTCCCCTTCGTGGGTCATAATCTCATCTACTACACCGCTGAAAGGCGCTCTGACAATCGCTTTGGAACGCTGTGTTTTCAGTGTTTTCAACTGTTTTTGAAGTGATTTAACCTGATTGGAAGCCTGCTCGAGTTCATACTCCGTCCCCACACCGCGGTCGAACAGTTCTTTCTGTTTATCGTAATTGTACTCTGCAAATTCGAGCTGGGTTTTTAATTCCTGAATATTCGAAGTCAAAATTTCAGTGTCAATTTCCGCCAGGATCTGACCTTTGGAAACTTTCTGACCTTCACTGACCTTCATTTCGTCCAACATCCCATTCGCTTCAGCGTTGATCATGACCGTGCGGTCAGAACTCACCTCTCCCTGGACGTTAATCTGGTGCTTAAAAGCTCCTACGCGCGCATTTTTCGTTCGCACGAGGGGCAACAACTTGGTCTGCGTCGTGTCGAGTGATCTAATCTGTTCATCCAGTTCCGCCACTTCCGATTTCAACTCAGCTCTTTTTGATTTCAATTTTTCCAGGTCGGACTGCGGTGTACAAGCAACGAGTGCCAGTCCTAAAATGGCAACTCCTATAAAACTATTCGTTCGTTTTTTCATTACTGATCGATTATTCTCTAATTAATTGATTGTATAATTCGTCTAAATCAACTTTTGTTTTAAAAACTTCCATCATGGCGTTGACGTATTCGGATTGCGCTCCGATAAGTTGATTGTACTTCTGGGTTACTTCGATGCTGTTTTCCTTTCCGATTTCAGCCCGAACCAATGCGTTGTCGTAAATTTTACGCGCCAGGTTCACATTTTTTTCCTTGAGTTCGAGCTGTGCCCGTGCAGATCGCAAGTCATTTTTGAGTCGCGCTTCCTGACCTTTTAAATTGCGTTCAAGTTCCTGAATATTCAGTTCATCTTGCTTGATCGCTATTTTAGCTTTCTGCATTTTAGCCCAGCGTTCGCCACTCGAAAAAATCGGTATGTTTAATTGAATTCCAACAACCGTCTGTTCGAACCACTCCTCATTGGAATCAAAAAAATTAAAATCATTTCTATACGCATTATACTGATGATTAAAAAACCCGGAAAGTCGGGGCAGATTATTCATTTTCATGTTTTTATAGTCGTACTCTGACAATTCGCGTTGTTGCCGCAGCAGGTCGAGCTGAATGTTTTCTTCGATAGAACCAGAAAGGTCTTTCATCTGCTCTTCGAGCAGGCCGTCTAAATCTTCCGTCAACAGAATAGAGTCCCCTATGGGATAAGCCATCGTCATCTTGAGCGCCGTTTTTGCATTTTCGCTTGCCACATTTGCAGCAATCGCATTCGCTTTTACCCGCGCTACCGAATATTCGGTTTGGTCGAGCTGTTCCTTGGTGATAAATCCAGTCTCAAATAAATGCGTCTGTTTATCCAATAAATCTTCCGTAACTGTTAAAAGTGTATCGACAAAAGCCTTATTCCTTTCGCTGATGAGCGCCATTTCATAAGCTTGTGTCACATCCGCCAAAATATCTTGTTTGGTTTTCTCTTTGTTGGTTTCCATGAATTTTGTGTAAAACTTGGAAACTTGTAATCCCACTATATAGGAGCCATCAAAAATCAGTTGGTTCAACGATATACCGGCATTGGCGTTGTAATCTGTACCTGCCCGAAAACTCACCAGCGTCCCGGGCTGACCGATGAACTCACCATCGACGACTTGAACGGGAATCGTCAAAAAGTTTTGAAAATCCATCGTTGAACTAATTTGCGGCAGTCCCATCGCCCGTGTTTCAACAACCTGCTTTTCTGCCGATTCAATATCGAGATTCGCCCGCGATAGTTTCTCGCCGTTCTCCAGTGCGTAAGTCTGCGCATCGTACAGGGAAAATTCCTGAGCTTTCGCTGAGATCACAGAAAAAATCAATGTCAAGACTATTAAATATTTCATGATTCCATTCTATTTTTTAAATATGCTCTTCCTTTATCATTCGCGATCCCCCGGATTTGAAACAAAAGGATTTCGTGAAAAATAGATACAAAATTAATCCGGTCCAGATCAAACGACTCCCCGTCAAAAAGTCCATCCATTATCGAAACATAAGTTGTTGACAGCACTTCGGAATCGATCGTTTCCAGATAAAACCCTTCGCGTTGACCGCGCAAAATATTCTCTTTAATTTGAGACTTCACAAAAAAGCGCTTGTGCTCTTCCATCACTTCCCAGGCAGTACGGTGATACTTTTTCAAGTCGAAAAACACCGAAGAGTGCACATTACTGAGCATAGATGAAACGAACTCACTAATCTGAAACAACGATTCGATCGCGTTCTCTGCATTCTGGCGGCATTCCTCGCAAATTGTGCGATCTTCAGCCGTTTTCGTCTTCACGATCCGGGTGACTAAATCGTCTTTATCCTCGAAGTATTTATAAATGGTCTTCTTGGAAACACCTAATCCACGCGCTAAATCATCCATCGTCACGGATTTTATTCCATGTTTCAGGAACATTTCCGTCGATTTTTCGATTATTTCGAGTTTCTTTTTTTCCATTGCGCTGCAAAAATACAATAAAATTCTACAACGGAAACTTTTGTCATAACAAAAGTTTCCTTCGTTTTCTTAAAAAGTGTGAAATATACTATCTTTGCCCTATGAGCATAGAAATATACACGGATGGAGCAGCGAGGGGCAATCCCGGACCTGGTGGGTATGGAGTCGTCATGCGTTATCGGGGAAAGGAGAAAGAAATTGCTGCAGGCTACCGCAAAACCACGAATAACCGCATGGAATTACTCGCTGTTATTGTGGCATTAGAACATCTAAAAACCGCTCAACATGAGGTTACCATTTATTCTGACTCGAAGTACGTAGTAGATGCCGTGGAAAAGGGCTGGGTTTTTAATTGGCAACGAAAAGGGTTTAAAAACAAAAAAAACGTAGACTTGTGGTCCCGGTTTCTGCCTCTACACAAAAGATTCAAGCCAAAGTTTGTTTGGGTGAAAGGGCATTCTGGGCATCCAGAGAACGAGCGCTGCGACCAATTGGCTGTTAATGCTGCAGAGCGCCCTGACCTTCCCGTCGATGAAGGATTTGAACAACGGTCCAAAGGTGGTCTGTTTTAGGGGTTGAGTTTTATAAAACGCCTTATTTCGCCTTCACCTCCTGCGCCCATTGCGAAGCAAAATTGAAAAATCCGCTAATCAGCGGGTGCGGCATTTCTCTGGTGCTGCATATTTGCGGAATGCTCATAGAAGCAACGCAGAAGGGCTGCAACTTCAAACTAAATATTTCTGGTTCTTCAAATTGATTCAACGCTTCGATATCGATTAATTCTTCGCGCAGGTAATCAAGTAGCTGAGGGTAAATCGAAAAACGCGCTGCAGTGAATTCAACCCGATTGAGGTCGTTATAAAGCTTTTTGAGTTCATTACTCACCGGCACTACTTCAATTTTTTCAAACTTTTCTTTTGGCGCCAGGTTATCAGAGATCAGTTTTTCCTGATTGGGGTTGAGGTTAAAAGATCGTATGAGCACATCTAAAAGTACCCGAACACCCTCTCCTGTAATTAACAACGGCAACTGGGTATCCATGATGTGATGAAATATACCGTTGAGGAAAAATATATTTTCAAAAGGTCCCGGAGCGATCCAAAAGGCGTCGTAAGTTTTAAAATGAGATGCTTTCCAATTGGCCGCCTCGTGAATGCGTACCCAGTAATAATTGACATCAATATCCAGTAATCGCGTAGAATGTTCAATAGCTAAATTGGTGGCATGATGAGCGTTGTACGTAAAATTAAAGTCACCAATAATCGCAATTTTCAACGCTTCAGCCATCTTATACTATTCGATTCGCAGGCATTTAACTTATTTATTATTGAGGTGCATTACCTCGAGGTGCTACCACTCGCGTTTACCGTTCAAAATAACCTGAATAAACGGCGTTCTCCATCACCAATGTATCCGTTGGTTGTTCGAGGTCATCAAACAGGGAAACATCAAAAGTCGCCGTAAATTTCATATAATCGCCCTCTTCATCGGACTCCTGAACGAGCGAGGTAAACTCAAAATTCTGTACTTCTTGCGTCGTATCCATACTGGTCCAAACTGTTCCCTGACCGTCACGGAATACAATTTCGATACCTTCTTCAGCATCTTCATCGTAAACGGGTAAATTATTAGAATTGAAGAAAGCAGTAAACTGTTCAACTGTGGGGTCGATATCCTCTTCTGCATTGAAGCTCAAGCTTCCTAACCCGATTTTTAAAAAGTCCATTTGAGCGTCGGAACGGATTTCCGAATAGTACTTTACGCTTGAAGGCTGCGGCGAAGGTAAGATCTCCTTTGCCTGTGAGGGATTACAGAAATAACCATTCACATCCTGGATCAATTCGTAATCATTTTCTTCAATCGTAGCAGAAAAAGAACAAGTCAAATCGACCTCTTCTTTGGGTGGCGGAATCACCTCATGTTCAACACAAGAAGCGAGTAAAGCTACTCCCATCAAACCAACTATTCCTTTAAATACCTTCATTTCAATGCAGTTTATGTAGCTAATATACGTAAACCGAGTGGAAAAGGTTGGGTTTTTGACGATTTTTTTTATTCTACAAAAGTTCTTTCGGGCAGGAAACTCCAATTTTTTCAGCGCTACTGGAAATCATTTTTTTCTGGTAATTCAAGAGCTCCAGGTCTCCGAGAACCAGCTCCTTCACTTTGCGGTTGGATAATACATAGTTCGTCAGGGGTGCACCGTAGTTGCGTTTCATTTCTTCTTTCACAGGTGCTACAAAATCATTTTTAATATTGTTGAGTCGTTGTTTATTGCGCGAACGCAGCATTTTATCTTCAGCAGTGAGCGGCGACAACGCCGGAGTGTCGTCGGCGAAATTTAATGCGTTGAAGTCGGCATTACTCGCCTCAATAATGGCTTTTATCTGTTGGGTAACTTTAGGGCGGCGCAATCGGGGATGCAACTTTTTATTGTTGAGTATTTGTTCCATTCGCTCGGGATTTTTGGCCAATTCGAGGCAGTTGTTTTGATCCCAGATGCGGTAGGTCGGTTTGTTCATCTGTGCCGCCAGCGATTCCCGGTATTCCAGTAAATCAGTGAAACGCATCCACTGCTGTTTGGTCAGTTGCTTTTTTTCTTTCTGTACCTTGGCATTGTGTTTACTCGCCGTCCAGTCCCGATTTTCAAACGCATCCATTTCTTCCGCCAGCCAATTTGTTCTGTTCAAAACTTCCAACTGATCCAGAAGTACTGCTTTTAAATCGAACAAGTGTACCACATCTTCTGCGGCGTAATAACATTGGTCGTCCGTAAGCGGTCGCTTGACCCAATTGCTGCGCTGCTGGCTTTTCTGCGCTTCCCGGTCCAGTACGTGTTCCAGCGTATTACTCAATGACAGCGAGTCTTCACCTGTCAGCATATGCGCCACGGACAAATCGAGCAAATTTTTTACACGAACACCCATTTGAAAAAGTAAGCGCATATCTTCATCGAAAGCAAAGCACAATTTTTCGATCTTTTGTGATTCCAGTACGGGATAAATCGGTGTTATATCCAGTGCTCCCAGGGGATCGATGAGGTAACACGTTTCGCCGTCAAATAGCTGCATCAGACACAACGTAAAACCATATTGATAATGATTTTTATCAAATTCCAGGTCAATCGCTATTGCCGGCTGCGTTAGCAACTTCTTTACACAAACGTCTAAATCAGATTGTTCGTCAATATACACCACGTTGTTCTCCATTTGATTAATGATCGCGGGCCATGATGAAACCTGCCAGGCCAATCAGTGTTTCCTTTTGGCGGGACGGAACATCGACAGCTTCCAGGTGTTTTATCGCCGCGTCGTAAAAGTGTTTCTTTTCTCGCTCTGCATGGTCGCGAACGTCTAACTCTGCAAAAATGCGCTTGACAGCTGCTATTTTCTCTTCACCGTTCGTGTGTTCCATGCTGTCATTCAATGCAGCGCGCTGCTCTTCAGATGCCCGTTCGAAAGCCTTGAGCAGCAGGTATGTTTTTTTATTGGCCAGAATATCTCCACCCACTTGTTTTCCAAATTTTTCCGGATCGGCATAGACATCGAGGAGGTCGTCCTGCATTTGAAAGGCCAAACCAATGTTGACGCCAAAATCGTACAGGTGTTCAAGATCTTTTTGATTCGCATTCGCCACTGTCGCTCCCATTTCCAAAGCTGCGCCCAAAAGTACAGAGGTTTTCAGGCGAATCATTTCGATATACGCAGGAATACTGACGACCTTTTGCGTTTCAAAATCCATATCCAGCTGTTGCCCTTCGCATACTTGTCTGGCGGTTCTCGAAAAAATGCTGAGCAATTGAGCCAGGACTTCACCCTCGTATTTTGCCAGATGATCATAGGCCTCAACGAACAGCACATCTCCCGAAAGAATCCCAATATTTGTATTCCACTTTTGATGTACTGTTTCCTGACCTCTGCGCAGCGGCGCTTCATCCATGATATCGTCGTGGATCAATGTAAAATTGTGAAACAGTTCTACTGCGAGTGCAGCATTTAAGGCTTTGAGACCCGGGACATTGAACAAACTGCAGCCGAGCATGGTCAAACTCGGACGAGTGCGCTTTCCTCCCAATTTCAGGAAGTAGCGCAGCGGTTCATATAAATTGGCCGGATCCTGAGGGAGGTCGAGTTGACCGATCTTCTTTTCTACGATTTTTTGATATTCCTGCAGCTCTTTCATGATGCTATCTGGACTGAATTAAATTGAGCAAATAATTGCCGTACCCGCTCTTAACAAGCGGTTTTGCCAATTGTTCGAGCTGCTCGTCATCAATATAGCCTTTGCGGTAAGCAATTTCTTCAATACACCCGATTTTGAGTCCCTGACGTTGTTCTATGACCTGTACGAACTGACCCGCCTGCATCAACGAAGGAAACGTTCCGGTATCCAGCCAGGCCGTTCCTCTGTTGAGTACGGCAACTTTCAGGTTTTCCCGTTTCAGGTATTCGGCATTCACATCTGTAATTTCGTATTCACCGCGCGCAGAAGGTTTTAATTGTTTAGCGATATCAATCACGTCGTTGTCGTAGAAATAGAGTCCCGGCACGGCGTAATTGGACTTTGGCGCATCGGGTTTTTCCTCAATGGAAATGGCTTTCATCTCGTCGTCAAACTCCACCACACCGTAGCGTTTGGGGTCTGAAACGTGATAAGCATACACCACACCACCTTCGGGATCGTTGTTTTCCTGCAACAGGTCGTCCATTCCGACGCCATAGAAAATGTTGTCTCCCAAAATAAGGGCTACTTTATCGTCGCCAATGAACGATTCTCCAATGATAAATGCTTGTGCCAACCCTTCGGGAGCAGGCTGTACTGCGTATTCAAAACGACAGCCCAGTTGGCTCCCATCACCCAGTAATTTTTTAAAGTGCGGCAAATCGTGCGGCGTGGAAATAATCAAAATTTCACGGATTCCAGCACTCATCAAAATCGACAGCGGATAATAAATCATGGGTTTATCGTACACCGGCATCAACTGTTTACTAACGGCGAGCGTCAATGGATGCAGTCGAGTACCAGAGCCTCCGGCTAAAATAATTCCTTTCATAACTATTTATTTTTCATCGTCTAAATCATTATCTAAACGGGTCCTAGGGTCGACCTCTAAATCGCTCAAATCAATATCGACCTCTTCGTCATACATGTTGATAAACGGTTCGCGGAAAGCCTTTGTGGCAATGCGGTTTTCCAGGCTCAACAACAGTGAAGGTAAGACCGCTAAATTCGTCAGCATAGCAACTAACAACGTGAGCGATACCAACATTCCCAATGCTTGTGTGCCGCCAAATTGAGACAGCGCAAACATGGAAAAACCGAAAAAGAGGACGATGGATGTATAGAACATGCTGAGTCCCGTCTCGCGCAATGCATTAATGACACAGGCCTTGATGTCCCAGCTGCGCACCTTCAGTTCCTGTCGGTATTTAGCCAGAAAGTGAATGGTATCATCCACCGATATTCCGAAGGCAATGCTGAACACTAAAATCGTCGAAGGTTTGACGGGGATCGCAAAGAAGCCCATTACGCCCGCCGTAACCAAAAGCGGTATAAAATTGGGTACCAGCGATATGATGACCATTTTCCAGGATTGGAACAGCAAAGCCATCAGAATAGCAATAATGACAACTGCAATTCCCAGACTGGTGAGCAGGTTTTTGATCAAATATTGTGTTCCTTCTGCAGCCACCACTGACGTACCCGTAATGACGTATTCTATTTTTTCCTTTTCGATGACCGATTCAAGCTTATCGAGGAACCCGTCTTTTTCGTAATAAGTGGCCAGTAAATCCGGATTGAGGTCAAACTGATAAATCAATGAATCGTTACCATCCGCCAGCTCGTAAGTCATATTAGTGCGATACGTATTAGACAACTCAAAAATCGAATCTATATATTTGCTTTCGCCGGATTTGGCGCGTTCCAGATAATTGCTAGCTTCGGGGTAAGTTGGATTGAGCACGCTGTCCATTTTTTTAGAAAGCGAATCGATTTTTGCGTCGATTTCATAAGAACCTAAGTCGATAATTTGCATACGAATGCGCATCGTTGTATTTGCTGTATCCACCAGTTCTTTGAGTGAATAGCCAATGCCGACATCCGGATAATGCTTTTCAGTGGCCGCCAATACTTCGCTGCGCTCGTAATTGTTCTCGAGGTACTTTCGAATATGGTCTTCTTTAAATGCGGGATGATTTTCCGATGAGTCGCTCTCTCGCACTTCAGCGCGCTTGATTTGCGGGAGTACATCGCGGGCTATTTTCGGAAAATTATACATGAGGGAATCCGCAAACTTATCGCTCCCGTCGCGCAATGAATCGCGAAAACGAAAAGCTTTTCTGGTGCGCCTCATATCATCCTGAAACGCTTCGATATACGTTCCCAACCGCCGTTTATCTTTCCGCTCTATCAGCTGATACATATCTGGATTATTGCCATAATAAGCCATGTTGATCAACTTCATGAAATTCACGGCAGAAATCGACTTGCTGAAAACGGTGTCTTTGGCAATGATTTGTTGAACGCTTTCAATTTTGCGCAGGAAGTCGTTGTTCAATTTCTTGCCGTCTTTCTTGTAGTTCACTAAAATTTCAAAAGGGACGGCGCCACCAAAGTGTTTTTGAATGAATTCGATGTCTTTCAATATGGGGTCTGATTCGGGCAAATCACTCGTCAGGTTTCCGGTAGCCTCCATTCTCGTGATGCCCCAGGCACAAAGACCGATGACAATTACCGTAAAAATGTACACTTGTTTGCGTTTTGTGGTGGCCAATACGACCAGTTTTTCCACGACGCCTTTTGAAAACGTTTTTTCCAGGTGTTTCAGGTGGCGGGGCTTCGGCGGTCGCGCCAGGGAAAACAAGATGGGAATGATACAAATCGACAGTAAAAACACCATCAAAATATTGAGCGACGCACTAATTCCGAACTCAGCCAGCTTTTCCGAATTAGTAAATACAAATGTCGAAAAACCTAAAGCAGTTGTCAGGTTTGTAAGGAAGGTGGCGTTTCCTACTTTTTGAACCACCCGGGAAAGCGCCTTTGTTTTGTTGCCGTGTCGCTTGACTTCGCGATGGAACTTGGTCAGCAAGAAAATACAATTGGGGATCCCAATTACAATCATGAGCGGCGGTATGAGCGCCATCATAATCGAAAGCCTGAAACCCATTAAACCGATACTTCCCAACGACCATATAACCGCAGTAAAGACGACTAAATTGCAAAACGCAACCACCCGGAAAGACCGAAAGAAGAGGTACAGCAGCAGTGAGGTCACGGCAATGGCCAGTCCAATAAAAATATACATTTCGCTGACCACGCGCTTACTCATCACGACCCGGATATGGGGCAATCCTGCGAAATGCATTTCTCCGAACGTGTCCTCATAATCCAGGGCAATCTTTTCAGCATCCAGGACGACGCCCGATTTTTTCTGATCGCTCAGGTAGGATTCGTCGATGCCGATCATCATCAGTGAGACATTGGAGGAATCGTTGTAAAGAATACCGTCGTACAGTGGAATTTGCCTAATTTGATCCCGGATTTCCTCCACCGATTTTTCTTCAAAGGATTTGTCTTTAAAGATCGGTTCAGCTTCAAACTTTTGTTTCTCCGTATTGTTTTTAATCTGGAAAAGATCTGCTTCTGAAAACACGCTGTTCACCCCGTCCAATGACCGGATGGAGTCTCCCAAAGCCTTCCATTTCAAGAAGTTTTCTTCGGTATACAGGTTGTCTGTTTTAATGGCCAGAACGAGTGCTCCACCATCCTCACCAAACATTTCTTTCAGTTTGAGGTACCCGGCCTGGGCAGGCGACTTTTTGGGAAGCATGTTCCCGTATTTGTTATCTAATTTCAGGCTCGTAAATGCAAAATATCCAAAAAACACCGTCAATATACCGATGATGGATAGTATCACCGCACGGTTTCGAAGAATTATTTGAGAAAGTTTAAACCACATTCAGCCTGGAAATATAAATAGGAAACAAATGTAATCAATTTGTGAGAAATGAAAACGGAATCGAAGGCGATGTAATTTAAAGACGAAAACTGCTTCGTCAGAGGTATTGCAATGTGTTTTGGGAGGAAGCCTTAAGCGATGAAGAGAACCCCTGCAAAAATAACGATGTCTTCTAATGAACAAGAATGGAGTATAACAGACTACTGTTTTGATTTGTGTTGGCCACTTCTCCACATAGGTTTTGACGATGCAGCCATTTATAAGCTATATCTCAAACCAACCCGTAAACTAAAAGACCACCAGTCTCTAAAATCACCGTTGTCATAGTCATAAGCTGGCGGATGTATACCAGCTCCAACCTCTTCTTCTTGATTAATGACGCTTCCCAAAATGAAATGAGTGCCTATATCAAGTGAGAATTTTTCATTTAACGCGTTTGAATAAACAAAACCTGCTCTTGGTCTCAAGAATAGCTGATATAAACCATACCGATTCACCTCAAAAGTACTTTCTTTATTGTTCACAGAAACAACTTCTCTTTCCAATAAAGGTTTTGTACTTGATGGATCGTAGTGGGTGGATCTATGTGCTTCTTTCTGTTTTTGATAATGAAAAGCGTATGAAACCTCTATCCCAAAAGAAAGGTGAAAAGAATGAGGTTCATTCTTTTGACCAATTCCATAAAGATACCCCAAACTGAAAGCAGCCACATCGTAAGACTCCTCCCTTTCATGCTCGACGGTTGTATTCCCGTTTGTTTCGATAAATCCTTCCGTGTAGTTTAAAAGAGCCCGTTGATAATGGAATCCAAAAGAAAAAGTTGATTTGTCTTTTGAAATCAAATAGCTCGCTCCGATATCATGTGAAAAACCAAATCGCTCTAAAATAGAAGCATTCTCCAAATGACCCAAATAATCTTTTGGCTTATAAAAAGAAGATTCAAAAGACAACGATAACGATTTCGAAAGCTGACTAAAAGCATGTAAATGAACTGCGATCAGCGCCGAAAAAACAAGTATAAACCTTTGTGCTTTCATCTATAACTGAATTAATTCACGATTGTATGCTGCAGTGGTTTCCATTGTTCGCTCATATTTGATTTCTCCAGTTTGCTGATCTACAATTGTAATTTCGTAAGACGCTGTCTCACCTCCACTTAAGGAAGACACATCGGTTTTTGTGTAAATTCCTAAAAACTCTGAAACCGATATGTCTACAGAAAAATCCACCTCATATAGGTTGTTAGAAATCTCTTCAAGTGGTGTGTATGGAAAGTTTACGCCTCCACCATTGGGCCAAATTGAAGGGTGATAAAATTCATGGTCATCAAATCTCACATTATACTGGGCAAAAAGTATTGGAGCGTCAGACTTAAAAGAAATTATCAAATCAATAGTTGTATTATTTTTCTTGCATGAACAAACTAAAAACACAGCAATCAAAAGTGTAATGACTATTTTCATTCGATAATTAGTTTTGTGGTAACAATATCACCGTTTTTTAAATAGGCTTTGATCATATAAATACCTTTAACTAAATTGGATACATCTATATTGCCTTCTCTACTCAAATTATCTTTGGACAATATTGATCTCCCTTGGACACTATAAAGTTCAATTCTAAAGAGCTCCGAGTTGGACGTGTAGGAAAAGGATTCACTTGTTGGGTTCGGGTAAACTAAGAAAACTGGTCGTGTTTCTTCACTTCTATTTTCTTCGCTCTTAATACTTGAATTATTAGACTTACTCTTTGAGTTTCTTTTTTCAGCCTTGAACAATATCATCCAGTTGTTCAAATCCAACTGTGGGAACTCTACCTTAACTATTGGACCAAAGTCACTAGAAGTTGAAATAACTTCATTTTCCAAATTATATTTGTAATAAGTTATATCATATTTGCCAAACTGCATATTCCGTAGTTTAACTCTTGATCCCATATCTTCATCTAATAAAATATGTACACCTCCTTGCTTCACATAATCATCATCTGTTGCAGCATAATAATATAGTGGGTCATCCCCGTTTTGGGAATTACACCCTCCCATTGTTTGGTAATTATATGTTCTATTTGTAATAACGCCTATTGCACTACTCTTGTCCTCTGATCTCAAATATGTCAAATCAACATCTAAGTCATTGGATATTGCATCATCAATATAACTCTGTTTAGCTTTCCATTCATCATTATCTAGTTGAGTAAAACCACTGTGATATTTTTCATATTCTAAGTCGACATTTTCAAAAAAGACATCGAGCGGACGAAAGTCAAAATAAAAATCTTTACGTTGGATTTCCCAATGTAAAAACCCTGCTAGTCCAGAAAACATGGCTTTATAAATATCTCTCTTTATTTCAATCTCAGGAGAATCACACCCCCAGGTTTTAGCAGTTCCAGCTTCTGAATAAAAAACTGGTTTTTTATATTCTCCCCTTCCAGTAGTGTAATTGTTAGCTCCTAAATTCATTACATCATATAGTGGTCCCGAGGGAAAAGAAAAGAAATGAAACCTTTTTGGATATTTACGATTATCTGTTCCTTTATATCCGTAGTCATATGCGTTATAATTGACCATGTCAATATTCTCTAAAGAAAATGAGTAGTCATTATCTGTCCCTACAGTACTATCAGAAAACGGATCATCAATATCTCGCGTATAACTCGGTGAAATCAGCTGATCAACGTAAAGGTCGTCCTTTAAGTAGGCAGACATTTCAGCGTGCCAGGTCGCAATTTCATCTTGATAGCTCTCAGTGATGTAGTCAATTGTATCATTATCACCATCGCCATCACCACCAATCTGATCGACCTCAGAAAAATGCTCAAATGCAGCAATATCTGGTGAATACCCCCAACGCGCCACGATATATCGCAATCGTTCTTTGTAGTATTTCTTGCTTTTTGGATTGGTGAACCAATCGATCTCTTCGTTAAGTTGGAGCTGTGGATCTGATCTGTAGCAGTAGAGATCGCTGCCGTCGCTATTGTGTTGCGTCCAATCCCAAAATTTAATCCCATACGGCTCATCCTGAAACATAAAGTGCGTCATCAAGTTCCAGTGAATCATCATTCCGTTGGTTCTGGCACGCTCCACAATCAAATCCATCTCTTTAGCAATATGCATTCTATCGGAATAATCCCCAAGTTTTTCATACTCTATGCCCTGAGCCCAAGGGTTCATCATCATGCGAAAATAATTCACACCGTTCTGTGCCAATGTATCCATATAGCGAAGGTATTGCTCGTAGGCAGCAATTGGAGCAGTTTTGTCATAATAAATTGCATCTCTCATCAGGCTATAGTTCACGCCATCCTTTGCTTTTAAAGGATAACCACTTCTTAGAACAAATGGATAGTTCGGTCCATTAGGCACATAAGTTTTTCCTTCACGTTTTAACCACCTACCATTTTTCCCTACCCTTAAATAATTAGGTATGTTTGAATCGATAACATTAAAACTAAAAGTTGGTGATTCATATACTGTTGTACCATCCAATATGTTCACCATTATTTTGCAGGTCCATTTCCCGGTGTGAGGGGGCGCAAAACGAACCCTAAACGGATAATCGCTATACGAATCCGTCCAGCCACCTCCTAAGGAATCATAGTCTTGTCCAACATATACATTGGTGTCATTCAAAAGTGGATCATTATACAAATCATCAAAACCAGAAATATCACGCGAAATATCGGTTGTAAAGTACCCGTGTCGCTTTTTAACTATTTCAGTGGTAGTAACCACTTCCTCTGGCGGATCGGGGTACATGTCAATAATATTAGTATCATATTTGACATGTGAAAATTCAGCAACAATCTCAATTTGATCAGAAAGAAAAGGATTAATTTGAGGTGTTCCCGATTCATTAATAAAGTTTTTAACTGCTTGATCATAGAAGTCTGGCAACGTTAAACCGAGCTCAAACTTATCCAGTTTTTTTACGTTATCAAGGCTATTGGTAAACGCGACAACGTCAAAAGGTATTGCTTCTATCCGTAAATCCGCTTGTCCATCCCCTGATGCTGTAAACTCCACTTCATCTTCCAACAAAATATGGTCTTCTGCAACAATTTCCTTTTGTGTACTGGTCTGGTAAACTTGCCCTGAGTTCTCTGGCAATTCATAACATCCGGCATTGAACGCACTTCCATTGTCATACTGCTGAGGTGTAATGGTATTGCAATTCTGATTATATACGTTGATTTGTGCGTGCATATTGGCAACAGGATAAAATGCTACCATTAAAATAACACTTATTTTTTGAAATAAAGACATAAAAGTATGGTTTTATTGTTGATCTACTTTCTTTCTCAGCTCTTTAAGTTCTTTCCTGAGCGCCTCGGTTTCTTCTTTTTGCTCCAGTAAATAGAGCGTCAGTTCCTCAATTTTCTTGAGTAAAAGCGCGTTGTTCTCTGCCAAATCCACCCCGTTTTCTTGCACCTCTTCTGTCGTCGGTACTTCGGGAAGATGACCGTTTGTCTGGATAAATGAGTTGAGTTCGTGGAGCGGCATCAGCTCATAATTTTTCTCAAAAACATGATCCGACCAGGGATCTTGATCAATTTTGATTCTGCGGGCGTATAACGTTTCTTCAATAGCATTCACATATACGATCTTACGGTTTGAGTTTGATATAGTCAAAACTCTATCGGTGGCACCTTGAGCCGAAGAATTGTGGTTAAGCGCTAGTTCACCCGAAGCATTAAGTTTCATTATTAACTCGCCTTCGTGATATGCATTTATTGGATCGCCAGTCCACTGATGGTTGTTGTCATAATGATATAGGTCAAGACCGCCGTCCGATTTCAATTCTAACCTTTTTTCTTCAGCGCCTGAAAATTTTCCCAGCGTAAGTATGGGTTGGGCATTTGTAGTCATACCTTTTATCAAAGCGTAATCAGCGTTCGTATTTGTGGTGCCAACCCTCAAAGCACCTGTGCCCGTCATACCTCTAACATCTAATTTAAAATTTGGGAATTTGGTCCCGATTCCAACATCAACTTCGGGGCATTCAGAGAACAATTTGTAAGGTCCATTATGCCAGACAGGGTTTGTCACAGAAAGATTGCTTTTTTCTGCAGAAGAACAAGGAGAGTAGTAAGGATCGTAAAAATCCTTTAGCAAAGTATTGCGTCCGGTCTTTTCGATCAATCCATCCTCGTTAATGAGTAAATACTGTCTTTCCTGCGTTTTCAAGTCTGAAATACTATCCACTGAGTTCATCGTAACTGGAGACATAAAAAAAGCAGAATCCTTGACATAAAACGATCCATCTTTTCTTATCCGCAGCCGTTCCACATTGTTCGTCCGCATTTTCAGTGCTGTGGGATTCGTCGTTCCAATAAAATGACTCGTGTCGGCATTGTTTCCCTGGGTTTCCCATTTTAAAGCATTACCGTTGGCATTGTTGTTGGGATTGGCGTTGCCACCATTATTTCCCTGAGAAAAGACCGTCCCGTTCATGAGTAGCATCGCGCCGAAAAACATGGTGGCTGCAGCAGCTAAATTAAGCGTAGATTTCATAATTTTTGTGTTAATTGTTAGACTATAAATCTACCCCCCCCTATTTTAGAGTTCCAAATTTTTAAGGGGTTTTTTTCTATTTCAGATCGCATTTTAAAGATTCCCTCCCGTTCGGGCGTATTGCAAACGGGCGTATTGCGATACGCCCGTACGGGAGGGGTTATTTGATTTAAAGCGCATGCGCCCTACGCATCATTCAACCCCCAGTCGTATTCATTGTAATCCACATCCGCGTCTTCATTAATTTCTATAGCTGTGAAGCGATTGATGTAATCGATGACCGAAGGCGCCACATTTTTAAAGTCTCCTGAAAACCACTTGAATAGTTTTGACAGTTTCAGTGCGTTTTGAGCAATCTTGTTTTTGGAAGTATCTAGAATAAACCGTTTCATTTGAGCGTCCAGCTGCGCATCCAGTTTTTTCCCGAGGTAGGCGCCCTGCATCAGTGCCGGACAGGATACAGAAGCACAGTTGACTGCAGCGTGAATGCGCGGATCTTCCCACTCCTTGCGGAGAATGTTGTGTTCGAGGTCATTGAGGTCGTATTCCTCGTCGCCAATTTCAATAAATTTGATGTCCCACGGCGTGTTGACGCGATATATCGATCCCCCCAGGTCCTTAATCGACTCGACCGGATAATGATCTACAATTAATTCAATCGTGTAAGCATTGTACGCATTGATCCAATAAGCCTTGCGATCGTTCGAAGTCCAGTTTTCGTCGGGGTGGTTTTCGGACAACTGCTGCAGGTATTGCTTTAATTTTGTTGAATCTTGTACAAATCCTTTGTAATTAACAAAGCCCTTATCCGTCACATGTTCGCGGGTGAGTTCATCCCACTTCTGATGTGCGTGAATGGTGCTTTGAGGTTGCGCCTTTTCTTCAGTGATTTCAACGTTTTGTCCGTTTGAGGTAGCAGCAACATCCGTGTTTGTCTGACAAGCGTTAGTAATAAAAGACAAAAGAACAGCAAAAAAAGATTGAGATATCATATCCATACTATTTATTTTTTAAATTCGGCAAATCATGCGACTATCTATAATTATTCCAACTTTAAACGAGGCAGATCAACTGCCGCAATTGTTGGACGCATTAATTTCACATACTTACACCTACGACGAAATTATTGTAGTAGATGCACAAAGTACGGATAAAACGCAAAGAGTTGCAAAAAATTATCCTATAAAATTGATTGTCAGCGAAAAAGCATGTCGCGCTCGCCAAATGAATTTAGGGGCGCAGCACGCCGTGGGCGATCTCTTCTATTTTGTGCACGCCGACGTTCGTCCTCCCGCCACCTTTCGGCAGGATATCGAAGAATCATTAGCGCGGGGAAGTGATGCCGGGTGTTATCGCTTTGAATTTGATTTAGAAGCGCCGATGTTAAAGTTTAATGCCTGGTGGACGCGCTTCAACTTTATGTTCTGCAGGGGCGGCGATCAAACGCTATTTGTCCAGCGAACTGTTTTTGAAGCGATGAAGGGGTTTGACGAGGAGTACATTATCATGGAAGATTTTGATTTTATCCGCAGGCTCCGCAAAAAATATCGGTTCCGAATCATGCCTAAATCTGTTCTCGTTTCCGCGCGAAAATATGCAAAGAATAGCTATTTGAAAGTCAATCTCGTCAACTTGTGGAGTTACTGGACATTTATGCTGGGGAGGGATCCTCAAAAAATCCGTGCATTTTACAAACGGCACCTACGGTTCTGAGTAGAGAGTCTTGAGTAGGGAGTATTGAGTAGCGAGTTTTGAATGCATCTCTTCACTACTTTGAAGTACTGGAATCAAGGCTAAAGTACCATTATACCATAACGAACTGAGAGTCTTCCATCAGGGCGCGAATGGTCGGGTCGGGACCCAAAAACTGGTCGCCAAAACGATCCAGTTCGTCTTTGGTTTCGGGAGACAAATGCTCCTGAATTTCTTCGATAACTTGTTGACCAATTAAAAAAGGAGCTTGCTGCGGCAGTAGCTGATCGCCCTGGAAATGTCCCACGATGTGGTATTCATCGTGAACCTGTACTTTTTCCTCAGAAAAAATACACTTTTCCTTCCATGTTGACTGCCAGCCCTCTTCCCACATCGCCTGGCGCTTTTCAAAAAATGATTGATTTCCCATCACGCTGGCCAGGTATTCGCGCGAAGCTCTGCTCATCTTGCCGGCTTGTTTTTCTGCACAAGGCAAACAAATAGCCACTTCAAACAACGTCACGTCCTCACCTTCTTCGGTGCGTTTATACGCCTTTTCGATGGAGTACGGAACTTTCCCTTTCGACAAATCACATTCACACACTTTGCATTCGCGAAACGGTCGGTCATCGCCATCTGAGTAAAATTCTTTTGGTATTTGCTGACTCATAAGCTAAAGCTATCGATTCTTTTTTTGAGAAGAAAGGTTTTCCTTCATGATTTTGAGGTATTTCTTAACATTTTGCTCATTGGCTTTATCGAGAATCAACAGGCGATTTTCAGATTCGACGACAATGTGATTGTTCAGCCCCTGCACAATGGCCACTTTATCATCCGGTAAATTCACCAGGCAATTGTTCGAATTGATCATAAAAACTTGTTCACCGCGGACGTTGTTACCATTGATGTCCTTCTCCAGGTGGTCTGATAAGCTGCACCACGTTCCGAGATCACTCCAGTCGAAATCAGCTAAAATCACGTCCACGTTTTTGGCATTTTCCATCACCGCATAATCGATGGATATATCTTCGCAGGTGCGAAAAGCCTCATTGACGAAAGCATTTTCCCCTGGAGTATTATAAATGGAATAATTGGAACAAAAAGCGCTGTAGAGGTCGGGTTTAAACTTTTGCAGCGCCGTGAGAATCGTTTTTGCGCGCCAGACGAAAATACCAGAGTTCCAATAGTAATCGCCGCTTTTCAAGAAAATCTCGGCCATTTCCCGGTTGGGTTTTTCGGTAAATTGTTTGACTTTATAAATTTCACCTCCTACGATGTCGCCATCCTGATGAAACTGAATATATCCGTAGCCCGTATCGGGGCGGTTGGGTTTAACGCCGAGGGTCACCAAACGATCGTGACGTTGCGCCTGTTCGATGGCCTTTTGAACGATGTCAACAAATTTGTTTTCCTTCATAATCAAGTGGTCAGAAGGTGCAACGACAAGGTTGGCATCATTATTCAGCGCATATATTTTTGCCGCTGCATAAGTCACACAGGGAGCTGTATTTTTGCGTTCTGGTTCGGTAAGGATCTGACCGGCATGAATTTCCGGAAGTTGTTCTTTCACCAGATGCACGTATTTCTCGTTGGTCACGATATAAATCTGTTCGTGCGGAGCCACTTTTTTCAGTCGCTCAAACGTCATTTGAATCAATGTTTTTCCAATACCGAGTACGTCTAAAAACTGTTTGGGGTGTTCTTCAACGGACATCGGCCAAAATCGACTTCCAACCCCTCCGGCCATTATTACTGCAAAATTATTGCTCATTGTTACTTCATTTTAATCGGTTCGACCTCTGCCAGTTTGCTCACCAGGTATTTCTTTTCTGTGTACAATTCTTCACAGATAAATCGCGTTCTGCGCAAAGCGCCGCGTTTAAAAACATTTTTTCCCAGGCGAAAAAAATCACCGTTTTGTAATTCCTCCAAAAGGAAAACATTTTCTTCGGGGTGATCAAATTTTTTGAGTGCGCGATACAATGCTGCATCGGTGCAACTCGATGCCCGCATATTGTTCAGGTTCAAAGTTAATGCATTTTTAATGGATTCGGGTAATTGATCGCTCTCTAATATTGGTAATAACAACTCCCGATAAGCTGCTTTCCACTCTTTTCCATGTGCTCGCACACCACTACCGTGATTAATAAATGTTTTCATGTGCGCGAATTCATGGATCGTCGTAATCAAAAATGCATAGGGATTGAGGTCTCCGTTAACAGAAATGCGGTGTGGTTTGTTGTTGTGCGGTGATCGATAGTCACCATGTTTTGTCCGGCGCGGTTTAGAAACTTTAAAGTGTACGGTCTCACTAAACAGCAGCTCGGTAACATAAGCAACAAAAGCTTCGGGCACGTATTTTTCTAAAGCCTGGGATATTTTATCGCGTTCATTCATGGAGTTGCAAAAATAAGGATTCCTTTATTTTTTTGGAATTATACGGCTCGTTTTCGAATAAGCTGTTAATTTAGCGCGGAGAGCCATGAATTACGTTGTCAGCATAGGGAAATATTTTGGGATGCTTCGGTACGTTTTTTCGCGACCGGAACGTCTGAAGGTCTATCATACGCGCACGTTTACAGAAATTCAAACGATTGGGCTCAATTCGCTGGGTATCGTGGCGATTCTCTCCGTATTTATGGGAGCCGTCATCGCGCTTCAAACAGCCTCGAACATGGACAGTCCGCTGTTGCCGAAATATACGATTGGTTATATCACGCGGTCGAGTACGATACTGGAGTTTTCACCGACCATCATTTCATTGATTCTGGCGGGAAAAGTAGGTTCAAATATCGCTTCGGAAGTGGGAACGATGCGCGTGACCGAACAGATCGACGCGCTGGAAATCATGGGGGTCAATTCACTGAGTTATCTCGTCCTTCCAAAAGTTGTCGCCGCTGTATTCATTTTTCCCTTTCTCATCATTTTCTCGATGGGCTTGAGCATTGTCGGTGGGTATTATGCCGTCACTTCCACTTCCCTTGCCTCACACGAAGAGTTCATTTATGGCATCCGCGCTTTCTTTAAAGTAGGCGACATCGTTTACGCGCTCGTTAAAACCGTTTGTTTTGCCTTTATCATTACGACTGTTTCTTCCTATTTTGGCTATTACACCAAGGGAGGTGCACTAGATGTGGGACAATCTTCAACCCGCGCGGTGGTGTGGAGCAGTATCTGTATTTTATTGGCTAACTTTGTGCTCACGCAATTAATTTTACTCTGATGGTTCAGGTCGATAACGTGAATAAATCCTTTGGCGACCTTCATGTTTTGCACGATTTCACGGCAGAATTTGAAGCGGGAAAAGTGAACCTCATCATCGGTCAATCGGGTCAGGGAAAATCTGTTTTAACAAAATGTATTGTCGGACTTCTCGAAGTAGACAGTGGAAATGTACTTTACGACAAGCGCGATTTCTCCAAAATGAATCGCAAAGAGCGCAAAGAGATCCGAAAGGAAATTGGCATGTTGTTCCAGGGTTCTGCACTGTTTGATTCGATGACCGTAGAAGAAAACATCATGTTTCCACTCAAAATGTTTACCGACATGTCGAAACAGGAGATGAAAAAGCGGGCAGATTTTTGCCTGGAGCGCGTCAATCTTTCTGGTCAGAATCATTTATTGCCGGCAGAATGCAGCGGAGGGATGCAAAAAAGGGTGGCCATCGCACGCGCCATATCCATGAATCCAAAATACTTGTTTTGCGATGAACCCAACTCCGGACTCGACCCGAGTACGTCAATTCTGATTGATAATTTGATCAAGGAGCTCACCTACGAGTATAACATGACGACGGTGGTCATCACGCACGACATGAACAGCGTAATCGAAATCGGAGATCACATTGTCTTTATCCATACAGGGCGCAACTGGTGGCAGGGCACAAAAGAAGAAATCATTGAAACCGACAATCAAGAAATCATTGATTTTGTTTACGCGTCGAAATTTATGAAGAATTTAAAAGGCAAACTCTCATAAAATTAAACACGATGGAATTATATCACAACCCCCGATGTTCGAAAAGCAGAGAAACTTTAAAGTTGTTGGAAGAGCGAGGTTTTAAACCTCAAATTCGAAAATATTTGGATGATACCCCGTCAAAATCGGAGTTGAAAGCCACTATCGATAAGCTGCAAATTGCTCCTGAGTCCTTGGTTCGCAAGGGGGAGAAAATTTACAAAGAAACATATAAAGGGCGCGAGCTCAGCGATGAGGAATGGATTCAAGCCATGGTCGAGCACCCCAAATTGATTGAACGTCCCGTCCTGATTCACGGAGACAAGGCTGCAATTGGTCGTCCGCCCGAAGACGTGTTGAAGATTGTTTAGATCAACATTTCTTGCAAAAGTCCCCCTCTACTGCGTTAATTCGTCTCTCCCTTCGTACAATAAATTGTTCACAGGGGTAGCTACTATCGAATAGTGAAGATAGGGTTTTTCTATTATTTTTGGACCCGTTACCCCGCCGACAAGCAAAGCTCAGTTCATCATCCATGAATCTTCACGCGTCTGTTTGAACCCAATAATTTTGTTTATTTGTTATATTTTGTGCAATTTTGAAGAATAACTGTTTTTTTTAAAACGCTAAACTTGTTGAAATGAAAATTGCTCTCACGCTTTTACTTTTTTTGGTAAGCTATGCGCATAGCTATGGCCAGCATCATCCCGATTTATTGAAACGCTATTCTGAGGAGGAACTCACTGAAATGAAAGCATCTGACCCCCAGGAATATACCATTTTGAACAATGCATTGGAGCACGGAACTTTCATCGGCCCCATCCCCGAGGAAAAAGCGAAATCCATTACCTTCGACGGCGAATTAGCGATCAATCCGGGAGCGGATCATAACTTTATCAGTTTGGGGGTCAAATTGAAAGAAAATAAGTACCAATATTTTCGAATTAAAGGAACCGATCAAATGGTCGGTGTTCTTCCCAAAAGTCTACTTCATTAAATGCAACACATCATGAAAAGCTTCTATTTACTTATTTCCATCCTCGTTTTGACCGGATCATATATTCATGGTCAGACGGAAATAGCGATGGATGACCCCGACTATGATACGCTCAACCCGATAGACTGTTCGAATTTTCAATCCTCGGGAGTAGCAAACTTCCTGGATGACGGTGGAAGTGGCGCAAATTATTCAGCATCCTATAACGACACTATTACCATTTGTCCCGATTTGCCAAACGGTCCTAAACTCACCATTACTTTTGGCATAAATAGTGGTTTGACCTGGGATGTAGATGCCAGTGATTCAATCTACGTATATGACGGCCCGAATGTGAATGCTCCTTTACTGGGCGTTCATAATTCAGCTACTGACCCCAACGGTTTTAACTATACATCCAGTTTTCAAAATAATCCTTCAGGTTGTCTGACTTTTGTATTCGTTTCGGATGGTTCAACTGAAGGAACCGGCTGGGAAGCGAACCTGGTGTGCAACAACCCTCCCCAACCAATTGGTCCACACATTGAAGCGTATGTCAATGGTTCAGGTAGCGATGCACTGGTTCCAGCAGATACGGGCTATGTGGATGTTTGTCCAAATGATTCCATTCTCTTTGTCGCCAATCCAGAGCTACTATATGCTTTTGAAAACACCGGATACGGTTACTCGCAAAACGTCGAAGACCTGACTTATGAATGGTCGTTTAGTGATGGAACGGTAGGTCCTGATAATGACAGTGTATGGTTTGTCCCGCCCAACAGCAGCGGATATCTCGTAGAATTGTCCATTACGGATGATTTTCCACAGAGCGTCTTTATGAACTGCAAGGTGCGCGTAAGTATCCCCCCGGATTTTACGGGTACAGGCCCACTTGAAGATACCGTTTGTTTTGATGAAGAGACCGTTTTACTCGGAGGAGCCAATAATATAGATACTGTTGGTGTAGACCTTCCTCAAGGCAGCTTTGAATTTGGTGGTTCTGTGGCAGGTTTAACTCCGCTTCCCGATGGTTCAGGAATCAATTATTCTACCGATATTACCATGAGTGACTTTGCTCCGGGTGCCACGTTTAACTCGCCTTCCGATCTACAGGACATTTGTGTCACCATGGAGCACAGTTATCTGGGCGATCTGGAAATGTGGCTCGAATGTCCCGATGGTACTGCTGTAACGTTATTTAACGCCAATACAGGTGGTCAAATCCCCGGTGGGTTCGGAGGTGGAGGAACCTATCTCGGAGAGCCCGTAGACGGTAATCTAGGAACGCCGGGTAATGGATATGAATATTGTTTTTCAGAGGTGAATAATACCTGGGGTGACTTTCCTACAGAATTCGCTAATAATAACTTTATTACCTTAACGTCTCCACCCGCTCCTTCTGCTGGTAACACCATGAACCCCAACGGGATATACCTCCCCGAAGAAACTTTTGCTAATTTCAACGGATGCCCTATGAATGGTGACTGGACCTTATTCATTCGCGACAATTTAGGAATTGATGACGGTTTTATTTTTGAATGGGGGCTCTATTTTGATCCCACCTTATTTCCCAATAACGAAACCTATCAAACGACCATCACGGATGCTTTTTGGTCTCCGGATCCCGCGATTACATCGGGACTCAACAATGATACATTGATTACAGTAAATCCGGATTCGACAGGTGATCATTCTTTTACATTTAACGTAGAGGACGACTTTGGCTGTACTTACGACACAACGGTTATGATTCATGTTTTAGACACAGTAGCTGTGGTCAATTCAATCGATACGACCGTTTTTTGTGCTACTGATTCAGTGCCGTTATGGACTTCTGCAACAGGGCTAGAGCCTTTTACTTACGAATGGCAAGACGGGCAAACCGGAGATACGGCGTACTTCGATATTTCAGAAAACGGCACTGAAGAAATCCTGGTGACAATTACTGACGACTGTGGAGTGGAAACTATAGATACGGCGTACTTAACTATGGATCAAACGCTCGCAATTGATTCTGTTACCCAACAAATTGCCGATTGTGGCATCGATAACGGCATCGTGCGTGGGTACGGCGATACTACAGGTTATACGGGAACGCCTAATTTTACGTGGACGGGACCAGGACCGAATAACACGGACTTTACGAACTCCAGTGTCTGGCCCAATAAACCTTCTGGTTGGTATTATTTTTCAATTGAAGACGATGTTTGCAGAGTAGAGGACAGCATCTTCCTTGATCAGACGCCACCGCCCACAGCATCTTTTGACGCGAACCCTCAACAGGGAAATGTCCCGCTCGACGTGACATTCGTCAACACTTCAGACAATGCACAATCTTATGAGTGGAACTTTGGGAACGGCGACTCCATTGTAGTTAACGATTTGAGCGACCAAAACAGCACTTATACGGAAGAAGGGGTGTACACTGTCACGCTCACAATAACTGATGGAGCGTGTTCAGACCAGGCCTCAAAGCAAATCGTAACCGAACTTATTCTTCCACTCGTGTACGATTTGCCGAATGTGTTTACGCCCAATAATGACGACGTAAATGATGTATTTACAATCAATGCCAAAAACGCGTCTTCATTAGAAATTGTCATACTCAATCGCTGGGGAAATGTCGTTTTTGAAAGCTCTGACGTGGATTTCGAATGGAATGGTAAAAAGAACAACTCGGGTGCTGAATGTTCCGATGGAACGTACTTCTACCGGTTTAAAATAACTGGCGACGGGGATCAGCAAGAAGAAGAGCACGGTTTTGTGCACCTCGTGCGCGACGATAATTAATCCAATTCTTTGGAATTCTAAGAAAGGCAGTCTTTTCATCAAAGGCTGCTTTTTTTATGTTAAGCATCCGTATTTTATTACGCTGGAGCTCGTGCCTTTAATAGATTTAAGCACAAAAGGCTCTCCGGATATTTAACAGCTCAATATGTACGTTTCATTCTTGATAGCAAATTAAGGACTGTGTTTATTTGGGTTCTTACCCCTATCTGTGCTGATCTAAAGCATTAGTGCCCGTGTGATCGAAAGCATCAGTGATAACTGTATAACCGCAACGAGCGCTATGCGATGCACTGTGACACATTGAGCTCGTCGAAATGTGTTATATCGAGCTTGCCGAGATGAGTTCACCGAAGTGGAGGCGCGAAGATCGCCAGCGTTGTGCTGAGAAATACTGCGTTTATCCACGACAGTATTGAGTCGGGAGTTTCGAATAATGAGGGAGAAGCTAAATATTAGCCTCTGTCAAGCCCCGCGCATTCATCCATCTAAAGGCTTTTTGCGCCTGCACTTTTCCATTCAGGACATAATTCGGGCATAGACGGCTGTACCGGGAAATTGCTCCATAATTTTTTTGACCAGTGCCGTAATCGGAATGGAAAGTATTAAACCGGGAATTCCCCAAATGAAGCCCCATAATGCCAGCATGAATAAAACCGTGACGGTGTTGATTGAAAAAGATTTTCCCATCAGAATCGGTTCTAAAATTCCTCCAAAAAGGATCTGAATACCACTGATGATGAAAATAAAAACGAGCAGGGTTCCCGAAACGTTCAATTCCACGAGTGCAAAAGCCGTCAAAACCACTACGGAAACGACCGAACCAATCATTTGAACAAAATTGATCAAGAAAGCAAACAAGCCCCAGAAAATGGGGAAACTGACATCAAATGCGTAACAAGCAAATCCGAAACTCAGCCCTGTAAAGAGACTCAATAAAAACTTCACGACGATAAACTTAAAGATATCCCTTTCAATTTGCCGAAACGTTTTGACCGAAGCGAAGCGTTGCTTGAAAATAAGCAGTTCCATGACCTTTTGAATGTTCATCGAACCTGCGAGGAGCAGTATCGTAAAGAAAACCGTCATCAGCAGCATGCTCACGAATTTCCGGGCAAAATTGAGTCCATTCCCCACATTACCGAACAAGTTCTCACTGACCTTATCGTTGTTTAGAAAAGCTTGTAACTTCGTTTCTCCCTGATTCGGGGATATACCCATTAAGTCAACAACCGGAGCAACGACATCATTGAGGCGGCTGTCAAATTTTACATAGAAGTCTTCATTGGCATTTGCAATTTCCTGGCCGGATAGATTCACAATTTCATAGGCACCCGTAAGTCCAGCAGTAATAATGATAACGACGAGAATAATACCCACAAAATTGGGCACTCCTTTTTTCATGAGCCAGCGCATCATTGGCATGAACACCAGAGATGCGAACAAGGCAAAAACCAGCGGAATAAAAATTATCGAAAGTACATTCAACAAGTAGAGCACAAAAGGAACTACGAGGATGAGGAGAAGTTTTCGAATGGCCAATAATTCGTTTTGCATCGTCTAATTTTAATAAGTTCAATATTAAGAAATAAAAACAAAATGAAGCTGAATTTTTTCTTAATCTGTCTTAATTTATATCGGATATAATGTGCACGGTTTCCTTTTTATCATTTCACTCGCCAGGTTCGGCGATCAATCTAACCCGTATTGATGGATCCACACGCTTTTGATTTAATTTTGACCTGTTTGTCGTTACCAGCCTCGCGAAATAGGAGTTATTACTTTAGGGCTTTTCCTTAGAATCGATTCAAAATTAAATTCATGAATAATTAGGAATAAACAGAATGTTTTATCTTGTGAAAAATTGAAGATTCACAAAATGCGGGTACTCTATATTTCCTATGACGGCATGACCGATAATTTGGGACAGTCGCAGGTGTTGCCTTACTTGAAAAAACTGAGCAAAAAAGGCGTTCAATTCGACCTGATCAGTTTAGAAAAGTCCGCGCACGCGGCTGAGGTTGAAAAAATCAATGAAATTTGCGGAGCGCATGGCATTCAGTGGCATCCATTAACCTATGAATCCCGTATTCCCGTGTTTTCTGCTGTGCGCAACTATCAAAAATTAAAAAAGAAGGCGCTGGCTTTATCGAAACAGCACAACTTTGACGCCACACATTGTCGGAGCGATATACCGGGGTTAATAGGATATCAGCTGCAACAGCAGTCGGGCATTCGCTTTCTTTTTGATATGCGCGGCTTTTGGGCCGACGAGCGCGTTGAGGGCAAAATATGGAACCTCAAACACCCCTTGTTTAAAATGATTTATTCCTATTTCCGCAAAAAAGAAAAACAGTTTTTTGAGCGCGCCGACGCCGTCGTTTCACTCACTGAAAAAGGGAAAAAAATCATCGAAGAAAATGACGCATTTGGGAAAACGACGGCTCCCATTACCGTTATTCCATGTTGTGTAGATCTCGAAAAGTTCGATCCCGACGTCATTAAAGAAAGTAAAGTCCAGGAAATACGAAAAACGATGAAACTCTCAGCAGAGAACGTAGTTTTTGGATATGTCGGCTCGATCGGAACGTGGTACATGCTGGATGAGATGCTCGCCTTTTATGCCGTTCAGCGAAAGAAACATAAACAGAGCTCCTTCTTTTTTCTATCCGGAGAACCGGCTGACACGATTCTACGAGCGGCAAAAAAATGGGGCATTCCCGAAAGTGAAATCATTGTCAAACGCGTTACTCATACGGCTGTTCCGGTTTACACTTCACTTTTTGATCTCGCACTCTTTTTTATACGCCCAACGTTCTCAAAAAGCGCCTCTTCTCCTACCAAACAAGGGGAACTGATGGCCATGGGAATCCCCGTCATTTGTAACGCGGGAGTCGGAGATACCGATCACATCATCGTATCCAGCCAGGCCGGAATGGTGCTGCCAGATCTCGAACAGCAAACAATGGAAAAATGCATTTTCGATCCTTCTCAGTTTTCAGCAAAACAAATTCGCGCCGGTGCTGAAGAATGGTTCAGTCTCGATAAGGGAGCTGAAAAGTACTACCAGGTGTATCAGTCGATGCTGCGAAAAAACTAAAAGCTCCACTCGTGCTGATCAACCTCACCAATACAGTGCGTGAGCAGCTCAATGCAGGAAGCAATGTCATCCTGATGCGCCATTTCGATTACCTGATGCATGTGTCTGGTCGGTATCGAAACCGCACCTGCGATGGATCCTCCTTCCGTCATGCGCTGAATCCCGGCAGTGTCCGTACCTCCGGCCGTCAGCACTTCGGGCTGCCATTTTACGTTGTACCTGGTAGCTGTCTTTTTCATAAATTCAACCATGCGATAATCGCAAATTGTCGAAGCATCCATTATTTTAATCGCTGCACCTTCACCGAGGGAGGTCACCTTTTCGTGATCGGCTGCACCCGGTAAATCGTAAGCAATAGTCGTATCCAAACCAAAGCCAAAATCCGGCTGAATGCGCATCGCCGACACATTTGCACCGCGGATTCCCACTTCCTCCTGCACAGTAAAGACACCGTAAATATCATAAGGCACTTCCTTATCTTTCAGTGAACGCAGCGTTTCAATCAAGATATAGACCGCCAAACGATTATCGAGCGACTTGCTGTTTACACACTCTCCCATTTGAATAAAAGAGCGCTCGCGGGTTATTGGATCACCCATTTTAATCAAATCCTCGACCTCTTCTTTCGTTCTCCCGGTATCGATAATAAAATCAGTGGATTTTGGATTTTTCTTGCGCTCTTCAGGAGACATCACGTGAATGGGTTTCGCCGCCATAACGCCAACAACATCTTCTTTTCCGTGAATGACAACGCGTTGTGCAGTCAGCGTCTTAGGATCAAATCCGCCCAATGTATGGAAACGTATAAACCCTTTGTCGTCGATGTGCGTGACCATGAACCCGATTTCGTCCATGTGCGCGCCCACCATCACTTTTTTGTCCGCTTTTCCTTTTTTGATGGCATATACGTTACCCATGTTGTCCGTTTCCACCTCATCAACGAGTGGTCGCACTTCATCGAGAATCAACGCTCTAATTTTTTGTTCATAGCCTGGAGCTCCAGGGGTTTGACAAACTTTTTCCAGTAACTCTAAATCTATCTTCATGATCGTCTTTTTGATTGTCTTTTATCTTTTTTCTCGCTGATGGGAAGTGGATTTTCGTTCATTTCCTTGATGCGTTCTCTCGTGCGGTAAATATCCATTGCCAGATAGATCGCACTGCGCATCGATTGCTCGTCGGCGCACCCTTCTCCAGCGATGTCAAAAGCCGTTCCGTGATCCGGCGAGGTGCGCACAATGGGGAGTCCAGCCGTGAAATTCACACCATCATTAAACGCCAACGATTTAAAGCCCGTGAGGCCCTGATCGTGATACATGGCTAAAACGCCGTCGAAATCCGCATACTGACGGCTTCCAAAAAAACCATCGGCGGGATACGGTCCAAAAGCGAGCGTCCCATTTTCTTTAGCTTTTAAGATGGCGGGATTGATTACATTGGCTTCTTCATCTCCCATTTTACCCTTTTCCCCGGCATGAGGGTTCAATCCCAGAACTGCTATTTTCGGTCGTATAACGCCAAAATCATTCTTCAGACTCTTTTCAAATTCGGTGAGTTTGTTGACGATCTTATCTGTGGTTACTTCCTCCACTACATCTTTCAACGCGATATGGGAAGTCACCAGCGCTACCCTCAGTTCTTCGGCCACCATCATCATCAACGCCTCCTGCTTTCCGGAAAGATCGGATAGGTATTCGGTGTGACCCGGAAACTCAAATCCAGCCATTTGAATAGTTTCTTTTGAAATGGGAGCAGTCACGAGCACATCCACCTTACCAGAGGCTAAATCGTCGGTTGCTGCTTTCAAGGATTCGAACGCATATTTTCCGCCTATTTCACTCGCCTCACCCAATTTCATGTTCACGATTTCCTTCCAGCATGCCACGACATTAATTTTACGCGGTTGTGCATCAGCAGCATCCTCCACGCGATGATAATTAAAAAATTTGTCGTCAATTGCTTTTTTGTGATACGCCATCGTTTTTGTTGATCCGTATATAACAGGGATACATTCTTCGAGCATGCTTTTGTTTACCAGGGACTTGATAATCACTTCAGGTCCTATCCCGTTCAAATCTCCCGTCGTTATACCAACGCGTATGGGCTTTCGATTGGATTTTAAAATATCTTTTGCTTGTTTCTTTTCCATAATGTCTTGCTTTGGGTTCAGCCCGACAACAAAAGTAACAATTGTAAGCGATTTCTGTTGTGTTAAAACGATGCCTGAAAAGAAGTGAATCAACTTGTTTTTAATTACAGGTGAATCAATACGCTCATCTAAAAAGAAAACGTTGTGAATCTGTCATTTTCTCATGCGCTCCGACTTAAAGTAGCGCGTATTGAGCAAGCATTTTGAGGGGAAAATCTCACTCATCAATTCTACGCGCCCGTCCTCACTGGTCAATATGGGCTTCGGTGCTCTTAACGAATCACTGCCCGATGCATCGCGATTAATAATAAAATAGGATTACCAATGTAAGTCGTAAAACTATAATGAATGCTTAATAAAAGATTTAGATGTTAGATGATTAGACAATAGATGTTAGATAACTGATATTAAGAATCATCTAATATCTAACATCTCCATGTCTAACATCTTTTATAAATCTAAGCATCCAATAAGAAAGAGTGCGTTAAATTAAAATTACGACCTAACTTGGTGACCCATTAATAAAAAAAGACCCGCACTTCGGCGAGCCTTCAAATCACATTACCAACTTTTCGTACTTTGGACAATTCGAAAAAATTGATAATATAGTTGCGCTATTTGAGCTGCAAATATAACAAAGTTCTATCAACGCGATATGCCAACTTCATTCTAAGTAGCACTTAAACAAATAGTTGGGTTAACAACCTCATTGTTGTTTTTGGGTACGAAATCCAGATGAATTGGGCGCTTTCTGATAAAAAACGACTTTCAATGCGCCTTTAGCCTTTCAATAGTGAATGAATTATTTTTACTACTCAGGCAACCTTTTTTGTATTTAGCTGATTTTCAGCACCTTTTAACTTACTTCTTTAAGCCGATAGTTCAACTCCATCCAGCCGCCGCCATTTTCGCATTCAATGCCGTTGCCCTTTAGAAATTGCACCGCTTGTCCGCTTCTGTTTCCCGAAGCACAGCATAAAATGGGATTATCCATCGCTTTGATTTCATCCATTCGTTCCGGAATTTCCTGTAAAGGAATGTTGATACTTCCGGCAATATTTCCCCCCATAAATTCTTGCGGGGTTCTCACATCTATTATTGTTCTTTTGTGATCCATAACATTGTAGTTTTATATTTTCACTACAAATTTAAGCGCGAGTCGCCTATATAACAGTGACTTTTGTAACAATACTCAGATGTGGTCAAAACCAACGTAAGGTTGCAGCGCTTCGGGAATCGCAATCGTTCCGTCTTCATTTTGATGATTTTCCATCAATGCAGCAACAATTCGAGGTAAAGCCAACGCACTGCCATTCAAAGTGTGGCATAAGCGCGTTTTTTTATCTTCGTCTCTAAATCGCAATTTCAGTCGATTGGCCTGAAACGCCTCAAAAAGGGAAACGGAACTCACTTCCAGCCATTTTTCCTGAGCCGCCGAAAACACTTCAAAATCATACGTTATGGCGGATGTGAAGCCCAAATCGCCCCCGCAAAGACGCAAAATTCGGTACTCCAGTTCCAGTTTTTCCAGTAGCCCCCTGACGTGATCGACCATTTCCTGCAGTGCTTTTTCACTGCGGTCGGGATGTTCGACGCGAACCAACTCAACCTTGTCGAATTGATGAAGGCGATTCAGTCCGCGGACATCTTTTCCATAGGATCCTGCCTCTCTCCGAAAACAAGGGGTGTATCCCGTCATTTTAATTGAGAAATCATTTTGCTCGATGATGGTGTCGCGATAAATGTTTGTCAATGGGACTTCCGAGGTGGGAATGAGGTACAAATCATCTTCAGTGACGTGGTACATCTGTCCTTCTTTATCTGGTAACTGACCCGTTCCTATTCCACTAGCTTCATTGACGACGAGAGGCGGAATAAACTCTTCATACCCCCCTTTGTTCGCTTCGTCGAGGAAGAAGTTGATCAATCCGCGCTGCAGCTTTGCTCCTTTTCCTTTGTAGAAAGGGAAACCTGCTCCAGTCACTTTAACACCCAGTTCAAAATCAATGGTCGCACCTGCCTTTGCCAGTTCCCAGTGCGGTTGTGGGTCAAACGTATATTCGCGGCGCGTACCGTGTTCCTCTACCACTTCATTTTCTTCTTCCGAAGTACCAGCGGGAACACTCTCCTGAGGCACATTCGGAATTTCGTAGAGTGCGTTTTGCAACTGTTTTTCCAGGTCCTGCTCTTTTTCTTTGAGCTCCTGTTCCTCAGCCTTGAGCGTTTTTGTGCGCTCTTTGGCAGCCGCCGCCTCATCTGTTTTTCCTTCCTTAAAAAACTGACCGATCGATTTTGAAAGTTTGTTGCTTTCTGCTTTTATTTTTTCGCGCTTTCCTTTGACTGCCCGCCAGGCTTCATCGAGTTGAATGGTTTCTTCGAGTTGCTCACTGTAGTCGACGCCTCGTTTTTGAAGTCCCTCTGCAATCGCTTCTTTTGAAGCTCTAATACGCGTAATTTCTAACATAATTTCAAATGTGTTTTCTGCCCTGCAAATTTAAAAGAACTTGCCTGATTTCCTTACTTTACGATCGAAAATGACAGCGCAAATCCATTTATTTATGACGGCTTTTTGTCATTTTTACTCAAGCGATTGTGCCGGTTGATCAATACTTTTGTGGGCAGGTAGGAAACGATGAATCCCAGGACGGCGACGGAAAAAGTGATAAAGAAAGCATCCGACCAGGTGGTTTTCATGGGAAAAGCTTCACCCGGTGCACTGGGCATGCCCACCCACTGAAGTTGAGTTTGTATAAAGCAGACGATATACCCCAATATAAGTCCGAGCAGGATACCGCGCCCCACAATCATGAGTCCTTCAAAAAAGAAAATTTTAAAGATAGTGTTGCGGTCGGCACCCAAACTGAACAATGTGCTGATATCATTTTTTTTCTCGACGAACAGCATGGCAATTGAGGCAATTAAATTGAAGGAAGACAAAATAAAGATGAAGACGAGGATCAGATAGACTATCATCCGTTCTGACTGACTTGTTTTAAAAATGAGTTCATTTTTTTCAAAACTCGTTTTTACCGAAAAATCATCGCCCAGGATGCGTTGAATTTTCTTTTTGACCGTTTTTTCGTCCGCACCTTCGGTTATTCCAACGTAGTATGCCGAGATGTCATCGTTGTATTCCAGCAATTCTTTTGCTACATCATAGCCTATTACTACATACTCCCCGTTCACCTCCCGGTTGTAGTTCATGCGACCTGCTACATCGATTTGACGCACGTTGAGCGGTTTTTTCCCGGGGCGCAGCTTACCTTCTCTCAACGGGACATTGAATGTAATTTTTTCTGTTCGTGCGCTCGAAGCAGGAACATAAGCGTCCAGTTTTCCCAGCAGATAAGCTCCAAAAATGGCATGGGGCTTTTCATTTACGTACAAATAGGGTGTTCCATCAACCAAATGACCTTCCATATCGGCCATATCGACAAAAACGGGGTCAACGCCAATCATTTTGGCATGTACCCATTTGCTTTCGTGCTTGAGGATCACAACTTCTTCAAGTGCTCTTGAAACGCTTTGAACACCTTCGACATCGTGAATTTGACTGGTATCGATAAAATGTTGGTTGAAGGTTTTGGCCTTGTCGGAACGTATTGTAATGGCGGGATCAAAATCGCTGTACAACCGAATAACGAGCTCTTCTATTCCGTTAAAAGCCGAGAGCAAAATCACGAGCGCCGCAGTAGAAATAGTAATCCCCACCACACTGATATTGGTGATCAGATTAATGACATTACGGGATTTTTTTGCCTTAAAATATCGGCGCGCTATGAATCTCGATACATTCATTTACTCCTTGAGCAATTCATCAATTTTTTCAGCGTAATCTAATGAGTCATCAATATAAAATTCCAAATCGGGAATGTGTTTCATGTTTTTCAATCGCCGGCCGACATCTCCTCTCACTTTTCCTTTATTGGCCTGGATATTTTCGAGCACCTCTTCTTTTGGAGGACCGGCAAAGATGCTCAAATAAACGCGCGCCAAACCGAGATCAGGGGTGATGCGAACAACCGTAGCGGTAACCATTGCCCCCATACAAAGTGAACGGGCGTTTTGTTGAAAAACTTTAGAAACTTCTTCCTGTATTACGTTTTCAATTCTGTTTTGTCTAATCGAACTCATGGTGCAAAAATACAAAAGAAAAATGGGTTGATAGCTGCAGCAAAAATTCAAGCAGCGTCCCCGTATTATCGCGAAGGTTCAACTACGAAATTCATCGATGTAGCCAAAAGTTCAATCGTCTATCGGGATAGTCTGTAAAGCTAAAAACAGAACAGTAAAATATAGAGTCACAGAACCGTACAATCGCATGCGTGCTGATCAAAAGCATGAATATTAACCGCACTCGTTCAGACCGAAAGCGTCAGTAATGGGCGTGAAGTTGTGCTGTCTTAATGAACCTTAACTTCTTTATGGTTTCCCAAATAAATGATGATTTTTCCTCTTTTCAATCTATATTACGCTGCAGTCAACGGTAACACAATCGGCTCTACAACTTATTGATTAAAAGGCAGTTTTGTTTTAAAAAGAACCCCACCATGAAGGAATTAAGAAGCATTAAGCGGTTTGGTCTTAATGATCCTTAACTTCTTAATGGTTTTCCCAAATAGATGGTGCTTTTTTCTCCTGCTTTCAATGTATATTTCACTGCAGTCAACGGTAATACAATCGGCTCTGCAACTTCCTGGTAAAAAAGGAGTTTTGTTTTAAGAACAACCCCACCATTAGGTAATTAAGAAGCATTTAGCAGTTGATCTTAATGATCCTTAACTTCTTAATGGTTTCCCTATAGGTAGTGCTTTTTTCCTGCTTTCAACGTATATTACACT
>JBNJEH010000012.1:0-57580 GCA_051745635.1 Bacteroidota bacterium
GGAAAGGTTCCCCCTGATGAAAAGTATTACGGTCAAAAATTGGCTGGTTAAACAATTAAAGTTAAGTTTGATTTTGTCCTAAAGATGGGGAGGGGTATATTGTTATTTCATTGAAGGCAACATAAAATACAACGACTATTTAATTCAATTCGCAATAAAGCATATCGGTCTGCGCATAACATAAGTGGCGACTTAAAATGCACAATCTTTTCGGTTCAACTTTTACTTTCTAAAAATACGCGAACCTTTCGTTTCAGCACTAAATTCGCCATTTTTGTTATGCGCTGTTGTGGCTAGTGCTTTTCCACTATGCTTTGAATTTCCTTTTTCAATTCTGGTAGTTCTCGAATTATTATCGTCCAAATAACTTCGTCAGAAATGCTATCATATTCGTGAGCGATTCTATTTCGAGTTCCAATTATCTTTTGTGAGTTGTTGATTTGAAAATCAGATTCTTTGTGTTTTACTATTCGGTTTATTGCTTCTCCGATTATCTCAACATTTCGTTCAACTGCTTTTTTGGTTTTTAAGTCTTTTTGATACTCAAAGAAATCTCTTTTTTCGGGTAGAAACTCAAATATTTCGTCAATAGATTTAATTATGTCTTCAAACCAAGCATTAATTCTGTTGTCCATAAATCAGAATTTTAGTGCTATCTAGCTCTTTTCTGAAAAATTTATTTTTTATTCCACGTTCTTCGATTAAGTCAATTTGTCGCTGAAGTAATTTTTCTAAATTTTCTTTGAGTTGAAAATATAAGTCCGTGTACTTAAACGGATCCGTTTCTTCAAAATCTACAACAAAATCGATGTCAGAATCGTCTTTAAAATCATCACGAGTCACAGAGCCAAAAGCGGAAAACGTTTTGACTTTGTATTGCTTACAAAGTTTCTTAATTCGATTAATGTTTTTTTCAGATATTTTCATAAGACAAAAATACTCAAATTTTAGTTCAAATCATTCTTTGAAAGTTTTTCTCAGCATTAGCCACAACTAATAACTAAGCACACACACTCCCACCCCATAAAATTACTCAATTTTTTCAACCTAAAAAAAACCGCTCGAGCCCTTAAAAGAAAAACTATCGAAGCCCCTTTCATCGAAGAACTCAGCACAAAATATTTGATCAACGCAGCACGATCAGCGCGCTGAAAAACAAGTTGGGATCAATTGAGACACTCGAAATAAGTCTGAAAGTGTAGTGCAGATCGGAGTTACGGTACTGGATTGGTGGTTGTTTGTTGGCAACATTAGTAATAGTTGAGCTTAACATGTGAAGACAATCTCGAAGTATCAAAACGAATATTGCTCAACGTTTGTTTTCTCTTTCTTTGCTGTCTGTAATGAATTAATAGTGCCCAGGCACCGAAACTCGCGAATGCAGCCAGGGTATACCAGCTGCTCCTCTCGACTCCTTTTTCAGAATAATCAAGCTTTAAGTTTAATATCTTCGATTTAAGCTCATTAGGCAATTTACTAGTTCTACATTTTTCCTTGAAACGTTCTAACTCAACTATTAAACTTATTAATTCTTCATCTGTTACGCGCCTATCCTTTAAATATCTCTCGCATTCATGCGAAACAAAATCTAAATATTTTACACAGGTATTTACGTCCATACGTCATTGTTGTAGCGGTCTAAAATAGGCAAAGTAGCGCAAATATTGAGCCCTATCGGCGCTTTTTTGCTTATTTGTTGATATGAGCATCTAATTATTACTCAGTTCGGAACACTTTTTCTGAAGTACCATCACTATATATGAATATCAATAGAGTATTCGTTCTATCTACGGTTTCCTTTCCCATCATGTCAATTATTCTTCTTATGTTGCGACTTTCAGTTTGAAATTCATCTATTCCAGCAACCAAACAATCATTATAACAATCTTGTGAAAATGATGATACGTGATCTACTTGGGAGTAGTTTGAAGTTGCCCAAGTGCTATCGTCAACTTCTATACAATTTAAATTAGGGTTTCCTGTCGCTATTAATAAATCAAGTTCATATGGGTAACCATTTTTAAGATTTAAACATTTAAGATTATTATTTTCACAGCGCACGTATTTTAAATTCTCATTTTGAGAGAAGTCGAGTGTTGTTAGTAAATTGTTGCCACAATAAACATCACGTAAAGAGGAACAATTTGTAAAATCAATATCTTCAATAAGGTTATTTTGACACTTAAAATATTGAAGCCAAGAGTTTTGAGTCAAATCGAGAGACGTTAGTTCATTAGATTGGCAGGTAAAGCTAATGATATTTGAGCAATTGGTGATGTCAACTGAAGTCAATTGATTGAAAGACACGTGAAGGTAAATCAAATTGAGATTGTTTGACACATCCAAACTGTTAAGACCAGCAAAATTTGCGTATAAACGTTCAAGAAGATTGTTTTGACTTAAATCCACAGATTGCAAGTTGTTTGAGCCACACTCCAACCACTCTAGGTTTGAATTTTGAGTTACATTTAAATAAACAGCTTGATTTCCTCTGCATATTAACTTTTTCAAATTTGGATTGCTTGAGAAATCAAGAGTATCTATCGAGTTCATGGTACAATTCAATTCCTCCAAAGCATTGAAGTCTTCTATTCCGGTTAAGTCAGAGATGTCAAGCCATGATATATCTAGATCTACAATTGAATTAATACTGTCCGTAAAAACCTGACCGTCTGTGGATCCAGAATCATAACCAAGATCGATCAAAGCTTGTTCAAAAATTGTATCTGGTATACTTGTGACTTGACCGTAGGATAAGGTAAAGAAGAAAAAAAAGTAAATCGCACCAGTAAATTTCATAAATTCTTATTTCATTCAAAATAACAATTATAGATAGAAGTAGACGTTAAATTCATTTCGTATTTATTGATTCAATGGTTGAGTAGCACAATTATTGCTTATAACGGTTCGCGCATAACATAAGTGGCGGCTTAAAATGCGCAAACTTTTCGGTTAAACTTTAAGTTTCTAAAAATACTAAATTTTTCGTTTCAGCACCAAATTCGCCATTTTTGTTATGCGCTGTTGCCATTTCGTTGTTTTTTTCAGAGTACATTTTAATCAGCTGAATTCGTTTTATGGTTTTCAGCATTGGAATGAGTTCGTTCAGTGTTTTGTTCAATTACATTTTCAATTTCTAATAAGTGAGTAATTCGATACTCCTTAAATTACGAATTCATTTTTTTTTATTCTTATTAAGAATTGGATTCCGAAAAAAATGAGCTAAAATACCCTAAGAATATTATTTCAGAATCAATTATTCGTCCTTAAATTTTCTTTCAGAATATTGTCCTAATTGATAAGCAAATAAACTACCTCGGGGCAAGCCCACGAGGTATTAGAACAACTTAAGTTGCCCCGAATGGATTTTTTTGTATTCTTCCGCTTTCCCTTGATTCTGAACATATTTCTGAATCACCTCTTTACCTGCATATAAACCTACCGTATTTGCATAAAATCCACTTGTCCAAAAATTACCTCCCCATAACATTGATTTTATTTCTGGATGTAGTCGGAATATCTCTCTTGAAACTATACTTTTTATCGTTCGAACTATGCTACTTACTGACATTGTTGGCACACTTTGAACTAGAAAATGAACATGGTCCGGTTCATGTCCTATTTCTATAAATTCAATCTCATAACGCTCAGATATACCTTCACATATACTCACCATCGTTGATCCTGACTCTTCTGTTATAACCTTTTTTCTATACTTCAAAGGAAAAACCAAATGGTACATCAACAAGGTTTTGTTATGGCTCTTGTATATATGCTCTTCATCCATGAAACGAATATACGCTTTTTCAAAGCGTTATGAAAAACCATCCGTTTTTCAAACTTTTCCTGTACTACAACCCGAGGCAAGCCTCGGGGAATTCTTTAGATTAAAATAGGAATTAATGATAAACCCATATACTTTTCTAAAAGTCCGTATTCTGATAGTGCAATTAATATTGCAGCCGAAACAATGATAAAAATTATATCAAATATTCTTTTCTTTATTTTCATTTTTTTAGATTTTGAGTGAATTTATTTTTTTGTTATTTTTCAAAAATCAGATGTTTCAAATTTCTATTTTTTATTTCTGAGTTTATTTCACAATGAATGGCAACTTATGACTATGCACCACCACCTACACCACCCCATAAAATCACTCAATTTTTTCAACCTAAAAAACCGCTACCCCCTTTTAAGAACAACCAGTCCCCACAAGATCAAACGACCAGAAGCAGCAAGATGCCAAGCGATATTTGTCGTTTGTAATTGATTGTAAATGTCAATTGAGTTGTACCCTTCTCCAATCTGTTGTTCCATGATAACTGTTATTCAAGAAGAATTGAAGAGTAAGGCACTTCGGCACACTTCGACACACTTCGACACACTTCGACAGGCTCAGTGGAGCCGGCTCAGTGGAGTCAGCTCAGTGGAGTTAGTTCAGTGGGGTCAGCTCGGTGTAAAAATGTAGAATAGTGTATACGGATTTGAGAATATTGAAGTGGAGTAACTTCTGAAATCCACGGTTCAGTATTCGGTATTCCCCGGTTCTCATTCAACATTCTATATTCCCCGGTTCCACGGTTCTGCGATTCCATGGTTCTAAACCGCTACGGTTTCACCATATAGTGCTGAACGGCCGTCAATACATCGCGATACGCCCAGTGTACCAAAGTGTCTTCTTCCACGATTGGCAAACCTGCTCGAAAAAAGAGTTGCTGGGTTAGCTCGTAGAGTTTTAGGTTGTTATTTCCTAAATCTGATTGCATCTGCTGCGCTACCTCATCCGTCATGTTGTCGCTAACTACTGCTTCACTGATCTTTTCTGACCAGTCTAAACTCGATTGCTTTGCTTCTTCGACCAAAGGTTCGAATTGCTCCTCAATCACCTGAAGAGAGGTCGCATTCAACGGATGTTGCCGACACTTCTCGAGGAAACATTCGATGATCCCGATAAACGAAGCGCTCATACAAAGTCGGGCAAAGGTCTCAAAAGGAACCTGGTGTACGAGATAGGCGTATGGGTTTTGCACCGCGTTGATCTGGAATTCATATCCCGATGGAATGGATTGGTCTCGAATGTCTATCGCATAAGACGAAGTGTTCCGCAATCCGAAAATCGGCCATTTTTCATCGGCGAGTTGCACCTGATTCCGGGGAACGACGAAGGTTTTGAGCATTCCTTCCGCATTGCCGGCATTTAAACTAAAATAGCTGGCGTGTTTTGCACCGGTGCAGCGCGACCAGGTCCCGTTAATCACGTATCGATCTTGAGCAGCTCTTTTCCACGATCCACTGGCAAATCCACTTCCCGCGATGACGGCTTTTTCAGGGGTGAAAATTTCTTTTGCCGCTTCGTGATGAAAAAAACCGGAAAACCAGTTGGCACCGGCACCGAGATTGACCGTCCAGCCAAGTCCGCCTTGAATTTCAGCGACGCGGATGAGTTCCTGCAGACCTTCCCGCAGCGAAAGTTCTAATCCTCCATAGATCGCTGGCACAAATAGTTTAAAGCGTTTTTTGCCGTACAGCTCCTCCAATCGCTCATCAGTCAAATAAGTTTGTTGATATTCTGCTATCGCAAATGGTTTCATCCAATTAATTTTTTATGATGTGCTGCAGCGCGAGGCGCATCTGTTCAGCCGAAACGCTACCGTCGATGACGCTATCTCCAATGGATCGCAGCAAAGTACAGTTCAACGTTTCAGCGGTGTTCTTTTTGTCCTGGCGCATGAGTTCGATCAACGCTGGAATATCGTTTTCTTTGATCGGTGCCTTACCATAGATTTCTCGAATATCCCGTTCAATCGCTTCAAATTTTTGTTGGTCTAATCCGGCTATTTCTTGCGATAGAAAAGCTTCGGCAATCATTCCCCAGGCTACGCAATCGCCGTGGGTGACGCCCCTATTTTCTTGGGTACAATAGCCTTCTATGGCATGTCCGACAGTGTGACCAAAATTCAACTTTTTACGTTCATTTTTCTCCTCAGGATCGCGGTCAACAATATCCGCTTTTAACTGAACCGCTCTGGCAATGACTTGCTCAGACAAAGCGTCAAATCCTGTAATCATCGTTTCATAAAATTGAGCATCGCTAATGAGACCGTGCTTGATCATTTCTGCACGTCCGGATCGCATTTCTCGTTCGGGAAGTGTTTTTAGAAAGATCGGGTCGCAAAATGTAAAATGAGGCAGCGAAAATGTTCCGAGCTGGTTCTTCCACGGGGGAAGATTGATCCCTGTTTTTCCGCCCACCGAAGCGTCGACCATCGCCAGCAAAGTGGTCGGTATATTGATAAACGAAATTCCGCGTTTATAAACCGAAGCGATAAATCCGCCCATATCTGTCACCACGCCTCCGCCGAGATTAATGATCAAATCGCCGCGCTTGATTTTATATTCGCTCATGGCCTGCCACACCTGAAAACAAATCTCCATCGTCTTGTTTTCCTCTCCATCGGGAAGCACAATCACTTCCGCGGTTTTGAGCGACTCAAAACTTGTCAACAGGTACGGCCAACAGTGCTCGTGCGTATTTTCATCGACGAACACCACCTTTCCGGCATCGGCAGCATCTTCACTCAACAGCCTACCCAGCTGACTGTCAGTAATCGAACCCACTTCTACGCGGTTTTTTTCACTCGCTATTTTCTCAATCATCGGCAACTTCTTCTATTGATTCGTATAATCAAACAACAATAATAAGAACAAGTTGGAACAAAATAGTGTTGGAAATTTAAAATGAGCCATTATTTTTACAGCATGATTTCATTTGACGACACGGAAATTGCTTTTAAATATAAGTCGACGCGTGATTTAAAACGTGCCTACACGATGTTCAAGTTAGTGGGGAAATCGTGGTTGGTTCGTTTTGGCAAATGGATCACTCCTGTTGCGTTTAAATTACGACTTCCGATTCAGGGAGTTATACGCTCCACCATCTTTCGTCAATTTTGTGGAGGGGAGTCTATTGATCAATGCGACGATACCATCAAAACGCTTTTCGATTATCGCGTGGGGACCATTCTGGATTATTCCGTGGAGGGCATGTCTGTGGAAAGTGATTTTGATGGAACATGTGATGAAATCGTTGGAACGATCAAAAAAGCCAAAAACAATCATCCCGCCATTCCGTTTGCCGTTTTTAAAGTGACGGGGATTAGTCGGCACGGACTACTGGAGAAGCTAAACGATGAGGAAGCTGAAATAACACCCGAGGAACGAAACGAATTTGCAGCGGTGGTAAAACGAATGGATCGTATTTGTGCCTACGCGTATGAGGCAGATACCCCTGTTTTTATCGATGCAGAAGAATCCTGGATTCAAAATACCATTGACCGTCTGGCAGAATCGATGATGGTCAAGTACAACAAGAAAAGAGCCATTGTTTACAACACTTTTCAAATGTATCGTCACGATCGCCTCGATTACTTGAAAAACAAACTCGGGGAGGCGAAACGCGAAGGGTTTAAACTTGGCGCCAAAGTCGTTCGCGGAGCCTATATGGAAAAAGAAAGAGAGCGCGCTGCAGAAATGGACTACCTTTCTCCGATTCAACCGGACAAAATTACGTGCGATCAGGATTTTGACGCTTCTTTAGAACTCCTTATTGAAAACCTCGATTATTGTGCTTTTTGTTGTGGTACGCACAACGAGGATAGCAACATTTTCCTCACTGAGCTCATGAAAAAACACGATATCGATCAGCGCGATGAACGCATTTATTTTGCTCAACTCCTCGGGATGTCCGATCATATCTCTTTTAACCTGGCACACGCCAATTACCAGGTAGCCAAATATGTGCCGTACGGTCCAATCAAAGATGTCATGCCCTATTTATTGCGCAGAGCGACTGAAAACACCTCTGTCGGCGGTCAGACAGGTCGGGAATTACAACTCATTTCGAGAGAATGGCGGAGGAGGAAAGGAAGAAAGTGATTATAGGATCAAAAGTTGGGGACTAAGCATAAATATCAGTCAATCATAGAGATAAAAAGTTTTCAACACTGGTGATTTTTCTTTTTGACATTATTGCTCACTTTGACCTTATTTACTTTTTTTATTACTCATATTGTTTTTTAGTAGTGATCATGAGCTCACTTTGCTCGGTTCATTACCAAAAAGAGCAAACACAGTTTACGAAGACGACAGACGAGACCGCAGAAGGCAGCACCGAAGTTAAACGATAGTGCTCGTTGAAGGGAGGTAGCAAAGTAACCCCGCGTCGCGAAAGCAGGACATATCTAGCGCCTGGAATATCCTGCTCTATTTCGGTGCTCTCGATACATCCCGATTTTCCGCTGCGCTTCTATCGGGACACTCGATCACCTTACTATGATGTTAGGCGATCGAGTGATGCTGATCGAAGTGAAACGAAGCATCAGCATCGTATCGAGATCCCGAAGTTTTCAGGTAGTGGGTACCCCGAACTGATTTTCCTATGCGCGTCACCCAACCTACTAAATTATATGCTGAGAATTGCGTTATTCCTCACCTAAATGACAAATTGAAAAGAAAAAGGCTATTGCTTAGGTCTGGACACTCCCCCTCCAACTTTCGAGACTGCTCCTGATCACACCCTCTTCAATCCAATCCGTTTCCGCGCTGCATCAATTTGAATCACTTCGACGGTCACGTGTTCATGTAATTTGATATGATCTGATGGATGTTCTACGTAACTATCTGCCAAATTCGATTTATGGATTAGCCCATTTTCCTTAATCCCAATGTTTACAAAAGCGCCAAAGTCCGTCACGTTGGTCACGATGCCATTTAATGTTTTACCTACTGAAAGGTCCTCGATCGACTTTACTGTACTGTCAAATTCCAGCACTTTGATCTGTTTTCGCGGATCCCGTCCCGGCTTTTTGAGCTCTTTGATCAGGTCGTTGAATAAAAAATCGTCGACGTAGGGAAAATTGCCCTTGTTCAGTCCGTCGAGAAGTGTTTTGTTGCCTACAAAATCACTCAGCTCCTCCCCTGCTTGTTTTGCCATTTTCCTGACCACGGCGTACGATTCGGGATGCACTGCTGAATTGTCCAGCATGTTCTTCCCATCAGGAATGCGCAAAAATCCAGCACATTGTTCAAATGCCTTCTCACCCAATCGCGGAACTTTCTTCAATGCTGTTCGTGTTTTAAACGGTCCATTTTCTTTGCGGTAATCGACAATGCTTTTTGCTAACGATGAGCCTAAACCGGAGACATACGCCAACAAATAAGAAGAAGCCGTATTGACATTGACGCCGACCTGATTCACGCAGGAAACCACTACCTCATCCAGGCTGTCTTTTAGTAATTGTTGATTGACTTCGTGTTGGTACTGCCCTACTCCAATAGACTTAGGGTCGAGCTTCACCAATTCAGCCAATGGATCCATCAATCGGCGTCCGATGGAAACAGCTCCGCGCACGGTCACATCGTATTGCGGAAATTCCTCGCGACCAATTTTGCTCGCACTGTAAATAGAAGCACCGTCTTCCGAAACGACAAAAACATTCACATCGCGATCAAAATGAATTCGCTTGATCATGTATTCTGTTTCGCGGCTCGCCGTTCCGTTTCCAATCGCGATCGCATCAATTTTATGCGCCTGGACGAGCTGAAACAACTTGCTTTTCGCTCGGCCCGTTTCTTTCTGAGGCGCGTGCGGAAAGATGGTTGCATTCGTCAGTAAGTCACCCGATTCATCGATACAAACGACCTTACAACCCGTTCGGTAACCCGGATCAATCGCCAAAATGCGCTTTTTCCCGAGGGGCGGTGCCAGCAAAAGTTGTCTGAGGTTGTCTGCGAACACTTTAATCGCCGAAACATCCGCTTCTTTCTTTTTTTCGCTCAAAGCTTCATTCTCCATGGAAGGGTGAATCAACCGTTTATAGGCATCCGTGTAAGCCAATCGCACTTCATCGGCCGCAGCATTGTTTCCTTTCACGAAAAATCGTTCGCAAAGGTCAAATACCCGTTCTTCATCCACGATCACTTTTGCTCTGAGCAGTCCTTCATCTACCGCCCGGTGAATTGCCAAAAATCGATAAGACGGGCATTTCCTCAACAGTTGTTTAAAATTAAAGTAATCGTTGTATTTACTCGCTTCTTCTTTTTTTGTTCCAATGACCTTCGACTGCAAGGTTCCGTGCTGCTGATACATATTTCTGATCTTCGCACGCAAAACGGCATGCTCGTTCACCCATTCTGCAATGATATAGCGCGCTCCCTGCAGGGCATCCTCAGCCGTTTTTACTTCACCTTTTACAAAGCGTTTTGCTGCACGAACAACATCCTGATTGTTCTGGGCCATGATGATCTTTGCGAGTCCTTCCAGTCCTTTTTTACGGGCTTTTTCTGCGCGGGTCTGTCGTTTCTTTTTATACGGTAAATAAAGATCTTCCAGTACATGTTGGTCGAAAGTCGTTTTGATCTGCTTTTTCAATTCATCCGTCAACTGTCCCTGCTCTTCTATGGCTTTGAGAATAGTCTGCTGACGTTTTGTGGTTTGCTCAAACTGTTCGTTCGCCTCCCGAATGGCACCGATTTGCACTTCATCGAGTCCTCCGGTTGCTTCTTTGCGGTAACGCGCAACAAATGGAATGGTGGCTCCTTCTGAGATCAATTTTAGCACAGCATTTACCTGCTGTTCGCGAATATCGAGTTGTTGATGAATATAGTGAGCTGCTGTCATGTTTGTCTGTATTGGAAAACGACAAAGTAAATAAAAAAGCGGGATAAATACAGAAAAGTTGACCGTATCGTTGGTAGCAATTAGTGCATTATTTCTTAGACCTCAATTCCTCATTCAGCTATTCGTATATGATGGTTTCGTTTGCGGTGTGATAAGAGGTGTCGACAGTGTATTGAACCGCACTAATATTTAGAAGAAATGTTTAGTCTGAGGCGACGTAAGCAAGCTATCTCGTTTTCTTCGTACATGCTAATAAATGCATCGCTACGAACCAATAAAGATAAAAAAGCTTGCTATTTCCCAATGCAGCACCGCATTTTAAGGATAGTCCGATAAGAAGACTTTTTTCACTCCCATGCCCATTTATTTCCCTTCCAATAGTGTTCTGTCCCTCCACGTCTTATAGAGCGTCACCTCGTTGTAAACGCAAATCCTTGAATTTTTCCTTGCATGTTTTCTCATCCGGAAAATTCGTATAAAATCCTCATACCTTCGCAACGTTTGTGCAGAGCATTTGATGTACAACCTAATATTTTTACGATCTATTGGGGAAAGTTGCGGTTATGCATTTTCTTTAACCTTCTATTTCATATTTTTCCTTTATCCATTCAATTGGACTTTCGCTTTGTATGTAGCCGTCAATCATTTTGGGATACACTTCTGTATTTTTAGGATCACCTATTTTTACTTGCGAAAACAAAGCTAACCCGTCTAAATACTCTGAATAACAACCTGGACACAGTTCCTCAATAAAACGAATACGTTTCTTAAGCATTATTTTTTCTCCATTATCGAAAGTAGGAATTATGTATTGGTTTTTGTTTTCTAAGTCATGTTTTATATTTAACGCCTTCATTCTTTGTGGACTGTATATTCCCGAAATTAAAATATAAGGTATATCGTGTTTTTCTGCGAATTTCGGCACTTTAAAAGCAGAATCCGCACCACTGCAGTTTGGATAGTAAAAGACGATTAGTAAATCTTCTTCAATCGATTCCGTAATATTGTGAATATCCTCCGGTAAAACGAACTGAACTAACATATTCGTATCGGGCTCTTTAAAATACCTTATATCAAACTGGTTTTTCGCATAGTCTTTTTTGGTAACTATATACTCATCTTTAACCGGACTAAAATTTCTGATCTTTATATTATCCGAAAGATTATAGGTTACACATCCTGTTGAACAAATAAGAATTAATAGCAGGGGAACGATTTCCCCTGCTATCATAGAGTTATTTTTTTCTGTCAATCGCATTTTAGTAGTCAAAATGTAAAATCATGTTTTTTAAGTCTATTTCTCGCAATCATCATCAGCGAAATACTCTTCATCCTCAGAATAAATTGTGAGACACCGGTCTTCATGTTCCGCCAACCAGTCTTTTACGCACGTAGCAAAATCGGAACCACCCCCTTCACAAACAATTTCAGGTTCGATTATATCGCCTACCTTTTCCGCAAGAGTAAAGGCGTATTCGTCACTATCGATGTTTTCCTTTTGGATGTAGAGCACCTTATCAGAAAAATTCGCATCTTCATTAAAATCTTGCATATCCATCAGTTCATCTTTCAAGTTTTCTTCCTGAACATACCAAGTTTCGTTATTTTTAGTTGAGGAATCTTCCCCCGACGTATTTTGTTTATCTTCTGTTACTTTCGACGCATTATTTGAAGAATCTTCAGTCATTTTCGCCTCTTTACTTTCACAGGAAAACAGCATTGCAGCAGTTATCATTAGACCGCAGAACATTGCTTTTTTCATAATTATTCAATTTTAATTTAAGTTATTAAGCCGATTATTCGACTTAAGTGGTTCAATAGAAATCTAATAAGACCTTTTCATCAATCGAACTTGCCAATGTTAAAAAAAATTACACAGCGCACCAAGCCTAAACTTAACATATTTATCCTTTCATAAACTTTCCAAATCATTCCATTGAAAAGCTCTGAAACCGACAAACACGCGCCACAAAGGATTTTTTACTCTATCAAATTGTATTTTACTCAAATCTAATTGCGCCAGCCGTGATCCACCATCCAACTACTTATTTTCTTTCCCGACATTTCCCTACCTTTATAGCTCAAAACGAACGAAAATGACCGACAACAATTGCTTCAAAAACCTCAACGTTATTGACCTTTCTACGGTGTTGGTTGGGCGTTTTTTCTAAGGGTTGTTGTTTTCAACATCAGTAATCTTCTGTGTAACTGTTGCCCTTAAAAAATTCAAATTGACGTCCCAATTGTTCTTCATCGAGTTCAACGATGGTATCGACCTCGTTATTTTTCAGGTAAATCACTGACGATGTTTCTATTACATCATTTTTCACAAAAAAACGATCATAATCAAATATAATATTTTGCGCCTCATTTTTCTGATAGTAGGAAATATCAACTATCCGACCCGAAGCATTTACAATGCATAAAGAATGCTCATCCAGTTCCTTTTCAATAAAATTAGAAAACGAACGGTTACAGTTCACACAACCCCGCTCGGTCAATATAAACACACGATCATATCGGTCAACTTCTTCAATAGCTAAACTATCATCCAAAATCTTAGAAATAATTTGTGATTCTGTAAATTCCTGATGATCGAACTCACAACTAAAGATCGAAATCAAAAATATCGAAAGTATACACTTTCTCTTTACTGCGTTTATTCTTTTCATGTTGTTGCTTCTCTCTTTTTCGAATCATTAATCCACGTGGCGTTAATTTAGTAAACCCCATACTGTATTCATCGTGTTCAAAAGCTTCTTCATAGACCTTTTTAAAATCTTTATTATACACGATAAGCGACCACGCTCTTGCAGCGCCATAAACAGAAGATGAACGATTTTTCTGTTCGTGAAAAACCAAAACGTACAAAAGCTCCCGAAGGTCATCGTAGAATATGCGGTTAATTTGACCATTGAAAGAGCCGCGCTGCTTTAATAATGCTTGGCTATTCTCCATATTCTCGGGCGTAATTTTAAATGGACTTCCTCCAATATCTGTATGATCGGATTGGATTGAAATGTTATTTAGACGTTTATGATTAATGCGATCGTAAACAAATACGTTATCTGAATACCATGAAGCTAAAAAAACATATTGCTTCGAAACGTAATAATAGGTAAACTCAAAAGTAAAATCATCATTATTAGAGTACTCCTCACGCACATTCTCAAAAATGGGATTATACTTTGCTGATTGTTCGCTCCTTTTTTTATCAAAACAAACCTCTACAATTACGGGAGAATTTAGCTCAACGTTATAGTACTTCTTAATTCTTTCTATTCTTTTTTCTAAATCAAATTCATTTTTAATGGATAATTCGTTTCTGAAATAGAAACAATTTGAATTTGAGCCAAAACCTGAGTAGATACTAGAACCGTACTCATTGATCCAATTAGAGTCAAAATTTTTCATCAGAATAAAATCTCGTACTTTCCCGGTACTATCCAGCTCATAAAGGTTCTTAGAATTTTTCTCTATTACGAATATAGTGTCTCTATGCTCAACGGTAACATCTTCAATTCGAATATTAGAATCCACTAAAGAGTCCAAATTCACGGAAAACTGGAACTGTCCATCCAAATCATAAAAACTCATTTTTTTGGAAGTAACAAAATTAGAAAAATAGACATAGTTTGCTCCCGTTTTGTGATCAGTATAAGTGTGGCTCGTCTTGTGAATAGGTTTGAAATCTAAATGAAAAGACTGCTCTGTAATCGAATAAGGTTTTTCGGATAACTCAGTCAAAGAATTTTCAGCAGGTTGAGTACAGGAAAACAAGATTGCCAATTGCGCAACAAAAAGTACTTTTAGTGTATTACTCATAATCTTATAAAAGGTGGCAACTAAAGCAGTTGCCACCGTAAGGTTAAAAAATTTATTTCTCTCCAACAGGTTTTACAACTTCTAAACTTTCTGCACTGTTGAATAAGAAGTAGATTCTACTATCTGCAGTTAGCTCTCCACGTGTCGAAGGTGTGTAAACTCCATCGATAACGTTTTCAACCACATCTGTTCCAAACAAATCATTTAACAATGACTCGTTGTTCTGGAAACTTGAGATGATGACTTCTCTATCTTCTGTATTGACATCATCAATAACATCACCCAAATCATCTCCTGTTGAAGGAGTAATGACAACCTCAGGATAGCAACTCCCACCTGACTTATGGCATCCGTAATCTTCACCGTCAACGCCATCAGGATCGCCATTATCGTACCATATTTTAAGATCGGCCGCTTTTTTTTCAACAGTTGCAACCGTGGAATCTTGCTTCGATTTGTCATCTTTAACATTAACCTCTTCCTTTTCACAGGAAATCATCATTGCAGCAATTACCATTAAGCTGCTTAACATTACTTTTTTCATAATTATTCAATTTTAATTTAAGTTATTAAGCCGAATTTTTCGACTTAAGTGGTTCAATAGATACTCAATAAGGCCTCATTATCAATCGAACACTGCAAGACTAAAAAAAAAAAAATGGCTGACCAAGTCTGACTATTTTATTTTTTAAAATTCCAAATTTTTAACATTTTTTGTACTAATTCTGTTAATAAATACCAAGCAGTTTTTGGTTCAAAAAGCGATCTCGGCTATTTAAAAATCAAAGTGATAACATCAAGAGCGCACGAACACCTGGCTATTCTTTACACAGTAGGGGCGTATAGCCATACACCCCTACTGTGTCGTATTTTCTTCTGTAAATAACTACCTTTATAGCTCAAAACGAACGAAAATGACCGACAACAATTGCTTCGAAAACCTCAACGTTATTGACCTTTCTACGGTGTTGGCCGGACCCTCAGTGGGGTCTTTTTTCGCCGAACTCGGTGCCCGCGTGGTAAAAATCGAACACCCCGAACACCCCGATGTCACGCGCTCCTGGAAACTGGAAAACGAGCCTTCCGACGCCCCCGTTTCTGCTTATTTCTCCAGTATCAATTACGGAAAAAAGTACTTGCCGCTGGATTTAAAAAAACCGGAACATCGACAACAATTCGTTGAACTAACAGCCGCGGCAGATGTGGTATTGATGAATTTTAAAAAAGGAGATCAGGAAAAGCTTGATATTACCGATGAAATGCTCCGCCAGCACAATCGACAACTCATTATCGGCAAAATAAGTGGTTTTGGCGATAACAGCGACCGCGTGGCTTACGACCTTATCTTACAAGCCGAATCGGGCATCATGTCCATGAACGGAACGCCGGAAAGCGGTCCTGTAAAAATGCCCATCGCACTCATTGACGTGCTGGCAGCCCATCACCTCAAGGAAGGTTTACTCATTGAACTCCTGCAAAAAGAACGACTCCAGATGAACTATACCGGTAAAAGTATCAGTGTTTCGCTCTACGATGCAGCTGTGTCTTCGCTGGTCAATCAGGCTTCAAACTATTTAATGACGGGAAAAGTCCCGGAACGCATCGGTTCGCTGCATCCGAATATAGCGCCTTACGGAGAACTTTTTCAGACAAAAGATGGCAAAACAATCACTTTCGCCATTGGCAGCAATCGCCATTTTGAAAAACTGTGTCGTCATCTCAACCTGGAAAATTTAACGGAGGAAGTACGTTTTAACAGCGTTCAGCAGCGCGTAGAAAACCGCCAGGAGCTTTTTGAATTGCTGAAACCTGAAGTCAAAAAACACGAAGGCTCACAACTACTGCAGGCGCTGCACGAGCAATATGTACCGTGCGGTGAGGTCAAAGATTTACATGCTGTTTTTAGTCAGCGCGACGCCCAACAACTCGTTCGCACCGAGAATATAGCGGGAATCGATACACAGCGGGTCGCATCGTGGATTGTCCGCAGATATTAAGGTTGAAGATGATTCTGTACAGCTTCAATCAATCCCGTTTCGTTTTTCGCACCAATGATGCGTTTGACAACTTGTCCTTCTGAATTGATGATCATCATCGTCGGATATTGCGTTACGCGGTATTTTCTGGCTAATTCTGGTCCTTCACCTTTCTCCATGTCAATTTTCAAATTGATAAAATGCTTGTTGAACAGCCGTCCCACTTTCGCATTTTTAAAGGTGTTTTTATCCATCCATTTACATGGGCCACACCACTCCGCGTACGCATCCATAAAAATATATTTTTCCTCCGCTTCAGCCATTTCAAGTGCTTCTTCAAAAGAAACATTTTTAAACTGAACGCCTTCAGAACTGTTAAACCACTCAAAGGAAACCAGTACTGAGGAAGATAATAGTGCTATCAGAACAAATTTTTTCATTATTTCATCTATTTATCGATAAATTTAAAAACAATCAGTAAATTCATCGTGTTTTACAATGTTAATTATTCTAACAGAACAAATTCTGTTCCTAAAGGGTCGTATGAACATTCATTTCATTACAGCTGCAGAAGAAGGTCGAAAAACACTCGCGGAATTTCAGCGCGCATGGAAAGATAACAATGCCTTTATCACGCAGCATACTTCAGGTTCTACGGGAACACCAAAGCCTGTAGACATCCCAAAATGGAAATTTAAGGCATCCGCACGGGCCACCGGAAATTATTTTGATTTTCAACCCGGAGAAAATGCGCTTCTGTGCATTTCACCTGCTTTCATCGGCGGAAAAATGATGTATGTGCGCAGCCTCGAATTCGGCATGAACCTTTATGTGGCTCCTTTTAATCGCCTTCCGCTGGAACAACTGAATGTGCCGATTGACTTTGCCGCGATGGTTCCTCTGCAAGTAGCAGCTGCCCTTCGAGAACATCCCGAAAAACTCAATTTGATCCGGCAGTTGATTATTGGAGGAGCTCCTGTCTCTGCAACACTGGAAAAACAATTACAACAATTCGAGGGAACGGCTTATTCCACCTACGGCATGACTGAAACCGTCTCGCACGTCGCATTGCGCAGACTCAATAACGAGAATGCTCCTTATATTGGCCTGGGCGATTGTCGTTTCCAGACAACTGCAAAACAAGAACTGATCGTTCACGCACCGCATTTGAATATTGATCACCTCAAAACCAATGACGTTGTCGAATTGATCGATGAACGCAGTTTTTACTGGCTGGGTCGCTCCGATTTCACCATCAATTCCGGCGGTATCAAAATTCAGCCCGAACAGGTGGAAAAAAAATTAGCAGACCTATTTCCCGCCGAATCTTTTTTGATTGGAGGATTGCCCGATGAAAAGCTCGGTAACCGCGTCGTATGGATCGGTGAAAAACGGATTGAGAACATCGTCGACGAAGCGAAAATCCGCACGCGTCTGGATAAGTACGAACGGCCCAAAGCTTATTTTTTCGTAGATGAGCTGTCCAGAACTTCAAATGGAAAAATCGACCGCCACAGAACGATAGCTGATATCCATGAGCGCTAAACGGTATTTTGAAATATTGGGCATTGCTCCGACAAAGGACGAAAAAGTGATTAAAAAAGCATATCGCAAAAAGGCGATGCGCTACCATCCCGATCGCAATCCATCGGACGAAGCACATGTTGAGTTCATCCGACTTACAGAAGCGTATGATCATCTAATGATCGCCATAGAACAATCCAAAAAGTCTCCGGAAGAAAAGCGGGCTGCTAAACAGAAGAAAACGACGCCACCGCCACAGGAGAAATCGGCAAGAGAAGTTTATGAGGAGCGGCTGCGCAAAGCAAAGGAGCGCTATCAATACATGAAGGAGCGCGAAGCCGCGGAGAACGAAGCCTATTTTCAGTTAATTTCGAGAGGAACGCACTGGCGGGTATTCAAAGTCATCATGTGGAGCAGTTTGTTGATTTCCGTCATTTTTATGGCAGACATGCTTTTATTGCCCGAACGCTGGGAAAAATCGCATGTTACGCACACCAACCCCGTTTTGAGTTATGCTGGTTTTCGGTACAACCGCATTGTACCGCTGCGACTCGAAACAGGAGAAAAAGCGTGGGTTCAAGCGGCTTTTGGCTCCGCAAGTCATAAAAACTACGCGGTATATATTGAGCGTACCTTTATTTTTCGGGACATCAAACGGATCTGGGTCTGGGATAAAAATACGTGGTACTACACGCGCACCGATTTTAGCGTTTCAGGCACTTTCCCGCTCATCCCGATCGTCCTTTTTATCCCATTTATCACATATTTGTTGCGGGGAAGAACCTTAACCTACAGTCTGTTGTTTAATATCAGCCTTTATTTTTTTGGTATTGGACTCTTTTTTCTCCTCTACCTGAATGATCGCTGGCTGCATTTGCTAACCCTCGGGTGGTTCTAAGCTGGAAGGTGAAATTTTTGAATAGATTCATTTTAGAACTCAGCTTAAATCGTTACATTAAGTTCATCCCGAAAAATAAATAATGTTGCTCCTTACCAGAACTTAGTTGGTGGTGGACGCGCATTATATTTTATTGAAGGTGCAACGAACTGAAAATTGTCAATGATGGTGAAAGCTCCGTAGCGTGCCGAAGGAGAAGAAAAAGCACTGCTTTTGAAGACCAAACGTAAGTGCAGGGTACACCATCATCAATTTTCAGGAGAGAAACCAAAATAAAATATCAAGCGCTAGATCTTTTTGTTACTTTTTGCAGCAATGGCAAAAAGTAAAATTATTTAAGAAGTTTAATTTATTCATTATCAGTCTTTCTAAAAAAAATAGATGGAATTATTAACTTCATCTCCGCACAGTTTGAAGAGCTCATTAGGTTCACTCGACACATCGCGATGAGCTCACAGGCGGTGCACTGAGCTTGAGGAAGTACGGTGTACTAAATCTGCTAAAGTACTCGTTTCATGAATTTTATTTTGGATCTTTTTTTGTACAAGTTCCCAAGGTGGATTCTATAAATTGAGTCTCATCAAAATTTTAATGCAAACATTTTTGAATAAAACAGACTAAACAAATCGCTCGTTCAAGACTTCCCACACTTTTTGAACCGGCAGCCCCATGACATTGTAAAAACATCCTGATATCCGCTCGATACCGATCTGCCCTATCCATTCTTGTATTCCATAGGCACCTGCCTTGTCGTAAGGACGGTAATGCTCGATATAATAGTCAATCTCTTCCTTTTCTAACTGTTTAAAGTACACCCTCGTCGATACATAAAAGCTCGTCGAATCTACTGGTGATCCCAAATAAACTCCAGTCACTACTTCATTCGTTTTACCTGACAAACGCGAGAGCATTTCAAAAGCAGCATCGCGATTTGCGGGCTTTTCGAGCACCTCATCTTCCAGAATGACCACGGTATCTGAAGTCAATAATACTTCTTCTTTACCCAGCGTTGGAATCAAGGGCTGTGCTTTTAATTCAGCAAGATAAACGGGCACCTCGTGCGGAGTTAAATCAGGTGGATAATTCTCTGCAACCTCCTTTTTACGCACTTCACATTCCACATCCAATTGTTCCAGCAACTGTTTTCTACGCGGCGAGGCGGAACCTAAAATAATTTTCTTGTCAAACATACATCGAATTATTCATGATTACTATGCAAAACTGCTGACGATCCAAAAAAGCGGCAAGAGCATACCAGCGATCATCGTGATTTTTACGAGCATATTCGTGTAGCGATAATCTTTACTGTCTTTACTCCGCAGCAAAAACACAGCCGCAGCAATCAACGTTACTGCACTCAACAATAAAGGAGAAAATGGCCACAATTCAGGAATAAATCCATTCTTGTATCCATAAAAGATCGCGAGTGAAGCCAGCATCGTGAGTAAAATTAGCAGCAAGGCCATGTATTTTGCGCGTTTAACACCGTAAAAAATGGGAATAGTGCGCGCTCGGATGACATGATCGCCTTCCATATCTTCGATGTCTTTAACGATCTCGCGAATCCAGTTCAATAGAAACGCAAATGCGCCGAGACCTGCCCCAAAAGTGATAAAAAACGACTTTAATTCGACATTCTCGAATGGAAATATGTTTCCGGAGACCAATTCACTGTTTACGTTTTCGTCATAAAAAATACCTACCAAAACGGGAACGAGACTCGTCAGCAGGGCAATCACAACATTACCGATAACGAGTGTTCTTTTCAACTGCATGGAGTAAAACCACAACAAGTTAATAGAAAACAGATGGATGAAAACATACCAGAACGTACGATTCCGATAACTGAGATAAGCGGCCATCAGAAATGCTATTAAATTCAGCGTCCAGTGCAGCACAATTGCCCAACGCCTTTTAACGTGTTTGGTAATCACCAGGCGCCCCGGACGATTGACGCGATCGGCGCGAACATCAAAATAATCGTTGATGATGTTGCCGGCAGCAGCAATCAGTACTGTCGAAAATACCAGTAAGAAAAAATCAAATGACTGCCACCAATCCAGCTGCGACGTTTTGAGCACAACCCGATCAAAATACGCCCCCAGACTGTACATCGTACCAGCAATTATAATCAAGTTCACTGGCCGGAATAAACGAATCAGATGAATCATTCTATTATTTTGTATTCGGTTCTTCGATTTTCCTGATGCGCGGATTCTTTAGCCGCTTCATTTTCGAGTTCAGCAATTTCTTCATCGCTGTGTATTGGCTGCGTTTCACCATACCCTTTAAACTCGAGGCGTGACTCCGTTATTCCCTGCTCCACGAGATAATCCCGCACCGATTTTGCACGATTTCGAGAGAGCGTCATATTTGCTTCATCATTGCCCCGCGTATCTGTGTGACCTCCGATCTCAATGCTTATTTCCGGATGCTTTTCCAGGAATTCCACCAGTTTATTCAATTCGACATGTGACTCCTCGCGAAGCGTCGCTTTATCCAGATCAAAGAACACATTGGCCAGTTGAATCGGCTGATCATCCGTGATTGGAATCATTGGGACATCCATGTGAACGGCCTCTCCGTCGTCCGACTTCATATTGAAGTTCTTCGAGAAAAAGGTGTAATCGGGGTAAGAAACATTAAGGGCGTATTCTCTCCCCGTTGGTAAAGCGACCATAAACTCTCCCGATACGGGATCTGCACTCGATTGTACTACTTGCTCGCCAGTCGACACATCGATGAGTTCAAATTTCCCTTCGAGGGGTTTTTCCGTAATCGCATCAAACACTTTACCCTCGAAATGGAGCGTTTTTCTCGGTTGGTATTCCTCGGGCAGTTCAAAATAATAAATATCCAGTTCTCCGTAGCCTCCCGGACGATCAGAAGCGAAAAAAGCAATTTCACCATCGGGTCCGACGAGCAGGGAGTTTTCATTGTCTTTCGTATTGATCGGATAGCCCAGATTGATGGGATCACCCCAGTTACCGAGCGGATCTTTTCGCGAAACATAAATATCGTTGCCCCCCATCCCGACATGGCCGTTAGAAGAAAAATACAGCGTTTGTCCGTCGGGGTGAATCAACACGGACGTCTCCTCCGCTTTGGTATTAATGTTCATGGGCAGCGGTTCGGGCTTCCCCCAGGAGCCATCAGGTTGCTTCGTACTTTTAAAGATGTCACTTCTGCGCTGTCCGCGCACTTCGCTCTTCACTCGCCTTACGAAGTAAAGTGTTTTGCCGTCAGCCGACAAGGAAGGTTGTGTCTCCCAGGTATAAGTATTGATCATGCCCGGCAGGTTTTCCGGATCCATCCACTTTTTTCCCAACCGCTTGGTCACAAATAAATCGCAACTCCCTTTCCCATCGCGATTGGGGCCGTAATCGCGTCCGGTTTTATCCGCACATGCCACAAATATCAACGTGCGTCCATCGGCAGAAATTGTCGGCGCTCCTTCATTTTGGGGCGTATTGATATTCCGCGGCATCGGTTCGGCTTTCGTCCAGCTATTTTTTTCACTCAAATGGGAAACAAAAAAATCTTCCTGTCCCCGCGCACGACCATCATTGTTCGGCAGCTCGCGCGTAAACAGTAACGTTCTTCCATCGACGGTGAGCGTCGGGAAATATTCAGGATGTTCGGTATTGATGCTGGGACCGAGGTTTTTCGGCTCAAAGGGTGTGGGGTTTTCCATCGACTTTTTAGCAAATTCAGCGTTCTCCTTCATTTCTTTGGCTGCTTCCACGGCGTATTTTGAAATGGAGCGATCGTTTGAATGCAATACTTTATCAAAATATTTTATGGCATCATCAAATTCTTCATTATTGATCTGAAGTTCACCGATCAAGACGTACACCATTCCGTTCAGGTCGTCGGACGGCCGCAATTCGAGCGCTCGTTTGTAGTGCTTCACCGCCTTTTCGGTTTCTCCCGATTTAGAGTAATACTCTCCGAGCATCTGATGCGCCTCCACAAACTCATCATCTTTATCAATCGCCTTTTGAAGCAATTCAATACCCGACTCATAATCAGGACGACCGGTTGACATATCCACGTTTTTTCGCGGCGCTTTTTTGGCCTCTTCGTAAAATTTGATCGCTCTCCGCTTATTTGTGGAGTATTCAACCTGACTGGTCGCACAGCTATTCATCATCACGACAGCAGCTAAAAATAAAACGAGTAATCGTACCATATTTTAAGGAATATTCATGTATTTATGTGTCTGTAACGAAATACTCCATTTCGGATTTCGTTTGACGTAATCAATTATTAAGGGCAAATTCTGTTCCTCTTTCGACCATTCCGGTTGCAAAAACAGGCGACAATTGGCATTCACTTTTTCCGCATGTTGTTCGGCCCATTCAAAATCACTTTTGTTGAACACCACAACTTTCAGCTCATCCGCTCTTTCATAGGCCTCTGCCACGGGAGCTTTAAACTTTTTTGGGGAAAAACAGTACCAATCCACTTTTCCATGCAGCGGGTAACACCCCGAGGTTTCGATGGCCACTTCAATCCCGCGATCCTGTAAAGCTTCAGCGAGCGCCGACAAATCATACATAGCGGGCTCCCCACCAGTCAGAACCACAAAATCAGGTTGGTGACCATCCACTTTATGTAATAATTCACCCAGTGAAGTCATCGGATGTTTTTCAGCGTCCCAGCTTTCTTTGACATCACACCAGACACATCCGACGTCACAGCCGCCCGTTCGAATAAAAAAAGCAGGTCTGCCCGCCTGTGCTCCTTCACCCTGAATCGTGTAAAACGCCTCCACGACGGGCCAGGTTACTCTGCGATCGCTAACTTCTGAATTCATGATATTCAAAGGTAGTGAAAACCGACGAAGTTGACCCCACGCTTCTATTAATTTCATAAAAAAAGGAAAGCTCCAACAGTTGAATGACAGTCAAAGTGGCAGTAGAAAGAAAGGTGCTATCACATTAAATTTCCATAGCATTCGTGCAACTCGGGGGTTAATTCATCAGTGTCTGGTACCAGTTCTTTTTCAATCGCTGGTGTTCTTCTTTGAAGGCGGTGAGGTATTCATTAACTTCTTTTTCGCTGTGTTCACCTCTATTTTGCAACACATCATACACCTTGTGGATGAGTACGACGATATCTGATCCCAGCAAAAACCGACTCGTGTTTGCGTTGACGTGGTTGGTTTGATACACGACATCTATTTTATTTTTTTCAGAAAGTTTGTCGACACTGTGCGGTTCGCTTCTGGTTATTTTTTCATAGTACGGCAAAAGTTTTGCGCTCAATTCCACAAAATGACGCATCACAAAAACAGCACTATTTAACGATTTGATGTTTTTAGATTTCATCCCTGTGTTTACTTATATGACGTATCAAGCGCCTGGATGGTTGGTTTTTCTACTATTTGTCGCATCGAAAGGACAGCTCGGAACGGCAAATTAAAGATTGGTTGAAGCGCGGTGATGGCGAAATGTTTCAACGACTTGTCTCAACTCATCCTCTTTTTGTGTTCCAATCAAATACTTTTTTCCATTTGTCAGTTCGACGGCAAGCCCCTTTCTTCCCCTAATATTGAAAACTGTTCCATATTTCGTCCACGGTCTGATTCCCCAGCCACCCACAAAACCGTAGTCTACAACTTCTGCTTTTTTTACTTCATTCCAACTCGTTTTCTTTTTAAAAAAAGGGTAGAAATGAATGTGTAGTCTCCGCTCGTCAATGTGAGTTTTCAGTTTCGTTTTTTTCAAAAGTCCAATCAGCAAGATCACCAGAAAGGTAACTGCAATTAGCGCTGCGTTTGACATCGGTTTGTTGCCAAACGGCAATCCTAAAAATAGTTGCATCAATAGTCCTGTAAGTATCAAACTACCAATGGAAATGAGTATGAGCCATAGCCACCACTGCGTGAACTTTTGTTCTTCTCTAAATACAATCTTCATTTTACTTTTACAATATCCAGCGCAATACGGCAAAAGAAGCATTCGCCGTTAGAAGCGTTTCACCTGCAAGTATAGCAAATACGACAACCAAAACAGATTTTTCGGCATATTTTCCCGGGCAATCCCTCAATTTTTGGAGTTCACCTCACTTCGCGAAAAGATCCGCTCTTTTAATTAGATCAAATCTAAATACCTACTTCTGGGTATTGTGAAATTTTCTATTTTCAAATAGCTTTGCAACATGGAAACGACCAAAAGTATTATCGAGCTCAAAAAAGGAGAAGGCGGAATGATTGCCGAAATAGAAAATGGACCTCATGCGCAGCGACTCATAGAGATGGGGCTAACGCCGGGCACTTTCTTTGAAATTCGCTCCATATCACCTTTTGGCGATCCCATCGCGATCCGCTTAAATGATTTTGCGATCAGCCTTCGACTGAAAGACGCTCAGGGTATTCGCATCAAAAAAATCGCTCAAAAAGAACAAAAGCTCGCATAAAATACCTCAACGTATTCCTGACGTTGCTACCTGCTGTAGATAGCACGATTGTTATTTTTTAAACAGAATTTAGTCTTTTCATTACACTTTTCCTTTCTCAATACCGATAAGACCATTATTTTCGTAGGTTTGAGCGCGAACTAAGCCTCGATTTTGAAAATATATGGAAAACAACTTTAATTTTACATACGAAACATACGCCGATCGTTCTTCGCTGAATGAAGATCGGATCAATGCCATACAGGAATCCGAACGAGCACGCGAAAAAGCCTATGCTCCCTATTCTCAATTTAGTGTTGGGGCGGCATTAATACTCGACGACGGCACAGTCATACACGGGAACAATCAGGAAAACAAAGCCTATCCTTCAGGACTCTGTGCGGAGCGCACTGCACTGTTTCATTTCGGCGCAGTTCATTCCGATAAAAAAATTCTCCGCATAGCTATAGCGGGTGCGGGCGATCTGGTAGACCCCCAACGCATTTTGTCGCCCTGCGGAAGTTGCAGACAAGTCATGGCCGAATATGCCGAACGCCAAAACGATCCCTTCGAAATTATCATGCAAAATCAAGTCGGAAACATTTTAATCGTTTCGAGTGTTACTCATTTACTACCATTTAGTTTTGGAACATAGCGACAGAAAATGTACTTTTCGAACCCGCATGCAAGAAAATAAAATTCTATATTTGTCACATTGAACTAAAGAGATTACAGAATGGCAGCAAAATCATCACAAAAGCCGAAAAAAACGACCCGAAAGGGGAAGTCTTCAAATAAATTGAAGTTCTCGAAAGAAACCTACATCAAATGGTATAAGGATATGCTGTTGATGCGCAAATTCGAGGAAAAAGCGGGACAACTCTACATCCAGCAGAAATTTGGGGGTTTTTGCCATCTTTATATTGGACAGGAAGCTGTCATAGCCGGAACAGTGAGTGCGAGTCAAGAAGATGATATTCATATCACTGCTTATCGCGATCATGCTCACCCTATCGGATTGGGCACAGATGTGCGCAAGTTAATGGCGGAACTCTTCGGAAGACAAGACGGCGTTTCAAAAGGCAAAGGTGGTTCTATGCACTTTTTCGATAAAGAGAAGAACTTTTACGGCGGTCACGGTATCGTCGGTGCCCAAATCCCAATGGGAGCGGGAATTGCTTTTGCTGAAAAATATAAAGGTTCTGACAAAGTGGTTTACGTATCTTTCGGAGATGGTGCTGCGCGTCAGGGCGCCCTTCACGAAACGTTTAACATGGCGATGCTCTGGAAAGTACCCGCTGTATTTATGGTGGAAAACAATCGTTATGCGATGGGAACTTCTGTAGAACGCACCACCAACGTGATGGATTTATCAAAACTCGGTTCTTCGTATGAAATGCCGGCTTATTCTGTGGACGGCATGTCTCCTGAAGAAGTGCACGACGCCGTTGAAATGGCTGCTGAACGTGCCAGAAAAGGCGAAGGACCTACATTGTTGGACATCAGAACGTATCGCTATAAAGGGCACTCAATGTCCGATCCCCAAAAATACCGCACAAAAGAAGAAGTCAAAGAATATCAGTCGAAAGACCCGATTGAGCAGTGCCTCAAAATAATTAAGGAGAATAAATTCCTGAAAGAAGATGAAATTAAGGAAATTGGGAACTGGGTAGGTAACGAAGTAAAAGAAGCGATAGAATACGCTGAAAATGCTCCATATCCAGAACCTGAAGAACTGTACAAGGATGTCTACAAGACAGAAGATTATCCATTTATCAAAGAATACTAAAAAAACGAAGAAAAAATGGCAGAAGTAATCCTCATGCCCAAACTATCCGATACCATGACCGAAGGCGTTGTGGCAGATTGGCATAAAAAAGTAGGAGACGACGTCGAATCCGGTGAATTGTTGGCGGAAATCGAAACGGACAAGGCAACGATGGAATTCGAATCGTTCTACGATGGTAAATTATTGCATATTGGTGTCGAAAAAGGAGATGCAGCGCCCGTCAACGATATCCTTGCAATCATCGGTGAAGAAGGTGAAGAAGTTGACAAAATCATCGAAGAACACCAGAAAGAAAACGGTGAAGATGATGAGAAAAAAGAGTCGGACAAAGGAGCTTCGACCGAAGAAAAATCAAAGGATTCATCCGAAACTTCAGAAAAAGATAAAAGTGACGATGCTTCATCAGCGACGCCTGACAAGAAGAAAAGCGAAACACCATCGCCTGCACCTGAGCAAACCGAAAACAAAGGTGAATCGACGACGAATCATTCGGGTGGTCGCATTTTTGCCTCTCCGCTCGCCAAAAAATTAGCCAAAGAAAAAGGCATCGAATTAGCGGACGTCAAAGGTTCTGGTGACAATGGTCGCATTGTGAAACGCGACATTGAAAACTTCGTGCCTTACGAGCGACCAGAAGGAAGTGCTGCAACAGTTCCACGTGCTGCAACAACGGAAGAGTCATACAGCGAAGAAAATGTTTCGCAAATGCGCAAAACCATTGCCAAGCGACTTTCTGAGAGTAAATTTACTGCTCCTCACTTCTATTTGACGATGGATATTGACATGGACAATGCCATGGAGGCCCGAAAAGCTGTCAATGCCAGTGACGACGTAAAAATCTCTTTCAACGACATGGTCATTAAGGCTTCAGCCATAGCGCTGCGCAAACATCCGGCCGTAAACAGTGCATGGATGGGCGATAAAATCCGTAAAAATGATCACGTTCATGTCGGCGTTGCAGTCGCTGTTGAAGAAGGACTCCTCGTACCTGTGGTTCGCTTTGCAGATACTAAAGGAATGATGCAAATCGGTTCTGAAGTGAAGGAATATGCCAAAAAAGCCAAGGATAAAAAACTTCAACCCGAAGATTGGGAAGGAAACACCTTCACGATATCAAATCTAGGAATGTACGATATCGAGGAGTTCACAGCGATCATTAATCCGCCGGACAGCTGTATCATGGCGATCGGTGCAATTAAGCAAGTACCTGTCGTAAAAGACGGAGCAGTTGTTCCCGGAAACGTAATGCGCGTAACGCTGTCTTGCGACCACCGCGTTGTAGATGGTGTTACCGGATCGGAATTCTTGAACACATTCAAATCATACATGGAAAACCCCATGATGATGCTCGTTTAATGGAATTGAACGAAATATGCATTTCAAAGAGCCGCTTTCACAGAGTGGCTCTTTTTTTGTTTGAACGAAAGGATGAAACATAAAAAAAGCCCCACCAACAGCGGAGCTTTTAAATCATTTTGTATGTTATCTATCCAACGATTTCGTCGGCATTAAAATGAAAGTCAGACTCTATCTTTGCATTTTCATCAGAATCAGAACCGTGTACAGCATTCTTTGCTATTGATTCCGCATACTTTTTACGAACCGTACCTTCTTCTGCCTCAGCGGGATCTGTTGCTCCGATGAGCGTTCTAAAGTCTGCAACAGCATTATCCTTTTCAAGAATAGCTGCTACGATGGGTCCTGAGATCATGTAATCGACGAGTTCCTGATAAAAAGGACGTTCCTTGTGTACTGCATAAAATTCTTTTGCCTGATCTTCCGTCAATCGCGTATATTTCATCGCTTTGAACTCAAATCCAGCATCTGTGAACATCTGAATGATGTTTCCTATATTCCCGCTTTCTACTGCATCGGGCTTGATCATCGTAAATGTTGTATTTCCTGCCATTTCTCTAATTTTTTATTATCAATGCGATTGCAAAAATAGTGAATACTTGAAGAAGACCGATAAAACGGTATGAAATATTAGTTAATAATCCCTTTTTTCGAAAACTTCTTTTCCGCGATCCAGAAAATACCAGGCTGCCCCCATTCTCCGACAATCTGAATAACTGCTGCGGTTTTCAGGGAAAATCAAATCGGACAACTTCCCCAAATCCAGTGCGCTATACATAATTTTTTACATCGTAACTAAAGTCACACGCGAAATCAAAAACAATAGCGTACTTTGCAGCAGGAATAAAGCGTTCAAAGAAATAAAGGGTGAAAAGTTTACTTGGTTTTTTTCAATTCTCCCCTTTCGAAAATGATTAGTTTTGATATCTAAAATAAACGCAACAATGCTAAAAAAGTTTATCTTTTTCAATCTTATTTTTATCAGTTTGTTTTCGACAGCGCAGTCGGATTTCGGCGCGTGGTATATGTCTTTTAACACGGTTAAATTTGGTGACCGGTGGCAATTTCAAAACGATGTACAATACCGAAATTTTAACTTTCTGGGGGATCTCGAGCAACTTATGCTGCGCGGCGGATTCGGTTATAATTTAACGGAAAACAATAACAACTTACTTCAGGGATACGCCTTCATCCGATCGGGCGAAATCGGGACGGACAATGAAGCTGAAGAACTGCGCGTAAATGAACATCGCCTCTATCAACAATTCATAACAAAACAGCAGTTCGGTCGCTTTTACCTGGCTCACCGCTATAGGTTAGAAGAACGCTTTATCGAAGATCTGTTTAAAATCCGTTTTCGCTATTTCCTCAACCTCAAAGTTGCGCTTTCACGGCCAGAAATAGAAGACAACACACTCTACGCCGCTTTCTATAACGAGTTATTCATTCACGGGCAGGACATACTCTTTGATCGCAACCGGCTCTACGGCGCACTCGGTTTTGCCTTCTCTCCTTCCACGCGACTGGAAATCGGTTCTATGGCTCAATTGTACCAGGGAAATTACCGCCCTCAATTCCAAGTGGGATTCTTTAAGACATTCGACCTGCGAAAAGCAAAGCGTTGATAGCCCACTCCATAAGTAGCACATCACACTAAGCACTCCCTCATTACTTTAACACTGAGTGGCGACCAATGAGCGCTGCGAAGTGATTCAAAGTATCCCACGCTTGCTCAACCCTCTTGCTCAATACTCCTGCTGTATGCTCTTGCTGTATGCTCTTGCTGTATGCTCTTGCTGTATGCTCTTGCTGTATGCTCTTGCTGTATGCTCATCACTCCTGCTGTATGCTCACTCCTGCTCCATTGTGACATTTGTAACGCAGAAAGCGAAAGTGATTTCGGAACTTTGTAAAAAGTTAACAACATTGAAATCAGCAACAAATTATGAGTGCAATAAAACAATTCTTACCAATTCTTGATTGGTTACCAAACTACAAAAAGAAAAACCTTCAAGGCGATTTATCAGCTGGGTTAACAGTAGGTATTATGTTGATTCCGCAGGGAATGGCTTACGCTATGCTAGCCGGGCTCGACCCCATCCACGGGCTCTATGCCGTAACAATTCCAATACTTTTGTATGCAATTTTCGGAACCTCCAGGCAATTGGCAGTTGGTCCGGTGGCCATGGTTTCACTCCTCACTGCCGCGGGTATTGGAGCGCTCAATCCCGAGTCGACGGAGCAATATTTAATGTATGCGCTGACACTGGCATTTTTAGTAGGGTTGATCCAATTTGCCATGGGCGTCCTGCGGTTCGGTTTTTTCGTCAACTTTTTATCGCATCCCGTCATCAATGGATTTACATCGGCCGCGGCAATTATTATTGGACTGAGTCAAATCAAACACTTGTTTGGAATCAACTTACCGCGCAGCGAACACGTCCAGGATGTTCTCATTGGCATAGGCGAAAACATCAGCGGACTCAATTGGACAACTTTGTTGATTGGTGCGATAGGTATTGTGATTATTAAATTCGGAAAAAAAATACATAAGTCACTTCCGACTCCACTCATAGCGGTAGTTTTTGGTATTCTGGCCGTATGGGGGTTTGGATTGACAAATCAGGGAGTCGCTGTACTTGGTGAAGTGCCCTCTGGTCTACCCGGTGTTTCTTCTCCTTCATTTTCATGGGAAACCTGGACGATTTTGATTCCAATAGCGCTGACCATTTCACTGGTAGGATTTGCGGAGAGTTTTGCCGTTGCTAAAACCATTCAGGGAAAACATAAAAATTACAAACTCGACGCCAATCAGGAACTCATTGGGTTGGGAATGGCCAATTTTGGAGCGGCCTTTTTTATGGGATATCCGGTCACAGGTGGTTTTTCCAGAACGGCTGTAAATGATCAGTCGGGAGCAAAGACGGCATTGGCTTCCATCATAAGTGTAGCTCTGATTGTGCTGACTTTACTCTTTTTAACCGAGCTGTTCTTTTATCTTCCCAAAGCAATCCTCGCAGCAGTCGTCATTGTCGCAGTCGCTGGGTTAATCGATTTCAAAACGCCCAAAAGCCTGTGGAAAGCCGACCGTGTAGATTTTTTACTGCTCATGGTGACCTTCCTCGTAACGCTGACATTGGGAATTGTGATCGGTATCCTCGCAGGTATGGCACTTTCACTGGGCGCAGTTCTCTACAAAGCTTCGCGACCACACATGGCTAAAATTGCTCGAGTTCCCGACACAAATATCTATCGAAATACCGCTCGCTTTTCAAACCTTGAAGAAAATGAGGATGAACTCATTGTAAGAATAGACGGTCAGATTTATTTTGCCAACATCAGTTTTATCAAAAAACAACTCGAAAAATGGGAGAAAGAGAAAGGCGATCAATTGAAAAAAGTCATTCTCAACTTTGAAAGTGTCACGGCACTCGACAGTTCAGGGGCACACGAACTCGAAGAATGGATATTCAACTGGAAAGCTAAAAATATCCGGGTAGCCATCACGGGTGCAAAAGGTCCGGTACGGGATATTCTTAAAAAATGGAATATTGTAGAAAAAGTGGGTGATGAATGCCTCTTTTTAACGAATAAAGACGCCGTGAATTACTTCCAACGCGGTAAGCTCTCGGATGAGCAGGTTGCACTCAATCCTTATGCGCAACAAACCAATGTGAAGTAGACTCATAGTTTAAGTTCGGAGGAGGCGGGATCGAAAGACTCGCCTCTTTTGTATCTAATATCGTGGGCTTTCAACTTTTAAATCAGAACATTTTCCCTTTTTCACCTGAAGGATTACGGAATATTCATTACCTTTTTTGAAAAAATATGACATCACTGGACCGACAATTCTGGAACGAAAAATATGAGAACAACCAAACAGGCTGGGATCTCGGAGAAGTTTCTCCTCCGCTCAAAAGTTACATCGATCAACTGGATGACCGATCACAATCCATTTTAATTCCAGGAGCAGGAAATGCCTATGAGGCCGACTATTTACTCGAAAAAGGGTTTAAAGCGCTCACGATTATCGATATTGCTCCAAGACTTGTTCAACAGTTAAATACTCGATTTCAACACGACAACGTAACGATCATTGAAGGTGATTTTTTTGAACATGAAGGAAATTATGATCTGATTTTAGAACAAACCTTCTTCTGTGCCCTTCCGCCTGAAAAGCGACCCGATTATGTTCGAAAAATGCGTCATTTATTGCGACCAGACGGTCGACTGTGCGGCGTTTTATTTGATCGCCAGTTCGATGGTGGCCCTCCTTTTGGCGGTTCTGAAAAAGAATATCGAAAATTGTTTGAAGGTTCATTCAGCGAATGCACGATGGAGCGCTGTTATAATTCTCACCCGGCGCGCCAGGAATCGGAACTTTGGATCAATCTTAAACAGTAGTACTCGGGAGCTTATCATTGTAACATTTGTAACTGTGGAATCTAAGATGAATGCCGACCTTTGTAGTGGAAATAAAAAACAAGGAATTATGAATATTGAACAAATTTATACTGGATGTTTGGCACAAGGTGCTTATTACATCACGAGCAAAGGAGAAGCTGCGATCATTGATCCGCTTCGTGAAATACAACCTTACATTGAGAAACTTGAAAAAGATGGTGTAACGTTAAAGTACATTTTTGAAACGCACTTCCATGCCGACTTCGTTTCCGGACACGTCGATTTGTCGAAAGCAACGGATGCAGATATCGTCTACGGTCCCAACGCGGAACCGGATTTCGACTGTATCGTAGCAAAAGATGAGCAAATCTTCGAAATCGGCGATGTCAAGATAAAAGTACTTCACACGCCCGGTCATACAATGGAATCCACCACTTATTTATTGATCGATGAAGACGGTAAAGATCACGCTATATTCTCCGGAGATACATTGTTCCTCGGAGATGTCGGACGTCCCGATTTAGCGCAGAAAGCTGCTAGTATGACACAAGAGCAACTAGCTGGACACTTGTACGACTCGCTCATGAATAAAATCATGCCTTTATCCGACGATGTGACAGTATATCCCGGTCACGGAGCAGGATCTGCCTGTGGTAAAAACATGTCAACAGACACTGTCGATACGCTTGGTAATCAAAAGGAGAGCAACTATGCCCTGAACCAACCGAATAAAGAAGCATTTGTTGAAGCGGTCACAGATGGATTACTTCCACCACCCGCATATTTCGGAGCGAACGTTGCGATGAACAAGAAAGGTTACAAAAATGTCGACGAAGTCATCGATACAGGGCTTACCGAATTGAATCCAAAAGAATTTGAAACGGCTGCAGAGAGCACCGGTGCGTTAATTCTCGATACGAGAGACAGTGCAGAATTTCACGAAGGGTTCGTTCCCAAATCGATCAATATCGGAATCAACGGTGATTTTGCTCCGTGGGTAGGCGCGATGATTGGTGATGTAAAACAACCTTTGCTAATCGTAGCTAATGAAGGTATGGAAGAGGAAGTCGTGATCCGTCTGGCACGCGTTGGATTTGACAATGTCGTCGGTTACCTGAAAGGCGGATTTGAAGCCTGGAAAGCAGACGGACGCGAAGTAGACACGGTGAATCGCATCTCCGCAGACGAATTTAAAAAGCGCGTCAACGTTGAAGAAGATAAAGTATTTGATGTTCGTAAGGAAACAGAATGGGAAGCTGAACACGTTGAAGAATCGTTTAGCCGACCGTTGGCCAACATCAACGAATGGATGAAAGATATCAATCCGGACGAACACTTCTACGTTCACTGTGCTGGAGGCTACCGAAGCATGATCGCATCCAGTATTCTGGAATCGCGCGGATACAGAAACTTCACCGAAATTGAAGGTGGTTTTGACGCCATCGCAAAAGCAGGAGTGGCAAAGACAGATTATGTATGTCCCAGTAAAGTGATGAAATCATAGTGATGAATAATTAATTCAGGTGAATGGTTCAGCAATGGACCATTCACTTATTCAATACAACAAATCATGGGAATATTCGATATTTTTAAAGGCAATTCAACTAAGAATGCAGCGTTGCAGGGAATCGTTAACGAGAGCGAAACGTTACTCGTCGATGTCCGCTCGGAAGGAGAGTTTGCAACTGGTTCGGCACCCGGAGCTGTCAATATACCGCTCACTTCAATCAATACACGCATCGACCAGTTCAAAGGAAAATCAAACGTCGTCGTTTTTTGCCGATCGGGGAATCGATCCAGTCAGGCGAAATCTATCCTGGAACAAAATGGCATTCGCAACGTGCATAACGGTGGCACCTGGAAACAGGTCGACCAACTCATAGAAAAATAATACGATGATGAAACTACTTAATTTGATTTTGGTCCTCGGTCTGCTGTTGTCAAGTTGTTCTACTGCACAGCAGCCAACGGATAAAACCATTGATTTTGATCAAGCACAATTTATCGATGTTCGAACGCCTGATGAATTTAACAAAGGAAGTTTTGAAGACGCTAAAAACATCCCGCTCAGTGAACTTCAAGGACGTATCAGTGAGATTGCCAAAAATAAACAAACAGTGGTGTTTTGCAGAAGTGGTTCGCGCTCTGCTCAAGCGATTCAGCTGTTGAAAAAGGCTGGTTACAACAATATCATCAATGGTGTGAACACCCGTCAATTACAATCACTAAAAGAAAAACAACAGCAATGAAAAATACAAAAATAAAGGTACTCATTCCCACAGATTTTTCTGTGCAGTCTGAGTTTGCCTATCAAATGGTGAAAAACCTGTCACAGCAGTCCGATATGGAAGTCACCTTCCTCCACGTATTGAACGTGCCGGATACTGTCACGCTCAATGATCAAAAAGAAATCGAGACCTGTGGTGAAATCGATGTCGACTATGTCCGCACGCAATATGAAATGGCCTGGAATAAACTCGAAGACATCGAGCGAAAAAATGAAGGTGTGCATACAGCCATCGTTCTTGGAGGCACAACTTCTCAAATTGTCAACTACGCTGAAGCGAATAACTTTGATTTGATTGCACTTGGGAATAAAGGGTCTTCTGGTTTAGCAGAACGAATTGCAGGTTCTGAAGCGCAAATAGTGGCCCGTAACTCTAGTGTTCCCGTTTTGACACTCATGTGCGACCGATCTTCTTTTGAACTGAACAACATTCTACTGGTACACGATTTTTCAGAGAATAATGAGCAGTCGCTGGATTTACTCAAACAGTTTATCGCTCTTTTCGGAACGAAGTTACACCTTTTGCAAATCGCAGAACGCGGTGAAGATCACGAGGCGATTCAGGCAAACATGCAGACATTTGCGCAGAATAATCAACTCGATTCATTTGAAATGCACGTACTCGATGATGAGAATGTCGAAGAAGGCGTAACACATTTCAACCAGATGCACGACATGGATTTGGTGTGCATCGGCACGCATGGTAAAGGAGGACTTCTTTATAAAAGTGCTACAGAACGATTAATTAATCATTTATACAAACCCGTTATCTCATTTAAAATTCAATAATTATGATCGATTTTTTATTAGACCCCTGGCCCTGGTGGTTTTCAGGACTTATTATTTCAGCCGTTATGTTTATCCTGCTCTTTTTTGGTAAATCATTTGGCTTTTCTGCCAACCTGAGAACGATGTGTTCAATTGGTGGAGCTGGAAAAAAAGTGAAGTTCTTTGATTTTGACTGGAAAAAACAAATCTGGAATATCGTATTTCTCATTGGCGCCGTTATCGGTGGATACATAGCCTATGCATTTTTAACACAAGGGAACCATCCCGTCGAAATTTCCGAGTCAACGGTTCAGGACTTACAAGCGCTTGGTTTTTCTGAGCCTTCTTCATTGCAGCCATCCGAACTTTTTGACTGGGAATCCGCCCTGAGCCTGAAAGGATTTCTGATTCTGGCGATTGGCGGACTGATGGTTGGATTTGGAGCACGCTATGCCGGAGGTTGTACTTCTGGTCATGCCATTAGTGGAATATCAGATCTGCAAATCCCCTCATTGATTGCCGTGATCGGCTTCTTTATTGGAGGATTAATCATGACTTTCGGGGTGTTCCCACTCATTTTTGGCTAATTCATTAAAAAAAGAACAGTATTATGAAATTTATAAAATATTTATTGGTCGGGATTTTATTTGGAATCGTCATGGCGAAATCCGAAGCAATATCCTGGTACCGCATTCAGGAAATGTTTCGTTTTCAAGCATTTCACATGTATGGAATTATAGGAACAGCAGTCGTTTTAGGAATCATTGGCGTGGCTTTAATCAAGAAATTCAAGTTGCGCGATATTACTGGAGATCCGATCAAATTCTTCCCCAAGAACAAATCAGTTGCTCGTTACCTCATCGGAGGCATCATCTTTGGTCTTGGCTGGGCACTTACCGGCGCCTGCCCTGGACCCATGGTCGTCAATATCGGCTATGGATTTTTATCCTTCGGCATCGTGCTTATTTTCGCCACGTTTGGCACTTATCTTTACGGAGTGCTACGAGATAAATTACCGCATTAACCCGTTGACGAATGCTGAAACCTCGATTTAAGTTTTTAAATCGAGGTTTTTTTTATCGGTAACTTTAGTAACTGAAAAAACATTCATTTTACACCAACTTTGTAAAAAAAAGCACCATGAATTTCAAAATATACATTTGCAGCCTCGTTTGTACTGTTGTCCTGCCCCACATACTTTTCAGTCAGCCGGGCCATCGCGCCGATATCCATCCCGATTCGATCAGTCATAGACTTTGGGCGGATCTGGACAAGGGCTACTTTGAATTTCACAAACGCACGTTTGCCATGTCTACCATCAATGAAGGTGCTATTGACGATTATTTCACCGTCACATCAGGTGCTGGCTTAGGTTATTATTCCCCTTCTTTTAAGAATTTCCATTTGAGTTTCAGCGGATTTTTTGCTTTTCAATTGTATCAATACAATCTGCACACAACGGATGCCACAGCGGGAAAAGGCAGTCGATACGAGCGCCAGCTCTACGATTTGAATGATGTAGACAACTCCACTGATCTGGATCGCCTCGAAGAATTGTACCTCTCCTATGAACGCGATCACTTTTCGGTAGAACTCGGTCGACATCAACTCGAATCCCCCCTGCTGAATGAAAATGATAACCGCATGCGCCCCAATATCTTCAGCGGCCTTTCTGTCAATTACCACAACGATCACCTCCAGCTGAAAGGCGCATGGTTTGTCAGCGAGACGATACGCGGCACTGTACACTGGTATTCGATCAGTGAATCCATGGGGATTTATGGTCAGGGAAGAAATCCACTGGGTGATTCGGGGCTCTATCACGGAAATATCTCAACAAAAGGACTGGGAACTTTCGGAGCGATATACGAAAAGAAAAATTTAAAGACGCAATTCTGGAACTATACAGCAGAAAATATTTTTAACCTGTCATTTGGTCAAGTCGATTATACCTACAGCGGCAAAACCGTCGACTACGTCCTGGGGGTTCAGGGTTTATATCAATACGCACTCAACCACGGTGGAAATCCCAACCCGTCGCTCACATATATCCAGGAAGATGAATCGACGTATGCGCTGGGTGGAAGAATCGGTATGATTTACAAAAATCATCAATTGACTGGCAATTATTTCGGCATAGCTGATCAAGGTCGTTATTTATTCCCCCGGGAATGGGGTCGAGAAAAATTTTACGCCAGTCTAACTCGCGAGCTGTTTGAAGGATATGGAGGATTAAACGCCTATGTACTAAAATATAAATACGATCCAAAAGAGCGTCCTTTTTGGGTTTCAGTTGGCGCGGGATATATTGATCAACCCAGCAACGAAAATCTCCGATTGAGCAAATACGCTTTAGATGATTATTACCACTTCACCGGAAAATTTGATTACAAGTTTCAGGGCTATTTTGAAGGATTGGACCTCAAATGCATTGTTGTCTACAAAAAAGAGGCCTACCAGGGATCGATGACGGCGCGCGAAAAAATCAATAAGGCGGACATGATTAATTTAAACCTCGTCGTGGACTATCGATTTTGAGCGCTCAAATGGTCCTTCGTCAATTCTGATGGAAACGTCACTTTAAAAAAGGTACCCGATCGCTCTTCTAACCAGCTGACTTCGCCATTGATTTGACCTACTAAATTATCGATAAGCATGATGCCCAGTGTTTCTTCCTCATTTTCAAAAGGATCTTTTTTAAGGCCTTCTCCATCATCACCTATCACTAGCTCTACTTTATCGCTATTTACTTTGAAGTAGACAAAAATAGTTCCACTGATCTCGTCACGCAATCCGTGTTTCAGTGAATTCGTAACAATCTCATTGATAATCAAACCAAGCGGTATTGCCGTATCTAAATCTAAGAACATTTGATCGGCCCGATACTCAAAATCAATATTTCCAAAATCCCTCCCTTTGAAAGAGTGAATTAAATCATTCACCAACTTTTCGATGTATTCTCTAAAATTTATAGCATCCAATGTCTCGGACTTGTAAAACAGCTCATGTATTGCTGCCATCGATTTGATCCTATTTTGGCTGTCATCGTATAACTGTTGTACTTCGTCATTCACATTGTTCATACCCGACTGTAATGACAACAAACTGGAAATCACCTGAAGATTGTTTTTGACCCGGTGGTGAATTTCTCGCAACAATAATTCCTTTTCGGACAGGGACGTCAGCAAGCGCTCCTGTCGCTCGCGTTCCGTAGTTACATTTCGCACCGTACTGTAAATGAGCTGTGTTAGCTCGTCCACTCGGGTATGCCAGCTAAGGCGTACGACTTCACCGGATTTCGTGATATACCGATTTTCAAAAGTACTGGCTTTTAAATCGCTATAAACGAGATCAGCCTCAGTTTGTGTTGAAGTTTGATCTTCTGGATGCACAAAATTCATGAAAGGTTGGGATGTCAATTCCTCTTCTGTATAACCCAGTAAATCCGTCCATGCGGGACTTACTTTTATAAAATAACCCTCCGTATTCGAAATACAAAGCAAGTCAGCAGACATATTAAAGAAGTGGTCCAATTCGCGATCCCCCGTCATGTGTGAGGTAACGTCCTGGATTAATCCACTTACACCGATCACCCTGTTGTGTTCGTCGCGCAGGGGGGTGCCAGAACAGACCACCCATTTCTTCACGTGGTGCGGGCAGTGAACAATGTGCTTTAATTCAAATCCATCGCCCGCTTTAATCCTCTCTAAATGATCAGTAATCGTTTTGCGCGTGTTTTGATCCAAACGCGAATAATAAAGTTCTAACAGGCGATTATTCTCCTTTTCATCCACTTCAAAAATCCGGTATATCTCACTCGACCATTTGACTGAATCATCCTCAAAATGTAAGGTCCAACTTCCTACGCGAGAGAATTTTTCTGTGCTGCGAATGAGCGCTTTTTTCTTTTTTAACTCTTGTTTAAAAAAGTGTCGCTCAAAAAAGCTGGGAAGTTTTTCATGAATAGACGCTTCCTCTTCTACGTACTGATAAATTTTTGAAGGTGGTGCCATAATAAACTCACAGTGTTCCTCATCCTTTTTGGCTGTACAGCTAATTTCAATCGCCGTAAGGTCAATTCCATAGCAGCGACTGCACCAACCCGATGAGTAACCGGCGCTCATTGCACAAACAGCTTCGTCGGAATAGCCTTTTTCTCGCACCCACGCTTCAGCTTCAAAACTTTCTAAATGGCGGTAGCGCAAACTGAAGTCTTCATTGGCGACGGGATTACTTCCATCCAGAATCTGCACTTTCGCCCATCCCGTAAATGCAAAGTGGAGCGGTCCGGCAGAAAGACTTTCAATGGGGGTACCCAGCTCCAGTTTTTCAGCGTACTTCTCGGCATCTTTCTTTCCGATGATGTGTGCAATATCAAATAACAGATCGTAAACGAGTTCAAAATTACTCTCGCCCGTATTTTCATCCAGCAAGGTCAGCAATCCCTGAAAAAAATCAACTGACAGTGAAGAGGAGCGCGTCAAAATATAGCGCTCTCCATGAATCGTTATCGTTCCGGAATCGGGATCCATGGCTATTCCACTAAAGTAGTGCGCCATCTTTTTCTCCAGTTCGAGAAACTGATCTGAAAAATGCTCAGGAATGTCGACCGCCCGATTTTCATCCGCCAACTTTGCAGCGGCCTTACGTTTCGCTTCCAGCTGCGATTCCAGGGCTTCAATTTCGGCAATAATTGCTGTATATTTTTCCTTTTGTTGTGACAAGATTTGCCAGAATTAATAAGTTTTATGGGTTACCAAAATAGGTCGTAAATTTTAATTTAAAACATTCTTTCTTATTGGATGCTTAGATTTATAAAAGATGTTAGACCTGGAGATGTTAGATATTCTTAATATCAGTTATCTAACATCTATTGTCTAATTATCTAATAGCTGTATCTTTAATAAGCATTCATTATTGTTTTACGACTTACATTGGTAATCCTATAAGCTTTAAATATAATAATTTTGGATCAATCAGCTCAACAGGAAAAGCGCGGAAATTCTTTTACATTTCACATCGCTTGCTAAAAACTGTCATCATTTTTTACGTCAAAACACAACATGGAGCATTGTTCATCGTCAAAATACACTCCTGCCAGCGACTGTATTTCTTCGGCCGTAATTCCATCAATTTGATCGTGAATTTCCCGTAACGTATCAATGCGGTCAAAAACGAGCAAACTCTTACCAAAATTGAGCATCAAACCCACGTTGCTATCCATACCCAACGCCAAATGCCCCTTAAGTTGCTCTTTTGCTTTTTTTAATTGCGTTGGCGTCAGCGCTTTTTTGATAAAACCGCGCAATTCCTTTTTGATGAGTTGAATAATTTTTTTCTTATACCGCGGATCAGTACCGGCATACACGAACCAGTAGCCAATATCTTTGTAGGCCGTATAATTCGCCTCGATATTGTAGGAATAGCCGTATTTTTCACGTATTGATAACACGAGTCGAGAATTTAACGCTGGTCCTCCCAGGATATTCACCAACAAGGTGAACACTCTCCGTTTTGGATCGTCATAACCTGGTGCATAGCCGCCGAGCATGATATGCGTTTGATAGTTTGCTTCCGGTTCAGCAATCGTAAAAGGATCATTGAGTCGGGGTAAATCGACTGTTCTGTTCGGCGACTTATTCGGAACCTTGCCAAAATCGCGATTCAACCGGTTGAGTAATCGTTTTGGCGGAATATCACCGACAAAAGAGAGCACCATGTTCTCGGGATGAAACAAGCGACCGACGTAATTCAGTAAATCTTCGCGCGTAAACGACTGTACAGAATCCATAGTTCCCAGAATATTATTTCCGAGCGGACTTCCATCGAACAGCAGTGCTTCGAAGTCATCAAATATTTTATCCCCCGGACTGTCCAGGTAAGAATTAATTTCATCGATGACCACCGCTTTTTCTTTCTGAATTTCTTTTTCGGGAAAATTTGAATGAAAGGTAATATCCGCCAAAAGTTCTGATGAGCGAGACAATTGTTCTTTGGTGAATGAAGCGTATATGGCGATTTCCTCCTTCGTCGTATAAGCGTTCAGTTCACCACCGACAGAGTCCAGTCGTGATAATACGTGAAATGCCCTCCGGTTTGTCGTTCCCTTGAAAATACAATGTTCTAAAAAGTGGGCGAGACCGACTTCACGTTCGCGCTCAAAACGCGATCCGGCCAGAACGGTTACACCGAGATGTGCGACTACTGAAGGATCGTGCAAATAAACGACGCGCATTCCATTGTCCAACAGGTGAACTGAAGGTTCTACGTTTCTCATTTAAGGATTTTTTCGGTGAACGTCCCAGCGATCACCATTTTTTACAAAGCAAATACGATCGTGCAATCGGCTGGGTCTGCCCTGCCAGAATTCCAGGTATGAAGGGCGAATTAAATAGCCTCCCCAGAATTCAGGTCGCGGTACAGGCTTTCCCTCAAATCGCTCTTTCATTTCGCGGTACCTCTTTTCGAGTGTTTCACGGCTTTCGACGACATTACTCTGTCGCGATGTCCACGCTCCGAGTTGGCTTTCCCGCGGTCGCGATGCAAAGTAGTCATCAGACATTTCTGCCGGAACTTTCTCTGCCATACCGTTTAAGCGAATTTGTCGTTCAAGGCAATCCCAGTAGAACAACGCAGAGACTTTCGGATTTTGATCCATATCCTGCGCTTTCTGAGATTCGTAATTCGTGTAAAATACAATACCCTCTTCGACCAGTTCTTTCATATAAACCGTTCGAGCGGAAGGCTGCAACTCTCTATTTACTGTACTGAGCGTAACAGCATGTGGTTCAGCACAATTACTTTCAAAAGCTTCTTGATACCATTTTTGAAAAAGGATCATGGGGTCAGTAGACTTAATATCGTCACTTAGCTCGCCACTATCAAAATCCGTGTGATCATCTCTCAATTTCGTTAAAAATTCTTTCATCAGAACTACTTTTCGTCCGCTTCCGTCTCATCTTCAAAAGAGGAATCCGATTCATTCTGATCAACAGCCGTCTCTTCTTCTTGTTCGTTATTTTGCTCCTCTTCTTGCTCCGTTTCATCTGTCGGCGCTGCTGATGGATCTGCTGCTTGTGTCTCCTGCTCCTCTTCTGTCATTGGACGACGATCAATTTCAACGTCGAGATCCGGGTCGTACGGCATTACTTCCACAATAGGAGACAGCGCAATCGACGGAATTTCAAAAGACACCGTCATATCGCTCAAGCTTTCTTTGATGCGATCGTATGCTTCTCTCACCGTAGCTGCAGTGACGAGGAAATTGTTGGAAACTTTCTTTTCTTTGCCGGAATCAGCATCGACGCTCACGTAAGTCAACTTACACTTATACCAGTCATCGGCGTCATCATAATAGAAAATATCGGCATAATCGGTCTTCGAGATTCCCGTAATGAGAAACTCGCCCTGAACATTTGTTCCGACTTCTTCGTAAATCCTCGCCTCGGCATCCGTAAAGGAAACAGCATCCACCAGATATGGTTCTGTAACGCGCTTTAAGCGTCCATCTTCCAGCTGTTTTGTATATTTCACTTTGATTGTAAACCAACTATTCATTTCTACTATTTTTTTCAATTTATTATCCCGATTGGGAGGAACAAAATTACGATAATTTTACTGTTTCAAGGTGCGATTCCCACATATATCAACCTCAAGATGAACGAAAGCAGAACAGCAGATGGGGCAATTTCGCGTCGAAGATGGTCAGAAAGGATAGCCAATACCAATATGGAATTGCGGTTGAAAAGGATTGGGCAGCAAATCCCGTTCTTCATAGATATACTCACCTGTCGAGGGATTGGTTCCCCACTCGTCGATCGCCTCCTCGAAATAAGGCGTTTTATCCTGAAAAATCCATCGCGCATTATCGGGTAGCGCCGGTTTTCGTAGCGGAATCCCCAAATCGAGACGCAAGATTAAAAAGTTGAAATCGATGCGCAATCCAAATCCACCAGAGACACTGAATTGTTTATAAAAATCGGAAGTAAATTGACCGCCCGGTCGGTTATCATCTTCGTTATATGTCCATATATTCCCGACATCAGAAAATAGTGCCCCTTCCAATATATCCGTAATTTGAAAACGGTATTCCATGGATGCTCCGAGTCGAATATCACCGATCTCTGTTACTGTCCTGTTCGTATCCAGGTAATATTTATAGACTCCAGGACCGAGGGAACGCGCACGGAAACCACGGTTATCATTGGAACCACCTCCAAAAAAACTGTAGTCAAAAGGCAGGTTGAGCCCGTTATTGGCCAGCGGAATACCCGCACCTAACTGAAGGCGGTAATTCATCGACCGTTCTTTCGACCAGTAATGATGAATGCGTATTTCATTGTCCAGCCGAACAAATTGAGAATAGCGCTGTCCCAAAAATTCTTTGAATCCATCAGCATTAACTTCACCATCTTGCGCGAATAATTCGAGCAGCATACCTGCCATGTCAAAATTGGCTCCGTAGGAAAACATCACATTTCCCTCTCTTCGCTCCTGATTCGTCCACTGGTACCCTACCTTAATGTCTTTCCAAATCGTTTGGTTGCTGTATGCATTCAGCAGGAAAAGATCATTCTGTTCTTCGAGCTGATCTTTAAAGCCCTGAGACTTACCGATGTTGATGTATTGAATTCCGCCAACAAAAGGAACCCCTACTGTAAATACCTGCGTGCGATAAACATCATAGAATTTCCACAAATAATTAAACTGCCCCGTTCTGCGAGTGAAAGCCGGGCGTTCCTGGTAATTGTATGCTACCGAAATCGATGTTTTAGGATTCTGACGTTTGGACAAATACTTGAGTGGCATCGGCATTAGTCCGGGAATTTCAAGGGTGATGCTCGGTCCAAACTCGAGCGTATTAAAACTGCGCGTACCCTCATCGATGACCTCTTGCTCATTGTTGGTTGCAAAAACCTGCGGTTGCGATTCAAAACCACCACTAAACTGTACTTTTAATTCCTGACCCGTGCGCAACAAGTTTCTGTTGGTATAATTCAGTGAAGATGAAACCCCCAGGTAACTGTTGGAATGTGTCCCTTTCGGCTCAAAGCTGAACGTTTGTTTTTTCTTTGGACTCAGGTAATAGTGAACGTCGATACTGTGGTCTTCATTTTCTACAATTTCAGGTTTTACCGATTTAAATAAATTCATCTGCGTGAGCCGGTTGTACGACTGGTTGAGGAATTCTTCTTTATAATAATTACTGGACTCCAGGTAATTCTGAAACTCGAGTAATTCGGCTTTGGTCGTTAATTTGCCATTGTACAGAAAAGTAGCTTTGCGAAATGCTTCATTGTTTCCTGAATAATCGTCATAAACTAATGTATCAAAAGTGGGAATCTCATCATAAGGGCCAATATTGATTCCACGCGGTTTCAATTCGTTCGCGTAGAAGTTTCCGTCATAATTCAAGGTATCCAGCAAATGAAAATAAACATTGCGAACCTTGGTATAAGCAAATGGTTTGACTTTCTTATTATCACCTTCCCCAACTGTGCGTTCGGCAATTTCGATCGCGATATGCACTGTCGAGTCGAGACCTATCGTGTCCGCTTCGAAATGTACATACGAATCCTTAAACCCGTAAATTGAAGCATTTCTCACATACGTTGTGAACGATTTCCGCATCTTTCCGAGGGCTTCTGCATCGAAGCGAAATGGAGGGATCAAAACGTCTTCTCCGTTCTTTTTGTAATCTTCATAGACGGCCTGTACCGTATTGTTTTGCGTCGCCAGATTCATGCTGTCCACAATATAAATCGTTTTAGGTGTTAAATCGTAGGTAACAATTGCCGTTTGTTTACGTTCTTTGTAATCCACGGCAGTCTCCACCTCACCATCAAAGTAACCGTTTTTCTGCAAAAAAAGCTGTAGCTGTTCCTGCGAAGTTTCCAGCGAAGCCGTATCAAAGACCCGTGGCGCTTCACCGAAATCATATTTGAGTCGTTCCCGAATTGTAGGTCTTGGATTTATAGTATCTTTTAATTTCACCTTTTTCGGACGATACGTTTTCTTATCCCGACGCAATGCCCGTTTTATGCGCCTTTCATTGATTCGCTCCTGACGCTCCAATTTGCGCTTATTCTTTTCTCTGTACTTGAGGTATCTCTCCCGTTCATCCCGCGCCGCTTTTGCCGAGTCGATTGCATTGAACATGCGCAGTTTCAATCGAAGTCCGAGCAACCGGTGATTAGGGCGCTGTTTTAAAACATCCCTTACTTCTTCTTCGGTCACACCTTTTGTTTTGGGGAGTTCAATTTTATTCTTTTTAAGCAAATAGTAGCCTTCCGGAACATTCCGCGTAATGTTGCAAGCGGAGATCACTGCGATCATTACTAACATTACCAGATAAACGTATGCGCGGGATATTTTCACACAAGCAAAAATACAAGTATTTTAAAGAATTCCGCTAACTTTGTTGAAGGTGATTTCAAAGGCAGACATAAAGCGCATTCGTTCGTTGCAGCGGAAAAAATTTCGGGATCAACACCAGTGCTTTGTGATTGAAGGATATAAAATGCTGAAGGCGGCTCTTGCGCACCGTCCAGCATTGATGGAAACGATCTACACGACCGATCCCGGACAACTTTCAGGTATCGAAGATCAAACAATCATCCCCATTTCGGATAAGGTCCTGCAGCAAATTTCATCCCTTCGAAATCCGCAATCCGTCATCGCAATTTGCAGAAAACCCGACGAGGTGTCAATCGATGCACCGCTGATATTGGCACTCGACACGATCCAGGATCCCGGCAACATGGGTACTATCCTTCGCCTCGCAGCCTGGTTTGGCATCGAACACATTGTAACATCTGAAGGTTGTGTTGACATCTTCAATCCAAAGGTCGTACAAGCTTCAATGGGTGGTGTTTTCACCGTGAACGTCCGCACGTGCGACCTGAAACACTATCTTTCCGAAACCAACCACCCCATTTTTGGCGCAGTTCTCGAAGGAAAGAACATTTACCAGGAAAATCTTCCTCCAAGAGGCATCATTCTGATGGGCAATGAAGGTAACGGTATCGATAAAAACTTGCTACCACTCATATCTCATCCTGTATCGATTCCTAAAATTGGTTCGGGCGAATCGCTCAACGTTGCCATGGCGACGGGGATCTTGTTGTCAGAATTTAAGCGGAAGGTACTACCACGAGTTTAATGGATGTAGTCTAAACGTTGAATCGTATATATAGAAATCTAAAGGCAGAACTGTAGAACTGTAGAGCCGTGGAAGGTTGAAGTTTGAAGTGTAGAAATGCAGAGGTTGGAGTTAAAAAACTTATGTTTGAGTTCTACATTCTATATTCCTCATTCAAAACTTTTATGCTGCGATGTGCTGGGTTTATCGAAGTAAGGGATTCAAAGTACTGTTATTTTTCATATTTTCGAGTTTCGGGAGGTTGTCAGTTTATCCATTAAAGAAACAGTAGCACCAAGCGGAAAAATTAAGAGGGCAGATCTTCCTGTGTCGGTACCTTGCGATAATATTTTTTAAACATTCGGGAAGCCTGGGTTTTAAGACCTCGATCTTGTCGAAATGATCTTATATATCCTGTAAACACCTATTTTTTTTCCAATTCGTATCAATTTGGTCTTGATATTCGGATTAACCGGTACTTTATTCAATTCAGACCAGTATTTATCAAATAAATATCTGTAAAACAAGTGGGATTGCTGATCCCTCAACTCTGAGGGTACGGATAAGATCGTTTTAATTATTTGCCTGCTGTTAAAAGGCGAGAATGTTTTTACTGCATACATGTTATAAAATGTATTTTGTGCGGCAAAATTGGTTATATCCTGTTCCCAGTGGGCAATATCTGCAATATTGTAACCAAACTTTGAATTAATTTTTTCCAGTTCGCTGTATTTTTCTGAAAAATGCGCCACCGTGTAATCATTTACAGGAAAATGAGATGACTTTGTAAGTGACACACCGCCATTAATAATGACGTTATCGTAATAATTTTTGCATATCTCACTCACTGTACCTATTAATGCCAGGTCATCTTTTTTATCAAAATTTGAAAATCCTTTGCAAATTGCATTAATACGTCTTTCGGAAATATGCTCGTACGAGGTTCTCAGATTATCGCGATTGTAATTATCTTGATTTTTATCGAAATCAATTGTTCTGTAATTAAGGTTTAATTTATTTGAAAGTTTTTGTGGTATTTTAATATCTTTACTCTTGTTATCAAGTTTTGGTGTTACAAATGTGTAATACTGTGTTTTGTTCATTACATTTTTGGTGCAGAGTAATAAAACTCTGCTGTCCCAACCTGCGGTTAATGAGCATTTCACATTATATCTTTTTACTGCTGCTTCAATTACATTATCAAAGTATTTTTTTACTTTTTGGAGGCTCTCTTCCACAGTATTATCGGGGATCTCATTAGCAGGGAAATACCTTTCCATTTCGCCCTGTTTTAACAGCAATCTATGATTGGGTAACAGGTGCTTGATCCCCTGGTAATTCGTTTTTTCTCCCGGTCTTATTCTGCTCTTTTTAAAAAAATCGCTTGAATAGAAATCTCGCGCTCCAGGATCTACAACTTTTTCTGTATTAAAAAAATGAGATAGCAATTTAATATCTGAAGCTAAACCAATTATTTCCTCCTTTTCAATCAAATAGAACAATTTAAAAACCCCGGCAGCATCATTATAAAACGCAATATCTTTATTGTCCTCTGATATGAGCAGAAAATTTCCGCTGAGGAAATCTATTTTTGCTGGTATATTATCACTACCTGCAATATCTTCCAGAATATCATTTTCAGTTTTATCAGGATCGTTAATATCAAATGCAAATCCCAGTAAGGTTAAACTTTTATTATCCACTTTATGCTGGTAAAAGTCGACATCCCGTCCGATAAAAAGATTATAATCAGCGATACTAAGACATTCTTTATAGCTGAGCTGTATGTCAGTTTTATTTTTTAAAAAACAATAATGTGGATCAAAAACTATCATTCGTTCATGCTAAAGATTATACAAATCTATTATTTAATGTATGATCACGGTAATATATAAACAAAATGTTTCATTGTAACTTGAATCCTTCAATCATTATTGAGAACGGCAGAATATTAGACTATACACTTCTAAAATTTGGTGCACTATCGCGCGTTTTAACGTTTAACCGAAGCAGTTACAAATTCATTCCTATAAACGTTCCGACATTGAAGATAATGGACAAAAAGTACAAATAACTCTTCCGGAATTTGTTCATAATTGCGGCAATCAAAGAAGTAATGGGGACGACGAATAGCATCGGCAGCATAAAAATCCAAAGTATTTCAAAAATGGCACCTGTCAACTTATATGTATAAACGTTAAAACTATTCCCTATAATCCAGTATCCACAAATTATAAAACTAAAAATTATAGCTACAGGACCAGAATAGAGCTTCGTACATGTATTAGCATTGTTTTTCATCAGTTGATATTTCTATTTTAATAAAGATGGTTAACGGTTCTCCAATACCAATTATCCAGTATTTTTACTTACTAAAATATGAAAAACATAAACATGTCCAAAATAAAACTAACTGGCAGCAGTGAACCTGGAGGCTGTAATTCTCAGGTTATTTTTCTTTTCGCCCAACAAAACGCACTACAGAACCGACCCCCTGATGATACTCTCCTTCTGACAGTTTGACCTCCATTTGCGTCAAGATGTGTTTTTTAAAGTTTCCAAAATAATTTTCAAACTCATCGATATTGTATAAGATATCCTCATTCTTCGGACCGCCAACCTTTGGATTTTTGGCACTGTAACTTAGGTGGTCTTTACTAAATGCTTCAACTATCAGGACACCTCCTGGTTTCAGTAGTTCTGCGAACTTTTTGTGGTAATCCGACTTCAAATGCGCTGGAAAGTGTGCAAAAATTAACGCAATTACATCAAACGATTCCTTCTCATAATCATGATCCTCAAGTGGTCCAACTTGATAGTCCATGGTAACTCCTTTTTTATGAGCGAGCTGATCAGCTTTCTCCTTCCCGGAATGACTGATATCAAAAGCAGTGACATCCCACCCTTTCTGTGCTGCGTAAACGCCATTTCTCCCCTCTCCATCTGCTGGAAGCAAGATCTTACCTGCTTCCATTTGATCGAGTTGCTCTTTAAAAAAATCATTTGGAGCCTCTCCATAAACATATTGTTCAGCTGCGTATCGTTCGTCCCAAAATTCCTTCATGCGTTTCTTTTTTGCAAATATGATGAAATGAAGACAACTCATCAGTAACATTTGTTGCATCTAATCTTCAATCAAAACAACGTTGAGGTTTTCAAATCGAAGACCAAGTGATCTCGAACAATTCAACTTTTCGTTTGTCAAATAACAAGAATCTACATATATTTACCATGGTAACTATTTAGATATATGAAAAAGAAAAATAATAGAAGAAAGTTTTTGGGAAGGCTGGCACTTGGAACAGCCGCAGCTGCATCAGCACCATTATTTGGCAATACTGCAAAACAAAAAGAGAATCAGGAAGATATGAAAGCAATTAAAAAAATACGCGCATTAGGATTTCAATGGGAAACAAAGGATCCCTTTTTATTTTGTGTGCATCACGAAGATAAATACCCGGAGGGCAACGAAAATTTTGGACCTGCGACATCGCTGGAAGGTCGACAATTGGGTTCAGACTTTAACATCAAAGATGGTTGGCGCATGTATCACGGCAAAGAGGTTCCGGGTTTTCCGGGACACCCGCATCGCGGGTTTGAGACACTGACCGTTGTACGCAAAGGAATGGTCGATCATTCCGATTCGGCGGGAGGTGCAGGACGTTACGGCGATGGAGACCTCCAATGGATGACAGCGGGTTCAGGTTTGATGCATTCAGAAATGTTTCCGCTTATGCACAGGGACAAAAAAAATCCTTTAGAACTTTTTCAGATCTGGTTGAACCTGCCGAAGAAAAGCAAAATGGAGCAGCCCGACTATAAAATGTTCTGGAGCGAAGACATTCCAAATTTCAACCATGAAAATGCTTATATTGAAGTCCTCGCAGGACAATTATTTGATCACAAGTCGCCCACACCTCCTACTCCTTCATGGGCGCACGACCCCGATAATCATGTTGGCGTTTACAACATTCAACTGGATGAAAATTCCTTGTTTCAACTACCTGCTACAGCTGAAGGTGTGAACAGAACCATCTTTTTCTACGAAGGTGCTGATTTGAAAATCGATGGAGAAACTATTCCCGAGTATCATGCCGTGGATGTGGAACCTACAGCAGATTTAGCTTTTGAAACGGGAAATAGCAAAGTCAAATTTTTGGTATTGCAGGGGCGCCCAATTGAAGAACCCGTCGTGCAACACGGTCCCTTCGTGATGAACTCGCGCGAAGAAATTCAGGAAGCATTTGCGGATTATCAACGCACGCAATTTGGAGGATGGCCCTGGCCCAAATATGAGCAGGTACACGATCGCAGCAAAGGGCGTTTTGCAAAATTCAGTGACGGAACAATTGTGGAACGAAGTTCATAGTAAATCGATTATAACCTTTGAAGATTGTTGGGTGTGCGCTTCAACATGACGCTTTCGTGAGCTTACAGCAAGGGCGTTTCTTCTGAACATAGCATGATATTGCGCTACCGTCATCCAGATCAAGATGGAGCGTTTTGGCATACTCACCATAACACAACAGGCGGTGAAAATCCTGGCGATACTTTTTGATAATTGCTCAAAATTAATCGAATAGGTTGTTGTCAAAAATGATTTATGGTGCTGATCTTAAACCAAAAGAAGTTTAACAAGTTATGTTTTGACAACACTTATCATTGGACATCTCGTGAAATTTCATTTTCGATACAATGAATGGCTCTGAAGCTAATACTTTATTATGCGCTGCGTCGTCGTATTACGGTTCACCTGAATTTTTAAAAAATAAATTCCAGATTGAAGAAATGATAAATCGATTTTTTGACCTGACTTGTAATCTGCAATAGTTTTTAATTCGGTACCGAGCTGACTGAGCAGTGTAACCTTTTCAACACTATGCTGTGGCGACTGAATAGTAATTGCATTTTCGAAGGGATTGGGGGCTGCGGTGATCCCGACATTCGCGTTCTCGCTGAGGTTCCAAACATGACTTTCGTAACAGTTCGAATAATCAGTGTGTTGCCAAACTTGCTCATCTGAAGCAAAAGAACAAGTCAACAACATAGAATCGGGGATTTCAGTGCTGAATTTTCTGGGATATTTTGGGAAAAGTGGTCCGTGGATACTACCAATTCCTTCAATCCAAATTTCGTCGAGCCAATCAAATGCAGTAACGGAGGGTTCTTCAAAATGGAATCGTTTATAATAATTTCCATTGAGCTGTACACTGTCGACCGCAAGAATATCCAGCCATTCCTGATTATTGCCGCTGATGTTGTACAGCACACTATCTCCCGCATTCAGGCTAAAATCATACAAGGTGTCCAACTGATTCGTCGTATCGCGGAAAAGTACCTGGTCATTATCAAAACGAGAGGAACCAATATAACTTAGACCATTTTGAAATTGAGCATCATCTGTCATGTACATTTTATTCCATAATTTCCCGTTGATCGTGGTATCACCTTGATACCCGTACACAGTCGTCGTAGTAGCGACAAAAGTAGGGTCTTGTTGATTGGCGTCCGGATAAGTCTCTGCAACGTACCAGCGAGCGTCTAAACTTTCAAAATGCTGGATTGGCTGGGCAAAAACGGAGGGTTGAATACTTAAAATGGCGATAATAACAGTTCGTTGGATCATATCTTAGTTGTATTACATAGCTAAACTAACGATTTTTTTAAGTACGACCAATTACATTGGAAAGGTCGCAGGAAAATAAATTCCGCATTTTTATCAATAGCGATTTTAAGGATTAGGTTTCTCCCTACAGTGTTTTTTGTCGGGTTATCAAACTTTACATTTTTTTCAATACCGTCAATCGCTTGCCCTGGTGCTCAAGCGTCACATCAAACAAATCGGCGATATATTCGAACGTAGCTTTTCGGTGGATAAAAATGTGTGTAGGATCACGTCGGTAATACCATTTGGGTAAGGGGATTTTTCCGTCATACGGGTGCGTCATCAGCAGCAATCGCCCTCCTCTTTTTATTTTGTTCAATAGCTTTTCATATTCCTCGCGCGGAGCAGCAAAATGTTCCACCACTTCACAACTAAAAATGTAATCGTATTGTTGGTCGAGCACAGCTTTCTCCGGATAAAAAAAAGGATCGTAGAGGTTGATGTTTTCATACCCGTGCTTCCGAAGTACGTGCGTGATTACAGGTCCCGTTCCACAGCCAAAATCAAGTGCCTTTTCACCGGGTTGATGATGCTCCAGGATAAACTTCCAGATGGGCGAGGTAAAATTTTGGTAGCGCGGATCTTCGACGTCATTATCGTGTTTTTTATACACCTTGAGTTCTTCGTCAGTATTCACATAAAATGCTCGATCCTTTACCAGCGCTCTGCATTTTCCACAATCAAAATATTCCGGATCAATTTTGTCAACTAATGGCGTTTGGCACAATGGACAGTTCATGATCACAAGTTAATAAATGAAATGGGTTATCAAGATAGGTCGTAAATTTTAATTTAAAACATTTTTTCTTATTGGTTGCTTAGATTTACAAAAGATGTTAGACTTGGAGATGTTAGACATGCTTAATATCAGCTATCTAACATCTATTGTCTAACGCTCTAACATCTGTATATTTAAAAAGTGTTCATTATTGTTTTACGACTTACATTGGTAATCCTATAAATGAAATGAAAATAACCCCCTCCCTTTACTCACATCTTCATCCTGCAAGGATCAACGCGAAAATCGGCAGCCAATCCAGTGAGTTATCTCTCCTTTCCTCGTAAAAACGTTATTTTTGGAAACGGAAATGGATGTTTGGAAACTCGTTCTTCTAGGAATCGTCATCGGCAGTAATAATCTGGCGGTCGCGTTTGGTCTCGGCGCATTAAATATTCGGTCTTATTGGTGGCGAATCATTGTTGTTTTCGGTCTTTTCGAGTTTTTTATTCCGCTTGTCGGTGTTTTTATCGGTCGTCAATTTTCTTCACTGATTGCCGATTATGCATCTATTGTCGGTGGAACACTACTCGTTTTATTTGGTTTATTCATTTTTTATAAAACCCTTCGATCCTCAAAAAAAGAGGAGAAAAATTTAATGGATCGCATCACCAGCTGGACCGGAATCATATCGCTATCGGCGGGGTTGAGCCTCGACAATTTAATCGTGGGATTCAGTATTGGCTTGCAAAATGTTCACCCCCTCACCGTAGCGACAGTGATTGCTTTTTCTTCAGTTTTATTCACGCTGATTGGTTTAAATTTCGGGAAATACCTGAAAGCGCAATTCAGAACCTGGACAGATTTGACGGCTGCGACATTATTGGTAGTACTTGGTGTTGCAACCTGGTTCGATTGGCTATAATAACAACCGAAGAACAGTTCCGTACCATTCTTCAGTTGCTTCCTTTTTTCTATAGATCGTCTGTCACTACCTTGTACGTAGGATCTTCAATAATATTCACATCGATGATCTTATCGGCGTTTTTCAGTAGTTGTTTACAATCCTGACTCAAGTGTTTGAGGTGTACTTTTTTACCTTTTTTCAGGTATTTTTCAGTTACAGTATCGAGGGCATCAATAGCAGACATATCCACAACCCTGCTCTCTTCAAAATCTATGACGATTTCCTCAGGATCGTTGTCCACATCAAATTTTTCGTTAAATACGCTCACCGATCCAAAAAAGAGGGGGCCATATATTTCGTAGTGCTTGACACCATTTTCATCGAACCGTTTCCGCGCGCGGATGCGTTGCGCATTATCCCACGCAAAGACAAGCGCTGAAATGATCACACCAATTAACACTGCGAGTGCGAGGTTGTGCAGAATGACCGTTATGACTGTCACTGCCACCATCACAATAATATCCGATTTTGGCATTTTATTGAATGTTCTCAAACTCGCCCACTCAAATGTTCCCACAGCCACCATGATCATCAGTCCTGTAAGCGCTGCCATCGGCAATTGCTCGATCAAGGAAGAGCCAAACATGACAAATACCAACAACATAATCGCTGCTACAATTGCTGACAAACGCGCCCGTGAGCCCGAAGAGATATTAATCAAACTCTGACCGAGCATCGCGCAGCCACCAAATCCAGAGAAAAAACCGGAAAGTACATTTGCCGTACCCTGTGCGACCGCTTCTTTGTTGCCACGACCGCGGGTCTGAGTTATTTCATCAATGATGTTCAGCGTTAATAAACTTTCGATTAGACCTACCCCGGCAACCACTGCCGAATAAGGTAAAATCAACATGAATGTCTCCCAGGTGAGTGGAATGGTCGGTACAGTTATTGGAGGAAAACCGCCTTTCACAGAGGCTATATCCCCGACGGTAGATGTTTCAATATCAAAAAAGTAAACGATACCAAAAATCGCTAAAATAGCTACAAGTCCTGCAGGCACAGCTTTTGTAAGTTTCGGCAGTCCCCAAATAATCAACATAGCCAACAGGACTAAACCGAGAAACAGGTACAATTGCGAACCAGACATCCAGGGTGCATCAGGATCTGTGCTGTCCGTAGTAAATTGACCGAGTTGTGAAGAGAAAATGATGATGGCCAAACCATTCACGAACCCAAAAATCACAGGTTGTGGTACCAGCCGCATGAGTTTCCCCAGTTTCAGGAATCCTGCAATCATCTGGATAATCCCCGCCAGTATAACTGTTGCAAAGACATATTGGATAATCTCATCCATGGTGATACCGGGATTCATTTCTTTAAGTGCAGTGATGAGCCCCAGAAAAACGACCGCCACAGCACCAGTGGCTCCGGAAATCATCCCTGGTCGACCACCGAGAATGGCAGTGACAATACCAATAACAAATGCGGCATAAAGCCCTGTGAGTGGCGGTAATCCTGCCAAAAGCGCAAACGCTACAGCTTCAGGAACGAGGGCTAATGCCACAGTGAGTCCTGCCAGGACTTCAGTTTTATAATCTACTTTCTGTTTAAGATCAAAAAGGTTAAAGTACTTTTTCATTTTTAACGATTTAAAGTGTGCTGTTCAAAAACAGCCCGATTTATTACAAGAAAAATTGATTTAAGCAGCAGTTTTAAAACACTTCTTCTTTCAGGGCGGACTAACTATTACCATTTGACACATACTTCACTGAATTCTTTCGTTAAAAAGAGGGCAAAGATAGGGGGATTTTTGGTAACTGAGGCTATCGAGAGCAGAAATAAAATACAGTTGTTGAGGCATTGGGCTGATAAATTTACAGTTACTGATTCTGAACGATTAAGGAGTTAAGAATGTGAATTGCTCCATTTGTAAAGCAAAAAATAATGTTCGGTATGAATGGTGTTTGCTTTTCACCATTTTTATTGAACCATTAAGGCATTAAGCGGATTAAGTGGGGATTGTCTTGATGATCCTTAACTTCTTAATGGTTTTTCAAATCTTTGCTACGATTTCTTTTTTACCATTAAGGCATTAGGAAGATTAAGGGGATTGTCTTGATGATCCTTAACTTCTTAATGGTTTTTTTAAGCTTTTTCTACGATTTCTTTTGAACCATTAAGGCATTAAGAGAATTAAGGGGTTTTGCCAAATGAACCTAAATTTATTAATGGTTTTATTCAATCAGTCAGGTAATTGCGAAAAGTATTCGTTTACAAAAGGCTTTTTAGATTTTATAATATTATCAGTGTAAAAATTGATGAGTAAACCTTGAGGTTTTTGCAATATCTTCATATACGTTAATAATTGAGCTTCATGAACGCGAAGAATATTTTCGACGGCTTTCAATTCTACTACAATGGTTTCATTTACTAATAGGTCCACCCTTAAATGAACGTCCATTTCTAATAAATCATAAATTACCGGAACTTCCATTTGTTGTTTAACTTCAAATCCATTTTTTACAAGTTCATATTTTAAGCATTGTTCATAAACACTCTCTAATAAGCCTGGACCAAGTTCTTTATGAACTTTAATGGCACAACCAACAATCTCATAGGATAACTGTGTAACTTCTTTTTTTGTCAAACCATTATTTTTAAATCATTCATAACATATAAAAAGATAAGTATTATATCTTAATGACCCTTAGCTTCTTAATGTTTTTTTTAATCTTTTCTACCGTTTTTAATTTTGAACCACTAAGGCATTAAGAGGATTAAGGAGGACATAATGATCCTTAACTTCTTAATGGCTTTTTACTTTTCACCATTTTATTTTGAACCATTTTTATTTAACCATTGAGGCATTAAGAGGATTAAGGGAGGCTTAATGACCCTTAACTTCTTAATGGTTTTTCAAATCTTTTCACCGTTTTTACTTTGAACCATTAAGGCATTAAGAGGATTAAGGGGAGGGCTTAATGACCCTTAATTTCTTAATGGTATTTCAAATCTTTTCTCCATTTTTACTTTGAACCATTAAGGTATTAAGAGCATTAAGAGGAGGGCTTAATGACCCTGAACTTCTCAATGGTTTTTATTTTTCACTTTCACAAACATTGTTACGTCTCAAGAAATAATCAACGTATCCCCCCGACGAACTACACCATTCTCTGCTCTTTTAGTTTTCTGATTTTTACCTCAAAAAGAGAAATGAGTAAACTATCAGACCAAATGCAA
>JBNJEH010000013.1:0-57422 GCA_051745635.1 Bacteroidota bacterium
CCCCTGTAAAAGAAATGGTTACGGAATTTAATTACAATAAATCAAATGACTATATTGGTAACCAGTTGAATTTCAGCTATTTTTAATCGCCCGCTAGTGGCTTGATAACTTAAATTAAAATTGAATAATTATGAAAAAAGTAATTTATTTGACGCTGATTAGTGTTTTTACATTATTAATTAGTTTTTCTTGCACAAAAGAAATTGTAAAGGAGCAAGGTGTTTCAAAACAAGGTGATAAAGAGTTAAATCGTAGTAATGAAGATATTACGAACACCAAGGCTCGACAAAAAGGTGAGATAGCATGTTCTATTTATGATGAAAATGGAGACCCAGTGTGCGCTGGTACACGTTGTGGAACCCCAAAGGGTAATTGTGGACCAAAGTATACAGCTTGTGAATGTATAGAGGAACATGGAAATGGTTCACTTCCGGGGGGCATGACTTTCGAAGATTTCCAGGAAGCATGGAACAATGAGGAAACGAGAAGTGAACTTGAAGCTGAAGGATATGAATCAAGAGACGAGAGGTAATGAAAGTTTTACTAACGCTTAGCTTTATAGTTGTTTTAGTGGGGCTCTTTTCTTGTGAGAGAACCCCACAAAATGACGATAGTTCTCCTGCCAAACCTCGGGTGTTAGACTTTTCACTCGACACTGTTTCAGTCATCGGACGACCTGATTATATTACGAAAGTAAGTGATTACTATCAACCGTTTAAGAGCCAACATGTTTATCTTTTTGATGAGCAATCGAGTTGTTTATCGCGCATCAACGTAAAGAATGGAACGATTGACTCCCTGTTCAGTCTGAAGCCGTCTAAAAAACCTGTTTCATTTATTGTTTCTCAGCGGGGAGAGCGGTGTTATTTTTTCTATACGGATCACATTTCCGAATATGACTTAAACGGTAATCAAAGAGAAAAGCATGTCATCGACGGAGTATGTGGTAATCGTGGTGAAATGACAATACAAAGTAAGCGATTTAGACCATTGATCGTAAAGTCTAATCTTTTTATGCATTACTTTCCATACACCGAACGGGGTTATAAAAACCCAAAATTTTATGCGGAACCAATTGAAGCGCAGTATAGTCTTTCCAAAGAGAAGTGCAAACTTTTAAACATGACCTATCCCCGAAATTTTCAAAAAAATTGTTATGGTTTAAATTATTGCCCTGAACGCTTTTTGATGGATGATGCTGGTAATTTGGGTTACACCTTCACTTATAACGATAGTTTGTTTATTGAAAATCCTGCAACGGGGGAACAATCTACTCATTTCTTTGGGACGAGATGTGAAGACTTGCAATTCAAACATTTAAACTTCAAAGATGTGCCAAACCTTAATAAAACCGTATTCCACGATATGTTGCAAGAAAATCCATATTATGGTTTCTCTGCTTCGCTTCCTTTAGCAGGATATTACGTGCGGTTTTATATGAAAAGTGATCAGGCAGACAAGGGTTTCCGAAGAGCGATTTGTGTGTACAACGATTCCCTGGAGTACGTGGGAGAATCTCAATTAGATGGTTTGATTACCAAACCCGTTGGTCTTGGTGATTCAGAATCGGGAATAACAACTTTTGATCTGAATAACAACAAAAATAACATTGTAATATGCCGTGTAAATTTTTAATGTTGTATTGCATATTGATTTTTATTCATTTCTCCTGTGATGAGCATTCCAGTACGAGTAATAAAGAACCTAAAGATTCGCTGGTCTTCGATTCTAAAAGTTATCAGTTGGCTAATTACGTGAAAAGGATGAATACTTTTATGAATAAAAATTCTCAAAAGGTCGATAAGTCAACCGATTATATTGTAGCACTGAATGCTTCACAATGCCCGACTTGTGTGAGGACACAGTTTTCTAATTACATTAAACGATTCAGTGATTTAAGTGGAAATTTTTTAGTCGTTTCAGATGATTCATCATTTGTTGATGCTACAAATGACCCATCTGTTCGTTTTGAAATATTCCCGCGTGATTTATTTGAACGATTCAACGTTGTGCATCGAAATACATATATTTATTCCCTGAAAAACGAAAAGATCCATTCTTCCGAACTGCTTACAGAAGATATCATAGACAGTTTGACGCATAAGTGAATAGTGCGACCTAACTCGTTCGGGCGAGAGGCCTGATTTCACTAGTTAGCATTATTTAATCGGACCTACAGTCAAGTATACGCTCATGCGTGAAAAGCGATTGGAACTCAACGCGGAGTTCGCCTATTATTTTGGGAATTATTGCTCAAATTGTAAGCCGACAAATGAGGATTACAACACTTCAATGCAGTACCTCGGTATGGGCTTGAATATCAATTTTCAGTTGTTCAAAGATACTCCCGATTGGTGGTTGCAACTCGGTTTTTTCGTCAACCGGACGCTCTATGTGAAGCACAAAAACGGATCTGCTAGAAATTATAATATTCCGTTGATCGGTTTACAATACCGGTTTGGTAAGTGGGAATAAACGGATGAACAATAGGAAAGAAATTTATATCGGATAATCGGCTTAACAACGAAAAAAAACACGTTCATTTATCGTATAAGGTAAAAATGGTTTCATTCAACTGCTAACCAATCATCCATACGCTTAGAAATAAAGGAATGAAGTGTCGATGCGCACGAAATGTTAGCCATGTATGCTTTACAACTTAGTTGTACGCGTTGTTATTTATCCGATTTATTAACTTCGTTGAGCTCGCATGCATTCGGTAAACTCAGCAGACGAGCTCGGTTCATGAATTCAATTTACAGCGACCGTCCGAAATCTAATGTTAGTCCTGCAGCGTGTATCGCAAACGGAAAAAGATGCGAAAAAATTGAAATTCCTCCTTTTTTACCCGTTCTTTTGTATCTTCATCCTTGAAAAGAATGCGCTATGCCGTTTAACACGATTTTTGGGTGGTTGATCAAAAAACGGATTCACCAGATTGAATTGTTTCGGAAATATCCGAAGGAAGTTCAAAAAGAATGGCTTGAACGTCTCGTTCATCAGGGGAGGAGTACGCTGTTTGGTGAAAAATATGGGTTCGATTCCATTCAAAATTATGAAGATTTCAAGACCAAAGTGCCGCTTCAGGATTACGAAGATGTCAAAGCATGGGTGGACCTCGCCGTAACCGGGGAAGATCATGTTTTGTGGCCGGGAGAAACAAAATGGTTTGCGAAATCTTCGGGTACGACTTCAGATCGAAGTAAATTTATTCCGGTGACCAAAGATTCCCTGGAAGATTGTCACTACAAGGGCGGAAAAGATTTGCTCGCCATTTATTATTCACATTTTCCATCGACAAAACTCTATAAAGGAAAACATCTCGTCGTCGGAGGAACGGCAACACAGAATCAACTGCGGCCGGATAGTTATTCGGGAGACCTTTCTGCGATAATTCTTAAAAACCTGCCGTGGTGGGCTGAAATTAAACGCACACCTTCGCGCCAGATTGCGTTGATGAGCGAATGGGAAGATAAAATTGAACAACTCGCTACTTCTACGATGAAAGAGGATGTATCGAGTATTTCGGGTGTGCCGAGCTGGACCCTGGTCCTGTTGAACAGAATACTGGAAAAAGCCGGGGAAAAAGATATTCGCGAGGTCTGGCCCAACCTCGAATTGTTCATGCACGGCGGGGTTTCTTTTAAACCGTACGAAGAAGAATTCAGACGGATTATTCCGCACGATGACATGAATTATATTGAATCTTATAATGCCTCTGAAGGCTTTTTTGGGATTCAGGATGAAATTGACGGTGATTTGTTGTTAATGCTGGATTATGGCATCTTTTTCGAATTTATTCCTATGGATGAATACACTGGTACGGATTCGAAAACCGTCGTGGGCATTCAGGATGTCGAAATGGACAAAAATTATGCGGTAGTGATTTCGACCAATGGCGGGCTCTGGCGATACATTATTGGCGATACCGTAAAGTTTACGAGCATCGCTCCATATCGCGTTGTTGTTTCGGGTCGCACCAAACACTTCATCAACGTATTTGGCGAAGAAGTTATTGTAGAAAATGCCGATCGGGCACTGGAACAGGCGTGTCGCGAGACTTCGGCACTGCTCAAAGATTATACAGCATGTCCTGTTTTTATGGAAGAAGGTAAGCAGGGCGGACATGAATGGTTGATTGAATTTTCAAAGAAGCCCAACGATGTTCAGGCTTTTGATGATGCATTGGATCGTTCACTGCGCGCAATCAATTCGGATTATGACGCCAAACGGACGAATAACTTGACGCTGGACTTTCCAAAAGTACACCACGTGGTGTCGGGAACCTTTGAAAAATGGTTGAAATCGAAGGGCAAACTGGGAGGACAACACAAAGTGCCCCGTCTTTCCAATAGCCGTGCGGTAGTCGAAGAAATTTTAACCGCCAATAACGGAACGGTTCTTGATAATAAGAAATCAGTATGAAGTGGTTAATTGTTGGTGCCGTTATCTGTTTTTATGTAACGAATGTGTTTGCGCAAACGGCTCGTTGGTCAAAAATTCATGAATACAAAGCAAAATCTATCCATGCCTGGGATGTCGATCCCATGGGTAAAGTCGTGCTCTCACAGGGAGATGTGCTCACAAAACTGGATACTTCTTTTGCCGAATTGTTTTCTCAAAGTACCAAGCAATTTGGCGATATTGCCGTGCTGGATGCCCGGCATTCGCTGAAAACGCTCGTTTTTTCAGAAGATCAGCAGGTCATCACGTTCGTCGATAATACCTTGACATTTCAGGATGGAACAAAAGACCTTACGAATTATGAGGTAGATTATGCGACGAATGTATGTTATTCGAACCAGACGAATCGATTTTGGGTGTACGACGGAGACAACGCCCGGTTATTGTTGATTGACGAGCGCGGAAGACAAAATGCTACGATCAATAACCTCACGTCTATCACGCAGGAGTCGGAGCCGGAGTTATTGTTTGAACAGGGCAATGAATTGTTGCTCTTTTATCCGAATAAGGGTATTTATCTATTTGATTATTACGGCAGTTTGATGCGTTTTTATCCGATGGCAGGATCCAAAACCGTTTATTTTGACCGCAATTATTTTTATTTCATAAAAGGAAATGAAATCCTGCGCATTGATCGCACAACGGATGAAAAATTAAAAGTCGCGTTGCCCGTTAGCGATGTCAATGCTTTGCGGGTCAGCGGTTCCTTTATCTTCCTGGAAGTGCCTCACGCGATTCAAAAATACAGGCTACAGTGGGAATGACTGAAAATTGTGGGGTCAGGTTCACTGAACACCCTTGTTTGTTGCTGGCATAGCGGGGTATGAATCTCGATGGTGAAGGACAAATCGCGCAGGTCTTTTAATTTTGCGATCTAAATTCGTCAACCAATCCAACAATATTTGTATTTTAGTCCATCTAAATAAATGGAATTATGCATATCGCAGTAGCAGGAAATATTGGATCAGGGAAAACGACGCTGACAGAGTTGTTGGCTAAGCATTACAACTGGGAGACGCACTATGAAGATGTGGCTCAAAACCCTTACCTCAATGATTTTTATGAAGATATGCAGCGTTGGTCGTTCAATTTGCAAATCTACTATCTGAATTCCCGCTTTACGCAAATTCAGGAAATTCAGCAAACCGATCGCATGGTGATTCAGGATCGCACCATTTATGAAGACGCTTTTATTTTTGCGCCCAACCTGCACTCTATGGGATTGATGACCACGCGCGATTTTGAAAATTACTTTTCGCTGTTCAACTTAATCGAGTCCTTCGTATCCGCTCCGGACCTGCTCATTTACCTTCGGGCGAGCGTGCCTACATTGGTGAATCAAATACAGGAACGCGGACGCAATTACGAAGAAAGCATTCGCCTCGATTATTTAAAACGACTCAATGAGCGCTACGAGGCCTGGATCAGTACGTATGATAAAGGAAAGCTGTTGATTATTGATGTGGATCACAACAATTATCACAAAGAACCGGAAGATCTCGGGAAAATTATTTCGGCCATCGATGCTGAAATTAACGGACTGTTCTAGTCTCTGCTTTTCGATTGAATAGCGCCTTCAAAAACATCATGACATGTTATGTGTTCATGAAACTGTAGCTATGAAATTATTTTTCACAACGAGTGCCTTTATTTTTTTCTTATTTGGTCAATCCTTTGTTGGGAATGCCCAGTCGCTTTCATTGCAAGTAAATGGTCAAATCGTTGAGACCGACAATAAAGCCCCGATTCCTTATGCAACCGTCGTGTTGAAATCCAAAGTCGATTCTGCCTTAGTAAAAGGAGTGAGCACTGATGAGAATGGTGATTTTCAGATTAATATATCACCACAGAAGGTTTTTTTGGAAATTAAATTTATGGGTTTCGCGACAAAAACGATTGATTCGATACCATCAGAGCCTTCAACTGTTGATCTCGGAACGATAGATCTGGAAAGAAAAGTAAAAGACCTCGAAGGCGTCGAAGTGCGCGCTGAGAAATCCTCCCTGGAGTTCGAACTGGATAAGCGCGTCTTTAACGTGGGAAAAGATATCAGTAGTACGGGCATGGGAGCGCTGGATGTTTTAAATAATGTGCCTTCTGTCAATGTTGATATCGAAGGAGCGATAACGCTGCGGAACAATGGTGGCGTTCAAATTCTGATCAATGGAAAGCCTTCCGTACTCGCAGATGAACAGAGTGGTGCACTGGGGAGTATTACGGCAGACCAAATTGAAAAAATTGAGGTTATTACCAATCCTTCCGCGAAATATCAGGCAGAAGGTTCCTCCGGAATCATCAATATTGTCTTGAAGAAAGATGATAAAAAAGGGCTGAACGGCTCTATTTCTGCAAATACGGGTTGGCCGCACAACCACAGCCTCGGGGGAAGTATGAATTACCGCACTGAAAAATTTAACTTTTTCACGCAGTTTGGTGCCGGGTACCGCTCTATTCCCGAGTACTTCGACAACGAAAACACCAATTTTGACGACAGTTCAACAGTACTCAGTGATGGGGTAAACTACCGGAACGAGAATTTTTACAACATCACATTGGGAACGGATTATCACATCAATGAACGCAACGTTATTACGCTTTCGGGTAGTTTTGCCTATGAAATTGAAGATCAACCGTCCACTACGACGTTCGAACTCGTCGATTTTGATGACAATACCCTTGCGGAATGGTCGCGCGAAGAAACGACGGATGCCATCAATCCCAAATGGGAATACGATCTGCAATATTCTAAAACCTTTAAAAACAATGAGGATCATCAACTTTCCGTGAGTGCACTCGGGCGTTATTTCGGAAAAGATCAGTCCTCCGAATTTATCAACCGCGGCATTCAGGGAGGTGATCCCGCTCCAAATCAACGGACGAGAACGGATTACCAAAAGACAGATTATACGTTTAAGCTCGATTATACAAATCCCATCACCGAAAAAATTACACTTGAAGCGGGTACGCAATATGACATCAACGACGTCGGGAATGACTATGCCGTTTACAATCGGGATGATGATGACTGGGTGGCCGATTCCAATTTGACCAACAAATTTGAATATTTGCAAAAAGTTCTGGGTGTTTACGCAACCGGAGCTTACGAAGGCGAAAAATGGGGTGTCAAAATGGGGCTGAGAGGTGAAAATACCATTTTGAATACATTGCTGGTGACTACGAATGCATCGAATGAACAGAATTATTCCAACCTTTTTCCTACGTTGCACACGTCGTATGAATTTTCAAAACGTTTTTCCATTCAGGCGGGCTATTCACGACGAATTTATCGACCGCGACTGTGGGACCTGAATCCATTTTTCAATATTCGCAACAATTTTAACATTCGTCAGGGAAATCCGAATTTGATGCCGGAATTTAGCGATTCTTACGAATTGACCGGGATATTTATTTGGGATAAAGTGACCATCAATTCGAGTATATACCACCTTTTTACCACAGATGTGATCGAACGGGTTTCCTTTTTTGAAGGGAACGTAAACGTGAGACGCCCCGAAAATGTCGGGCAAAGCAATACTTCAGGAGTGGAGGTAAATGCCAAATATAAGGCGACCGACTGGTTGACTTTCAATGGTGAGCTCAATTACGGTTACTTTACCAGAACGGGTAATTTTAATGACCAGGATTTTGATTTTACGGGCCAGAAAGGTTCGGCAGAGTTGACTTCCAAACTAAAATTTGAGAATGGTTACGATATTGAATTCTCGGGAGAGTACCGATCGCCCTACGTTACTTTACAGGGTCGACGATCCGGGTTTGCCTTTATGAATGCAGGTATTCGTAAAAAAGTACTGGATGGACGATTAATTTTCAGCCTCTCAGTACGCGATATATTTGCTTCGAGAATACGGGAATACGTCGTTGATCAAGGTCAGAACTACACGTATAGTTTCGAACAGCGCGGTCGTTTCTTAACATTTGGTGTGAGTTTTGGCTTCGGAAAAGGAGAAGCGATGACGTACTCGGGCAGAAGGTGATGCGTTCACTTTCCTATCAACACGGGGTCCCGCAGTGTTTTTGGTTTTGGAATAACTGAGGCTATAGCAAATCTATGTTCTGCTGCTCCATGTTCTTGAGTACCGTTCTTAATTCGCCAATGAGCTGAAGTTTTTTGTCATCTTCAACGGCATTTTTCTGTTGTTTTTCGGCGTATTCGCGAAGGATGATTTCCGCATCCAAAAAGTGGTGCTCCGGGAAAGGACCGTCCATGTTTTCAATAATTGTCAGGCATTCCAGCGTTACCATGAAGTCATGTTGAATCGCGAGCGTGACAAAGTCTACTAAGTATTCTGAATAATCAACTTTACTGTTCCAGATCGTCGTAAGTAAGGGAAGATGGATATTCTTGAAGGTGTCGTCCAGCAATATATCCATGATAATATCGGCGCTCGTCGAGGATTTGATGTCTCCAATAAACGTAATGATTGCATTTTCGGTGCGTTCGGAAACACCTTCAGACCATACCTCAATAATGGGAAGAATCGCGTCGTCATCACCGTTTACCTGAAGTCCTTTCAGCGCTTTTGAAATTTTCTTATCATCCCCGGATTTCAAATCTGTGATAAGTGCATTCATTTTCGCTTTGCGTTCTTTACTTGAAGTTGACATAACACTTTATTTTTGAGACCGCAAATGTAAGGATTAAATTGCCGGAAGCCATAACATAAGCACCATAGTTCCGGGGAAGTTAAATAAGTCAAAAAGCTCAATACCGTTCAATTGAATCGCAGCGTATAGTGTAGATTAATAATCCCAACTTTTATACTCTTCATTACCGTCTTGATTTTTCCTATGCCAGTAAGTAGAAACACAATCAAATACGACTGGCCAATGATGCTCATTTCTGGTCGATTTTGGCTTTTTAAAGAAAACGGGGTTAAAAAACATCCAAAGCAGAGATATTACTCCTGCTGGAACTAAACACCACCATCCTATCCAGATTCTACTCCAAAAGGCAAATACAATAATGGGTAACACCGAATACCTTGTCCAAACGCTCCATGGGTTAGAGTGTTTCATCCAGTTGTCATGTGTTAAGTTGAAGGCTTTCGCTATTTTTCTTTCTAAGGTCATGATTTTTACGTTTTGAATTGCTGTTGCTGGAAACGCGGGACTTCCTTTTTTAGCTATTGTGGATTGTGTTGAAGGTTATTTGTTTTTTTTTTGCTCCCATTTATCTTTAAGTTTGGGAATTTCTCTTTCAAGAAATTCATAATAATTGATGATTTCTGAAATCTCGCTAAAGCTTGTCCCTTTTTTATTTGTGTTAATGTGAATACCTTTTTCAAGAATTAATTTGAATTCAGATATAGATTTTTCCTTTGCTTCCAGTAAGTTTTGTAGGCTGTTAAGAGCAATTTTGTAATAAGATTTTCTGTCGCCCGAAATCATGTGTTTTTCAATCATATTCTGATTGAGGAGTAATTTGATGTTCCCGCTTATCGAGCCTTTACTGGCTTTTAATGTATTTTTTATAGCTTCAAACGAATTGTTGTCTGTTTTTGAGGATATCAAACATCCTAATATCCGACCAGCCATTTTGGGAAAGCCGTACTTTTCATAGAACAAACCAACTTCTTCAATGTATTTTTCCCGTTCAGTCATCATTGCTGTACTTTATTTTATAATAGTACAATAAGTTCAGTAATAAATGAACTAAAAACCATTTATTTGATGAACGCTGTTTTTGGCCAGTTCTTTTTGTGACCATGTGCCGTTTTCAAAATTGAGGTATTCGCGTTAAACTGTCAGAATTCTGTACTTTTGAATAAAAATCCAGAATGAAGGTGAGGGACGAGTACATGAACTACTGTGGAATTGGTATTATGGGGCACAAGCGCGATCACAATATTGGCACGTTGTGGCGATCGGCTTATATTCTCGGGGCTTCATATATTTTTACGATTGGCAAGAAATATAAAAAACAGACCAGCGATGTACTAAAAACGTGGACGCGCATTCCCCTTTTTCACTATGAAGATTTTGAAGATTTTCGAAAGCATATTCCATACGATTGTCGTTTGGTTGGAGTAGAGTTGGACGACCGGGCACAACCGTTAATTGATTTTAAACATCCGCAGCGAGCGGTTTATTTGTTGGGTGCAGAAGATAACGGTTTGCCCCCAAAAGTCCTGGAGCAATGTCACGAATGGGTTCAGCTACCGGGATGCCGTTCGTTAAATGTAGCCGTGACGGGCAGTATTCTCTTGAACGATCGCGTAGAAAAAGTACCTACAAAGTTACCCCAATAAAAAAACCGTCTGGCAATTACCAAACGGCTCCTATCGCGAATGATATCGCAGTATGTTATTCTCCGGTCACTTCAAACTGGAATTCAGCAGACACATCTTTGTGCAGATTTGCCATAGCGCTGTAAGTTCCAACTTCTTTGATCGGTTCATCTTTTATCTTCAGTGACTTACGGTCAACATCAATATCTTTCGCTTTGAGTGCTTCAGATAATTGAACGGTATTGACAGAACCGAAAATTCTTCCGTTTTCGCCTACTTTGGCACCGATTTTAATCGTAATACCTTCAATTTTATTCGCTACTTCCTGAGCTTCTTCCTTGATTTTTTCTTCTTTGTGTGACCGTTGTCTCAAGACTTCCTGATGCGCTTTTTTAGCGGAAGGATTGGCAATGATACCATATCCTTGTGGAATCAAGAAGTTCAGTGCGTATCCAGGCTTTACTTCGACGATGTCGTCTTTGTAGCCCAGTTTATCAACATTTTTCTTTAATATAAGTTCCATTTTCCTAAATTCTTGTTATGAGTGAATAAAAAAGACTAACGCAATTGATCTCCCGCGTATGGAAGGATTGCCAGGTGTCGCGCGCGCTTCACCGCCTTGTTAACTTTTCGCTGATACTTCGATGACGTCCCTGTAATGCGACGCGGCAATATTTTACCCTGCTCGTTTAATAGTTTGAGCAAGAAATCTGAATCCTTATAGTCAACGAATTTAATTCCACTCTTCTGGAAGCGACAATACTTCTCCTTTTTAATCTCTATGTTTACCGGTGTAAGGTATCTAACATCATTTTGTGCCATATCTCAATTCTTTTTGTTCAGTTTTACTTAAAATTACTCTGCAGTTGCTGGTTTAGCATTTTTCTTCATGCGCGACTTTCGTTTTTCCGCCCATTCCTGATGGTGCTTCTCCATTTTCACTGTGAGGAATCGCATCACGCGCTCATCGCGCTTAAAGGACACTTCCATTTTTGAAATGATGTCACCTTCACCTTCAAATTCTAATAAAAAGTAAAAACCTGTGGTTTTCTTTTGAATTGGATAAGCTAATTTCTTGAGCCCCCAAGACTCGGTGTGGTTCACTTTACCACCCAATGACTTGATTTCGCCCTCGAACTTTGTGACTGCTTCCTTTGCCTGTTCTTCAGACAAAACGGGAGTTAAAATGAAAACAGTTTCGTACTTGTTCATAAATTTTGTTTTTAAATGAATGCGCAAAGATAGTTTATTTTTTCATTCCCTGAAAGTTGCAGTGTGATTTTTTTCTCCATTTTGTTGCGAACTGAAGTGCGTACCGGTAGTCACTGAAATTGCGCGGGGTTTTGAGTAAATTTGTACCATGAAATGGTTGAAACGCATAATTGCATTTCCTTTTATACTGCTCATACGATTTTATCAGTATGTGATCAGCCCGTTGACTCCTGCTAGTTGCCGTTATCATCCGACCTGTTCGCAATACTCCGTTCAGGCAATCAAAGAGTGGGGGGTGTTGAAAGGAGGCTGGCTCGCCATTAAAAGAATTGCGTCTTGTCACCCCTGGGGAGGATCGGGGTATGACCCGGTGCCCAGGCGCACAAAAAAGCCCTGAACTGATCGAAGTATCGGGACAACTATATTTCTTAAGAAATCATGGAGATAAGCGCTGAAATGGTAAAATCAGTGGACGAGAAAAGTGCTGCAGTGTAAGTACTAATTTTGTAACTTTGTATCTAAATTGACATGTTTTAACTGATTGAATATGACCTGCTCGAATAAATGGAACCTCGCTTGTCCCGTTTGCACAATGATCTTGTTGTTAGGAATTTTCTACGTGTTCACGGCTTGTGGCAACAATAAAATTGCACTGGAAAACAGCGAAAATATAGAAGTGGAACTAAAACAGGATTCCTTCACTTATGGCGACACTGTTTCGATGAGTATATTTAATGTGAGTCCCGGCGGCAAGAAAACGGATGTATCCCGCAGTCACCAGGTAGAATTGAAAGGAGAAGGGCTCTGTTACAACAACATGCTACAGGAACTCTATATTTTGAAACGCCCGGGAAAATTTGGTCAAAAATCGTTGGATTATCGCGTAATTTTACGGGAAGACGAAGATTCGCTGGTTTATGAAAAACAATTGGAACTGGATTTTTCAGCACCGTTAACCATTGATTTAAGTGGCGCGGATGGAGCGCACGGGAATGATAAAGGTTCGCGTTTGCGCCCTGTTTTGCTCTCGAACGGAAAAAACGGGAAAGATGCAGAAGATGGAGAAAATGGAAAAGATGCTTCTTCCGTCAAGATTAATATTTGGCGGGAGCAAGAGATGTTTTACATACGCGCTGAGGTGCTGGACAGCAACGCAGTCTTTTTTTATCAAACGACAAACCCTGCCGATCTCCTGATTGATGTGTCCGGTGGCAATGGCGGCGATGGCGGTGATGGCGGCAATGGTAGTCGCGGAAAAAAAGGAAAAGATGACCGTGAGCCGGGCTACGGAGGCGCTGGTGGTAATGGCGGCGACGGTGGTGACGGTGCAAAAGGTGGAAATGTAATTGTTCTGATTCATCCGAACGCTTCGAGTATTGAACCTCGTTTAAATATCGTCAATGCAGGCGGAGCAGGAGGTAAAGCTGGAGCGGCAGGTGAGCCTGGTGATGGTGGTAAACCTGCGCCTGGTCAGTCTCCCGGAGCTGATGGTGAACCCGGACAAGCGGGTGAAACAGGGCAGCCCGGACAGTCCGGTCCCAATCCTTACATCGAGGTGAAAGCATTTGAGATTCCCGAATAAAAAAGTGGAGTGCCAGTTTTCCTTTTCCACTTTGAAATGAAGCCTCAACTTATTTTAGCAATTCCGCTATTCGCTCTTCAATCTCAAAGCCTTTAATCCCCAACTTACTTTCAAAATATGCTTTTAGCTCAGATTCATTCAGCCCATACGTATCTTTCAGCCCATTGACAAGGGTTAATAAATACGGTTCACTTGGCGGATTGATTTCATCGCTGAGGACGTTTTCATTCGTAAAAGTGAAAATGGGATGACCTTCTTGATCACCTAAATAAAGGAGTTTCCCATACCAGGAATTCGCTTGAACGATCAATGATCCTTCCTCTTGCGCTTTCTGAAAGTCGATAGCTAAATCTCCCGTGTAGTGATTTTCTTGTTTTACTACTTCAATAAATTGTTCAGTAGTGATCAAATACATTCTTCCATAGGTTTCAACGCTATCGTTCAGTTCTGGATCAATAAATCCGACACCACCTCCGTCCCAGCGTTTAGCATGCTTTGCAAAGTAAAGTTCGCTATTGATAGCTATTTTTTTGCTGTCCAATGGCAAAGACTTATCCGTACAACCAGGATTCGTTTTTTGAGCGCCTTCCGGCAGTCCGCCAAGAATGTAACAGAGAAATCGACTTTCCAGTAAGTTGGATCCATAACTGGCGTACCAAACGTGTTTTAATTTTCGTGACATTCAGTTTGTTTTATTTTTGCTTTTCGCACCGGTGTTCAAACTTAATCATTTTGAGATCGTTTTGTCGACTATTATGAATCAACTTTTAATCGATCTCCGCAAAACTGCTTGTTTCAATCCGCAGCTATAGGAATGCTTGTAAAACCCCTCGTGGAATGCATTTTTGATCCAAAAATATGAAGCATAATCCCTCATCTTTCGTTTTTTCAGGCTAACTCAATTTTCTAATGACATGTCCTCAAGCAAATTCAATCAGAAGCGTGCAAAAAATTAAAACAGAAATTATAGTCATTTAACTTCAAGCGGATAGTGACTCAATCTGAATTACTCGATCAATGCGTATCACATCTAAATACAATTTTTGCAACAAATATTTTAGATGAGTCTAAAAAATATATATATTTGCATCAAAAAAATATGTTGAAGCTCGCTTTAATTTTGTCTTTATTGACTTTTTCAACTGCCGTTTTAGGGCAGGAGGCCACATTTAATGGTGAGATTAGAAACACGAATGACGAACCTCAGGCATGGGTGGATATTGTGCACGTTGAAACGGGGCAAGGTGCGACGACAGATGAAAAAGGTCATTTTGCATTTACAGCATTGAGTAAGGGGACCCATCATTTTATCATTCGTTCGCGAGAATATGAAAATGATACGATTCAGATCGAATTAGCAGAAAATCAAACCTTATCGCGCACGGTTCAGCTCCGGGCATTGGTGAAACAATTTGATGAAGTTGTGGTTTCGGGACATTTACGGGCCCGCAGAAAATCCGATAGTCCTGTGCCTATTGAAGTTTATGATGCCGAATATTTCGAGGCGAATCCGACGCCTTCTATTTTCGAATCGCTGCAAAATGTCAATGGTGTGCGCCCACAGATCAATTGTGGTGTTTGCAATACGGGCGACATTCATATCAACGGGCTGGAAGGACCCTATACGATGATTTTACTGGACGGTATGCCCATTGTATCTGGCTTGGGGACCGTTTACGGGTTGAATGGAATTCCGCAGTCCATGATTGAAAGTGTAGAAATTGTCAAAGGTCCGGCGTCTACGTTATACGGTTCTGAGGCCGTTGGTGGAATTATTAATATTATCACCAAAAATGGCGCGAAAGCACCGAAATTCAGTGCTGATGTCTTTACGACCTCCTGGCTGGAACACAATGTCGACCTCGGTTACCGGATGGATATTTCTGACCGCGTGGAATCGCTGCTGGGGATCAATTATTTTAATTTTGATCAGATCATTGACAATAACAACGACAATTTTACCGATGTAGCCCTGCAGGATCGGGTTTCCATATTCAATAAGTGGAATTTTCAACGCCCGGGGAACAAGGTGTTCTCACTGGCGGGACGGTATGTTTATGAAGATCGATGGGGAGGAGAGACAGGCTGGACACCTGAGAATCGCGGCGGAGATGATATCTACGGCGAAAGTGTGTACACCAGCCGCTATGAATTGCTCGGTCGCTACGAATTGCCCTGGGTGGAGGATTTAATATTCGCCTTTTCGGGAGTAGGACATCAGCAAAACTCTTTTTATGGTGACTTGAGCTATCAGGGTACCCAGAATATTGGATTTGGGCAACTCACCTGGAACAGTGAAGGAGAAAGACACAACTGGCTACTGGGTGCAGCTTCGCGCTATACTTATTACAACGATAATTCGACGGCTACAGAGTACTTCTCGAGTGACAGTGTCTTGGTCGACGACCCTTCGCGTGTCATTCTGCCCGGGATCTTTGTTCAGGATGAAATTGTCTGGAGCCAATCGCACCGGTTGCTGTTGGGGTTGCGGTACGATTATCATTCGAAACACGGGTCCATTTTCACCCCGCGCGCCAACTACAAATGGACGTCAAAAGACAAATTGCAAACGCTGCGGGTCAGTGCAGGATCTGGGTATCGCGTGGCAAATATCTTTACCGAAGACCATGCGGCACTCAATGGTTCCCGGGAGGTGGTGTTTTTAAACGAACTGAATCCTGAACGCTCCTGGAATGCGAACATCAATTACGAATACGTCGCCACTATTGGTGAAGCCTTCTTTGCGACTTTTGATGCAACGGCATTTTACACCTATTTTGACAATAAAATCATCCCCGATTATGCCACGGATCCTACAAAAATAATTTATGACAACTTAGGTGGTTATGCAGTTTCTACAGGTGTTTCACTCAATGCAGATATTCGTTATAAATCTTTGACAGCGCGACTTGGAGGAACGGTCATGGATGTTTCTCAAATTGAAAACGGCCAACGCATTCGACAAGAGTTTCAAGAACGATATACCGTCACCTGGAACATCGGTTATGAATGGAGCAGGTATGGGATGAAATTTGACTACACGGGGAGTTTGTACGGACCTATGAAGTTGCCATTGCAGGGAGCCCTCGATCCGCGACCGGAGTTTGCAGCGCCCTGGAGCATTCAAAACATCAAAGTGTCTAAGGAATTGGGCGATCGATTCAAATTGTACGGCGGTATTAAAAATATACTCAACTGGACACCGGGTCAAAACATTCCGTTTCTCATTGCGCGGGCCCACGACCCTTTTGATGATGAGGTGGAATTTAATGCACAGGGAGATGTTATGGCAACAGACAAGAATCCTTATGCACTCACTTTTGATCCGGAATACATTTATGGTCCGAACCAGGGTGTTCGGTTTTTTGTGGGATTGAAATATTCGTTTTGATGGAGGATTCAGTCAATTTTTTGATTGTTCGTTATTGGGCTTTGGGCAGCGTGAAGTGCACAGTGGTTCCTTCACCTTCCTCAGAAGTCATCCATATCGTTCCGTTGAGGCGCTCGATGATTTTTTTGATTGCCGCCAGTCCGATGCCCTGTCCACTAAAAAACTGGTCTTGATTGATTTGCTGATATTGTTTGAAAACTTTTTCCAGGTCTTTTTGAGCAATGCCGATACCGTTGTCCAAAATGCTGAACTGGATGGTGTCTTTTAAACTTTCCGTTTGAATCCGAATGACAGGCGGTGTGTCCGTTTTGCGATATTTCAAACTGTTTTCGATGATGTTTTGAAATACTTGATAAAGCATGGTGCGATCACCTTGTACTTTTGGCAGATGTTCGCAATGAATTGATGCTTCTGTCTCTTCGATGCTTTTCCGAAGATTGGACTCAACTTCTGTAATGATCTTTTTGGTGTCCACCGTTTCTCGTGGGTTTTTGCTGTGCGAGATCTTTGAAAAAAGAAGCGTTTTATCAATTTTGGTGAACAGCTTTTGCGTGCTCCGCTCGATAATGTCCAGGTATTCTTTGTTCTGGGGATTGATTTGGTCACTAAATTTTTTCTTGAAACGCTGGATTAAACTTGAAATTGTTCGCAACGGACTTTTGAGGTCGTGAGAAGCCACAGCTGCAAATTGCTCCAGTTGTTCGTTCGATTGTTTTAGTTTATCGCGTTCGAATTCGAGCGTTTTGTTTAAGGATTTTAACTCTTCTACTTTCTCATCTATTTTTCGGTTGTACGAGTGTATGAGGGTGTACAAAATGAAAGCTGTCATTAAGACATAAAAAATACCTTTAATAATTTGAAATAAATTTTGCGTGTAAATTTCAAAATCACTGAACAGATAATAAGCGACCTTATCACTGAGTACGATCCACAGTACACCAATTAAGGTGTATATGAGGGTGATTTTTAGTGCGGATTTCAAGATATTAGTATTTTTGTTTATCAAATTTACAGAAAAGATGACTTGTACCACAAAATTTAATTAAAATGATATGAGAAGTTATTAACAGGGTGCTGAACATCAATGCTGTAAATTTAATTTCGATCGGTTTCTACGACATTTTTCCGAACAATATTTGACGGTTGACCAGTTTTTTTCCATTTCTTCCGCCACGTGAACGGACGACCGCAAACAGAACATATTTTATGAGGAAGATTGCGATTTGTCATTGAAGTGTACAACCTATTTCATGTGGAATTGTTTAGATGATGAAATTAAAGGAGTACTCATATCAAATCATTATTTTTGTAAAAACCGATTTTCATCATGACATTAGAAGAGATACAAAAAGACATTCAAGCTGGAATTCCCGATGCGATTCCGCCGAAAAAAGAATATGACCCATCGGTGAATCACGCACCGAAAAGGAAACAAATATTATCCAAAGAAGAAGAAAAGCTGGCACTGCGCAACGCCCTGCGCTACTTTCCAAAAGACCAGCACGCTGAATTAATCGAAGATTTCAGAGAAGAGTTGAGGAATTTCGGACGAATTTACATGCATCGTTACCGCCCGGACTATAAACTGCACGCTCGAAATATCAATGAATTCCCCGGTAAATCTGATCAGGCAAAAGCGATCATGCTAATGATTCACAATAATCTCGATCACGCTGTAGCACAGCATCCGCACGAACTCATTACCTATGGCGGAAATGGAGCCGTTTTTCAAAACTGGGCACAATACCGTCTGACCATGAAATACCTGTCTGAAATGACGGAAGAACAGACGCTGGCGATGTACTCAGGACACCCGATGGGATTATTTCCTTCACATAAAGACGCACCGCGCGTTGTCGTGACCAATGGAATGATGATTCCGAATTACTCATCACAAGATGACTGGGAAAAATACAATGCCCTCGGCGTGACGCAATACGGACAGATGACGGCGGGTTCTTACATGTACATCGGACCACAGGGAATTGTGCATGGAACGACTATCACAGTTTTGAATGCAGGAAGAATGATTTCCAGAGAAGGCGAAGGTCTTGCGGGTAAATTATTCGTTACAGCCGGACTTGGCGGAATGTCAGGAGCCCAACCAAAAGCCGCGAGTATAGCGGGTTGTGTTTCGGTGACGGCAGAAATCAATCCAAAGGCGATTGCCACTCGAAATGAGCAAGGCTGGGTGGATGAAGTGATTGAAGACCTCGATGCGCTGGTCAGTCGCGTGCGAAAGGCCAAAGAAAATAAAGAAATTGTATCGATTGCTTACCGGGGGAATATTGTGGATGTCTGGGAGAAATTTGATCGTGAGAACGTCTACATCGATTTGGGGTCTGATCAGACCTCATTGCACAATCCCTGGGCTGGAGGATATTATCCCGTCGGATACACGTTGGAAGCATCCAATGAAATGATGGCCAGTGAACCTGAAAAATTCAAAAAAGAGGTGCAGGAATCCCTGCGACGTCATGCATCAGCCATCAATAACCACACGGCAAAAGGAACGTATTTCTTCGATTATGGCAATGCCTTTTTACTGGAGGCTTCTCGTGCGGGCGCCGAAATAATGGCAGACAATGGAATTGATTTCAAGTATCCTTCTTATGTCCAGGATATCATGGGACCCATGTGTTTTGACTTCGGCTTCGGACCGTTCCGGTGGGTTTGCGCCTCAAATGATCCCGCAGATTTACAGAAAACGGACGATATTGCCTGCGCTGTTTTAGAAGAATTGAAAAAAGACAGTCCCGAAGAAATTCAGCAACAAATGGCTGATAACATTCAATGGATTCGCGGAGCACAAGAAAACAAACTGGTAGTTGGTTCGCAAGCGCGCATTTTGTATGCCGATGCACTGGGTAGAATGAAAATCGCCGAAGCGTTCAATAATGCAATTGCTTCAGGAGAAATTGGACCCGTTGTTCTCGGAAGAGATCACCACGATGTTTCGGGGACCGATTCGCCGTTTCGCGAGACGTCAAATATCTACGATGGATCCATGTACACCGCTGATATGGCCATTCAAAATGTGATTGGCGACAGCTTCAGAGGAGCGACCTGGGTTTCGATCCACAACGGCGGTGGTGTCGGATGGGGAGAAGTAATCAATGGTGGTTTCGGTATGCTCTTAGACGGAACAAAAGATGCAGACCGCAGACTTAAGATGATGCTTCACTGGGATGTCAACAATGGAATCGCACGACGGAACTGGGCGAGAAATGACCATTCCATTTTCGCGATCAAAAGAGCTATGGAAGCAGAACCCCGTTTGAAAGTGACGGTGCCGAATTTGGTAGATGATGACTTACTGGAATAAGAAATGTTGGCAAATCATGTGTCCGCTGCAAGATTGTGTGCGTAATTGATCAACAGGGGTTATACCATCTTTTTGTGCTTTTTGTTCCGGAAGTAGGTATTCCCCAAGACGCCGATCAGAATCAAGGTCATTCCTGCGATGCCGTAGAGTGAAATCACTTCGTCGAACAGGAACAGACCGAGGAAGAAGGCGTAGATTGAACCGAGGTATTTGAACGGAGTAATCGTTGCGGTATTGTCTGAATGCAGCGCCTTGGTCATGAGTACTTGCGCAAATTGGGTGAAAACGCCCACGACAATTAAAATCAACCATTCGGTTGCATTTGGAATGACATATTCGTTGGCTGTAAGTACTGCCATGACGGGAATTGCTACAATTGGAAAATACATAACGATCGTGATGGGCGCATCGGTATTACGGCATTTGACAATAGCATTGTAGGAAACGCCGGCACACATGGCCGAGATGATCCCAACGGCGATCCACCAGGGGTTGATGATAGAGACTTCACTGTCGCTGCTCAGGAATTTGGATAAGCCCATAAATACAATTCCTCCGAAAGCCACGGCAAAGAAAAGCCATTGGATCGGTCGGACGCGTTCTTTAATCAGAAAGATGGCGATGATGACAGTAAAAATCGGACTCAAATACTGAACGGTCGTCGCAATAGCAATCGGTAAATTGTCCAGCGTGTAGAAAAAAAGCGTTAAGGCCGTCGTTCCAAAAATGCCGCGAACGATCAGCCATTTCTTATTATTCCCCCAAAATGGAATCTTTTTTTGGCGCACGATGGCAAAACACATTAAAAATGTAATGACTGAACGGAACAAAATGATCTCAGGGATCGGGTATCTTTGTATATTTGGGACAATTGTCTGTTCGGGACCTTGTCCGAGTATTTTGACGAATGTGTTGACTACGATGAAACATAGCCCGGACAAGATCATGTATAAAATCCCTCTGTTCATGCGGGCAAAGATATAATTAGAATAGAAAAAATGACGAAAACAGCGACAAAGAACAACAAGTTGTATCATCAGAAACGCTTGAGCGAACTGAAGGATGAAAAACACCATTATTTGAAACGTTCGCGATGGTGGGTCGTTTTGCGGTTGATCAGTTTTTCGGTCATCCCCGTAACGATTTTTTTGGGATATCCGCTGGGGGGCTATTCAGCTGTTCTACTGATGCTCGAACTCCTGATTTTTTTATGGTTCGTCCGGAAAAGTGCCGAGAATAAGGAGCGTCTGCAGTTCACAAAACACCTGATTGCGATCAACGAAAACGAATGTGAAGCCCTCGGAAATAACTTCAGTGCTTTTGATTCTGGAGAGCGCTGGATCAATCAACAACATCCGTTTACCTACGATATGGATGTATTTGGCAAGGATGGCTTTTTTCAAATTCTCAATCGCACAGTTACCGGAAGGGGTGAAAAAACGTTGGCGCAACGACTGTCAAATGGCATCGACGGACATGAAGAATCACTGGAAGCTGTTCAGGAACTCTCGGAAAATCCCAACTGGTATCAGGCCTATCTGGCGCACGGTATGCAACAAAAAGAAGGTGTTGAAGATTTGTCAATCGCTCGCTGGTCGAAACAGCATATTCAGCAAAAGGGCTGGATGAGTGTATTGTCTTTCGTTCTGCCGGTTATTGCCGTCGGCTTGACGGTATTGTACTTACTGGACTTGATTCATGGGTTGTATTTTTCAATAGGCGCAATTTTGGTTTTACTGCCTATTCGTCAGGTGCTCAAACAAACCAATCAGTTGCACCAGTCACTATCCGAACTGGGTGGAGGTATTAAAGCAATGCAACACCAGCTCGACCACTTGAAGAAGATAAAGTTCCAAAGTAAACAATTAACAACCTATCAGAAGGAACTTTTTAACAATGAAAAGAATGCATATCGCTCTGTAGAACAGCTGAGTAAACTCGTTCAACAAGTCGAGTACCGGAACAATATTCTCGTCGCCCTTTTGCTCAATTTTTATTTGGCGTGGGATTTCAGAGTGACGAAGCGCGCCAGCCGCTGGATTGAAGAAAACCGGGAGCATATAGCGCATTGGGAGCAACTGATATTTGAATTTGAAGCGTTAATTAGTGGAGCAAATTATCGCCGAATCTATGCCGACGAGACGACTGCTCCTGAATTGCTGAATGCTGATGAAAATGGTGTTGTTTTATCGGAGCTGGGACATCCGATTATATCTGGAGATAAGCGCGTGACCAATGATTTTACACTGGCAGATGATCAGCGATTTGCAATTATTACTGGACCGAATATGGCGGGGAAAAGTACGTTTTTGAGAAGTGTCGGTGTCAATATCATGATGGCACAGGCCGGTTTCCACGTGATGGCTAAAAAGTTTGTATTTCCCAATCGCCGCTTGTATTCGAGTATGCGTACGGCCGATGATCTCAGTGAAGAAACGTCTTATTTTCACGCCGAATTACTGCGCCTGCGTTTTATCATGGATGCAATTGAGCGCGGCGAAAAAGTATTTATCATTCTGGATGAAATTCTGAAAGGAACGAATTCAAAGGATAAGGAAGAGGGGTCGCGAAAATTTTTAACCAAACTGGAAGAAAAAGGCGCTTGCGGACTCATTGCGACGCACGACTTGTCACTTACCACGTTGGCTGAGGAGCATCAGTCTTTGGTCAACAAGTATTTTGACACCAACATTCAGGGTGATGAAATTTCGTTCGACTATAAAATGCGCGAAGGAGTTGCTCAAAATATGAATGCGAGTTTTTTACTGCGAAAAATGAAGTTGACCGATTAATTATTGATGATGAAGTTATTCATCCAGGTTACAATTTTGTAAGGAATGAGGGTTTCATCTGTCAAATTGGCAATAAAAAAGAGTTGGCAAAAAATTTGAAGTGTTCAAGAGGAAAATATAAATTTATACTCTCGTTGGTTCGGGAAAATTAGAAACAAAATAAAATATAGTTATGGCAGTAGAAATCACAGATGCAAACTTCGAGGAAGTTGTAATGAAATCAGATAAACCAGTAGTTGTTGACTTTTGGGCTGAATGGTGTGGACCATGTCGCATGGTTGGACCAATTATCGACGAAATGAATGACGAATATGATGGTAAAGCGGTGATCGGCAAAGTAGACGTCGATGCGAACCCCGGGGTATCCGCAAAATTTGGTGTGCGCAACATCCCTACTATTCTTTTTGTAAAAGATGGTGAAGTAGCAGACAAGTCTGTTGGGGCAGTACCTAAAGCACAACTTGCATCAAAGTTAGATGCACTTTTGTAGACCTGGTAATTTAATTCGAATGAAAAGGGATGTTTCGCAGGAAGCGTCCCTTTTTTATTGAAAGCTAGAAATGACACTTTAAATCATATTCGCATTATAATATTGTGATTGCCCTGTAACCTCTTCTGTTACCCAATCGGGTCGCGTGAAGGGCTCATTTTCATTATTTAACTCAATCTCTGCCAGTAAAAGGCCCTTTTGAGGAGCAGCAAATTCGTCGATTTCCCAGATTTTTCCACCGACAACAATTTCGTAGCGCACCTTATCGATGAGTTGGTCGCAGAATGTGTCGAGCATTTCGCGGGCTTCTGCACCCGGTATTTCGTATTCAAACTCAGCGCGGGTAGCTCCTGTTGTTTTTCCCTTGATGGTGAGAAATCCCGCGTTTTCTTTGAGGCGCACCCGCACGGTACGATCGGGCGATTTGTAAATATAACCCTGTACCATTTGAGAACCTTCTGCCGGACGCACGCGATGCCACAGATCAGAATCGACCAGGAATTTGCGCTCAATTTCTACTCCCATGCATCCATTTTTTTGATCAAATCAATCAGTCGATTGGAATAGCCAGCTTCATTGTCGTACCAGCCCACGAGTTTGACCAGATTTCCTACTACTGAAGTGAGTTGACTATCAAAAATACAGCTGTGCGGATTACCGATGATATCCGAGGATACCAATGGCTCTGAAGTGTAGGCCAGTATGTTTTTTAATTCGTTTTGGTTCGCTTTTTCAAATTGTTGATTAATCGCTTCCACAGTGGGAACTTCGCCTTTAACAGTGATCGTCAAATCCGTCAGCGATCCGTCGGGTACGGGCACGCGAATGCCGCAACCGCCCATGTGTCCGTCGAGTTCCGGGAATATTTTTGTCAGTGCTTTGGCCGCCCCGGTTGTTGTAGGAACAATCGACTGGGCTGCTGCTCTCGCCCTTCTCAGGTCTTTGTGCGGAGCATCGTGAAGTTTTTGGTCTGAAGTATAACTGTGGACAGTCGTGATGTAGGCACTTTGAATAGTGCAGAGTTCCTTGATCACCTTTACCATGGGTGCCGCCGAATTAGTAGTGCAAGACGCGTTTGAAATTAATCGGTCCTCTTTTTCAAGTATACCTTCATTGACACCGAGAACAACAGACTTAATTCCTTCTCCCTGACCTGGCGCGCTGATAATTACTTTTTTAGCGCCACCCTTGAAGTGTTTCGAAGCAGCTGCTTCTGTTCTGAATAATCCCGTTGATTCCAGGACATAATCGACACCGTAATCACTCCAGGGAATGTTTTCGGGCGACTGGTGTTGTGTAAAAATGATCTTTTTTCCATTATCAAAAAGCAAATGGTCACCTTCAACGGTAAATTCATGGTTGATCTGGCGATGTACCGAATCGTATTTGAAGAGATGGGCCAGCGTTTGAATATCAGCGAGATCGTTAACAACAGCCACATCGACTGAAGCTTGTTCGAGACTCATGCGGGTAAAATATCTCCCTATTCTACCAAATCCATTGACACCTATTTTTTTCATCGAAATCCTTATTTTGGTCGTATCAAAGCTAATGCTTTCCTCCTCTAAAGACAAATATTCGCAGTGATTCCTCGATATTGATCAGAAAGCTCAACCTCATTTCACTTTTGTTCGTCTTTATTGTACCAATTTATTAATTTCGTTCCATGGTGAGATGCTTGCTCATATTGCTGTTTGTTGTTTCGAGTGCCACAGTTGGTGCTCAGGATGGCTGGGAATGGTCGCAGCTGAAAGCCATGCCGGTCGCAACGGCTCAAAACGCAGTTTCCTCCGTTCAAATAGAAGGTGAAAAATACATTTACAGTTTCGGAGGAATTTCGGACAGCTTAAAAATTGATGATATTCATCAGCGGGTGTTTTGCTACGACGTCGCTAACGATTGGTGGAGTGAACGGTTCCCCGTCGGAGATACACTGGGGAAAATTGGTGCCGCAGCGAGTACTGTAAACGGTAAAATTTACATTATGGGCGGCCATCATCTGGAGGAAGACACGACGGTTGTCTGTTCGGATAAAAATCACGTCTACAATCCTTTTATCGATACGTTTGAGGTGGATGCGGCAGCATTGCCGATTCCCGTTACTGATCATGCCCAAGCGGTGTGGAGGGACAGTTTGATTTTTAATCTTGGCGGGTGGAGCAACGGCATGAGTATAGCCGATGTGCAGATTTTCAACCCGTCGTTTAATTCCTGGCAGCAGGGAACTCCCGTAGGTACGGATAGCATTGATCAGGTTTTTGGAGGAGCGGCGTACATCCTGAAGGATACCATCTATTACGTCGGAGGTGTAGGACAGAGTAGTCAGGGGTTCTTCGAGACAAATTTATTGCGAAAGGGGGTGATTGATCCCAATGATCCGACGCAAATTGACTGGCAGGATGATCAGGTGCTCTCAAATGGAGCGCATTATGGCGCCGTCTGTTCGGGCCATAGTCAAACGTTTTTTTGTCTGGGCGGAGCAGCAGAAGCACACGACTTCTCTGGAATGGCGTATGCAGACAGCAGCCCCGTTGTTCCGGATGCTTCATTGGTAACTTATACGACAAATTCGTCGAGTTCCTCTACCGTTTTCCCTACTGATTTCAGTCGAATGGGCTGGGGAGGAATCGCAAAGCTGGGTGGAGGAAACTGGATGCTCACGGGAGGAATTGACTCTTTGCAAATGGCTACTTCGAGTACGCTGCTACTGCACAACCAGGACCTTTCCAATATTAATCAAAGCAAGCAACCGCCATTTTTTGAGGTCGTTGATGATGGTGACTTCTATCGGGTGCGGACTGAAAATGTAGGGGCGATCGATATCTACAATGTGGCGGGACAGCGCCTGTTTTCTCGCTCTAAAAAATTGGCTGACGTATTGATTAACAAAAACGATCTGGAAAATGGAATGCTTTTATTCGTGTATGATGATGACACTAATGTTCCCGTTACGATAAAAAAAATGAACTTTTAGAAACCACAACGGAAAACCAGCCCTCTCAAAAATCAAAAATTGCCGGGAAATTCGTTACTTTCGTTCAGGATGGATAAATTTTTAAATACTCCAATCGAATATGTCAAAGGTGTTGGCGCCGAAAGAGGAAAAGTACTCCGCGAAGAAATAGGCGTAGCTACGCGATGGGATTTATTGAATTATTTTCCTTTTCGCTTCGTGGACCGTTCAAAGTATAACACTGTGCGCGAGCTCCCTGGCTTCATCAATTCCCCTGTTCAACTCAAAGGAACGATCAGCGATATGCGAGAAATAGGACGCGGAAGGGGGAAGCGATTGACTGCCAAATTTCAGGACGATACGGGAGCTGTCGATTTGGTGTGGTTTCAAGGAGGGAAATGGGTAAAAAACAAATTAAAACCAGGCGTGCTTTTTCGCGCGTATGGCAAGCCGAAAATATTTGGGAGTTCACTCAATATAACACATCCGGAGATTGTTCCGTTTCATGAGGTAGCACAGGAAAAAGGATTACAGCCCGTCTACAACAGCACCGATAAGCTCACCAAAAAAGGCTTGAACAGCAAAGGAATCGAAAAACTGACCTATCCCTTAGCGCACGCCATGCGCAAACATATTCCGGAGGTACTTTCGCCGGCTTTGATTGAACAGTACAAATTAGTTTCCCGGGCGACGGCCTATTTTAATATGCACGTGCCGTCTGGACATCAAGCAATTCAGCAAGCCTTATTTCGGATTAAATTCGAAGAACTGTTCTTCCTGCAGTTAGAGTTGTTGCTGAAAAAAGGGAAAACAAAGGCGAAATCACCGGGTTACGTATTTGAGCGCACGGGAAAGTATTTCGATGATTTTTACAAACATCACATTCCATTTGAACTGACCAACGCACAAAAGCGCGTGGTAAAAGAGATTCGGGTAGACCTCAAATCGGGGAAGCACATGAACCGATTGTTACAGGGAGATGTGGGCAGTGGAAAAACTTTAGTGGCCCTGTTGAGCATGTTGTTTGCTATCGGAAATGGTTTTCAGACTGCATTGATGGCTCCCACGGAAATTTTGGCCCAACAGCACCACGAGACATTATCAGAATTGCTGGAACCGCTGGGACTTCAGGTCGTTTTGCTAACGGGTTCCACCAAAAAGAAAGAGCGGGCTGTTATCCACGAGGGACTCCTGAACGGTACGTTGCCTGTAATTGTCGGTACTCACGCTTTGCTAGAACCCGTTGTGCAGTTTCAGAACCTCGGTTTTGTAGTCATTGACGAACAGCATCGATTTGGGGTGGCACAGCGCGCTAAATTGTGGCGCAAAAATAAACGACCGCCACACGTGTTGGTGATGACTGCCACTCCGATTCCGCGGACGCTGGCCATGACTTTTTATGGAGACCTGGATGTATCAACGATCGATGAACTGCCTCCGGGTAGAAAACCAGTGACGACGAAACATTTTTATGAAAGCAATCGATTAAAAGCTTTTCAGTTGATCCGTGAAGAAATCGCAAAAGGACGCCAGGTGTATATCGTATATCCGCTGATCGAAGAATCTGAGAAACTCGATTATAACAATTTGATGGAAGGGTATGAAGCGATAACAAAAATGTTTCCGCGACCGGATTATCAGGTCAGTATTGTCCACGGAAAGATGAAACCCGACGACAAAGAGTTTGAAATGCAGCAATTTGCTAAAGGTCGTACCCAAATCATGGTGGCGACGACAGTTATTGAGGTTGGTGTCAATGTGCCCAACGCTACGGTAATGATGATTGAGAGTGCCGAAAAGTTCGGTCTTTCTCAGTTACATCAATTGAGAGGCAGAGTAGGACGGGGAGCCGATCAGTCTTTCTGTATTTTGATGACGGGCAATAAAGTGTCAAGAGAAGGAAAAAAACGACTGCAAACGATGGTGGCTTCAAATGATGGCTTCAAAATTGCAGAGGTAGATCTCGAAATCAGAGGTCCGGGTGATATTATGGGAACACAGCAGAGCGGTGTATTGAATCTAAAACTGGCGGATTTAGCCAGAGATGGTCAGATCGTCGGACTGGCACGAAATGCTGCAAAACAAGTAATGCAGGAAGATCCCGCATTTAAAAGACCGGAAAATTCCTCGTTGCGCAACGAACTGAAAAGATTGATTCAATCTAAACCCAATTGGAGTAAAATATCTTAAATTGATGAATATGAAAAAGCTATTGATGATAACTTTGACCATGCTGCCCTGCTTGATATGGGCGCAGCTGGGAGGCGATATAAAAAAGGATGGTCGAAAATTAATAACGGATAAACCGTTTGTCTTGAATGATTCCCACGAAGGAAGCATACTTTTTAAAATTTCCGTAGATGCGGAAGGAACCATCACTGGTATCGATGTTGTGGATGACGAAACGACCATACGGAGCACGCCGGCTAAAATTAAAGCAACGAATTACGTGAAAAAATTTAAGTTCGAGGAGGGGACGTGGTTTCCAAAACACCATCAGGGAACGGTACGGCTGTCGTTGATCCGGAAGAAAAACCAGAAGGAGGAATAAAAAAGCCCGCTCCGGAGAGCAGGCCATTCAGTAATGTTGAATTAATCTTCTTTCTCGTGGGCGTAGATCCGATCTACGCTGTCCTGGTGAATGTCGAGAATTATTTTTCGTTTCATTTTGAGTGTCGGAGTGAGCTCTCCCGACTCTACAGACATTTCTTCGGGTAATAATTCGAACTTTTTGATCTGCTCAAATCGACCGAACAAATCGTTGTACAGATTGACTTCTTGCTGAATCCGGTCAATGACTTCTTTGTTTTTAACCAAGTCCGCATTGGAGTCACCATCAACCTTAATTCCTTTTCGGTCCGTCCATTCTCTGACAAAATCATAAGCCGGAACGATGAGCGCAGCGGGGTGTTTGTGTCCCTCGCCGATAACCATAATCTGCTCAATAAACCGCGATTCTTTGAACTTGTTCTCCATCACCTGAGGAATGATGTACTTCCCTCCGGAGGTTTTGAATATTTCTTTCTTTCGGTCAGTAATTTTCAGGAATTTCCCGTCGACGATTTCGCCAATGTCACCGGTGTGGAACCAACCGTCGTCTTCGAGTACTTCCTTCGTTTTTTCAGGTTGGTTGTAATAACCCATCATGATATTGGGTCCTTTGGCCAGAATTTCTCCATCTTCCGCTATTTTAACCTCGACGTCCTCGAGTGTCGTGCCCACTGTGCCGAATTTAATTCCTTCCTTAAGACAATTGACAGATATTACGGGCGAAGTTTCCGTGAGACCGTAACCTTCCAGGATAGGAACTTGAGCAGCCATAAAAATACGCGCTAAACGCGGTTGTAAGGCAGCAGCACCCGATGCAATTGCTTTAACGTTTCCTCCCAGGGCTTCTTTCCATTTTGAGAAAATCAATTTTCGGGCGATGCCCAGTTTGAATTTATACCATCCGGATTTGCCTTCGAGTTCATAATTTTCACCAATTTTCACAGCCCAAAAGAACAACGCTTTTTTGATTCCCGAAAGCTCATCGCCCTTGGAAATAATTTTTTCGTACACTTTTTCAATCAGTCGGGGAACAGCGGTAAATATTTCCGGCTGAACCTCGCGAATGTTGTCGCCAATGGTGTCCAGACTCTCGGCAAAGTGGATAGAAATCCCTATTTTCATGTACAGGTAGTGCAGCATGCGCTCGTAAACGTGGCAAACGGGGAGAAATGTGAGTGAGCTACTGGTGTGATCCCCGGGAATGCGCGGTACACAACCTTCAACATTGGAAAGAATATTATTGTGAGACAGCATGACGCCTTTTGGATTTCCCGTGGTCCCCGAAGTGTAGATCATCGTCGCTAGATCTCCATTTTTGATGTTTTCCTTGCGTTGATCAACTTCCGTTTGTTTTACAGTGTCGGCAGCTTGAATAATATCAGTCCAGTGATCGGCTCCTTCCACTTCATCAAAACAGTAGAGCGTTTTCAAAGTGGGAAGTTCACCCTTGATGCTGTTAATTTTATTGTAGAGTTCTTCATCGCCGGTAACGCAAAGTTTTATATCGGCATCTTCAAAAATATACCGGTAATCTTTTGTTGAGATATTCGGATAAATAGGAACGCCAATTGCTCCGGCTTGTTGAATACCGATATCCATAATGTTCCACTCGACGCGGTTCCCGGAAACCAGTCCAATCTTCTCGCCGGGTTCAATGCCCATTGCAATCAATCCGCGCGAGACTAAATTAGCTTTCTCAATAAACGTCGACGTACTCATGGAGTTCCATTTTCCGTCAATTTTGGTCGAAAACATCGTGTCCTGAGCATACTTTTCTTGCTGGTAATAAGGAATGTCGAATAATCGTTCAAGTTTTGCCATGGTTTCTTTATTTACCCGATAAACTTAATAAAAAAAATGTTAGTACAGAAAATACCGGGGAAAAGTAAACTAAAATTACCGTCTCAATTGATAAAGAACCCTCATAATTGGTTGCAGATGATAAATGATCGGATTTTTTTTGTAATTTTAATCATATTGAGTGAGGGTGTAACTTTTACCCTTGTTAAATTGTTTAACTGTTAAACGTGCCCATTTTTTGAATAGGAAAGAGTACAATATCGCCGTTGAACGCCACGCCAATAATCTTTTTGGCTACGTTCTAAAGTATCTGCGCAACAAGCAGGACACTCAGGATATTGTGCAGGATGTATTCGAAAAATTGTGGAAGAAACGCAGACAAGTGCCACTGGAGAAAAGTAAAGCATGGATGTTCCGCACAGGACACAACGCGTTAATTAATTTCTCTAAACGACACAAGCGAACGGTCTACGGAAATGAACATCTACCTGAAAAAACAACAGCGGTAGATCACACTTTCGAAAACCGGGAGATTGTTGATTTAGCGCTATCACTGCTGCCGCCGGTTCAGAAGAGTGTTGTTCTGCTCAGGGACCTGGAAGGGTACAATTACGCGGATATTGGCGAAATTCTGGAGTTGTCCGAAAGCCAGGTAAAAGTGTATCTGTACCGCGCACGTAAGAAGATTAAAAAACAGTTAAAGAATTTAACGATCATTCAATGAGTAAACCTTCTTTTGAAAATATTGACCGTTGGTTTTTTGAATATACGGAGGGCAATTTATCTCCGGATCAAATCAGAGAATTCGATGCTTTTCTGGAACGTTATCCTTCCTTGAAAGAAGAGCTCGGGGTCTGGAGTGATGCAAAAATTTCACCCGAATCCGTCGAAAATGCGGACTGGGATTCGCTGAAAAAGCCTGTTGCTCCATTTTCACTGCCGCTTGTGGCGTTGAGCGTGGGCGTATTTATTGTTGGTATAGCGGCATATTTGTGGACATTGTTGCCCGAAGAAAAACGGTACGCTCAATCTGAGTTGGATACCGCGATCATCAGTGTCGAAGACGGGAACGTTTTCAGTAATAAAATTTTGGCGGGTTCCGGTAAAGTCGAAGCTGCAAATGAAAATCCGGGTACCGATGCTGAAAGTGTCTTGCAAGGTGAATCCCCGAAAGTAAATCAGCGGAGCAAGGCAGCGCTCAATATTGATCAAGATGTGACCGATGAGAATATTAGAGAAGATAAACCTCAAGGTATTGACCTGTCCGGGGATTACAAAAAAATGACCGCGGCAGCAGAAAAAAACATGCGCACGACGCGCGAAGTCCGGAAACGATCGAATACGGATGCTGTTGCGGCTGATCTTCCCGAGATAAGAGAATATTTGGGAGAAGATCGCGATGTTATCAGGGACAACGATGCAGTGGATTACAGCAAGCGAATTGTCGACCAGTCGAATACGTTCAAACGAAAGGTTTCCAGGCTGATGCATAAAATCAAACGCATGGCCGATCATCCCGTTGCATTAAAAAACACCAAAAATCGGTACTTCCATGTACCCATGATGACCGGTTTTGCTGCCAATGCGGGTATGGTTGGATCGGCGCGGGGCAATCGCCTGCAGATGACTACGCGCAATCAATGGGTAGGAGAAACAAATCAGCAACTGAGAAATACGATTTCCTGGGATGGATATGTGTATGCCCTCCGCGGTGGACTCGGAATTGATCTCAATTACAACATATACCGCGGAAATACGATTGAAGACTGGCAGACCGGACTGACTTATTCTCCAAAGTTTTCACTAAACAAAAATGTGTCGATAGAGCCCGCACTGCGATTCAAAATGGGCGTAAAAAAACTGGATATTGCTCCTCAATCATTCGGACAGACCATCGAGATGGATCGCAACAACGTGGTAGCCATGTTTGATAATGCCAATCAACCACCGGGGACGGAGTTATGGTATCGCGATTTGGGACTGGGACTCATGCTGAACACGAAGTGGTTTTATGCCGGCGTCAACGTGGATAACGTAGGCGGTCACTACAACAACTATTATTCCTCGGACTCCAATGGCGATTTCCGGGCGCAGTCGAATTTCAAAGCAATCGCAGGGACGGAATACGAATCGTTAAATCGCGATATACGATTGAGCGGATATGCTTTCTATCAAAATTTTGGAGCACTAAACGAATTATGGGCTGGAGTCAATACGCAGTATAAATGGATGCAACTTGGTGTGGCGGCCAATAATAATGCCGATATTGCAGGTTCTGCAGGTATCGTCTTCAATAAACTTGCGCTCCATTATAATATCGATTATGTTGAAAGTCAGTTGTTGGTCAAAAAGCAGCTGTCTCATCAAATCACTTTGCGTCTGCTTCTGCCGCCGAGTAGATACGCTGCAAAATTTTTGAAAATATAAATTAAAGGGTTTAGCTATGAAAAAGATAATATTGTTTTTAATTCTTCTTGTTGCTTTCCAGACGGATGCACAGGATCCGCAGTTTTCGCAGTTTTATGCGAATCCAATCTATCTGAACCCCGCTTTTGCCGGAAGTCACGGTTGTCCGCGTTTCGCTGCGAACTATCGCAATCAGTGGCCGGCGCTCTCGGGTGCTTTTGTCACCTACTCGATGTCGTACGACCAGTATTTCGACAACATCAACGGTGGAATTGGCGTCATTGCCACACACGATCAGCAGGGTAAAGGAACGATCAATCACACCACACTGAGCTTGATTTATAATTATCACTTAAAAGTGAACCGGAAATTTACCATGATGTTTGCCGGTAAAGCGACGTGGAATCAAAAATCACTGGATTGGGACAAACTCACTTTTGGCGATATGATCGATCCGCGCAGAGGATTTATTTATGCTACAGGAGACGTTCCGCGAGGTGGTTCGCGCGGTTTCTTTGATGCCTCGGCAGGTATGCTCGGCTTTACCGAACAGTTCTTTTTCGGTGCTTCAGCGCATCACTTGAATCGTCCCAACGAATCGATGATTATAGGCGATAGTCCGATGCCCATCCGATTAACCGGACACATGGGAGCAGACATTCCACTCGGACAGCGTTCACAATACACCAACGAAACGGCGATTATGCCCAATCTCATTTATCAATACCAACAAGGTTTTATGGAATTGATGCTCGGTACTTACATTAAATACGGTGCGTTTCAGGCAGGAGCCTGGTTCCGTTCCCGAGATGCCTTTATACTTTCTCTGGGTGTGAATACCGGAACCATTCGCGTAGGTTACAGTTACGACGTTACCGTTTCGCGCTTGAACAACGGCGTTTCTGCGGGATCGCACGAAATTTCACTCGGACTGGATTTAAATTGTACGAAAAAACAACCGAGCTTTAGAACGGTATCCTGTCCGTCTTTTTGATAGTAGTAACCAGCTTTAGGTTTACATAGCGATTACTATTGTTTTGTTTGAAAGGAGATCATTCATTTGGTCTCCTTTTTTTAATCAGGTTAATGAGGGGATATAGCATACTTCGTCCCAATGGTGAGAAAATCTATTAGTAAATTATCCGGTAGCTATCTGATTCAACTTATAGAAATCATCTTTATAGTACCCTGTTGATTCGGTAAAATTTAATCGCTTGCTACTTTTTGAACAATAATCCGTAAATTTGAATCGCGTGGAAAATATTAAAAATTCAAAGAAGAGCGATCCGAAGTCTTTCATGGAAATTTCCAGAAAGAAACCCGCCTTTCCTATCAATCAGGGATTGCGTAAATACTTGCGCAAATATAAACGAGAAGATTCCATCAACCTCACTTATGATGACATGAAACGGTGGAACGACAGTACGCCGGTTTATGATTCAAATGGTAAAAATACGCTGTGGGAAAGCGTAATTTACGATCGCTCGATACAAGATGAAATCCTTTTGGGCTTGCGGGAGATTTACGCACAATTAAAGACGGATGGAGACACGGAGATTATAAGCCATTTGAAAGTGGGGCAAATTGATTATTGCCTGTTCGGCAATTCCCATCCCTTTCGCGTGAAAATTGTGAACAAAATTAACGATAACCACGACTATTTTTATATCAAAAAGGCGGATGCTTCGCGCGTCTACGGACTGGAGCTGGAACATATTCTCTCACCCAACCGCATCGAATATATGGTCGATGGAAACACCCTGGTGGAAGCACACATCGCGGGTATTCCGGGCGATCAATTTATGGAATATCACATGGAATTCCCCAGTTTCTATCCCACGGGAATGGCTAAAGAATTCGTAAAGTTCAACGAACGTTGTTTCGTAATGTTGTTGGGCGATATGCGCTCCTACAATTATGTGGTCGATGTTACGCCCGATTTCGATAAGGAACAGTACCGCGTTAGACCGATTGATTTTGATCAGACAGCTTACGAAGGAAGAAAAAATCATTATTTACCGCAATACTACAAAGAGAACAATAAAATAATTGATTTTTGTATACAGTTGCTAACCCCCGAAACGGTTGAGCAATATCGCTACGAAGAGCGGACTTTAATGAAGCGCAGGTACAAACTGGCGATGCCCCGTTTGAATCGTTTACTGGATTCGATGTTGTACCAGGAAATTTCTACACCTGAAAAGATCGCCTCGCTGGCAAAGGATCTGAATCATTATCACGACACAGAACGTTTCTCCAAATATCGGCACATGGGAAGGATTCTCAAATCACATTTGTCGCTGATGCTCGGTAAGCCAAAGCCGAAAAAATTCCCCGTAAAAGTGAATTTTAAAGAAAAGTAATTATTCTTCGAGGAGCGATTCTAATGATTGCTCATTTTCTAAATCAATGACGTGATAACCTTGCGTTTTCAGTGAATCAATGGTGGGTTTATCCGTTCCGAAGTCGTAAAATACAGCATCGGTGTAGAACATCCCCTGAATCGGATAAGGGTAATTTAAAACGACTGTTTTTTTGTGCAGGTCGCGATGATTACTGTTCTTTTTCAGCAATGCGATCGCCGGCAAAGTGCGTGAAAATGAAGGCTCTAAAGGCTTAACGCGTTCGAAAGTATAGCGCAACGGAAGACCAATGAGCGCGATAATCAGGATGATGGTTGCGTAGCGCTTTATCGAATGCCGTTCATTGCGGGATCCCAGAAAATCCAATATTCGAAGCAGTGCCGTTCCCGTCATAATAAAGAGGGGTGGCGCTCCGATGATCATGTAGGCAGGCATTTTGGTTTGAGCAAGCGTAAAAAAGATGAATGGAAGCATAAACCAACACAGTAAAAAACGGTGGCGGAGGGGCCATTTTTTGCGGTAGCCATCGTAGGCAAACCAAAGGATTACACCCCAGATTAATTCACCGTAGTGCGTCGATATGCGAATGAAAAAATAGTACCACGGCTTTTGGTGCCCTTCGAGCTGAACGAATAAATGTTTGAAATTGTAAAACGATTCCCAGTTTGCCTCTACGGGAAAAGCCGCATGAATGTACAGTTGCCAGGGAACAGAAACGAGCGCAGCAATAACCGATAAAAGGATCAAACGACTGATGTTTTTCAACAATTGATGCTTTTTTTGATGTTGGAGCACTATAAAGAGCAATGGAAGCACTAAAAGGGCGGGAAGCCATTTCGTGAGCACGGCGAGACCGAGCACAACCCCCGAAAGAATCCAGTAGAAGTTGTTTTGAAGGCGAATGGATTTTAGCCCGAGATATAGGGTGAGCAAAATAAAAAATAAAAAATGGATGTCCACGTGGTCTGTCGCCGTTCTCCCGCTCGCCAATTCCAGTAAAAAGCCGTTGATCGAAAAGAAAAATGCCGACAATAGCGCGACCTTTCTGGAAAACAAATAGTGGGCAATTTCGTAGATGAGAAGAATGGAGAGTAGCGAGAAAATTAAGGAAGGCAGACGTACCGCTATTTCATTGATGCCAAAAAAGGTCATGCTCAGTGCCATAGACCAAAGAGATAACGGCTGTTTGTGCAGCCAGATGTGGTTACAGGTCCAGTTTGAAGGATCAAAGGGAAGTACAGGAGAAGCATAAAGCATAGGTTCGAATGGAGCATCCATCAGGTTTTTGGCGACCAATGCATGAAATCGTTCATCCCAGGCGTGTAAATAACCATCTCCGATCATGAATAAGCGCAGGAAAAGACCTCCGAGAATAATCAGCGATAAGGCAAATTTGTGCTTTCCCTGTCGAATATAATGCAACGAAAACACTAAAGCAATCAGCGCAATGACTAATATGATCCAATTCATGTCAACCCCATTCTGTGCATAAAAGTAACAATTCCCCGGGATGTATTGTGGTGGGGATCATTCATTCAGTGGCTCGGGTAACGGCATGTAGCATTGCGATCGCCCGCTCTGCACGTCTTTGATCAATGACTTTACTGCCGCCACGGCAAATGAAGAGCGCCAAAATAGGCGTGCTATAGATTTTTTCTATTGCCTTATCAGCATTATGAATTCTGTAAATTGCAGAAAATACTTATCTTAGAAGGCATCACGTGGTATGAATCTTTTTTGAATGCCACGGGAAAAATTAAAAACGAATATATGAGTAAGAAAAAACTGACATCGACAGGGGGAAATCCTGTTTCTGACAACCAAAAATCGATTACAGCCGGACAGCGCGGACCGGTGGCACTCCAGGACTATAAGCTTCTCGAGAAATTGGCGCACCAAAACCGCGAACGAATACCGGAGCGAGTGGTGCACGCAAAGGGGTGGGGCGCTTTTGGGACATTCAAAGTGACACACGATATTTCGAAATACACGCGTGCCAAACTGTTCTCAGAAGTTGGAAAAGAAACGAAAGTATTATCGCGATTTTCTACTGTGGCGGGCGAAATGGGAGCTGCTGACACAGAACGCGACGTGCGCGGATTTTCCCTGAAGTTTTATACTGAAGAAGGAAACTGGGACATGGTCGGTAACAACACGCCTGTCTTTTTTGTGCGCGATGGTTACAAATTTCCGGATTTTATTCACACGCAAAAGCGCCACCCGAAAACCAATTTGCGATCGCCGGAAGCCATGTGGGACTTTTGGTCACAAACGCCGGAGAGTCTTCACCAGGTGACGATCCTGATGTCGGATCGCGGTTTGCCTCAAACGCCCATGCACATGAACGGTTATGGTTCGCATACCTTCTCTTTCTGGAATAAGGATGACGAAAGGTTTTGGGTAAAATTTCATTTTAAAACCCAGCAGGGACACGATTTTTATACGGACGAAGCGGCCGAAAAAGTGACCGGGAAGACCCGTGAAAAATACCAGGAAGAACTGTACGGCGCTATTGAGAGAGGAGATTATCCCAGGTGGACGCTTAAAATTCAAGTCATGCCCGAGGCGGATGCTGAAAAAGTGGCTTACAACCCCTTCGATTTGACAAAGGTTTGGCCACACGATGATTATCCGCTCATTGAGGTCGGAGAACTGGAGTTGAATGAAAACCCGGACAATTATTTTCAGTATATAGAAAATGCCGCCTATTCTCCATCTAACGTTGTTCCCGGGATAGGATTTTCTCCGGACAAAATGCTTCAGGCACGCATCTTTTCTTACGCTGATGCCCACCGCTATCGACTGGGTACGCATTACGAAGCGCTGCCGGCCAATCGGCCACAATCTGAAGTGAACCATTATCACAAAGATGGGTCAATGCGATTTTTTGACAATATGAATGACAATCCCGATGCTTATTATGAGCCGAACACCAAAGGAGGACCGGTCGAAGATCCTTCGGTGGAAGAGCCGCCGTTAAAAATCGATGGAGACATCATGCGCTACGAGGAAAATGACCAGATCGGCGATTATGAGCAAGCGGGTAATTTGTTCCGGATGTTTGACGAAGAACAGCGGGAACGACTTTTTGGAAATATTGCTCGCGCTATGGATGGCGTTTCTGATGCCATTATCGAAAGACAGTTAAAGCATTTTGATGCCGCAGACCCCGAATATGGTAAGGGCGTACGGCAGGCATTAAAAAAGTAATCACTATAAAAAAATGGAGTGGGAGTTCATGTTGAGCTCCCACCTTTTATTATGATCAACAATCAGAAGGAGTTATACAATGCCATTCGCAATAATGAGGTAGCTGAGGTGCTGTCATTTTTGAAATCCAGCCCGGAATACTTAAATGTGCAGGACGAACGCGGTTCGACGCCGTTGTTGCTCGCTACCTATTATGGACACGAAGAACTCGCACAATCTTTGCTGCAATTAAACCCTGAAATTGATGCGCGGGATCTATCGGGGAATACAGCATTAATGGGCGTTTGTTTTAAAGGTTTCGTATCCATCGCGGAAATGTTGATCGCGGCTGGAGCAGCTGTCAATGCCCGCAATTATAACGATGCTACGCCATTGACGTATGGCGCTGCATTTAATCAGCCCGCTATTGTCAAGTTGCTGTTGAAAGAAGGGGCGGATCCTTCACTGAAAGATCAGCGGGGTCATACACCTGCAGAACATGCGCGCATGCAGGGATTAAAAGATATGGTTAAGTTGTTGCAATAGTACATTTGAAAGCTTAACTTTACCACCTTTCAAAAGCTGGAGATGTCTCAAAGGGGTAAATTATGTTGTAGAATGGCGCTTTGTACGGGAACGTTTTTCGCTCGACGTGCGCTCTTTTTGCCACTGCTCACTGCAGTAATGCTGACTTTTGTGGATGTTGCCAATGCACAAGAGGAGAAATACCTGCTCGACGATCAAATTGAAGGCCGGGCCTATTTTTCGCGCGATGAAGAGTCTGGAGAAAAAGACGGTTCCTTCTATTTTGTTTCTTTTTTCGAAGATTCAGCCGATAGTGACTATTACCTCAAATATAAACTGAAGGGCAACTACAAAAATGATAAAAAATCAGGGGAGTGGTCTTATGATTTTAAACGGCTGACGCCACGTGGTGGTTTGAGCATCGAATCCCTGAGTTTTACAGAATCTGCCGGAGGAGAACGTTTCAAAATTAAAGGTGGTTTTAAAGAGGGCGAATTTTCCGGCAACTGGGAAGCTATGAAAAATGCTGTGGCTTTTTCTGAAATTGAAGACACTTCGCTTTTCTGTGCATTCGAATTTGATGCGGGACGTTTGCGAAGACAATTTCAGGTGGAGCAAAACACTGCGACCATTCAGGGAGAAGTCGATGAGTCGGGGTTTCTGCATGGAGACGTGCGCTACGCTATTCAGTACGAAGGCAAAAAAATTAGCGATCAACGCACGTATGACCACGGACGGCACACTGCATCACAACTCAAAATTGATGATGAGGTCGTTGAACGCACTTTTTTAGGTTTAAAAGTTCCGGAAGATACCAGCGATCAATTTGTTGAGCTGGAATGGGGGGATGAATACCTCGGTGTGATGGAATTAAGTCATTTTGTGGCTCCTTCTGCGTTGCGCGATGCAGGTATGGATTCGAGTCATTTTTTGATGAAAGGAGATTCGCTGTTCTTGAAGGCGCTGCGGTCACTGACACATCACGGTGGAATAGCAGTTTGGCCGGATCAACCGTCATTTGATTACCCCAAAATAAAACTCGTATCCCAGGGGTTTAGTGATGCGAGAAAAGAACGCGTTGAGCAACTCATCCAACAATTTAGTGCGCTCGACGAACGGGTGAAAGAAGTGCTGGACGACGATCAGTTGGAAATCGCAGCCAATGCCGAAAACAAGATTGCTGCGTTTCAGTCAATTTACGAATTACTGGATCGAAAGGTCGTTCCGGGCTACCAGTCGGCAGTAGAATTATTGAAAAACCCGGCGCTGCAATACCTCGATGAGGAGGAGTTGTTAAAGCGGCTTGAAGAGCAGGAGAATTTACCCGATTCCTTAGTGGTTGAGCAGGCGGACTCCGTTATTTATTTTCCTTTCGAAGATCACGAAATAGGGACAAAAAATCATATCGAAGGAATACTTGAACAACTCATTTTGCTGGACGATTACCTCGATACACTGGACGATATTGTAAAACCCATTTTGGAGCGTGAAAAACAGCGATTGAGTTTATCAAAAGATGAATCTGCTATGGTCGATTTGCGCGACTCGATTCGAAAGTTGTACCGTCGTCCTTCCAATAATGCATTCCAACAGCGAATGAAGGATCCGGTAAACGCTGCAACGCAGCGGAGATTCAAAGCGTATGCACAATTGCCGTTGAATGAGAAAATTAATCGCTTAGCTGAAATCAACGCTTGTTTTCGTTCCATGATTGAATTTTATTTTCTGCTCGAAGATATACCTGACCGTCGAAAATCGATTGAAGAAATGTACACGCGAACCGTCTGGAACCCTTTTACATACACTGATATGGAAGAGACGGTGAAGGAGCGGCTGTACAATGCTTACAACGATTACCTTTTTCCCCACCTGATGGATCGCATCGAAGCTGAACTCAGTTGTAACACGATTGACGAAATCTTAGAAGACATCCCTGCCCTTTTAGATAAAATGGAAGAATTGCGCGAGCAGGATACACAGGAGAAAGAAAAAAACCTTCGCCGCGAAGACGACATAGAGACCATAAAAAATATTTTCGAATTGAAACTCCATTTATTTTGAGGGCATCCCGGATGAAATATTACATGATGGTCTTCGGCATGCTTTTCGGATGGCAGGCATTATCCCAGGAGCCTGCGGTGGAAAGTATCTTTGAAGATACCGGTAGCGAGTTGTGGCTCGGAGGTTACGGCAATTTTCGATTAACGGACAAATTGTTTTGGTCAGGGGAGTTCCATCTGCGCTCATCGACGAAAGGGTCGACGCCAATGGTCGGGTATTTGAGTAAAATATACAATCGGCACGGACTGAAATACGTCCATTCAAAAAAGTTTTCTGCGACCCTTGGAGGGGTGTTGCGACTCAATGTTTCCAAATTTGGAGGAGGAGATCCCTACCAACTAATCGCTCTGGAACCGCGAATATGGCATCAGTATATGTTTGCAATGCCGTTTGAACGATTTATGGTTTACCATCGACTGCGCATAGAGCATCGCTGGAGTAAGCCCAACTTAAAACAAGCTGACTTTATCTATCGCAATCGTTTTCGGTACATGATCAAAATGAAAATTCCACTCAATAAGAAAAAGCTGGTGCCCGGAGCGTACTATTTTTCGCCCTACATTGAGTTGATTATGCAAAGTGGTAAATCGGTAGCAGGGAATCCCATGGAAGATTTACGCATTTACCCGCATGTGGGCTACATCGTGAATCCGCGCGTCTCATTTTCTGTAGGTATTCTTTATACGACGGGACAAACCTCTGCCAATGGACAGTACTACAGGAGAAGGTGGATTCCTCGAATAAATACGTATATTTCGCTGGATTTTCGAAAAGATGAACTGAAAATTCCTGAAATAAATACGAATGATTAGCGTTGAACGATATAAGCGCACAGAAGTATGAATAGCATTAGTGATAAAAGTGTCAGTAGAACAAAGCGGTGGTTTATCGGTTACCTCATACTTTCCATACTCTTCTTTTCGGCATTATTCTTTTTTGATGGTAATGAGGAAGATCAAATGAAGGAGGCGCTGGAATTAGCTGAAAGTGAGGTGCAGCAGTTGGGCGATACGGTCGGAATGTACGAAACGGTTCTCAGTACCACGGGGCATACCGATTTGTCCGACCTCGATCAGTTGCGCTCGGATATCGATCAATTGCGCAATCGCGAAGGTCTCAACACAGTTCAATTGGATTATCTCAACAATTATAGTCGATTGTTGACCTCAGTACGGGATTCCATTGAGTTGGTGCGCGATTATGAAGGAGATTATGAAGAAAACCTCCTGGCCCTCCGCCGGGAAAATAAAAAAATGGCGCGCGAACGCGATTCGCTGGAAGAAAACTGGCGCGAAAAGAAAATGAATCTGCAAAACCGGCTGCGCAATATCCAGCGTAAACTCGATAATAAAAAAGAGCAGCTGGAACAAAAAGAGAATGTGCAGGTCATCACTTTTGAAAGCAGCAAAGGCAAAAAAGTACATTATTTAGGAGAAACAGAGAACGGAAAAGCCAATGGAGGAGGAATTGGTATTTGGTCTACAGGAGGGATGTATCAGGGTGACTGGAAGGATAACGAGCGCCATGGAGAAGGGCGCTACGAATGGTCTAATAACCACGTTTATGAAGGTGAATTTCAAAATGATGTCAGGGTAGGAGAAGGAACGTACTATTGGCCGAGCGGTGAGCGCTATGAAGGCGAGTGGTCGAATGACCGGAGAAACGGAAAGGGGACGCTCTACAACAAAGACGGAAATATTCAATACGAAGGTCAGTGGAAAAACGATGAGGTCGTAAAAAGTTAAATGTTTATCCAGCGCAAAAGCATTTCCTGGTCCATTCTAAAGGTAGAAACGTGAAATGTAGAAACGTGGAACCGCAGAAGGCAGAACTGTAGAATTTAGAACTTCGACATCTATCAGCGTGACAAATGTTGAAGTGGAGAAATGGAGCAGTCTTTACTCATGGTGTCCAGAAAACGAGAGAACAATTTATTGAAATGCGGTGCCTGGGAAGTGATCAATGATAAAAGAGGGGTTCATCTCAGGATTTAAAGGCGATACATAATTCCTACGCCGGGTAGCGGAAAGGGAATAAACCGCACACCTGCTTCTTCCCAGTCATAAGCTGTAGTGAGATCGATTTTTACATTGAGAACAATGGATTCTCTGATATCAAATTCATAGCCTGCTCCAATGCCAAAAAGTGTGAGGTCAGTATTCGTCTCAACTGTGCGGTTTGCGAGGTGAATAGCCCCAATGCTGGCATAGGGGAAATGGCTTTTGTGCTGCTCAAAACGATACATGAAGCTCGCACCGGCAAAGTATCCCACGTTCTGGATGAAAACCGGAAGCACAGAAGCCTGAAACCCGACCCGTCGTTTAAACCAGTGTTTGTAACTCAATCCGATGCCCTGATTGGAAGAAAGGCTCAGCCCGATTTGGTGCGAAGACAATTCGACTGGTTCTTCATTGAGCACCGAATTAGCCGACCGCTCTTGTGTCATTGCTGCGGCACAGCATAAAAAAAAGGTCAACGCTGTAATTATCGATTTCTTCACGTCCCGAAGTTAAACAATTGACATGAAAGTGGCGACAATTTTCACTGACAAAAACGAAAGCTTTCTTAAGCGAAAGGATTGTTACTCCACCTTTTCACCAATGAATTCGTAGCCCGTGTAATAATGAACACCGCCGAAAGGACCGTGGTCAAACGAATCCTGGCGTCTATAGACCATTTTATTGTCTTCGGTAAACCGTTGCTTAGTACCATTGTTATAGGGCAGGTATTCGCCTTTTTGAATACTTTTTTCTGTGAGGAAAATTTTGTCATAAAAATGAGTCGAATTGAACGAAAACACGGTGGAGTCCTCGTAGTAGTTCAATCCTTCGTAGGTGCGCTCTACCGAAACAGTAATTGTTATATCCAGGATTGTGTCGTATTTTGGGGGCATGGGGGAGATGTAAATTCTTTCCACGAGTCTTCCCGTATACGACCCTTCAATGCTGTCGGCCAAATGGCAATAAGTACATTCGGGGATTTCTTGAATTTCCTGGTGCTCAAATTTTTTGCATGAACCAAAAAGTAATGCAAAACTTAGAAATATGAATAGTTCTTTCATGGTCAATTATTTTTTATAGAAAAAATTTTGTTCTTCTTTATAGGGAAAAACGGGAAACATTAGTTTATCACCTTCAAAGAGCTTGACCTTGATGGGACTATTGTTTTCCCACTTGCAGACACAACTGATCGTATCATTACCTCCCGCACTGACTTTTTCAAACTTGTATTTTCGATGCAAAGACCCGTTTATAAAAGTTTCGATATTTCCATTTTCGCGCACGCGGACACCAACTTTTTGATTTACCTCGTCTGGCGTCATAAATTCGAGGTCTGAAACATGGATATAGGCAAGGTCGTAATCACCCTTATAAGTGGCAACGCGTTCGTAACCCTCTTTTTTACAAGCGGTGAAAATCAATAATAAAGGTATAATCAAATATTTCATTTTATTTTTCAAAATTGATACATTATTGTAGCACCCGGAAGAGGGAATGAAATAGGTAGAAATGAAGGATACCTATCATTATCAAAGTATGCTATTATACCATCTAATTTTAAACTAATTGAAATGATATCCTGAACATTAAATTCGTATCCTGCTCCAATGCTTAGAACTGCAGAGTTAGAAATATTCGATCCTCCATACCTACTATGATACAATAGCGCTCCAGCATTAATAAATGGAAAAGAGCGTTTCTGCAACGCAAACCTGCAAAGTAAGCTGCCACCAAGAAACAAATGGACATCATCTATTACTATGGGTAAAATAGATGCTTGTAATCCTAGTCTTTTCTCATACCAATGTTTGTAACTAAAACCGATTCCCTGGGAAAGGGAGGCGCTCAGTCCAATCTGATTGGAAGAATTATCCACGCGCATTGAATCGATTAATGCGTCACTATTCGTTTGTTGCGCTTTTAAAGTCAAGCAACCCGAGAACACTATAAATATGAATATAATCAACTTTTTCATAATCTGTAATGCAATCCTACTCCTGCAGAAGGTAAAAAACCAGATCCACTGTACCACAAGCCACCTATTCTAAGGGTTAAATCCAATTTGTTCTCGCCCTTAATTCGTATACCCCAACCACCACCGGCGCGGTATAAATAATCCATTGTGACCTCATCAACGTGTACGGTTTTACCGTTCGGTTCACTATATGATAAATACTCATTATAGGTATATACTTCTCGTTCCCGAGAAAATACTAATCCATTCGCTATATATATGAACTGATCGACCTTCTCTTTTTTCTTTGTGATGAAATCAAATTCGAATCCCTGGAACAAGAATAATTTTTGTTCTTGAGTAAAAACAGGAATACTAGCGACCTGAAAGCCAAATTTATCAGACATGTATCGGTAAGAGAATCCTAAGCCTGAGGTCATTCCTACGTTGAATCCAAAACTGTGTTTGCTCTTTTTGGACGGGCTACTTTCCTGCCCAGTAACATTGACTGTCACCACGAAGAAGAATAACGCTATGTAGGCAGCTTTTTTCATTTATTCATTTTTGTTCAATTGATAATACAAAGAAATCCCCGCTGTGGGAAATGTTCCCAAATTTTTTAATCGAAAATTGATGATTCTTTCAAAGATATTTTCAGGATAATTGACAAAGTCTGTAGACCGAGCTACACCTCCCAGGATGTTATAAATACCATAACCAATGGATATGTTGAGCTGAATTTTATTACCAATGGGTCTCCAGTAATCTATATGAATCCCGGCATTCATCTGTTTTTTCCATTCTGTTTGGAGAGTGAGTTTACCTTCTTTGTAATCAAAAAATTTCTCCCGCAAATGCTTGAACCTTGTGGATAAACCAACAATAAAATCTCCGTTTTCCATTTGTTCAAAGCAATGCATGAATGATACTCCTGCATTATATTTAATCCTGCTGCCCAATTTATATCCCGAAAAAGTAACTTGTGAGGCAAATCGCTTGTGCTCAAATCGATAGGACGGTCCAACTCCTGATATCGTATTGGCATTTAAACCAACGAGATGCCGTGTTGCGCGCTCACGATCTTCCTGACCCAACACTAATGAGGAGAAGAAAAGTGGTATTAGGATAAGTAGTCGCATACTAGACAAACGAAGATAGTGAAAATTTCGTTGGTAGTTTTCAAGAGTATAGAGTTCTGAACTCCCCAGTTCAATATTTAAAATTATAAGGTTCAACTCTCCCTTTATTTTTCTGGCTTTTTGATTTTTGAAACCATTCCATCAATATGTTCAAATAAATGAGGTTTTATAGGATTCCACATTGGATCGAGTAAAAAGTCTATACCTTCTCTTCTCGCTAGTTTAGATGCTGGAACAAAGTCACTATCACCTGAAATCAAGATGATTTGATCAACTTGTCGCTTTAATGCCATAGAAGCTATATCCAGTCCGATTTTGATGTCTACACGTTTCTGACTAAAATCAAATTGAACATCCTCTTCAGTCAACTCATCAATAGAAATATCTTTCTTTAATAGCTGTTTTGTTTTGGAAGGTTTGATGATCCATCGTTTTCGATCTTCCAGCACTCCGAGTCGTAAAGCAACTTTCCTTTTCTTTTTGAGCTCCTCAAAAAAATCGACCTGAAATTTATATTGCTCTGTTTTTGAGAAATCAATAGACTTTCCTGTTACAGGATTATGTTGCTTTTTGTCATAAGGTAAGCAATCGTAGTAGAATATACGGTAGAGATCAAACGATTCTCTTTTGGCTTGTGACAGGTGTTTTAAACACATTTCCCACAAATCATTCGCGGTTCTTTCTGGGGCAGGATTTTTGATTTTATGAATGGAGCGATATCTTTTCAAATAAAATCCTCCGTCCACAAGAATAGCTGTTTTCTTTTTCATAAGCGGTAAAATAAAAAAAGCCCTAAGGTCGGCATTCTCGCTATAACTCTGTAAAATGAGAATACGTCGCCAAGAGCATTATACTACAAAGTTATAAAATAATTCTCATATTAAATATAATGAAATAGATAAGAATGGACAAGGTATTCGTCATCGATTTAATAACCTGACTTCTCATCTTCGGTGGACGGGTTTGAGGTGACAGTAATTCATTATTGAGCAGTATTCGAGTGAGCAGTGAGCAATGGAGTAGTGACTAATGGAGTACTGCGTGGGTAGGGCGTATAAAAGTATATAGAGATAAATAAGGTGCGCAGAGAGCAGGGCGAAGAGAAAGGTGAGGGTTATTTTCAATGTAAGTGCTTCTTTAACAACAACCTGACTTCTCTCCTCCTGACGTCGGATTCGAAGTGACGGTTGTATTTGGTGGGGTTGTCGTCGCGCGCTGCGCGACGAAAGAATAATTAAACCAACAAGTCATCTCGACGAGCGTAGCGAGGAGAGATCACGTTGGTTTACTAATCACAACTCACGCCCTCCAACATTACTCACTTCTCACTACTCCGATGCTCACTAATTTGCGAACACCCCTGTCAGCAAACTCACATTCATCTGCGCCGTCCTGTAATCAATATACGCCTGGATCAATCTTCTACGCGCTTCTACAACACTTTGCTGGACTTCTCGAACTTCCAGTGGTGTGATGCTTCCCGCTTTGAGGGCTTCTTTTGTGATGCCCAAAATCGACTGCGTCTGTTCGATGTTTTCTTGTTCGAAGGTCACTTTGCGTTGAGCAAACTGCAGCATGTTGTAATAATTGCGGAGATCCGTCATGCCTTGCAAGGAATCCTGTTGATAGGTGATCTGTGCCTGATCTTCTGCGATGCGGGCATTCTTTAACTCAGTAGATCGCGATAAATGATCCAGAATGCTCCACTGCGCGGAAACGCCAAAGCTTGGACCGAAACTTCTTCGCGAAGCCAGGAATCCGACTTCATTCACGGAGTTCCCAAAGTTGTAGGAAGAGTATAAACTCAATTGTGGGTAGAAGCGACTTTTGGCTTCTTTTGTTTCGAGCTCAGCAACTGCCATGTTCCGCTTGGCTAAAAGAACAGTCGTATTTTGCTCTTTAAACTTCTTACGTAGTTTTTCCCAGGGAATGAGGTCAAATGTTTCGTTCAAATCTCCCTTAACGCTCGTTTCCTGATCAACAGGGTAGACCAATAAGCCATTCAGTGTTGTGCGGACTTCCGTTAGCGCTTGCTGATTGTCAATGTAGGCTGCACTATCAGCATTCAGGTCTAATCGCGCTTGAATGAGTTGTACTTTGTTGGCAGCTCCGGCGTCGTATTGATCTTGCAAATAATCCAAGCGCATTTGCGAAAGATCAATGGCTTTTTCGTAAACGTCCTGCATGGATTGCAGCGAAAGTAGCGTGTAGAAATTCACGCTCGTCTGGTAGACCTTCATTTCCATTTCTCCGCGGAGGTTCGTTTCGCTGAGCATTTGTAATTCGTCGAGCTTTTTATCCGTAGCGAACATTTTGAATCCATCGAAGATGGTCCATTCGAGGCGGGCACCAATGTCAAACGCACGGTTCTGGGCATTGTTGGCTTCGTTCAAATCTCCGTTGATGAATTCCAATCGTGCACTGTTAATCGTGAAATCCTGATTGGCCGTGGCGTCAATGGTCGGTAAATAGCCTGCTGCCCCTGGATTATTGTTGTTTTCGGCGATTTCAGTATTGCTTTTCATGATTTGGATACCGTAGTTGTGTTCCAATACGCGGTTTATCGCCTGTTCAATGGTCAGCGAATCTTGTGCGTGGAGCGAACCTGCCGCGAGAATCAATATGATGATGAGGTACTTCATGATCTTCTGCGTTTTGAAGTGATGTAAATATAAATACCTGGAATGATGTACAAGGTCAAAATCAGGGAGAACGCCAGTCCACCAATGATAGCGAGTCCCATGGGGATTCGGCTGGTAGCGGCGTCACCTAATGCCAGCGCAATGGGTAATGCTCCCAAAATTGTGGCGAGTGACGTCATTAAAATTGGTCGGAACCGCTCTGACGCCGCATCGATAATAGCGGATTTTATGCTTACTCCCGCATTTTTGCGCTGATTGGCAAATTCCACGATCAGGATGCCGTTTTTGGTGACTAATCCCACCAACACGATAATTCCGATCTGTGAGAAGATGTTCAACGTCTGATCGAACAACCACAGCGTCAATACAGCTCCTGCCAAGGCCAATGGAACCGTCAGCATGATCGTCAATGGATCGCGGAAACTCTCAAATTGCGCGGAAAGCACCAGGTAAACTAACACCAGTGCCAGTATAAAGGCAAAAATCAAGCTGTTTCCACTTTCCATAAACTCTTTGGACGTTCCGGCGAGCGCGGTAGAGAAGGTGGGATCCAGTACTTCTTTCGCGATGCCATCCATGGCGTCAATTCCATCACCAATGGTCTTTCCGGGTACAGTCGATGCGGAAACGGTTGCCGAAACATAGCGGTTGTAACGGTAGAGCTGGGGCGGACTCGATTCGTCTTTTATCGTGACCAGATTACTCAGTGGAACCATTTCTCCTGTGTTGTTGCGCACGTGAATCTCTTCCAGGTCAGACGGCTCATTGCGGTACAATTTTTTCGCCTGGCCGATCACTTGATACTGTTTTCCTTCCTTGATGAAATAGCCGTAGCGCTGACCCGAAAAATACAATTGTAATGTCGTGGAAATATCGGACACAGATACGCCTACGTTCTCTGCTTTTTCGCGATCAATTTTCACTTGCAGTTCGGGTTTGTTGAACTTTAAATTTACATCGACGACCTGAAACGCGGGATGATCCTGGGCTTTTTCTAAAAATGTTGGCAGGACTTCTTCGAGTTTTTCTAAAGTGGTGGACTGCAGCACATACTGTACCGGTAATCCGCGGTTTCGACCTCCACCAATCGTTTGTTCCTGTACGACGAACGAACGGGCAAAATTGTAGTTCTTCAAGTGATTGGTGATTTCATCGGCCAGCTGGAACTGACTCTTTTTTCGCTCGTCTTTGGGAACCAGTGTTAAGCGTACAAATCCTGAGTTGATCGATATCGATGAACCAAACCCAGGCGATGTTACTGCCAGTACGGATTTCGTTTCGGGCAATGTGTCCACATAGGCGATGACTTTTTGCTGGAATTTATCCATGCGCTCAAACGACGTGCCTTCCGGGGCCGTACTCATGACGCGCAGACGACCTTTGTCCTCCATAGGAGCGAGTTCGGATTGCAGCTGACCACCAAAAAATAAAATCATTCCAACGATGAGTCCCATGTAAATGAACGATTGCCAGGGTTTGCGCATAAAGGCGATCAGTGTGCGCTTATACCCCGAAGTCATGCCCTTGAAAAAGCGTTCGGAACGTTTGAACCAAGCGGTTTGATTCTTTTTCTTCCGCAGCAGGCGCGAACTCATCATGGGCGTCAAGGTCAGGGAAACAAAAGAGGAAATGATCACCGATCCGGCAACGACGACTCCAAATTCACGGAATAATCTTCCCGTAAGCCCTTGTAAGAAAATCACGGGCATAAACACGGCTGTCAGCGTAATCGTCGTGGCAATGATCGCAAAAACGATTTCTTTAGAACCTTCGTGTGCCGCTTTTTTCGGCTTCATACCGCGTTCGATCTTTGTATAAATGTTCTCCATGACCACAATGGCGTCATCCACCACCAGTCCTGTCGTTAAAACGATCGCCAGCAAGGTCAAAATGTTGATGGAAAAATCCATGATGTACATCACAAAAAACGTTCCGACCAGGGAAATGGGGATCGCGATGACGGGCACTAAGGTCGTTCGCCAGTTTCTCAGGAACAGGAAGATGACGAGTAACACCAATACAAAGGCAATGACTACGGTCTCTTGCACTTCGGCAATTGACTTGCGAATATTTTTGGTACTGTCGAGGGCGACACCCAGTACAATATCGTCAGACAGGTCTGGTTTGATTTTTTCGATGCGCTCGTAGATCTGATCCACGATTTCAATGTAATTGGCACCAGGTTGGGGCTGGATCGCAATTCCAATCATGGGAATTCCGGCATTTCCGCGGAGTAAGGTGCGTTCATTTTCGGGACGCAATTCTGCCGAACCGATGTCGTTCAAATGGATCACACCTTCGTCTGTACTGCGAATGATGATGTCGTTGAATTCCTCTTCGGTCGTCAGTCGTCCATAAGTGCGAATCGTCAATTCGACGTCGTTTCCTTCAATTCGACCTGAGGGCAGCTCAATATTTTGGGTGAGGAGTGCGTTGCGGACATCCGTTGCTGTCACTTTTTTTGCGGCCATTTTATCCGGTTCGAGCAAGAGCTTCATCGAGTATTTCTTCTCGCCCCAGAGGTAGATTCGACTGATGCCTGGAATGGTCTGCAAGCGTTCTTTAAAGGTATTGATGCCCAGATCGGTCAGTTCGAGTAAATTCTTTTCATCCGATTGTACCGTCAGCGAGAAAATGGTTTCAGCATCGGCATCGGATTTCGCGGTGATTGGAGGATTAGCGTCTTCTGGTAAATTTCGAATAGCGCCGGAGACCTTATCCCTAATATCGTTGGCGGCGTTGTCCAGATCGAGCTCCAGATCGAATTCCACCGTAATGGTACTTCGCCCGTCAGAACTCACGGATGTCATGGTACGAATCCCCTGCACCTGATTGATGGCTTCTTCCAGCGGTTCGGTAATCTGCGACTCAATGATGTCCGCATTGGCTCCCGGATAGTTCGTGGTCACCGTAATGATCGGCGGATCGACGGAAGGATACTCGCGCACCCCGAGTGAATAGAATCCAATAAAGCCGAAAATGACGATCACGATCGACATCACGGTTGCCAATACCGGGCGTTTGATACTTATTGAAGATAGATTCATTGAACGTTATTTTTCGATTGTATCAATTTTCCTTCTTTCATACCGAGGAGTCCAGTCATGACCACCGTATCCTGTGCTGCGATATCGCCAAAGACCTGTATGTATTCGCTGGACCGCGTTCCGACATTCACCTTGACTTGTTTTGCTTTGCCGTTGTCGAAGACCCACACGATCTGTCCTTCCATGTCGGGAACGATCGCAGCCGTGGGCACTTTGATGCTGTTGGCCGAAACACCCATGTTGTATTTTACGTTGACAAATCCACCCGGTACGAGGCCTTCCTGGTGCTCAATGATGCCGCGGACGGTCAACATTTTGGTGTTGGCATTGATCATCGGTTCTTTGGCGTAAACTTCTCCCTCGATTTCAGGAACATTCAGCGAATCTGTTGAGGGAACAATGGAAAACGGTTGTCCTTTCTTCACTTTGTGGGCGAACTGCTGATCCACGGCAAATTCGACTTTTAAGGGATCGATCTGTGCCAGGGTCGTGATGCGGTTACTCGGCGTGACGTACGCACCTTCACTGATGTATCGCAATCCTGTCACGCCGTCAAAAGGAGCGATGATCTGTCCTTTTTCGATCTGTACGTTCATCGACTGGATTTGCGCTTCGAGTTTTTCGACTTCATTGGCGGCTTGTTCGAACGCTTCTTCCGTTCCCGCTTCACTTTCCAGCAATTGTTTTTTACGCGCTTTGTTCTTTTGTGCCAATCGCAGATCGACTTTCAATTGTTCGCGCTCGGCTTCCAGGACATCCGTATCGATGGACACGAGGAGTTGCCCTTTTTTGATCGGCGTTCCTTCATCGAAATGGATCTGTTCCACTACACCATTGATCTCTGGATATACATCGATTTTTTCGAACGGCGCCGTTTTCCCCGGGATACTTACGATATTCTCGAGGTTTTCCGCTTTACACACGAAATAATCCACGCGGGTAAAATCCAGCTCTCCGGGATTTTCTTCGATGCCTTTGTCGGAGGAGCAAGAGGGGAGGGAGGTTCCTATTGCGGCGATGAGGAGAGTGTATATGATGTTGTTTTTCATTTGTTTTTGTTAGTTATTAGTAATCAGTAATCAGTGATCAGTGATCAGTTGTCTGTGATCTGTGATCAGTTGTCTGTGATCCGTGATCAGTTTTGTCCTGTTTTATTAAGCTGTAATCCAATGCGACGCGTTCTCCTTTGATTTCTGCGGCTTCGTTGGCTACCGTGATGAGATCGCTGATAAAATCGCTTCTGCGTTCATCGGGCAGGGCGTGGAGCAACTCATCGTCTGTTTTCTGCAGTGCTTTTTCGACGTCTTTGACGTATTGTTCGCCCGTGGGAGTCATGGCCAGCAAGTGCGAGCGGCGATCTTCCGGATTGTCTCTGCGCTCGATAAAATGATTTTTCGAGAGGTAATCGACAATGCGTACGATAATGACCTTGTCGGCACCGAGCACGGTGGACAATTCTTTCTGTGTAATGGCGCCATCGTTCATCGCGATGACCCAAAATGCATAGTAATACCGCTTAATGGGAAGGTGATGGAGCTTACTGCCCAGCACACTCAGGTACTGCTTGGTAATCACCCCGCAGATCTTCCCCAACGGCAACAACGAACGTTCTGAAATATCCATACCCTGTTAAAAGTTTACAAAGTTAACTATTTTAACAAAGGTGAGGTGGGATTGTTTTGGGGGGTAAACTCAGTAAAATTATATTCTGATTCTTATTTCAAAAATCCTATGTCTTTTTGTAAGATTTTAGCTCTGCAGAATTCTCGATCAAAGTTTTATAGTGCTCCATTAAAGGAATGATATTATGATGAACTGTCAGGAAATCTTCATAGTTCACGTCAATATATGTGCCATGAGCAATATCGTTTCTCGGGTTAACAAGCTTTTTATCAATGAAATTTTCTTTTGAAGCAAAATATGAATGATCAAACCCTAATGAAGTCAAAATGTCTTTTAAAACATAAAATCTGAGATTTGATTTAGTATCTATGATTTCTTTATCATAAATTTTACATGGCTTATCAGAATTATTCAAAACATCTTGAATAATACTTATACATTCGTCTATGTTATTTCCTTTATTCAATTTTTTCAGATAAGAAAGGGCTATAAAGTTAATCCGCATATTACATAAAGGAATTTTTTTGATTGAAATGTAATTCATATAAATTGAAGAAGCTTTTTTAATAAAGCCTTCCCAATGAGCATAACCTAAAGCAATTCCTCCACGCACTAAAGGGGTGAGACTGGTTGAGTCTATATTTTTCTTGACGATTAACATGTAATCTATAAGTTCTTTCTTTCTCCACTGTATATCTTGGTCTAGCTTGTTTTGTAACTCGCTTTTAGTTCTTACTTTCATAAAAAAACGCTTTTTCCAACCCCCAGAGTTTTCGGTAGCCGTCCTGCTGCGCTATATCCTTTCCATGTAATATCTTCATCTGATATTTTCTGCCAGCACTTCTCTATTTTACTCTCAATTTGATTTTCGTGATCTTCCCAGTAATTGATATTCTTAGCAATACTAAATGCAACCATCTCAAAAGCAGAGACTATAAAACCACCATAGAATGAACTAGACTCCAAATTATATCTTCTAAATGCTTTTTCTCCAACATTTTTATGCAAAAGGTCAAATGTTCTTTTAAAGAGGTCCTCAACTTTAGACCAAGACTCGATATTGCTTTCAAAGAATTCAATAATCTTGTCGTCTAAAAAAGCACTAAGATCTCCAACAGTTTTAATTTCTGTTGGTTCAATATCTTTTAGCACCAGGAATCGCGAAACAAGTTCTTTATCATACTGCTCTTCAATATTTTTATCAGAAATATTTATGGTGTTTATAAACGGTTCATATTCGGACAGTTCTTTTAATCTTTCAAAGTAACGATCATCGCTCATTATTAAAAAACAGTTTCTAACCTCTTGAGGAGTAAGTGAGCTTCCTCCAGTGTTTAAACGCTGAAATAGTTCATATTTACTGCTTGAATCACTTTCCTTTTGAATAATGACAAAGTTTAGTCTACTTCTCTTAAAGTACCTTTTTTGGATTTCTGAAAAGGAACTTTCTTCATCCCCCGTCCCCCAAACTTTGCGATTTAAAGAGGGTAGAAATTTTGTGTCTTCTAGTTGTAAAGGGGTGACAGGTTTATCATCAGCATCTTTCAAAAGCCCAATGAATTCAAATATTGTTGAAAGGCGTTGAAGTCCATCGACTACGTCCCATATTCCATCAGATCTTTGAGCAACGAATATAGATGGTATTGGAATATTTAATAAAATAGATTCAATTAACTTGGTTTTTTGATGATTACTCCAACGATAAAATCTTTGAAATTCTGGATGAATATCCAAGTCCCCATCAGAGTACATACTCATGATTTCACCAATTGACATGCTAAGGTTTTCCGTATGAATTTCTTTTGATTTTGAATCAATTTCTTCTTGTAGTCCCATATTGATTTTTTAAAAAAGTATTATACAATGTCTTAATTAATGTTTAGTTGTATTTAGGAGTGTTTGTTCCTCAAGACTATTTTTTTTTGAAAGTTAAAGGATTTTCCTTAGATCCTCATGAAAAGTTGAAACAAGATCTTTATTGTCTTTTTTCCAACGATTGAATAGCTTACTATATCCTCGACCAAAGAAGTCTTCTTTAATACTTTTATCGTTAAACCATTTTTTCGCCGTTGATTGTTTACCATCATGTTGATGATCTGCAAAACACGTTTGTTTTGTTAGGTTTTTGCTTTGATCCCAAAACTCGTCTGATTCTTTAAGATCAAACAAAAAATTATACATAATTATTTCAACCCCAAACTTACCAGGTAGGAAGCAAATATTATTCAAAACTTTATTCGAAGAAAACCGCGCTCTGGAATCACCGTCAAGAATATATTTTAAGTTTTTAAAGATTATATTCGGGCTTTTAGTCATCTCAATTAATGTTGTGTCCGGTAAGTTTGAGCCGCAGGGATTGATCAGCTTGTTTAAATCTGAAGCTCTTATTAGGTTCTTTATCCAATATTCAGCATTTTTATCTTCGCATATAAAGTTTATTTTTTTAGCTTTTTTCTGCTTACCCCGCTCTCCTTTGATTTTAAGTTTTACCCAATTAGCAGATGGATTCTTGTAATTACTAACTTTTTTATCAACTTCATTCATAAAGTTAATTGATGATTTTTCACCAATAAAGGAATTAGATTTCATTTGATTTGATAGAAAATCTAGAATTTCAATTGAATGTGTAGTAAATACTATTTGAATGTTTAAAGCTTCAGAGTATTGGTTAAGAACTTCGATTAATTTGATTTGAGTTGCAGCATATAAAGTTGAATCGATTTCATCGATAAGTAATATTCCTCCTTTGTAATCACTTTTTAATTCTTCTTTAAGTCTCTGGAAAGAAATTATAGCTGACAATATTTGCCCTATATTATCTTGACCCGCTGAATTACCAAGATGCCCATATTTTTCAGTTTTCATAGCCAAGACTTTCTTGTTTGGGGACTTTATTGGCTCGGCACCTATTTTATCATCAGTGATGAGCAATATCTTTTTTGCCAATTTATTGTATAAATTAGCTTCTGAGGTAGTAAAATCTAAATCTAACTGTTCAATTCTTTTTTCGCTTTCAGTTGAAAGTGGTATAAGGCGTCTTAGACCTAGGTAAATTACAGGAAAGTCTATGGCTCTTTTGGTTTTACCTTTTAGGTTTCTATTGAAGTCACACTTATATCTTTGTGTAGTTGCGATATATCGAGTAGTTAGGGTTGTTGAGTCATCATTGTTTTTACTTGTTAAATAATTAAACTTAACTTTATACTTTTCATGAAAATCATTCTCTTGACAAAAACGAAAAACTTTACTCCAATTTTCTTTAAAGTCGTCTTGATTTACTCTTTTGTGAATACCTTTATAATCACATAGCTGAGCAATCCATCCCAAAATAGATGACTTTCCCGTGCCATTTTGACCTGAAATTGCTGTTAGATTTCCCCCAAATAAAATCTCTGTGTCTTCGATATGTCTAAACCTTTCAATTTCGATCGATTTAAGTTTCATAGATTACCATTGTTATTAGTTGCTTAAAAGTAATCATTTTTGTGAGGTTAAAGAGAAGAATTGTTTGATTTTAAGAGGGTAGGGGGGAAACGTATTATGGTAATTGATTTCAGTGAGATGTTTTATTACTTACTCATAGATAAACTTGTGTGTTTTGAACAGAGAACCTGGAGCACTCACTAAATTAATATCAAATTTTAGTGAAGGCTCAACTCTGGAACT
>JBNJEH010000014.1:0-51525 GCA_051745635.1 Bacteroidota bacterium
CAATAAACTGCACGAACTACTCCCTCATCACATTTCAGCTGAAAAAATCGAAAAATTTAAACCTTTTTGGGAGGTGTAGTTGCTCGGGGGGATACGCACTAGCAAAAAATAAATTATTGTAAGCGTTAAGAATACAGCTAGTAAAACTAGTATTCCTTTAGGTCCTATGATTCCTCCCATAAATTGTAACAAAAGATTGTTTCGAAACACAAAGGTGAATGTCAAAAGTATGAAAGAACATGTAAAACCCAAGAGGATTATTTAAAAAGCTGACACATTCAAGACAGTTTTGAATTTCTAAGAAAACCCTAAATATCACAAATTCAAACAGAACAAGTATTTTTATTAAATTGCGTTCCAAATAACACTAAAGTCTTATGAATAAATTATTCTTTCCCATTGTTGCAGTGCTTGTTACACTGACAGCATTCCGTTTCCATGCTAACTACGCAAATAAAAATGAATCGATAAAAACATACACCTTATCCACAGAAGAGAGTAAATTACAATGGAAAGGCTATTGGATAAGTCCAAAGAAAGAAGATGAAAGTGTTTCAAGTAATAATGAATCTTCTCGATATCCGGAGATGAAGGTTAGCAAACACCACAGAGGTACAGTGAGCTTAACGAAAGGTGTTCTTAAGTATCACAATAAATCTCATCAACTTGGTGCCGGCAAATTTACGGTAGACTTGACGTCAATCAGTAGTTCAGATTTAGAAGGAAAAACAAAAGAAAAACTTGAAGGTCACTTAAAAAGTCCCGACTTCTTTCACGTTAGCGAATATGCTCAGGCACAAGTGACGCTCACAGATATTAAAACAGATGCTGCTCAAATTACGATAGAATTGATGGGGCTAAAGCTGGAGGAAACTATTCCCGTTACAACATTAATAAATGGTGGTAAGATGACTCTCAGAGGAGAATTTAGTATTGATATGAGTCCTCTCGACCTTAAAATGATGTCTCCGCATCCCGAAAAACCCGAAGACGGTCATATCGATCCGATTGTAGATTTTACTATAGAGGCAACGTTAAAAGAGAAGCAATAATTATTTAGAGATCAAAAGTCTTTTCCTAAGCCCTAACACATTTCCAAACACGTGCCATTTCAAAAATCAAAATTTAAAAAAACGTACACTATGAGAAATACTTTATGCGCTACTTTTATCATAGCTTTTCTATTGCAGGGATATGCAATAGCAGGTCATAAGTTAACCACAAGCATTGATGTAAAGACGAATGATAACGAAACTCAATCGGAAGACGAAGAAGATAATTGTTCGGACAATCACACATACGGGACACCATCCGAAAATTACATTGAATTTTTTGTTGGTGATAAAAAAAGAAAGTTATACTTTGAAAGCATAGATATCTATAAAATTGAAGCGAAAGGACACTTTGAAAAAGGTGGTTATAAAATATACCTCCCTCCATTCGGTTTTTCGAAAGAACTGAAAGAACTTTCGGAAATTCATTTTACCTGGAAGCCTGAAGAATCCTTTACTGAAGACCAATTTAATTTTCCATTAAGTGGTCTTTTAAGAAACGACTGTTTTTTTGAGGAAAATAGGAGAGAACTAAAAAAACTGTTTGATACGTCTGACAGCTTTAATGATATTCCTAGTGAGATAAAAGTGGATACTTTAAATACCGATAAAGGGTTCGAAATGGAAGTCACTTCGTGTTCTCCTGAAAATGAAAATGTAGCTTTAAAAATTCATGTAGTTTCTAAAAGAATTGAAAAGTACGGTGATGTAAATAAGAATAATAAAGCTGTATTGAAAGATGTTTTAAGCAAGCAGAGGGCAACTAAGGAACACAGAATTAAACGAATGTATCATTATGAAAAGATGGGGGTGTTACGTATAGCACAACCAGCACGGGGCAAGAAGCATCATTCATATTTTTCATTGCAAAATCCAGAAGTAATTAGATTAGGAGAGCCCGATGTATATGGGTTTACACTCATTGATATTAAAAGTCTTGAATCAGTTGGTTTGCCAGAGGGTTTATTGGTTAATCGTTACGCTATTCCAGCTGAAGAAAGTTATTCCAAAGCAGAAAATGATACTGAAATATTTCAACTTCCCAAAGTAAACATCAAGCCTGAAACAAAATTGTATGAGTATGATTTAGAAACACGTAAACCATATAGTAGTGAAATTATAAATCAAATTGTTACAATTACATCGAACCCTTTAATTTTAGATAACAGCTCCATTTCTAAAGGAAGTGAGTTACCTAAGACAGAAATAAAACCGAAATACAAGCCTGTTTATCAAAACGAAATACCGGAGGAGCAACTTATTGAGGTAAAAAACGGGAATCCTCACAACACTTACATAGCTAGTGATAAAGGTGGTTTGTATAAAATATCATCACAGAAAAATAAGGACACTGTCATATCTCATTTCATCAAAAAAAATTTTTTACCGACTAAATATTCTATCAATTATAAGGAAATGTTTAAATCGGAGGATGAGTATTTAGCTTATGCAGAATTTCTATTTGCAGGCGAAGATATTACGAAAGCTTATCTTTTTAGTAAAGAAAATAGTGAGAAGCAGCAAAAAGCCCTAAATAAAATTAACGCTGCTGGTCTGGATAGTTTAATTTCCGAAAATAAATCAAACACATTACAAAACATACGGAATTTTAGTAGGCGTTTATCATCTTCAAGGCGTGATTATATTATTTACGATTACCTTACGCATTTTGAGAACAAGCTAGACCTTTTAAATGCTTATATCGATGCTGAAGCTTATCTCAAAAAATCAAATGACCTTGATCCTGCAAAATTTGATCTACAATTAAAACCCGTGCTTGACAAATACGCTATAGAATATGCTAATAATGAAAACAAGCGAGAGTTGTTAAAGACGGCTTACGACTCACTACTCACAGAGTATCATAATGAAATGATTAGAGTGGCTAGAAAGAAGCTTAACGAGGATCGTAATTTATTAATGATAAAAGAGTCGTCTGAAAACAGACGATTCTCTAGTGTAGAGAAAAATGTTCTAGGGTTTGAAGCAAAAAGCATTCATAATTCAGACTCCCTTTATTTATCGGCTAAAGGACATGAAAAAAGCGAGCATACGACAATTAATGTCACCGAGAATATTTGGAACATTGATCAGTTGTTGGTGAACATACCTTATTTGAATCTTAAACAAGGATTTGAAAAAGATATTTTCACGATGAACTTAAATTCGGGAGGCTATCAGCGTATTGATTTAAAATACAACAAGTTGAATCTAAAGGTGGTTGGCACAGAAAAACTTAATGTGAGAGGAAATAAGCAAGAGGTTATGGTTATTGAAATGATCCCAACTGACAGAATAAATGGTCTTTTAGGTTTTAACAATTTCATGATCAAAGAGAATGGAACACCTTATGCATTAATTTATGTTTCAAAGTCTTCTCCGCATCATTTGCACTCAATGAAATTGAGAGGAAAAACAATTCACTTCTTAAAAGAAGGGGAGTACTCTTTGAACAAATGGCTTAATGAAGTGCAAATGCGATAGATAATTTTATTGTGAATAACTAAAACAAAAAAATAGTATTATGGGAGCATCATTTATAATTTGGCAATTTATACTTAGTTTATTTCCCAATCCGATTATCGAAGACGGGAGAGTGGGGTTTATAAATGGTAGCGGTGAGCAATTAATCCCACCTAGTCACTATTTTTTACTGAGCAAAAAACCAATGTCCCTAGAGCATTTTATCGACATTAACCGAGAAATATCGACCAGTAACGAAGATATTGATCGAGTAATTGACGGACAAATTGCACTGTTTAATGAAGAAGGGGACTCCCTGATTATTGAAGGACGAAATGGTCGACACTTTGATTCTTTTTCCATAGAAAAAGACACTGTTCAGATGTATTATTATTTGGACAATGAAAATAAAGATATTCGTACAATAAAACCGATCATCGAACTTCAATCCGCTTTTGAAAATAATTCTTTCAGCGACATTACTGTGAATATAGGGCTTAAAAATAGTAGGAATCAAGTGTTAACCTCCTCACTTGCCAGAGTGACCGGCTTAAAAAAGTTTTTCTTAGTTAGCAAAAACAGCAAAATGTTAACTGGTACGAATTTAATTTTTTGTAATAAGCAAATTATAGATTTAAACGGAAAATCGCTTACTGAAGCCCGTCAGGTTCGGTTTTACGAGGGTAGAAATTACATTATTTTATCAAAATACGTGAAAGACTTCCATGAGGAGGTGATTAATTTAAAAGGAGAAACGATAATTCCTTTAGCAGCAAGAGTGAGATCGTTTGGTAATAACGCCTTCGTTGTTTATAACTCTAACTCCTCTCCCGTCTTGATGAATTTTCAAGGAGATACGCTGTTAAGTGATTTTGAAGATATGAGCCGCTTTAGGGTAGAAATATCGAGTGAGGAGAACATTTATGGTTTTATCAATTTTGATGGAGATTGGATTATACCTCCTGAAAAAAGGGATTCGATACGTGTTTCTTTAGATCGTAATCCACAGAGTGATTTGTTTATTGTAAAATACTTTAAAGACTATAAAAAAAATCTTAAAGAAGGTGTAATAAACGAAAAAGGAAATTGGTTGCTTAAACCGAAGAAAGGGCTAAGTATCTCCTATGTTACTGACAAGTGGGTTTATGTTTGTGAAACAAAAAAAGATTCAGTGTCTTATTTTCTAAATCTTGATAATAATAAAAAATGGGAAAAATCTGATTATGAAGCCAAAAATGTTGAACTTATTGAAGTTTCGGATGAAAAGTATATTTTAAAATATGAAAAATCTTTAGAGTCAAATGAGTTTAAGAATGTGGATATCTATAGAATAGACGGGAAAAAAATAAGTCATACTGATTTTAGATCTAGTATATTTATTCCAAAGCTTTACGAGGGAGAGATATTTGTTAGTGAAGAAAAAGGAAAGTATTGCCTATATAACTTGAGTAAATCCAAAGTTGTATCGGAAGGGTTTGATGATTTGACTGTGGGATCACTTTCCGCTCTTGATAAGGATAAAAAAATCCAGTTGTTTATAACATCTAAAAATAATCAAAAAGGAGTAATTAATCAAGAAGGTGATTGGCTGATAAAACCGATTTATCACGAGATACTTCCTTTCCGGGGAGAACTGGCTATGGTACAGATGGACTCTATGTCATTTCAGTACATAAATAGATCTGGAGAAACAGTTTGGAAACTTCCAGAAACAGACAAAACAGCTTGGAATAAAAAAGATTTTTTAGAAAGTTTTAAAGATTGTGAACCTTCTGTCTATATGCACCACCAAACATTTCGATCAATCTATCAGTATGAAATTATGGGAAAAGCTGCTGAAGGAAATAGCTGTAAAATTCAGTCGAGGTTTATCATTAATCCTAATTTAGAATGGATCGGTAAAACCATGACTTGTACCTATGATAACGCCCTACCCTTTGAAGATGCAATTCAACCCTGCTTGCCGAATGGCGATGAAAATGAATGTGATTGCGAAGGTGAACTTTGGGAGATTATGAGTGAAAAAAATTAAATTATGGGATCAGGATTATCATTTTGGATATTTTTATTTAGTTTATTTCCAAACCCAATTGTCGAAGATGGTAAATTAGGGTTTGTAGATAGTAAAGGGGAGTGCTTTATAACTCCAGCTTACTTTCCTATTCTAATGAAAGATCCGTTGACGATAGAGAACTTCATTGGAATTAATAAAGAAACAGTCACCAAGAATGACATTTTTCCAAAATCAACAGGAGGTAAGGTGGGGTATATCTCTCAAGACAGTGATTCACTTATTATTCTCGGGAAAAATGGGCAGTTATTTGACTCTTTTTCATTAAATGAGGATACTGTGCAGATGTATTACTATTTAGATAGAGAGAATTCTACGCCTATCAGAATAGAATACTTAGTAGAGCTTCAAACTGCTATAGAACTCTATAATTCTGACAATAAAACAATAAAAATAGGTCTTAAAGACAATAAAGGCAATGTAATAAAATCCGATCTTGATGAAGTAAAAGGGTTAAAGGAATACTTCAGGTTCAATAATACTAGAAATAAGGTAAAAGTATTAGGTGACAACCTAATTTTCGCAGATGAAAAAATTATAGATTTTAAAGGAAATTTAATTATGAAAGCAAATAGTGTTGAGTTTTCTGAAAACCAACAGTATATTATTTGTTCTAATCAGGATAGGCAAACGGTAATTAACTTAGATGGAGAAGTTATAATGCATTCAAAGTTGGAGACGATAGGACCACTCGGTCATAGGACATTTGGTTTAGGAAAGACTGCAAACCACCCTAATTTATTGATGAACAGTGATAAGGATACATTGTTACGCGATTATCAAGGGGTTTCTAATTTACAAAGTTACTATGGTTTAGGAGAGAAATATGAGTTCAACAATTTTGATATAGAGCCTACCTTTACCGTGAAAATGTCTGAAAAAGAGGGGGGACATTACGCTTTCATTAACAATGATGAAGAATGGATTCATCTGCCAAAAATACAAGATTCGTTATATCCTATTCCACTTCAGAATCCTCAAAGCGATTATTGCATAGTAAAATACGTCACCAAAAAATTTAATGAGGTAAATGAAGGTATTGTAAACAAAAAGGGAGAATTCGTTTACAATCCTAAAAGAGATGTTACTATCTCTCCCGTTTCCGGCCAGTGGGTGCATATTCATGAACGAAATAACGATTCATTAACTTACTTTTTAAATATTGTTAATGGTAATAAAATTATTGAAACGAATATTGATAAATCGTATAATGAAAGATCGAGAAGTGAAAAGTCGTATTTTAACATTGAGTGGAAGTCCTATAAACTGATTGAGGTTTCAAATGAAAAATATATTCTTGATTACGATTCCTTTTCAAGACCACATAACTATAAGAATATTGATATTTATAGACTAACTAACGGACGGATGAATCATGTTGATTCAAAATCCAGTATGTTTATTCCTGATGACTCCAATCCTGAGGTATTTATTGTTGAAGAGGAAGGTAAATACTACCTCTATAATCTCAGAAAATCAAAAATTGTATCAGAAGGTTTTGACAATTTATCTGTGGGTTCGCTTTCTACTTTTAATGAAGAAAGTCAATTGTTTATCGCCACTAAAAATGATAAAAAAGGTATGATTGATGTCAAAGGAAACTGGATAATAAAGCCGATTTATCTCGAGATGCTTCCATTCAGGGGAAAGTTAGCTTTGGTACAAATGGACTCCACATCATTTGAGTATATCAATAGAAAGGGTGAAACAGTTTGGAAGCTCCCAGAAACGGACAAAACCGCTTGGAATAAAAAGACTTTTTTAGAAAGCTTTAAAAACTGTGAGCCATCTATCTATATGGAAAAGCAAGGATTTAAAACCATGTATAAATATGAAATCAAGCAAGATATTGGAAAGGGAAAAGGATGTCGTGTGCAATCAAGCTTTATATTGAATGCAAACCTCGATTGGATGGGTAAAACAATGACTTGTACTTATGATAATTCACTACCGTTTCAACAGGCTATTCAACCATGCTTACCAAATTCTGAAGAAAACTCCTGTGATTGTGAAGGGGAACTTTGGGAGGTAATGAGTGACAAGAAATAGGCTTGAACGAAATCAATAAAAAACAAAATTATTTAATAGCAAATCTCAATGAAACATAGAACTAATATGACTTACAAACACCTCATCTCTCTTGGAGTATTTTTTATTTTATCGAACATTGCTTTTAGCCAAGGATATCCTATAATTCAAGATGGAAAGGCAACTCTCATTACAAAAGACGGTATATTAATTGATGACCTCAAGCTGGCACCATGGGGGGTAAATCTTGAAAAACTTATCAGTACTCTAGCAAGAAATTATAACGGAATTCCGAATAGTGAACATCCGAAACAGCATTTTTTGACACTAAACACTAACAAAACATCTTTTATTTTAAAAGACTCAAACGGTAAAATTCTAGACGAATATCGAGTCTCCGATGATACGCTTGAAATCTTCTTTTACCTACATAATTATTCTCCGTCAAACCCTAATGAGATTGCTGAAGTTGCAATGATTAGACCAAGTTTTAGCCTTGAGGAGGTTAAATATTTGCGAGAGAAAGGATTTTATAACGACCGACCTATCAAACTCGGCATTAAAAATAGAGAAGGAGAAGTACTTCTCCCACCGATTAAAATAATTAATGGTCTTGGTGATTCACGTAGTCTATATATAAGAGCTATAAATGACGAATTATTTTTTTGTAATGAAAAAATTTACGGCTTAAATGGTAAAGTTGTAGTTGAGGCAGATCGTCAACAGACCTTTGAAAAAAAATTCATTAAAATAACGAAAGATGATAAATACGGTTTGATAGATATGGAGGGAGAAATAATAATTCCTTATCAAGAAAGAGAAATAAAGTTCTTTAGTGACGATAAAGTAATATTAAGCGGAAAGGGAAAGCCAGACCAACTGATCAACTTCAGTGGAGATACGCTTATGGAAGCTGAAGTGATTGAACGAAGATCGTATAAAGTTGAAACCTCTGTGAAGGATTCCATTTATGGTTTTATTAATAGCGACGCCGAGTGGATCGTTCAACCAAAAAAACATGTAAAATCTAAAAGATTAAATCTGGATATAACATCTTATGATTTAGTAAAGTTAGAGGTTAAGAACTACAATGACTACAAGGTAGTTAAACAAGGAGTAGTCAATATTAATGGGCAAGAACTTATTGCTCCAAAGGAAAACATTGACATTACAATACTTTCTGATGAATGGGTTAAAATTATCGAACTGGATAATGACTCATTAAGTTATTTGAAAAATGTATATTCTGATGAAAATATACCTTTACAAAGAAATAAAACCTTGACAATATCATTTAAATGTTCCGGTAAATCTTATATACTCGTTTATGAAGATATACTCTTTTATGAAGAATTTATGAGATCAAAAGAAGTCTATAAAAAAGCTGATATCTATTCTGTAAAAGATAAAAAGCTTCAAAAGATTGATAACAGCTTTGAACTAGTAGACTTGGCTCTTAGTGATCACCAAAACGTAATAATAGTGAAAAATCAAAATGAGTACTTTTTGTTCGATCCTATTGAAGAGAAGACCATTTCTCAAGGGTTTAAAAACTTAACCTTCGGTTCTGTAACTTTTCCAAGTCAAACAAACAAGTTGTTTATCGCAGAATTTGATGGTAAGAAAGGAGTAATCAATGAAACAGGAGAATGGCAAGTACAGCCAGAATTTCATAGAATACTACCATTCTACGGAGAACTAGCTGTAGCTCAAAAAGATTCGTTATCATATCAGTACATTAATAAGTCTGGAGAAACCGTTTGGAAATTACCAGAAGACGATAAAACGGCTTGGAATGAAGAACATTTTTTAGAAAGTTTTGAAAATTGCACACCATTAATTTTTAATGATAGGATAGGTAATCGAGGAGTAACAATGCAATACGAAATTAAAGGGCCATCAGAAAAAAAGAAAGGATGTATCGTTAAATCAACTTATTTGCACAACCCAAATCCTGATTGGGTCAACAAATCAATGACCTGTACTTACGACAACTCTCTACCTTTTAAAAAAGCTTATGAAAAGAGTTTGCCGAATAATTCTGGCGAAAATCCTTGTAATTGCGAAGGGGAACTTTGGGAGGTAATGAGTGAAAAGAAATAGGCTTGAACGAAATCAATAAAAAACAAAATTATTTAATAGCAAATCTCAATGAAACATAGAGCTAATAAGCGAACTAATATGATTTACAAGTCTATTTTCTTGTTCTTAGCAATATTTATTTTTTCAAAAACCTCAACTTGTCAAATTTATCCAATATTTCAGGACGGTAAGTTTGGGTTTATTTCAAAAAATGGCAAGATAGTAGCTGAACCCATTCAAATGGTAAAATTAGGTCCTATTGATGGGCATCCGAACACAGAGAATTTAATAGATTTTATAATTGATGGTTTTAACTCGAGGAGGAACCACCAAAAAGATTTCCTCAAAAATCATTTTCTGACTCTTAGTAAGGACAAAGAATCTTTTATTTTGAAAAATACTGACGGAAAAAATATTGATAAATGTTCTCTGTCAGAAGACACCCTTAAGATGTATTTTTACCTCAATGATAACTTTCAAATAAACCAATCCGTAAATTCAAAAATCTGGGATATAAGGGGTTATTTTGATTTGGAGGAAAAACTTTATTTACAGGAAAAAGGCATGTTTCTGCATCAACCTATAAAGTACGGTTTAAAAAGTAATACAGGAAAGGTAATTATTCAACCTGAAGTATTAGTTAAGGGATTAAATAAAATATTTCATGGAACGTTTAAATCGCTGAACCATAAGTTATTTTTTTCACAGGATAAAATTTATAACAAGGATGGTGAAGAAATTATACAAGTTGATAGCTATAAGATATTTTCTGTTGATTTGTTGCAAATAGAAAGAGGCGGAATGTATGGTTTGTTAAAATCAAATGGTCAAGTCTTAATCCCTTATCAAAATAAAGAAATAAAATATTTCAGCGATGATAAAGTGATATTAAGCGAGGAGGGAGGCCCAGATCAAATAGTCAATTTTAGTGGGGATACTCTTTTGCAAGCAGAAAGAATAAACGCTATTAGAACGTCGTCAACGCGTACTGATGGATATCACGGAGTTGTTCCCATTTATTCCTACAATATTGCAGTAGTAGAAACATCCACAAAAAATTCTGTTTACGGTTATATTAATGACGATGCTGAGTGGATCATTCAGCCAAAACAATATGCGCCAAAGCAAGTACTACAGGTATATTTAAGATCTCATGATTTAATAAAATTAGAAGAGCATAATTATCATGATCGAGAGAATATGATAATTAAACAAGGCGTGATTAATAAAAGTGGAGAAAAACTTATAGAACTAAATGAAAACATTGATGTTGGAATTCTTTCTGATGGATGGGTTAGAATCATTGAGTTGGATAATGACTCATTAAGTTATTTGAAAAATGTATATTCTGAGGAGAAAGTAAATTTAGAAGGGAGTCAAACTTCGACAAGAGTATTTAAATGTTCAGGGGAGACTTTTATTCTAGTCTATGAAGAAGAAGTATTAACTAGTAGAGGGGCTTATAAAAATGCTTATCTCTACTCTGTAAAAGGTGAAAGGCTAAATAAAATTGATGATAACTTTGAAATAGTCAACTTGAATCTGTCTGACAGACAAAATGTAATCATCGTTAAAAAAGAGGATAGCTACTTTTTGTTTGATCCTGTTAATGAGGGGATAGTTAGTCAGGGGTTTGAATATTTGAGCTTCGGTTCCATAACTTTTCCAACTGAAAAAAACAAATTGTTTATCGCCGAACATGAAGGGAAAAAAGGAGTGATTAACGAAAAAGGAGAATGGATAATTCAACCCGTTTATATAAAAATCGGACCTTTTTATGGGGATCTAGCTTTAGCTCAAAAAGAACCTCGATCTTTTCAATACATTAACCGCGTAGGAGAAACCGTTTGGAAACTACCCGAAGACGATAAATTGGCTTGGAATGAAGAGCATTTTTTAGAAAGTTATAAAAACTGTACTCCATTAATATTTAGGCAAAAGGTGGGCCGCCAAAAGGTTGTAATACAATATGAAATAAAAGGCTCATCAGGAAAGGGTAAAGGATGTAAAGTAGAATCAAAGTATCTCGAGAATCCAAACCCTGATTGGATCAACAAATCAATGACCTGTACCTATGACAACTCTCTACCATTTAGAGAAGCTTATGAAAAGAGTTTGCCGAATAATTCTGGCGAGAATCCTTGTGACTGTGAAGGGGAGCTTTGGGATATTATGAGTAAAAAGAAATAACCTAATTATTCATCTAAATAAACAACTATAAATATGTCAAAAAGAAAATTATTTACTCCACTATTCCTCATTTTATCGTTGCTAATAATTACTGGTTGCAGCGAAGGGAATCAACTTACTTTAGAGTATTTTGTTAATGAAGATGGCTCAGGGAAAGTTGAAATTGATTTTGAATCCAATTTAAGTTCTGATGAAAAACTACACAAAATAAGTTCTGTTGATCAGTTTTTTAAAGAAGAAAGTAATGGTCAGGAGTTTCTTTTAAATAAGAAAGTAAAAGAAATTATAGAGAAGTCTACTGGTGTTGAAAGATGGACAAACCTCAATTATAAGTTCGTGGAAAGTGAAAATTCATCCTCAGATGATCCCCGATATTCAGTTAAAGCAATCGCTTATTTTAAGAATATCACTGAAGTTGATTTAGAAGGAATTCCCGACCTTGAAGTTTATGATTTTTCAGAAGAGGAACTGAAATGGAGGTTCCCATTAAAAAGCAGTGATAATAAAAAAGTTGATCAACTCTCAAAAGAACAAAGTCTGCAAAAAACGAGAATGTTATTTTCATTTTTGGGTTCTTCTTTAAAAGCGGCATTTGATAATGGTTTGGAGTTAAACTACATCTACAATTTACCAAAAAAAATCAAATCGCCAGGTACTTTTAAAAAATCTGAATCCAATGATCATAGAGCTGAATTTTTATTTACAGAGGAATACATGAATGAAAATTCGAGTCGCATGAAAGAGGTTTTTGAACGGAGTAAAGACAGTCTCGTTGTTCCAATTGATCTGTTAAATGAAATTCTTTTTGGCTCAGAAGAAGAGAAAAAAATTAAGATGGCTTCGGGCTTGTTTAGTGGGAAATCGAAGAATTATGTTCCACAGAGTAAAATTTTTACATCAGCCAATTATTCAATTGAAGAAGTTAAGATCCCCCAAATAGAGGAGCTGCAAGATTTATATATTTATAAAAAAGGTCGCTATCAGCAAGCGAGAACATATGATAATATTTTAGAGTATCCATCAAGAATTGCTATCGATCGGACAGGAGTTCTTTTGGATGGAGTTCTATTTTCTAAAGATCCTCAATCAGGTAAATTACAAAATATTTCTGAAGTTAAAAATGGGCAATTAGATGGGGCTTTTTGGAGTTTTGAAGACGGTAGAATAAGCTATAAAACCCACTTTCAAGAGGGTCAGCCAACCTTTAAAACGAAATTGTTTCGTAAAAGTGAGCCAAATAAAACAATTGAACCCACGACTTTGGAAATAAAAAAGAAATGGAGTGATTTAAACAGTCAACACAACGCATCTATTGATGAAGATGAAAAATACGTCTGGATCACTACTGGCGATCGAAATAGTTTCAACCTTATTAGAATTCACAAAGAATCTAAAAAGATAAAAGTGTTTAATGAATTGAATACATTGATTAACGCAACACAAGTAACTGATTTAGTAGTTGATGATCAGGGTAAAAAATGGGTAGGTACAGATAATGGACTTTACACCTACTTCGAAGGTAAGTGGGAACAAGTTTCTTTCAAGACTATTTATGAAAACGATCCAAGTCTTAAAAGCAGTTCATTTGTTAGAGAGGTAGCTTTCAATTCATCAGATCAATCGCTCTGGTTTATATTATCCCAATCACGAAGAAAAGGAGGTATGAACATGATTCAAATCGACTCCAAAGGAAACTTGAATAATCATACGGAAATTATTAGAAATGAAAACAGATATGCGTTGGGTTCTATCAAGCTGGGTACATCAATAAAGGTTCATGGTGAAAAGGTCGGTTATCTTGATCACAGAGGTAACCTTTGGTTATATAACTATGTTGATAGACAGAAGAAGTTAAATAAATTAGATAGACAGTTCGGAGAGGACCGGAGTAATTTTATTTTTGATGATAATGGAGGGGTCTGGACTCTTAGTCGAGGAACTATTAGGCATTTTGATCAGGACTTAAGTTTAATTAAAATATTACATAATAAAGACGATGAAGAATTTCATGCTAATTGTCATTTTCTCACATGTAATGAGGACAGAAAAATTATTTATTTTGGTCAGGGAAAGCCTAAAAGTAAAAACAAACGAAGTCAATCCAATGACCATGTTGTTTCATATGAAATTAAGAGTGGAAACATTAAGTTAATTGATGTTCCAAAAAGCAGTTTTTGTTATGATCAATTTATTAAAATTAAAGATAGTCAAGCTTGGTTCCTAAATGCAGAAGGCAAAGTATTCAGTGTTGACATTCAATCAAACTCTTACGAGAATCTCAAATATTATGATTTTGAAGGTCTTCCAAAGCACTATTCACTTCTGAAAGATGAAGAGAACAAAACATATATCACAGATAAAGGAAATAAATTGTATGAATTAGATAGGGACAGTGAGACTTGGAACAGTATTGAGTTTAAGACACCAAACTCATTGAAAGGAGAGGTTATTTCTTCATCAAATAAACGTTGGTTCATACCCACTGATGAAGATCAAAAAAGTTCAGTTATTTACTTCTGGGAAAACGAAAAGTGGAATCAACAAGATTTACCTCAATTAGTAAACCGCCATTCCTTTGCAAGAGGCATTATAAATGACAAAGGCTTGTTTTTGGTATTCGCACCTAAAAGAGATGGAGACTATAAAGTTGTCTATTTAAATGAAGCAAAAGAATGGAAGGAAATTAATCTCCCATTTCAAAATGCTAAACGTATTACTATCGGTCATTCTAAAAATACATTATGGATATATAAAAAGAAGGAAGGGCTGTTTAAATTAAAAAATAACAACGAATGGATGGGTTTTTCTGGAAGCGAAGAATGGAGTTATGCTATTTCAATGTTTGACGCTGGACGAGATGAGCTAATCCTGTCTTTCGATGGTTACATCATGTTGAAAACAGCAGAAAATGAATGGATAAAATACAATTTTTCGAATTCAGGAATAATCTTTGGAATTGTTACAGACGTAATTCGCGACAAAGACAATAGATTATACATATCATTTCAAAGCAACAGTGAATCATCATGGATGGAAAATAGGGATCTCTACACAAGCAATTTAATGACTTATGACAAGGGTAACTGGCAGGTCATGTTAGATGGATCTGAAAATGTATCAGGCAACATCTATGACTATCAATCTATCCTTCTATTTAACGATAGAGTATTTTTAGGCACAAGACATAATGGCGTTCTAAAAGTTAAACTTCCGAAAAGCACAAAGTGAACTCAAGCTAAAATACTTCAAATAAAATTTTAAACTTCAACACCAAAATAATGACCTACGAGAATCGTGATGCCCATTGCTACGGTTCCCCAGAATACAAGGCGCAAAACGGCCTTCCCGGGAGGAGCTCCGCCCGCTTTCGCAGAAACATATCCGAGCATCATCAAAAACAAGATCGAAGCGCCATAGATGACATATTCCATATTCGCTAATGGAGCGAACAGCGCTACCAGCAACGGCAATATCCCACCAACTGCAAACGCTAAAAACGAAGCAAGTGCCGCCTGAATGGGATTCGCTGCATTTTGTTCATTGATACCCAGTTCATCTCGAACATGTGCTTCCAACGGATCATTCGCTGTCATTTCTTTGGCTACCTGCAAAGCCGTTTCTCGTTTTAAGCCTCTGTTGATATAGATTTTAGTCAACAATTCCAACTCTTCTTCCGGACTGTCTTTCAACTCGCGTTTCTCGCGTTTGATATCTGCTTTTTCGATATCAGTTTGCGAACTCACGGAAACGTATTCTCCAGCAGCCATTGATAATGCTCCAGCGACTAAACCTGCTACCGAAGCCAAAACGATAGTCTCACGGGAAACACTCGCCGCGGCAACCCCTGCGGTCAAACTCGCCATGGAAAGAATTCCGTCGTTAGCGCCAAGAACTGCAGCTCTCAGCCAGTTGCTTCTGTGAACGTAGTGTTCTTCCAGGTATTCATCTAGTGATTTGCTCATTGGGTGTTTTTAGTTCTATTTTTTGAATTTACTTTTCAAATGCATTCTTTCATGAAGGATTCGAGTTATTTCAACTGTTTTATTGTCAACTCTCCTAAAGAAAATTAAGTGTTTAGCAGTTTTTTGACCTCTTAAATTGGGATAGATTTCAGAATAGTCCTTTCCGATCTTTGGGTTTTTGGACAATTTAATACAAGTATCAATAATTAATCTGTAATACTTTTCTGCTTGTTCTTCAGACCAATTTTCAATCGTGTAATCCCAAATAGCAGAAAGGTCTTTTACGGCGTCGTTTGTGAACTTAAACGCTGCCATTTATTTCCTTTTTTTTCTTAATTTCTCAAGGTGTTTATCTGGATCAAAATCAGAAGCTATACCACTTTCAATACCTTGTTCAATAGCATGACGAAGAGCGATTTTTTTCTGTTCTTCTTCCTCTAATAACCTTAATCCTGCACGAACAACTTCACTCGTGTTTTTATAACGGCCTTCCTGAAGAATAGATTGAATAAATTTTTCAAAATAACTCCCTAATGTAATTGATGTATTTTTACTCATAGCCAAATATTTTAAACCAATATACCAATTTTGGGTATAATAGCAAAATTTGGTATTTATAAAAGCGGTTACTTAATCAAAATCGCCTCGCTATCGGCCTTCGCCACCAACCAATGCTTCACCTGAGGCTCAATCTCCGTAAAATCCCCTGATTTCAAGTTGATTTTTTGACCTTTTTCATCTTCGTAAACGATTTCGCCCATAACACCAATCAGCAATGCAGGAACTTTAGTGATATGTTCTTTCAGTTCACCACCTTTCTTCAAGTGAATCGCTACGACCTTACCTTCGGAGCCGTTGAATAGCTGTTTTGCAGAAAGCGGTTTTTCGGAATTGTGGAATGTTGTTAAATGCATATTACTCAAAGTATTTATGGAATGTATTAAACGATTGTTCTATTGCAGGAATAATTTCTTCTTTAATCTTTTGGGCATCCGCTGAACTCAACGATTTCAACAATTTCAGATGCGGATGCAACCATTTGTGGAGCTCGTCGTGCGAATCGCCATCCATCGTACAACTTTGAATTAAATTATTCGTATGCTGCATCATGTCTTTTGACAGTTGATTGTAATCTTCTCCTTCAAACGACTCAAAAACCGCTTCACTTTTCTGGATGTGCGGAAGCATTTCTTCGTTTACTTTCCATTTTTCGCCGTCGTTTAATGAGATTGTCGAAGATTCTTCTTTTGTAGGTTGCTCCTCGTTTTGAACGGTCTTCTTTTCCGTATTTTTATCTGTGTTAGGTGTGTTGCAACCCATAAATAATGCAATCAACCCAATTGTGATGTATTGTTTTTTCATAGTTTTTAATTTTCAAGTTATTTAATTAGAGTCACCTCGAATGAATTGAAAGGTCTCATAGTTTTGTTGCACATAACTGGGTTTTTACATTTTCACTCTCCCCACTTTTCCATCTCCTCCTCAGACCAAATCTCCGGAAAAAATCGACGTTGCTGATATTTCGGATGCAAATATTTCTTCCATTCACTTCCTCCCGTCGCTTCTTTTGTCGCTCCTTTTTGGTCGAGGTAATGCTGTGCCGTTTCCAAATGAACGATGGGCCAGTCAATATTATACAATCGATCAAAGGTTTTAAATTTTTCAATTAACTCATCAGATGGAGCACTAATTTTCGCAATCTTTTCAGCGAGCGTTTTTCCTTTTACGCTATTGGCAAGTTCTATCAGTTCAACCTGATATTTTTCTTCAAATTGACGGAGCGTCAACGTTTTTTTACCCGTTTTTCGATTGTATCCGGCATCTTTCCAGTAAACGTGTTCGAAATATTCTTCAGTTGATGGGTTCTCCGATAAGCGTTTTTGTCCCATTACATTGACTAAGTTTTTCAACGGCGTACACATCGTTTCTATGTGACGAAACTGCACACTCTGAAATCCACTCGCTGGAGTCAAGGTTGCCCGAAAAGTGTTGTAATCGTCATAGTTCATACCATATTTCATGACGTCAAAAGAAGTAATCAACATCGAAGTGTAGCGATTTAAACGATTCATTTTGTCAATCCAGGTAGCTTCGTCTTGCTCTTCAAACACCAGTTGATCCAATTCGTGTTTCATCATTCCCAGCACCAGCTCTGTGACCTGATGGTACATGATAAAAATCTTTTCGTCTTTAAAATCTGTCCGCGGTTTCTGCAGCGACAGTAACGTGTCAACTTCAATATAGTCCCAATAATTGATGGGCTTTGCCTGTAGTAATCCAGCCAGATAATTCAAGCTGTTTTCACCGAGATCATCGTACTTTTTGTCGATTTGATCAATGAGTTCTTGTTTTGTCATAGTGTAAATTTTTTGAATAGTTTTATTCCGAAAGTTAAGAGGCAACTGACTTTTACAATTTCAAAGAGTACGTAAATCAAATGTATTTTTGAAGGCGGCACTGATACTCCCTGTATGTGCATTTCTGCTCTTGCATCGAGTACGGGCAACACCCAAACTGTTTGTAAAACAAGTATAACGAAAGGAATTAACATCCACAAATAGTATGGCTGCCAGGTAAAACCGTGTCGCAAATAGAGATTGATGATCATTCCAATGAGCAGTACCCATTCTACGATGTTTAAAGCGTGAAAAACGAGTCGACCGATGCCAAGTCCGAGCGGAAGCGTAATTCCAGGTGCTCTGAATTTCAACCAGGCTTCCATAAAGCTAATCGCTCCCACAAAACCGAGCCAGAGAAAAGTCGTCGCTAAAATGATGACGTGATGTGTGTTCATAACTCCCTTTTACTGATGATAAGCATCGAGTTTAAAACGAAATATTTGCGCCATTTTTTGAGCTCGTGACTTCGCTTCATTTGCTTTTTCTCCATCAAAATGTTCATCGATGGTTTGTTCAAATAACTGCACCCAGCGATCAAAGTGATCGGATCCTATATCTAATTTTGTATGCGGAGGAAATGGACTCCCTTTATAGGAGTGGTTATCCAGCAAAATCGTCTCCCAGAAGCGGTACATCTTCTCCAGATGAGGTTTCCAGTTGCCCTGAATTGCGCGGTCAAATACCGGACCCAACAATTCGTCGCGTTCTACTTTATGATAAAACTGGTTCACCAGTACCACCACTTCGTTAATCGATTCAATATCAGATTTTATATTCATAATAATATTAAAGTTGTAATCAATAAAAGCGTGTTTACCACAATACTTGTATAAAAGGCATACAGGCAATATTTCGCTTCTGCCTGGGCAATAAACATCGCGTTGGAAGCCATTGTCAGCGCCGCAACAATTGCCAATATCAATACATTATCCAATTTGAGCGCATACATCGCCGCCACGGATCCCAGGCAGCTCTGAAACGTAATCATCAATGTCATTGCTCCAAATCGCGCTTCCTCAAACCACTCTTCTTGTTTCTTTATCCAATTCATCACTTTTGTTTTAGTATTTTAAGACCTTTTTATCCTTTTTGTGTTCAAAATTTTTTAGACCCGGAGGAATACCTGCCCCACCGATAGTTCTGTTGCCAGTTCCCGGATATTGGTCGTACTCAACATTTGCTTTAAATTTTCCCGAATTGATTTAAATTTATCGTGAACGGGACACGGTTTCGCCGCGTTACACTGTTTTAGTCCAAGTCCGCAACCGTCAAAAACCTGATTGCCGTCAATAGCTTCAACAATTTGTATCAATTTCACCCGCTCAAAGTCCTGATCCGCGATCTCGAATCCTCCATTCGGTCCTTTTACGGATTGAATAATGTTATTGCGCGCCAGCTGCTGAAGTATTTTTGCCGTAAAAGCTTCTGGAGAATCAATAGCTTTAGCGATCGTTTTTAACCGCACACGCTCTCCACCCAGTGATTTTTGAGCTATAAACAAAGTTGCCCGGATGGCGTATTGACACGCTTTTGAAAACATATTTTTCTAGTTTCTGAGACAAATATACAAAATAACTATCTATTTCAGACACTTTTGTCCTTTATTGTTTCTTTGAGCAACAAAAAACCCAAATAATCGATAAAACGCGCGTCTTGATGTCCAGAAGAGATATTGGTGAGGATCACAACGCCTTTATTTGTTTCTGGATCCAGTACGAGCGAAGATTTATAACCACCCGTACCTCCATTGTGCCAGAGCCATTCTTCGTCCGGAATAATGTGCCAACCCAGTGCCAGGTCGAAACGATCGCCTTCAAAGGTTTTGGCTTGTAACTTTTCGATCGATTCATTTTCATCGTTCAGCTGCGCATCCATGAATTTCAGCATGTCCTCCACATTCGATTTGATTGCTCCGGCACCTGCCATCACTTCAAAATCCCAGTTGCTCGTTGGTTTTCCTTTTTTATTCAATCCCTGTATGATTTCAGCTTCATTATACGATGATCGCTCTGAAGAAGAATGATCCATTTCCAGTTTGTTGAAGATCATTTGCCGGAGTGCCTCCTCGTAAGACATCTCTAATTGCTCACAAACGAGATAAGCCAATAGTCCCGCCCCTAAATTGGAATAGGCATACTCCTCACCTGGATTTGTTTTTAGTTTCATTTTCTTTTCCAGGTAGATAACCAGAGCTTCTTCATCGTATTTCGCATAGGGGTTTTCCGGATGGAGCAAGGCATCTTTCAGAAGGTTCGAAGGAATTCTAGGCAAGCCCGAAGTATGGTTGGCGAGCATCTGGTAGGTGATCGGCTGCTGGATTTTCCAACCGATGTCTAAATCGTGCTGAATCGTATCGGTGATTTTCAGCAATTCACGCTCCTCTGCTTGTGTCAATAAAAGCGAAGTGAACACCTTACTCACTGAACCAATTTCGAATATCGATGATGCGTTGTCCAGTTTTTCCCAGTTTTCATTCATTTCCAATCCATAGGTTATTTTTTCATCGCCATCGATAATCCCTATTGCAAACTGCACATGCTCTGGAAACGATTTCTCTGAGAGTTTTGACCGGGTAAAGGTGCTTAACGCGTCATCTTGAGCTCATACTTGCATGGAAATCAACAAGAAAAGTGTGTATATTGCTGTTTGAAATCGCATCTTTTCCATTTACAGGTGAATTTTTCAGTAAAAATAACAGAAGCAGCCAACGAATCGTTCAAGTTTGAATAAAAAGCTGCCTACTATTGCTCACTCTCTAGTGAGGTGCGTACCTCCACTTTTTCGTGCAATGTTTTGTGAACAGGACATTTGTTAGCAATCTCCAGCAATCGTTCCCGCTGTTGATCATCCAGCGCTCCTTTCAATACAATTTTGCGTTCCATTACATCAATTTTGGATTTTTTATCCTCGGGATGTTCGCAATCTTCGGCGTATGCTTTGCTGTGATCGAGGTAAACATCAACTTCTTCCAGTTTCCATTTTTTGTGGTCGGCATACATCCTTAAGGTCATTGCCGTACATGCACCCAGTCCGGAAAGCACCAAATCGTAGGGCGATGGACCAAAATCATTCCCTCCCACATCTTCAGGTTCATCTGCGCGAAACGTGTGATGTCCTGCGCGAATTTCTGTAGTAAATCCTTCAGCGCCAATCTGCGCCGTTACTTGTCCCTTATTCGGCAACGTATTTCTTTTGGGTAAATCCATATAGCGGCGCGACCAACTGGCAATGACGTTCCCGACATAAGCAGAATCCGCTTTCTTGCTCAACAAATGATCCGCACCATCCAGCGAAATAAAACTCTTCGGATGCATCGCGTGCTGATAAATCTCTGCGGCATTTTCCACACCAACAACGGTATCCTGCGGAGAATGCAACACCAAAATCGGTTTGCGCAAATTTTTTAGGGAGTGGGTCATGTTTTTTTCTGAAATATCTTCGAGAAATTGATCTTTAATATGAAAAGACCTTCCACCGATATTCACTTCTGCCGTTCCCTGTTCTTTGATGCGATCGATATCTGATCCAAATAAATTTTTGACATGCCCCGGTGAAGAAGGTGCTGCGATAGTCGCTACGGCCTGTACGCTATCAATTTTATTTGCAGCAAAAATGACCGCCGCTCCCCCCAGAGAATGGCCTATAATCAAAGCGGGGGCCTCGTACTCGTTTTCCATATACTCCGCCGCACAAAGCAAATCGGCGATATTAGATGAAAAATTGGTGTCTTTAAAATCCCCTTCGCTTTCTCCTAATCCCGTAAAATCAAAACGAAACACCGCAAAACCCTGATCGGTCAGTTGCCTCGAAATGTTTTTAACTGGAATCAAGTTTTTATTGCACGTAAAACAGTGTGCAAAGAGCACGTAGGCCAGTGGTTTCTGATCCCTTGGAAAATCGAGTCTTCCGCTAATCGTTTCGCCCTGTTTGTTCTTAAAGTTGATTTTATTTCGTTTCATACACTTGATATTTCTTCATTTAGTCGTTTTCGCTCAACGATGCTTGCAGTTGACCACATAGGAATGTAATCATAAGTATCGATACGTCCAATTTACGAAATATCATGCATGCTAAAACTTCCTCCGCGGAATAAATAACGAACGGGTGTTCTGAAAGTTTTTATATTGGTTTGTTCGTTACATATTTAGCATGATCAATGACACTTTTCAACCATTTATTAGCACTTAATCGCTATTTTTGCAGAATAAAATGGTTCTGCCGGAAATTTGATGGTTAAAGAATGATTCGACGAGTGAGGTCTTGAACTTAATTTTTAAATTCCATTTGTTATCCTCAAAAATAAATTTAGAATGCCAACGCTACAAATTCGCCCAATAAAGCCGTCAGACAATCCAAAAATCGCGCGGGTCATCCGCAAAGCGCTGGAAGAATACGGTGAAAACAAACCAGGAACAGTCTATACGGATCCTACCACGGACGATTTGTTCGGTTTGTTTCAAACCGCAGACAGCTGTTACTTCATCGCAGAAGTAGACGGAAAAGTAATCGGCGGATGTGGTGTTTTTCCCACCAAAGGACTGCCGGATGGTTATGGCGAACTCGTCAAATTATACCTGGACAGCGACTTCCGCGGTCATGGATTCGGAAAGCGCCTGATGCAAAAGAGCATCGCATACGCAAGCGAAACGAATTACACGCACTTGTATCTCGAATCAATACCCGCTTTAAATGAAGCCGTTCATCTCTACGAAAAAATGGGGTTTCAAACGATCGATCAGCGCTTGGGCGAATCAGGGCATTTTTCTTGCGATCTCTGGATGCAGCTCAAACTTTAGGTCCTTTCCCTGCCAACCGCCGTTAAGCCTGTTAAAAAAGGTTAAGCATCGCCCTCGTTACATTATATCCTGCTAATTTCGAAAAGCATGCGGAAAATTAGCATTACAAATATCATCTATTTGACGAGTACGGCATTACTCGTGCTGGTTGGCTTACAACTTTATCATGCCGGACAACTCTATGAACAAAAATCAGAGGAGTTCAACACTCACATTGAAAATGTCCTTTCAAAGGTCGCCATTCGCCATGAAAAAGCTTCGGATTTACAGCGTTACACCTCTTTTTTTAATAAAGATTTCGGTGGTCAATACAAAAAAGCGCTCAAACAGGAGTTCCAAAATTTAGTTCCTGTTCGCGAATCGGTATCGATTACGGACACTACTATTTATAAAGATGGGAAAGCGCGAAAATATTTGCACATTACCGGAGAATCCTACGATTCATTGACAGAGGTTTCGGCGAAACACAGCGTATTGGCCCGCGACATCAGTGAAATAGGTACACTCATTAAAACGGGGCAAAAAAAACGCGACAATGAAGATTCCACGGACCTTGCCTATCAGCTGGATAAGCGCGTACTGACGAGCCTTTTTAAAAAATCCAAATACATCAATGAATTGATGGTCAACACCTTTCGAAGTACGAACTTTCTCAATCCTTCCCAGCGGATTAATCTGGCATTTTTAGACTCCATGATTGCCAAAACATTCGAAACGGAATCATTAAAAACGACCTACAATTACTCCATTACGGATCAAAACAATCAAATCGTGGAATTCCCGTCGTATACCGACAAATACAAGCTGAATATCGATACGACCAACACGAAGCAAGTACGACTTTTCCCGGGAAACATTTTCGATGAACCCCTTCAATTGCACGTTTCCTTTCCCAAGCGAAATACCGTGCTGTTCCGCGAAATGTGGTTGACGCTCACCGTTAGTGTTTTACTCGTCGTTTTGGTAGTGATCTCGTTCTACGTCATGTTTCGAACGATCTTGAGTCAGCGCCGACTGGCAGAGGTGAAAAACGACTTTATAAGCAACATGACGCACGAATTTAAAACACCGATAAGTACTATTTCATTAGCCTGCGAAGCCATGAACGATCAGGACATGACAAGTGAAGATGTCAAAGCAGTCTCCCCTTATATCTCGATGATTGAAGAGGAAAACAAACGCCTCGGATTGTTGGTTGAACAAATTTTAAAGAGCGCCGTCATCGACAAGGGCGAATTACAGTTAAAACAGGAAAAACTCGAGCTCAACGAAATTGTGGCACAAGCTGTTAAGAAGTCCAAGATAAGGATTCCGGAGGGCAAGGGTGAGATCACGTTAAAACAAGCTACGGGCTTACTCCACTTTACGGGCGACCCGGTGCACACCACCAATGTCGTTTCCAACCTCATCGACAACGCGATCAAATACAGTAAAGATCAGGTCGAAATACGCGTAGCCACCGCTAAAAAATCGAACGGAGATTTCACATTGACCGTTCAGGACAGGGGAATTGGTATAAAAAATGAGCATATCGATAAAATATTTGATAAATTGTACCGTGTTCCTACTGGTAACATCCATAACGTAAAAGGATTTGGACTCGGTTTGAGCTACGTTAAGGCGATTGCCGATTTGGAAAACTGGAAAATAGATGTAAAAAGTAAATATGGTGAGGGCTCTTCTTTTACCCTCGTTATCCCTAAAACCAATAAAGATGAATGAGAAAATAAATATTTTATTAGCAGAAGACGACAACAACCTGGGGTTATTGTTGAATTCGTTTATCAAAGCCAAAGGTTACGAAGTAGAACTGGCAAGAAATGGCAAGATAGCCCTCGAAAAATTCAATAAAGGAAACTTTCAATTCGTCATTTTGGATGTGATGATGCCTGAAATGGACGGTTTTTCCGTAGCCAAAGAAATACGCGGAATCGATCAAAAAGTACCGATTTTGTTCCTCACGGCCAAAACGATGAAAGAAGATAAGTTGCAGGGCTTCTCGCTCGGTGCAGACGATTATTTAACCAAACCGTTCAGTATGGAAGAGCTGGTCGCGCGCATCGAGGCGATTTTAAAACGCACCGTGGAAAGCAACACTTCAGTGGATCGCACCTTTTCCATCGGTAAATTCTCTTTCGACCCGGAAACGCGCATCCTCAAAATCGGCGACGATGAAAATAAGTTAACGACCAAGGAAAATCATCTCTTAAAGTTGTTGGCGAAGAACAAAAATGACGTCCTCGACCGCCAGGCAGCACTGCGTTCAATCTGGGGTGATGACAATTACTTCAACGGTCGAAGCATGGATGTTTATATCGCTAAATTGCGGAAAATACTCAAAGCTGATGACTCCATAGAAATTATGAATGTTCACGGGAGAGGCTTTAAACTTATCGATCACTCAACCGCTGAGTAACCCCATTATGATTGACCGCCAGCAGTTGGCACGAGTTTTGGTTTATTTCAGGTGTAATCAAAAAACACTTTTTTATGGATGCAAGAAAAAACCCCAAACTCGATGCCGACAAGAGAAAGCCCGTTTATTTTCAACTGGGTCTCATGGTAGTAAGCGCCTGTGCAACAATGGCATTTACATGGCGAACTCCCATTGTTGTGCACAAAGACAAAAAGGTCGTGCGAACGGCTGAAGTGTCCGTAGAGAAAATCGAGATCGATATTGATCGACCGAAAGAGCTCCCCAAAACGGAAAAGGTAGCTCCTACGAAAAAAGTAGAGCCAAAAACGCAAAAACTACTTCACAAATCCATTACAAAAACAAAAAATGTCGATCGCAATGAGCAGCACCAGGTCGACCTGGGTGAATTAAATGATGTCCTCAGCGGTAATTTTGATGTTGAAATTGGTGAAAAGCCCGAATTGGAGGAAGCTGTGAAATACCCCAAAAGGGAGGCCTCATTTGCGGGAGATTGGAAAGAATATTTAAAGGGAAACCTTATTTATCCTGAAGAATCTATTGATTTTCAAGAAGAAGGGGACGTTTGGCTCACTTTTATCGTAGAACGCGATGGAAGTTTGACCGACATTGAGGTGCTGAACAAAAACGTGTCTCAAAGCCTTCAGAAAGAAGCGATCCGCGTTATAAAAGCATCGCCGAACTGGAACCCGGGTGTGGATGAAAATGGAGCATACGTTCGCTCATATAAAAACACCGTGATCCATTTTAAATTGAAATAGTCATCGACCATTACGCTAAAAAACGACAATTGCGTCATTCCTCAGGAGTGGCGCTTTTTTTGTGCTTTCAGGATGCTAAATGAACAGCGTAATACGAAATGTCGTTCCTTTACCAGCTTCTGAGCGGAGCACCTTCAGCCGACCTTTATGATAATCGTGGATGATACGTTTGGCCAGTGACAAGCCCAATCCCCAACCGCGTTTTTTGGTCGTATATCCCGGTTGAAAAACACTGCGCTGTTGAGCTCCGGTCATGCCTTTCCCAGAATCTGTAATATCGATGTGAACGCGGCCATTTTCCTTGTGAATGACTACTTTTAATTCGCCTTCCCCCTCCATGGCATCGATGGCATTTTTACAAACATTCTCGATCACCCATTCAAACAATGGTGGGTTGTGATCAATGACCATCACATCTTCAGAACTATCAAAAATCAACTGTACTTTTTGCGGCAACCGGGTGCGCAAGTAGCTCAGGAATTCGCTGGTCGTTTTAACGATATCTGCTTCTTTCAGTTGTGTTCCCGCTCCAATTTTTGAAAAACGGTCAGTAACCTGAGAGAGACGATGCACATCTTTATTCATTTCCCGAGTGATGGACTTATCAATATCCATACTCTCCAGCATCTGCACCCACGCCATTAAGGAAGATATTGGCGTACCGAGCTGATGGGCTGTTTCCTTGGCCATTCCGGCCCACACCTGATTCTGTTCGGCCTTTCTGAACGTACTGAAAATCATGTAGCCAATAAAAATGAACAAGCCGATAATCAGAAATTGAATGTATGGAAAATACTGCAGTTGTACCAGCTCGTCACTGTTCGCGTAGAAGACATAGTGCACTGTGTTTTCAGAAAAGCGGATCCGGATCGGATCATTCTGCCCTTTTAAATTAGCCAATGTTTTTGGTAAATCGGCAATCTCATCGTCGGAAAAATTCGTTGCAATTACTTTTGATTTCGCGCTGTCGGTAAGAACAACCGGGACGAGGTTTGTATTCCGGATGAGCTCCTGGTTAAAGGCTTCGAGCAACGAATCCCGTTCGTGCTCGAGTCGAACAATATCGCGGGAATCATTGTAGAAGTAAGTCATAAACAATCCGTCATAGATTTCAATCGTAAACGAAGGGTTGGCCTTTTCCCAACTATATGCCAGCTTCACCAGCGAATCTTCAAAATAACCCTGAAGCGCCGTACTGTCTGCATCAGGGTGAACATTTTCAAGATCGTTCACCTCAAAATTCAAATTAATATAAGTAGAGACCTCATCGTTTTGATCCAGTACGACTACCGGGATATCGTCGTTGCGATTAATAATTTTCAGCGGAAGGTCAAAAGATTGCTGGGCATCCAGCGGGGTTTTGCGAGAAATTTCTTTCGTCGCATCGATCCACAGCTCCATTTCGTTCAACTCCTTTTCGCGCAATTCACTAAATGAGTTGTTGGTTAACCGCACCAACTCCGCCCTTTTCTTAATGGCATCGGCCCATTGCGTTACCCGGTCGCGCTCCCGCTCTGCTACTTTTGAAACGATATTGTTCGAAACAAACAACGACACCCCAACGAGCACCAGCGCTACAAAGAGCAATGCGATCTTCCATTTTTGTTTGTTCGAATAAAGTTTCATGCCGTTATAACTGCTTGAAAAGCGTTTTATTATAGGGTAAATGTAGTAAATGTTCAGGTGATCTCGATACAATACTAATTCCCCGTTTCACTTCGGTCAGTATCACTCGATCACCTTTGTTGACTATCAATTTCATTTGATCTCTAAAAAGGTAGTCGAGTGCCACGAAATGAAATGAAGTGTTGTATCGAGACGACCTTTTCACACCTCCTGATCTTGCAAAAACGGCAGCTTAGTTCTCGTCTCTTGCAAAATATCAACTTCCAGCATATCGCTCATAATAATCTCGTCATAAGCGTGATATTGCTCAATTTCCCCTAAAGGTGAGATTATACAGGAATCTCCTGAATAGCTGAGGTTATTGGCGTCCTCACCCACTCTGTTGACACCGACGACATAACATTGATTCTCCACGGCTCTTGCCTGCAACAGCACTTTCCAATGCAACGAACGTTTTTCAGGCCAGTTCGCTACATATACAATTGCGTCGTAATCAAATTCACCATCTTTCACTTTGTTGCGTGCCACTTCAGGAAAACGAAGATCATAACAAACCTGCAGTAAAATTTTCCAGCCCTTATATTCCACGATCGTGTTTTCTGTTCCGGACGAATAGTGCTCATCTTCCTTCGCAAGTGTAAACAGCTTCCGCTTATCGTAATACTGCACTTGAAGGTCGGGCGTCACAAAAACCATTCGATTGTAATAATTGCCATCCGCTTCAATGATCAGTGACGCCATGATAGCTGCTTCTTTTTCACGGGACTTCTGTTTGAGCCATGTTAAACTTGAACCCTCCATGGTTTCTCCCATTGCTTTGGCATTCATCGTAAAAGACGTTTGAAACATTTCGGGCAGAATGATCAGGTCCGTTGGGTTTTCGATCTCATTCAGCATTTTTGTAAAATGATCGAGATTGACCTCCTTATCCTCCCACTCCTGCTTAGCTTGAATTAACGTAACTTTTAAATCTTGCATAATAATTCTGTCGCTTTAATGATTGTGTCTTCATCTTTGGCAAAACAAAAACGGATCAAATGATCATCGTGTTTGTCTTTATTAAATCCTGAAATTGGAATGACAGCTACACCGTGTTTTTGGGTCATTTCCTTGGCAAAATCTACATCGCCCAAATCGCTGATTTCATTATAACGCGCTACCTGGAAATAAGACCCTTCGCACGGCAACAGTTCAAACCGACTGTCTTTCATGCGTTCGCGGAAAAAGTCGCGTTTTTGTTGGTAAAATGCACTCAAATCACCGAGGTCCACTTGCGGCAAATAGTTCGCCAACGTTTCCTGTGCCGTACTGTTGACGCAAAACACGACGTATTGATGGATTTTTTTAACCTCCTTCATGATCGCTTCGGGAGCTACCATATATCCGATTTTCCAGCCTGTAACATGAAAAGTCTTGCCAAAAGAAGAGACAATAATCGAGCGATTCAATAACGCTTCGCGGGTATTGATTGAAATATGTGGGTCCTCAAAATGAATAAATTCGTAGACCTCATCCGACAGTAGATAAACATGCGGGTGACGATTCATGATTTGTTCCAATGCTTCAATATCTTCTTTTGATAAGACGCGTCCGCCTGGATTGTGTGGATTGTTAATTACCAACAGTTTCGTGTTCTTCGAAATCTGATCCTCTACCTTGTCCCAGTCCACAGTGAAATCGGCATTTAGATTCACATGGATCGGTTGTCCACCGGCTAATTCGACACTTGGTGCATAACAATCATAGGACGGATCCAGTACGATCGCCTCATCTCCTTTATGGATAACCGCCTGAATCGCCGTAAAGATCGCCTGTGTGGCTCCCGCGGTAATCAATAATTCTTTTTCCGGATGAATGCTTCTGCCGTAGTGTGTTTCTACCTTTTGCGCCACCTCATTCAGCAAGCGCCCATCTCCCGGCATGGGTTTGTATTGATGATTATTCCCATCAATCACTTTATGGTAGTTGTCGAGCAGCTGTTCCGCCACATTAAAATTGGGAAAGCCCTGTGATAAGTTGATCGCCTTGTGTTCCTGCGCCATCTTCGACATGACTGTAAATACCGTCGTGCCGACGTGCGGAAGTTTTGATTGTAGTTCTGTCATATTTCTAATTTCGTTTGTTTGTCAACTGTTGAGAAATATGAATATAGCGATTTTTATTGGTTTTGGTGATTTGGAGTGAAATTGTATGTACGTAACAGCGTTGAAAGTGAATTGTTGCTTTTTACCCTTTCTCTTTGAGGAGCTACTGTTACTTTATTCGATAAAGAGGCAACCTCCTGTAACTCGAAAACATGAAGTAGTTAATTCAGCCTCAACTTCTGCACCTCTACACTTTAATATTCCACGTTTCAACGACTCCACGGTTCTAGCTTTTTCCTCATAAACCACTGAACGTTTAAATTATATCCTTTAAATCCGTGATAGCACCGACTTTAAAGGACATTTTATGTCATCAATATTGTTGATCGTAAAAACTGCTTTTCGTTTTTTACCCCACCAGATTTGTATTCAAAGCTTTCGAATACATCTTCGTCACAGGGCTTTTAGCACTTCTTCAAAATTTTTCTTCAGTCCACCAAAGTCCTGAAGTCGTTTAAGGTAGTTTTTCAAACGCTTCAGAATTCTTTATGCCTAGTTTAACTGCGGCGGAGCGCCACTTCTTACGACGCGATGATTTCTGCTCTAAGCGTCTGAATTTTTTCCTTAAATGTGTTTATTTCTTCTTTAGATAGTTTGGGCATCCCTTCAGCATCTTTCACAGAATCGTAGTTATTATAAGTAGATTGTATATCCATTAACCCATCGAGCACTTTCTGTAAATCTTCATCTCTATCATCATAGCTTTGAATCCCTTTCACTGTATTGTTGAGCAGGGTCATGTGATCAACAATTTTATTGCTTATGACATTTTGGTCTTTTTGATCGAAGTCGAATGAAGCTAAATACATCCCTTCAACCCATGCACCTGCAAATTGAATAACGGATAAAAACCTCAGTTGATTGTTCTGCAAATACTCTTGAGAAGCCTCGTGTACCTCAAAAAGAAGTTCTTCCATTTTCTCTTTGTTCGCAATGTTTTGTTCAATTTTAATCGCCAGCTCATCTTCAGTGAAGATCCTTCCCATTCCAATTTTATCTGCTAAAGTTTTCAGTCCTTTAAAGTATTTCATTGAATATTGAGGCTGCTCATTATTGATGTTGTAAACAAGATCCGTAGTATAAACCCCAAAATTCAAAATTTGCTTTCCTTCTGTCATGTAATTGTCTAAATGATCTAACGAATTCATTCTTGATTCGTCATAGGTCATTCCTGCTTCTTCAAATGAAGCGGCAAGCGCGAAAGGTTGAGGAAGCTTAAAATCAAATTCATCGGAGGTAAAGGTATTGGTTGTATCAATATCAATTACTCCCTTTTTCTTTTTAGCGGTGTTGTTATTCGTATTCTTTTCTTCATCATTACAAGCAACCATTATGCCGATAGACAATAATACGACTGAGATTTTAGTGATATTCTTCATTTTCATTTAAATATTAATTCGCTTGAGCGAATATACTAAAGATTATTAAAAACGGCTATTATTTAACCATTTATCTTCCCGCTGAGCTAAAAATCAGCAGCTAAGAACAAGACCACTTGTCGAATACTTCAATCGCGTCAAATCGCCACTAATTTCCAACTATTTTAGCTGCACTTATTTTTGGATTTGTTCCAACGGACTACAAAACACTATTCCCGCTCTATACTCTTGCTCAATACTCTTGCTCAATACTCTTGCTGTATGCTCTTGCTGTATGCTCTCTACTCCCCACTCTACATCGGAATATTCCCATGCTTCTTCGGTGGCAACTCTTCCTTCTTGTTTTCGAGCATTTTGAATGCAGCAATAACCTTTGCTCTTGTTTCGGCCGGTTTAATCACGTCGTCAATAATACCGCGCTCTGCAGCTCTATATGGATTGGCAAACATTTCTGCGTATTCTTCTTCCTTCTCTTTGAGTTTCGCTTCCGGGTCTCCTGCCGCTGCAATTTCTCTTCTAAATATGATTTCGGCAGCTCCTTTTGCACCCATTACGGCAATCTCTGCAGAAGGCCATGCGAAGTTCAAATCAGCACCAATGTTCTTCGAGTTCATTACGTCAAATGCTCCACCGTACGCTTTTCGGGTGATGATCGTAATCCTTGGAACCGTTGCTTCACTGAACGCATACAATAACTTCGCACCGTGAGCAATAATTCCGTTCCATTCCTGATCCGTTCCCGGCAAGAAACCAGGTACGTCTTCAAACGTCAACAACGGAATATTAAAGGCATCACAGAAACGAACGAATCGCGCTCCTTTTCGCGAGGAATCAATATCCAGGACTCCGGCGAGAGACATGGGCTGATTGGCGACCACTCCAATGGTTCTCCCTTCTACCCGAGCAAAACCAACTACGATATTTGTCGCAAAATCTTTGTGTACTTCTCTGAATGAATCGTCATCAATTACACAGTCGATCACCTCGCGGATGTCGTAAGGCATATTGGAATTATCGGGCAAAATCCCCGCGATCGTATCTAATTTCTTTTCGTCGAAGTCAAATGCTTCTGTATGTGGCGCAAGTGAATTGTGATTCTGGGGTAAGTACGACATCAAATCGCGCACATCTTTCAATACCGTTACGTCATTCGCACTCGTAAAGTGATTGACACCCGATTTCTCCGCATGGGCTTTCGCTCCTCCTAAATCTTCTGAAGTTACTTCTTCGTGCGTTACCGTTTTAACAACATTAGGCCCCGTCACGAACATATACGAAGTATCTTCCACCATAAAGATGAAATCAGTCAAGGCAGGCGAGTACACCGCTCCTCCGGCGCAAGGCCCCATCACAACGCTCAGCTGAGGTATCACTCCTGAAGCTCGCGTATTTCTGTAAAAAATATCTGCATAACCTGCGAGAGAAACAACACCTTCCTGAATACGTGCTCCACCAGAATCGTTCAATCCGATGAGTGGCGTTTGACTTGTCAATGCGAGATCCATGATCTTACAGATCTTCTCGGCATGCGTTTCAGAGAGCGAACCGCCCAACACTGTAAAGTCTTGAGAAAATACGTAAATCGGGCGACCGTGAATCGTTCCGTATCCGGTAACTACGCCATCACCGGCGATTTTTTGTTTGTCCAGACCGAAATCTTTCGAACGATGTTCTACGAACATACCCAGTTCTTGAAACGAACCTTCGTCCACCAGTAATTCAATGCGTTCCCGGGCAGTTAACTTCCCTTTTTTATGCTGAGCCTCAATGCGCTTCTCTCCTCCGCCGAGCCTGGCTTCGCCGCGTTTTGCTAACAATTTCTCGTTCTTTTCTTCCATCTCTGTTCCCATATCGGTCTGAATTTTGTGCAAAATTGGTTATAAATATCGCAATTATTGTTGAAACGCAAAGACGGGTATGGTTGTATTTTGGGAGTTTTGGTTGTGACATATACCAGTGAATTATCAATTTAAGTACTAACCCTATTCATTTGAAAAGAGATTTTCTTGTTTGAATACAATTTAATTTATCCCTTTATTTGGTTCTACTATTGCTCGAATGCAAATAGAGACTACCCCTTTAACTAAAAACACGAAATTTATCATTAAGCAGTTAAGGTCCACTAAGATATAGGTCTTCATGTTTGTTATTTCCTTGATCGATTGGTTATTATTCCAAACATATTTATCAATCAAATTTATGATAGAACCCTTTGTTTTTAGTGTACTATCTGCCCCCATACCTACAAAGTCCAAACATCCATTATTTCAATACTCTACCAATGAAAAAATTACAGCTCAATGTCCGAACTCACCCTTTTTTAGTACTTTCGCGATATATCAGAATCCACCGGGATGCGCAGATGGCTTTTTACAATATGGCTTATTTTGATAGTGGGCGTTCAAACCAACTTCACTGCCCAGCAGTCATTTGAAACGTTCAAAGCACTGGAGGAGCGCGTAAAATACACCACTCCCGACAGCTTGCTCATTTTTGCTGAATCCGTCGATACCGCCTCGGCGTTTGGAAGAGCGCTCAAACATTGGTCGCTTGGAAAAGCTGCATTCTGGCAATCGAGTTACCCCAAAGCGTATGTACACCTCGAAAAAACAGCGGAGGTCATAAAAGAGATCAATAGCCCCGTACTCCTGGCAGAAATTAATCTTGATTTAGCCGATGCCCTGGCGGTTGTCGATCAAAACGGAAAGGCTTTGTCTCATTTACTGGAAGCCAGAGAAATCCTCAAAGATGCCGGGACGAGTAGTCAGCAAAATCGTGCGAGTATCTCCCTCGGGGAAATGTATCGCAAAATTGGTGAATTTGAAAATGCCTTAAAAATATTGCGAAAAACACTGCCCAAAGTGCGTGGAGACATGCACAATCATGCGCGTTGTCTCAATCGCATGGCAGCGGTGTTTTCAGAAACAGATAAAAAGGATTCATCGCTGAATTATTCATACAGGGCGCTCGAAATTGCCGGTTCAATCAATGAACCCAACCTCATGGCGACATCGGAGAATGAAATTGGATATGTGCTTCGAAATCAACAGAAATATGAAGCGTCACTACCTCATTTTTTTCGTGCAGATTCATTGTGGCGCTCCGTTGGGATGCTGCGCTATGCCATTAATCCAATGCACCACATTTCCGTAGTTTACGGCTCTACATATCAGATCGATAAAGGGCTGGAAATCACGCGCAAAGCTTATCAATTAATCAAAGGAAAAGGATGGTATCAGATCGAAACAAGCCTGATGGAAGACCTGAAGAGCTTTCACTACCATCTGGGGAATGAAGATTCTGTTCTTTTTTATGACCGCGAACGATTACAGGCCGTCGTAAATTGGCGCGGTGAACAGCATGAGGTCAATACGAGAATGGTGGAAATCCTCTATACTCAGAAAGAAAATGAACAAACCATTCGCGAACAGGAAATATCACTAAAAAATGAAATGCTCGAAAAGAAAGCGATCAATCGCGAGCGCAATACGTTGTGGATCATTATTTTGCTCACGGGCTTAATCCTGTTCATAATTGTTGTTTACGTATACAACCAACGAAAATTACAACAACGCCTCAAGGAGGAAAATAGCGAAAGAGAAAAGAAAAATGAACAGCTTATCAATGCACTCGGAGCCAATGAAGCACTGGTTCAGGAAATCAGTCATCGGGTGAAAAATAATTTGGCTGTCCTGTCCGGCTTGCTCAATATGCAGGCTGATCGATCGGAAGATGATAGGGTTAAAAAAGAATTGACCGATAGTGTTTTAAGAATAGATTCTATAGCTACCATTCACAAAAAGCTGTACGATAAACGCAGCGATGCTAAAGTAAATTTGAAGGAAGCACTTGAAGAATTGAGCAGCAACGTCGTTTCGGCAATGGGAAAAAATCCTGAAACCTGCCTGATTACGGCTATTGATGACCTGGAAATTGATATTGCTCCCGCTGTAACACTGTGTTTAATGATCAATGAAGCCATTACTAACAGTTGTAAATACGGCGAAATAAGTCAAACGAAAAAATTGCGTGTTGAACTGTCCTCCGAAGTGAACAAGGTTTACTGCCGGGTAATCGATCGCGGCCCCGGATTCGATGTAAACAAGGTGAATACAACCACCGAAAGCCTCGGGATATATTTAATCAAATTGCTGGCCAGACAGTTGAAATCCCGCATTGAATGGCGAAAAGAAGACGAACAATTTATAATGTCTATTGAACTTAAAAAAGATGACTACTTATAAAAAGATTTTGATTGTTGAGGACGAATTGGTGATTGCAGAGAACACTAAATCAATGATCCTGAACCTATTTGAGGGAGTTGAGGTCGAAATTGCGGGAAATTCTGCTGAAGCCCGTGAACTGATCCGGCGAGGACACCCGGACCTCGCATTTGTAGACATTCGACTGGGCAAAAGGGATAGTGGTATCGACCTCTCCCGGGAACTGGAAGGACTCAAAATTCCATTTATCTTCCTGACGGCTCACGGCGACGAGGCGACGATTTCAAAAGCCGTGCAATCCAACCCTCTCGGTTATTTGGTAAAACCCGTTTCCAGACAAGACCTGTTAGTGAACTTAAAACTCGCGCTTCAAAAAATAGCCACTGAACATTTTTACATTTTTCGGGATGGTTCACACGATGTGCGGTTGCCGGAAAACACGATTGTGTACCTGCAGGTTGAAGGAAACTACACGGAAATCCACACTACTGAAAAGCGTTACGTGGAGCGCAAAAGTATGACAAAAATACTGGAGGAGCTGGAAGTACAACTGATCAGAATACATCGAAAATGTTATGTGAACCCCGTTTATATCAAGGAAGCAAACGCCTCGGTATACCTCACAACCGGGAAAGTGCTGCCCATCTCCAGAAATTATAAAAAAGCCTTACAGGAGCAATTATTTTCCAAATAAACACTGAGCGGATCGCGCCACTTTGCATTTCATCGACATAAAATTGCATTTTATCACTTATACCCAATTGAAATTCTTCTCCGGCGCGATGTATTCGTTTTTTTGAGCATGAATTTAAAAAACGAATCTTATGAAAAAATTAATTACAACCTTGTTTGTGGCTACTGCGGTTTTAACTACCTCACATGCTCAAACAGCACTTAATTTTGATGGAAACGACGACATTGCAGTCGTCGGAAACTCGATGACCAACGATTTAGTAGGGTCCACCACTTTCACCGTAGAGGCTTGGGTGAATTCTTCAACAACGACTGGAAATGGTGTCATTGTAGGAAACTATAACTTCCCCGCTAATAACAGTAATATGCAGTTTCTCCTGCGTCGTGATGGCAGTGGGTACAGGTTTAACTTAAACGATGGAAATGGGTACCAGGGTATAGGTACGGGAGCCGGAGCCGTTAATACTGGCCAATGGCAGCATATTGCCGGTACCTGGGATGGAACTTCCATTAGAATTTATCTTGATGGTGTTGAAGTTGGAGTGAATGGATCGCTTACAGGACCGGGGATGCCGGCAATGACAAATGAAGTGGTTTTTGGAAACAACGCAATGCCTGAGTCATTCACAGGGAGCATTGATAATGTTCGCATCTGGAGCACAACACGGTCGCGTTCGGAAATCGTTGAATCGATGAATCAGTGTTTGACAGGTGCTGAAACGGATTTACTTGCAATGTATACGTTTGAGGATGGTACAGGAAGTACGGTATTAACCGATGAAACTGGAAATGGATATAACGGTACATTGACAAATATGGATCCGAATACGGATTGGATAGGAAGCATTGGAGGACCTCAAGTTGCACTTGACCAATCAGTGACTGCTGCAGCTTCAACGATATGTCCTAATACTTCTACAACAATTGACCTACCGAATACGCAGGATGGTGTGCTCTATTATTTGAGAAATGATAATGGTGATTCTATTATTAGTGGTCCTGAAATGGGAACAGGAGGCGTTTCATTTTCAACGGGTAACCTGTCTTCTACCACTACGTTTAACGTATTTGGATCTTATCGGGATGACATCACAGCGCTTAGTTTTGACGGTAACGATGATATCGTCTCCATGGGGAATAATCTATCGAATGATATGGTAGGTTTGAATACGATTACCGTTGAAGCATGGGTGAAACCAGCTAAAGATACACCTGGCAATTACAATGTTTTTGGTAATTACAGTTATCCGGGAAATAATAACTCAATGCAGTTACTCATCCGCCAGGAAGGATCTTCTTATGCGTTTTTTCTCGATGATGGTAATGGGTATCAGAGTGTATCAACAGGTGCCGGTTTTGTAACTGTTGGTCAATGGCAACACGTTGTAGGTGTATGGGATGGTAATGCTACCAGAATATACGTTGATGGTGTTGAAGTAGCAGCCAATAACAGTTTAACAGGACCTGGATTGCCGACAACTGCTAATGAGTACTACATTGGAAACAATGATCTTAACGAATCATTTGAAGGAGATGTAGATAAAGTCCGAGTGTGGAACTATGTGCGTAGCAATGCTGAAATAAACGCTACAGATTCTGTATGTCTGGAAGGAAGTGAAAACGGTCTGTTAGCCCTTTACGGAATGGAAAATGGACCTGGAAATACAGTGCTTTCAGATCAGACAGGAAATGGCTACGATGGAACACTTTTAAATATGGACCCTGATATTGATTGGGTTCGAGGTGTTGACTGTTCTACATGTGGTAGCCAAATGACAACTACTGAAACTGTTACTGTAGAAGATGTAACAGATCCCGTTTTAGCAGGTTTACCAACGGATATCAATACAACTGTCAATGCTGCAAATTGTGAAGCAACAGTTACCTGGACGGCACCAACGGCTTCAGACAACTGTACGTCATCACCTGCTATAACTTCGTCGCATAATTCCGGAGACAATTTCTCTCTGGGAACTACAACCGTTACTTACACGGCAACAGATGATGAAGGGAACAATACAACGGGAACATTTGATGTGACCGTTACTTCTGATCTTGCCTCGAGTGCCGCAGTTACCTCATCATACAATGGTGCAGAGGTAAGCTGTAATGGCGCAAATGATGGTGAAGCAACAACAACCCCTGTGGATGGAACTGCACCTTACACGTATTTATGGTCAGATGGTCAAACGACAGCGACAGCGACGGGATTAGCTGCAGGAACGTATACTGTCGATGTAACAGATGACAATGGATGCATCGTGACTTCAAACGTTACAGTGAACGAACCAGATGTTTTGGCGGGTACTGCTACGGCAACAGACGCTACTTGTAATGGTGATACCGATGGTGAGGTAACCCTCAACGTATCGGGTGGTACTACTTCCTACTCCTTTGCCTGGGACGACGCTTCTAATTCTACCACTCAAGACCTCACAGGTGTGGGTGCTGGAGCGTATGAAGTAAATATAACTGACGCAAACGGGTGTACAGCAACTGCATCAGCTACTGTTGGTGAACCTGATGTTTTGGCGGGTACTGCTACGGCAACAGATGCTACTTGTAATGGTGATACCGATGGTGAGGTAACCCTCAACGTATCGGGTGGTTCGACTGCTTACTCTTTTGCATGGGACGATGCTTCTAATTCTACCACTCAAAACCTCACAGGTGTGGGCGCTGGAACGTATGAAGTAGATATAACCGATGCAAACGGATGTACAGCAACTGCATCAGCTACTGTTGGTGAACCGACGGCGTTGAGTGCTACAGCGACGACAACGGACGAGACAATGGGTGCAGATGGTACAATTGACCTCACTCCCGACGGTGGAACGACGCCATATACTTACAGCTGGACAGGACCCAACGGATTTACGTCCACGGATCAAAACCCTACAGGATTAGAAGGTGGTACTTATGAAGTTACCATTACAGATGATAACGGATGTGTTTTCACCCTCGAAGTCATTGTAGAATCGGTAGTGGGGATTGAAGAATTTGCACACGTCAACTTCAATGTTTATCCCAATCCATCCAATGGGGTGTTCACTGTGAACACTTCTCAAAAAGGTGCGATTGTCATTATGGACAACAAAGGAAAAAACGTCTACTCTACAACGGTTTCTAATGGAAAAACACCGCTCCAATTATCTCAATTAGCGCACGGAGTTTATACCATTCAACTAACAACAAACGCTGGTTTTCAAGTGAAAAAATTGATTATTCAGTAACCTGTTCTTTCTATTAGAAAAGAAAGGCTACCTCCCCGTGAGGTAGCCTTTTTTTATGGTACTACTGCTACTTTAACGGATACTGACAATTATTAGGCACTTTTGCGAAATATACTGATTATTGACGCTTCAGGCCAGCACAAGTGCGGTATTACTATTGCTAACGATCAGCACAAGTACGGTTAAAACTGAAAAGAAACGCAGCCTTTCATTATGCCATCTCTCATTGAAACGACATATTCAGCTGGTAAACATCCCGACAGGTGTTTCTTATTCCAATCATATTATTCCATGAAAGTTGTAGTAGAACCTTTTTATTGCAATTCATACGCCAAAAAGACTTCGTGAGACCATAGATGCGGCGCAACAGGTGCATTAACACCATATTCAATCATATACCCGAGATTGATGCGGTCTATAAAGCGATAGCCTGCCGCTGCGTTAAACGTACCGATGTGATAGCCCAATTGCCACCACAGTTTTTCGTGCTGGACGCGGGCATTGAGGTAGACGCTCATCAACTTGAAATCAGTCAAGACGTGAACAGCCGGCGCTACGATAGTCTGATTATTGAGCTGTATATCATAACTCGCCATGACGGAGCTGTGCAGGGCATATTTGAACGGATGGTTCAATTCAGCCGTAGTGGGGAGTATGTTCATGGCACTAACACCTATCATTAACTTTTCTCCTTTAAAAACAGCACCTGCGTTCATGGTAAAATCTGAAGTTCTCTCCCACCCCGTCGGGGTTCCATTACCCAGACTATCCACATCCATAGTTGGAGATTCGAGGGAATAAATTTTTGGAGCTATTCCCAAAGCAATTTTCTGTTGATCATCATTCAGCGGTAATTGGTAATTGTAGTTACCCGTGATTTCCGTAGATTGCATGAAACCAATTTCATCGTGGACCACGTTGAGTCCTGCACCCGACTGGAGCCGATCCAGTTTTGCGGTAACCTGCCCCATATAACTGACCGGTGCACCATCCCAACCCGTCCATTGATTGCGGTACAGCAAATTCGACTTGAAGGAATGATCCAACCCCGCCATTGCAGGATTATAAAATGCGGCAACATCTCTGTAAAAACCAAAAAAGGGTGTTTGCTGGGCATATCCCGAAATACAAATCGCCAATAATACAAGTGTCAGGCAATATCTCATGTCGTGTTTTTTTATAGAATCATATCCTTCAACTTTAACGTAGCCGCTTCAGTAATTCATAGAATGCAAGTGAACTCGGCGTAAATTCAGCGAACGCGCAATATTCGCTCGTGCATTCTCAAAATCAACTACCTTTCGGCGTAATCATAATATGCGCTTTGTGCGTACCCGGATCCATGATCCAGGGATGATTGGATTCTTGCGGAGACTCGGGCAGGCCAGTAGATGCGGCAGTAGCAAAAGGCATATAAACGACAAAACGGTGCTGCGCATCTAAGACTTCTCCCGTTTGCGGATCGTATACTGCTTTTGGTCCATAGTAAACATGTAACATTGCACCTGGTTCGCACATTTCGAGTTTTCCGGACTTGATTTCTTTTTCTCGAATATTGAATATTTCGCGACCATCTTTGCCGTCTTTTTTTAAGGATCTCCCTCTGGCCATAAATGGTTCCAAACTCTCGTGATAGCTGGCTGCGCTAAATCCATCTTTGCGCGGGTCATCCGCCAAACATATCCAAGGATTATTTCCCTCTTGCAGCACAACTACATCGCCACTTTCATCAAAGCCTTTGACCGTGCAATTTTTTCTTCGCTTTTCAGGTACCGCTTGCAACGCTGTGGTGATCATCGCTTTTTTAGAATCGATCGCTTGCAATTCCGGTACTGAATCTTGTTTCGCTTCCCGAGGCGATGTATTTTTTTGAGGCGCTTCACTCTGAGCGTTTTCCTTTGACGGTTGATCGTCCGTTGAACATGCGAGGAGCATGCCAATAATCATAAATAGACTGCCAATTTTTTTCATGTCATGTTGGTTTTGAATTTCTAAATTAAAGAATTGAATCTACAATCTGTAAAATGAACCGCCAAATTGCAAAATAAGTGTATTTATAGATTCATTTGTTCCAGCATCCTTACCTGATCGCTAATTGATGCGCAACTGCGCAATCTGTCACATTTCAGTTTTTGAGAATCTCCAGTGATTCGCTATATTAGCCTGAAAATTGAAAAAACATGGCATACGAAAACATTACAACGACTCAGGAAGAGCGCATTCATATCATTACGATCAACCGTCCAAAGCAGCTTAACGCGTTGAACAAGGCTACCATCCAGGAACTGCACCAGGCTATGGATGAAGCCAATAAAGATGCTTCCACAAGAGTCATCATACTAACAGGTACGGGTGAGAAAGCATTTGTTGCCGGTGCAGACATCAAAGAATTCGCCAATTACAACGTCGAACAAGGACAGGAATTAGCCGCCAATGGGCAGGAATTGTTATTCAATTTCGTTCACAATCTCCCCACGCCGGTAATTGCAGCGGTCAATGGATTTGCACTTGGCGGAGGATTAGAACTGGCGATGGCAGCACACATGCGCGTGGCTTCAGACAACGCCAAACTCGGTCTTCCAGAAGTGTCATTGGGTGTCATTCCAGGTTACGGTGGTACGCAGCGACTCACTCAACTCGTCGGTCGGGGGAAAGCCATGGAACTGATTACAACTGCCGGTATGTTAGGTGCTGAAGAAGCGCAGCAGTGGGGGCTCGTCAATCACGTCGTTGCGCAGGATGAATTGATGAACCTGGCTAAAAAGATCGCCGGTAAAATCTGTGCCAACTCAGGTTCGGCAATCAAATCTGCTATCAAGGCTGTGAACGCCAACTTTGTCGACGGACTGAACGGGTACAATGTAGAAATTACAGAGTTTGGCAATTGCTTCGGCACGGAAGAATTTCAAGAAGGAACTTCGGCATTTTTGGAAAAACGCAAACCAGATTTTGAATAATCCAGCAGTCAGTTCAAGATTATACTAAGAGTCGCGCAGTTACATTTTTACCTAACTGCGCGATTTTTTTATTGATGAGAAGGCTATTCTCAAATGATCACCCCTGGCTGTATAAATCTGCAAACAGCGGCAAAATTACTTAATGCGCATCGAGCCAGTTATCGGCAAATTCCATCTCTACATCGAGCGGTACATCGAGTTTTACAGCATTTTCCATGCATGCTTTGACGATTGCTGCCACTTTTTCTTTCTCGGACTTCAACACATCGAAAACCAATTCATCGTGCACCTGAAGGAGCATGCGCGAGGTCAGGTTTTCTGCTTTCATCTTGTCGTACACTTCAATCATCGCAATTTTAATGATATCCGCAGCACTTCCCTGGATAGGTGCATTAATCGCGTTGCGCTCGGCATACCCGCGTACGATAGCATTCTTTGAATTGATGTCGGGCAGGTAGCGACGTCGTTGCTCAATCGTTTCTACATAGCCCTTTTCTTTGGCATCTTCTTTGGCTTTTTCCATGTATTGCCTGATCGTGGGATACTGTTCAAAATAACTATCAATGATTGATTTCGCCTCTTTTCTGGAAATGCCGAGGTTCTGCGACAATCCAAATGCCGACTGCCCATAAATAATTCCAAAATTAACGGCTTTGGCATTGCTGCGTTGTTCGCGGGTTACTTCATCCATCGCCACTCCGTACACTTTTGCCGCAGTGGCTGCGTGAATGTCATGACCGTTTTGGAACGCCTCGATCATATTTTTATCCCCACTCAGCGCAGCGATGATTCTCAATTCTATCTGCGAGTAATCCGCCGCCATTAACTCGTAATCATCATTCTTTGGAACAAACGCTCTCCGAATTTCGCGCCCTTTTTCCGTTCGAATGGGAATATTCTGGAGATTGGGGTTCGTGGAACTCAACCTACCCGTCGCAGCTACCGTTTGCATATAATGCGTGTGCAATCTTCCATCATTCTCGTCCACTAGTTCGGGCAACGGATCGACATACGTATTCTTCAATTTGCGCAACGATCGATAGTCCAGAATCAGCGGCACGATCTCGTGATCATTCACGTGTTTTTGTAACGTATCTTCCGAGGTAGAATATTGACCTGATTTCGTTTTCTTGGCTTTTTTTGAAATTTCCAGTTTTTCAAACAAAATAACGCCGAGCTGCTTCGGTGAATCGAGGTTGAATTCCTCCCCAGCCAGATCAATGACCTTTTCTTCAATAGCATCGAGCGATTGCTCTAATTCCTTTGAGAACTTCTTCAAACTTTCAATATCTAACTGAATCCCCTCCTGTTCCATGGATTTGAGCACGTGTACCAAAGGCATTTCCATATTATAAAACAGCTTCTTGAGGTGATCTTTCTGAATTTCCGGCTCAAAAAGTGTTTTCAATTGCCAAGTGATGTCAGCATCTTCGCACGCGTAATCGACGATATCTTTTTGATCAATATCGCGCATCGACTTTTGATTTTTTCCCTTTTTTCCAATCAGCTTTTCGATAGGAACCGGCTGGTATTTCAGGTAATACTCAGCAAGAATGTCCATCCCGTGTTTTCCGTCGGGAGAAAGTAAATAATGAGCGATCATCGTATCAAAAACAGGACCCTCAATTTTATACCCGTAACGGTTGATCACTTGTTCGTCATATTTGAGGTTGTGCGCTACTTTTTCAATCTTATCTGATGTGAAAAATTCGTCAAATTCGTCGAGCAGCGCTTTTGTCTTGTCAAAATCCTTTGGAAACGGCACGTAAAACGCCTTGTTTTTTTCGCAGGAAAAGGCGATACCAATCAAATCTGCATTGCGGGCCTCCAGACTCGAGGTTTCCGTATCAAAACACACAGATTGCTGCTGCATTAAATATTCGATCAGTTTCTTGCGATCTTCTGCCGACGCCACGAATTGATAATCTACTTCATAATCTTCCAGGGTTTTTATCGCTTCCTCATCGACCGGTTCGTGCTCAGAAGAAGTGCCAAAAAGGTCGAGTTGTCCTTCCGAACGCGATGAATTCGATGTAATGACTATTTCTTCCCCCAGTACTTTTTTCGCCAGGGCTTTAAACTCCAGCTGCGTGAAGATCTCTTTCACTTTTTCCTCATCGGGATCTGAATAGGTCAGGTCTTCAGGATCAAAGGGAACATCGACATCTGTAATAATAGTCGCGAGCATTTTTGACATCCGTCCCTGCTCCTCAAAGTTGATCACATTTTCCTTTTGTTTTCCCTTCAAATCGTCGGTGTGCTCAAAGAGATTTTCCATGGAACCATATTTCTTAACGAGTTTTTTCGATGTCTTTTCTCCGATGCCCGGTATACCTGGTATATTATCCGCGCTATCTCCCCATAGACCGAGAATATCGATCACTTGCTCCGGTTTCTCGACTTCGAATTTTTCTTTTACTTTATCCAGCCCCCAGATTTCAGCAGGTTTTCCTCCGCGACCAGGTTTGTACATGAAGGTTTGATCGGTGACGAGCTGAGCAAAATCCTTGTCAGGGGTCATCATATAGGTCGTAAACCCTTCTTTTTCCGCAATTTTAGCAAGTGTACCGATGACATCATCGGCCTCAAACCCCTCTTTGAGTAATAATGGAATATTAAACGCCTCGACGATTGCTTTAATCGGGTCGATCATATTTCGGATATCTTCGGGCATTTCTTCGCGGTGAGCCTTATAGTCGGCAAAATCCGCCTGACGATTCGTTGCACCACCCGGCGCGTCAAAAACTACGGCAATGTGGGACGGCTTTTCTTTTTTGAGAATGTCCAGCAAAGCAGTGGTAAAACCAAATGCTGCCGAAGTGTTTTCACCTTTTGAATTGACTCTCGGGTTTTTAGAAAATGCAAAATAAGCTCTGTAGATCAAAGCAAATGCGTCGAGTAAAAATAATTTTTTGTCTTTATCTGGAGTTAACATATATCGCGTTTGAATACCAGTCAAAAATAATATTTTAACCCACATAATTCACTAATCTCGATAACAGAACCTCTATGCATTTAATTATCGCTTATGAATAAAACTAAATCAATGCTTTGGTCGAACACAAATTTGAGTGTTGACAGATCGACGATATTTAGATTTAATATTCGCCTAAATTGTCCTTAAAAGGCTCCCTGAAAAAAGTGCCGCGTACAAATGAAATTTTATTTTCCAGCATGCTTTTACCCTGTTTCACGACTGCATTCATTTCGTTTGATCCAAATTTTGTCGTAACTTCGTGCTATGAGAAGATTATTGATTTTTTTCGGTTTCACGTTGATGTTCACTGCTGTAACTGCGCAGGAAACAAGTATCGAATGGGCTTCTATCGACACACTCGACGCCGTTTTAAACGATGAATCCAACGATAAACAAGTTTTTATCGACGTTTATACGGAATGGTGTGGCTGGTGTAAACGCATGGATGCAACCACCTTTTCTGACCCCGAAGTGACCAAAATCATGAACGAATATTTTGTTCCGGTAAAATTTGATGCTGAACAAAAAGATCCCATAGCATTTGGCGGGAAAGAATTTACATTTGTAGATAACGGTAAACGCGGTTATAACGAACTTGCGGCGTCATTATTACAAGAAAAAATGAGCTATCCCACCGTCGTTTTTTTAGACGAAAACGTTCAGATGATACAGCCCCTGTCGGGTTATCGTTCGGCGAAAGATTTAAAACCTATTCTGGTCTACATCGGTAAAAAAATCTATAAAGATCAAGCGTTTGAAGATTTCCTGAAGACATACGAAGAGGAGAAGTGAACATTCATTGACGTTTATACCTTTTCTCAAGAATCGATGTTTACTGACAAAAATATCCCCTCAAATCATCCTCAATTCAATCCTTATCCTTATTATTGCGGTGCAAACCTAAAATGCTGAGGGCTGTTAGCTCAGTTGGTTTAGAGCGCTGCTTTGACAGAGCAGAGGTCACTGGTTCGAATCCAGTACAGCCCACAATTTCAGTCAATAATTCCAGAGAACAAGGCATGATTGGGCGAAACTGGATGAGCATCATCGAACCATACGCCAGTCTAGCTCAAAACCTGAATGCAATAAAAGCTGTCAGGCATTTGTAACGATCGCTTTATCAACAATTTCAACTGAATACGAGAAACACTTAATTGATCAAAAAAGTCGGGCTTCGGGCTTCTGTTTCGACAAGCTCAACAATCGCCCTCAGCCCTCGTCCTCAGCCCTTCAACTGATCACTGATCACTAATCACTAAAACCCACGCCCTACAAACTCCCTGCTCTTGCTCTCTACCCCCCTCTTGCTCACTACTCTTGCTCAAGACTCTTGCTGTATGCTCTCTACTCACTTCTGCTCTCCCATCAGCGAAGCCTTCAGTAATTTTCCAAAACGATAAACATCCGCATAAGAATTGTAGAGTGGTGCCGGTGCCACGCGGATCACGTTGGGTTCTCGCCAGTCGGCAACAACGCCCTCTTTTGACAATGCATCAAAGAGCTGCTTTCCCTGACCATGTGCTAAAATAGAGAGCTGAGCGCCTCTTTTTGCGGGATCTTGTGGTGTAATCACTTCAAAATCGACAAGATCGGATGCATCGGAAATTTCATGGATAATAAACTCCAAATACGCCGTCAGATCATCTCGTTTTTCAGATATCGCAGCCATTCCTGCCCGTTCAAAAATATCGAGTGACGCATTGTGGGCAGCCATTCCGAGTACCGGAGCATTACTCAACTGCCAGCCTTCAGCACCTTCGATCGGATCAAAACCGGGCTTCATTTGAAAGCGTTCGTCTTTATTATGACCCCACCACCCTGCAAAGCGCGGTAAATCCTTGTTGTTGGCGTGTTTTTCGTGCACAAACATTCCCGAAACACCTCCCGGACTCGAATTGAGGTACTTATAGGAGCACCAGGCAGCAAAATCAACTTCCCAGTCGTGCAAATGAAGCTCAACATTTCCAGCGGCGTGTGCCAGGTCCCAGCCGACAACAGCACCCACTTCATGTCCTGCTTCCGTTACGCTTTTGATGTCGAAAAACTGACCTGTGTAGTAATTGACACCACCGATCATCACCAGGGCCAGTTCATCCCCGACCTCATTGATTTTGGCAATAATATCTTCTTCGCGCAGCGTGTGCTCTCCATCCCTGGGGAAGACTTCGACAATTGCATCCGCCGGTTCCCGTCCGTGAAACTTCACTTGAGATTCCAGTGCATATTGATCCGAGGGAAATGCTTTACCTTCACAAATTATTTTATAGCGTTTTTCCGTTGGTCGATAAAACGAAACCATCAATAAATGAAGATTCGTTGTCAGTGAATGCGTCACTACCACCTCTTTTTCATTGGCGCCAACAATTTTGGCAATTTTGGGAGTGAGCAATTCGTGATAAGAAAACCAGGGGTTTTTCGCTTCAAAATGTCCTTCAACGCCCCATTTTGCCCAATCATCCAACTCTTGCTGGATAAAATCTTTCGTAGCTTTGGGTTGCAGTCCGAGTGAATTCCCCGTGAAATAAACCACCTCTTTATCGTGAAAATCAGGAAAGAAAAAGTCTTGTCTGTATTTTGACAGCGGATCGTCTTGATCCTTTTTTTGAGCGAAAGCCAATGAATTTTCGTAATGCATGCATTTAATTTTTGAGAGTAGCGAAGATACAAATAATACGCTTTTTTTATCTGTGAACTTATAATTTCTATTGAAATAAGACCTGAAGACAACATCTTCATTTTGATAGACAGCTCGGTTTGCGTCGCACGGATTCATGTCAAACTGGTTCTAACTTTTGAATGCGCGTCCCCATAAAACAAAAGGAATCCTTATTTTTGTACAAACAAAAAACAGGTGTCCATGGAACGCAAGCAGTCTGAAAAACTCTATCAAGAAGCCTTAAATTATTTTCCGGGAGGCGTTAATTCACCCGTACGCGCATTTAAAGCCGTTGAAGGAGCGCCGCTATTCATCAAAAAGGGACAAGGCCCCTACATCTGGGATGAAGACGACAATAAATACATCGATTTTTGCTGTAGTTTTGGTCCTTTAATTTTGGGTCACAATCATCCGGAGGTGTACAACAACATCACTGAAAATCTCCAAAACGGAACGAGTTTTGGCACACCGACCCGATTAGAAAATGAATTGGCTGATATTATTCTTTCCAGAAACCCGTTTATTGATAAAATCAGGTTTGTGAGCTCCGGTACTGAAGCCGTCATGTCAGGCATCCGTCTGGCCAGAGGTTACACGGGCAAAAACAAAATCATCAAATTTGAAGGTTGTTACCACGGACACGTAGATTCTCTGCTCGTGAAAGCAGGTTCCGGATTGGCCACATTTGGCGAAAGTTCCAGCGCAGGAGTACCCGAAAATGTAGCGGCAGATACGATCGTCATTCCGCTCAACGATGAAAAAGCACTGGAAACATGTTTTGAGCAATACAAAGATGAATTGGCTTGTGCGATCATCGAACCGATTCCTGCAAATAATGGATTACTGCTTCAGGAAAAGTCATTTTTGCTCAAACTGAGAGAATTGTGCACTCAACACGGTGTAATGCTCTTTTTTGATGAAGTCATTTCAGGATTCAGGGTGGCTTTTTCTGGTGCTGCCGAATATTATGATATTGCCCCGGATATCGTCGCTTACGGTAAAATTATCGGGGGAGGATTGCCCGTCGGAGCCTACGGAGCAAAAAATCACATTATGAAGAGCGTTTCTCCCGATGGCCCCGTCTATCAGGCGGGAACGTTAAGTGGTAACCCCGTGGCAATGTCGGCAGGAATTGCTCAACTTACTGTTTGTGCGCAAAAAGGGTTTTATGAAGATCAGGAAGAGCGCACGCAAACAATGGTAGATCGCATCAATACTTATGCTGACCAAAAAGGATATAATTTTGAGATTTTTACCGTCGGATCCATTTTTTGGCTCGCTTTTTCTGATAAAGCTGCGATTCGAAGCGCCGAGGAGATTGGTTCGGACATGACCCCGTTTAAAAAACTGCACAAAGCACTCCTGGAACGCGGCGTTTATGTAGGACCCAGTGGATATGAAGTCGGTTTTGTTTCACTCGTGCATTCCGAAGAAGTGCTGGAGCGAGCATCTGAACAATTCTGCGATGCACTGGATGAGGTTTTTGGGTAAGACAACCAAAACCCAACTCTTCACATCATGATGAAATTGGGCTTATTTGCCGTTGTTTTACTCATGTGCTTTTGCTCATTGGTTCAGGCTCAGGAGAAAAAAGCTGTCTACCTCCTTCCCGGACAAGGATCGGATTGTCGAATCTTTTCGAAATTGAACATTGATACTGCGCAATATAGCGTGTACTGTCTGAAATACGGCGCTCCCCGTCCAGACGAAAGCATGAAAGATTTCTCTATGCGCATCAGTAAAGCCATTGATACAAGTCAGCAGTTTATCCTCATCGGGGTATCACTGGGCGGCATGATCAGCACAGAAATTGCACATCACCTTCATCCTGAAAAAGTCATTCTCATTTCCAGTGCCAAAACGAGGAAAGAATTGCCGAAGCGTTATTTAATTCAGCGTTCCGTGCAATCCTACCGCATCATCCCTAAACGCGCAATTAAAGCCGGAGCGCTCTTACTTCAACCGATCGTTGAGCCGGATCGCAGAAAGGAAAAAGCAACTTTTGTGGACATGCTAAAGTCAAAATCTCCGAATTACTTCAAAGAGACAGTGCGCGTCATCGTAGAATGGGAAAGGCAGCAAAATAATGCAAACAATATTATTCATATTCATGGTAGTACTGATCATACCATCCCGCTAAGGAATGTATCGGCCGACTATATAGTATCCGAGGGTTCACACATGATGACGCTCACACAACCAGCGGTCATCAATTTCATTATTAATAAAATACTTAACGATTAATGGCTGTGTTCTACCTCGAACTTCATGATGCTGGCTGATCTTCAGCGTCAAAAGATTTTATTGCTTTTAAAATGCCCGCTACATCCTGCTGCATCATACAATTAAAGTGTTTTTTTGGACATTTGCTATATCCAATTTTCGAGCATGGACGGCACGAGAGGCCTTTCACTTCGTGGACTGTGTAAGACGCCGGATGCATTGGTCGGTAAGGATACATCCCAAATTCAGGTACAGTGTTTCCCCAAATGCTCACTACGGGGGTGCGCAGTGCTGCGCCGATGTGCATCATACCAGTATCATGAGTGACCAGCACGCGCGATTGCTGCACAACAGCTGCTGAACCTTCAATGCTCAGTTCACCACAGGTATTGTAAATCTTTTTTTCGGGTAAAGCGCGGCAGAGTGCTTCCCCTTCTTTAATGTCCTCTCTTCCTCCAATAATAATCACGGGACGATCCAGCCCATCTACAATTTCTGCCCACTTCGCGACGGGCAGTTTTTTAGTGGAAAATTGGGCTCCGATCGCCAAACAAAAGTAGTCCTCGCCGCTCGTCAATTGCTGTACAGCGTTTTTATCGGCTTCATTGATAAAAAAATCCAGTCCCTTCAAGTCGTTTTTTACACCGAGTGGCGCAACGGCCTCAAAATAACGATCAACAATATGAACATCGGGCATTCGATTGTACTTCAAATTTACATACAACCATTTCTGCACGTTCAATTTGGGAAATGTAAAATGTTTTTGGCGGAGTGCCGTTTTTATTTGCTGTGTTCGGATGTTCCGGTGCAAGTCAATGACGTAATCGAAGGAGGCCGCTTTCAACGTGGATAACACATGGCTCTGGTTATCGCTCCACGCGTGTACTTTCTCCACCATTGGGTTACTGGCATACAAGGAAACGTACTGCGGTTTAGTCAGCGCATGAATCTCCACATCGTTCAATTGTTCTTTCAAACAACGAATAACCGGAGAAGTCAGCACAATATCTCCAATTGAACTCAGACGAATGACCAGCACCTTTGTCATACAACAAATGTAATGAAAGATTTGATTGTCGATAGCATTGCTTAACTTTGTACCGTGGATTATGCAATAGAGATAAAATTTAAGGAATTACTCGCCGAACTCGAGGAAAGATTTGGTGGTGGAATGGA
>JBNJEH010000015.1:0-49272 GCA_051745635.1 Bacteroidota bacterium
TTAAAGATTTTGAATAAAAGGCACGATTACCGGCATTAACCCTTCGTGCAGGGGCAAATCCGGATTGTAATAGGTGTTGATATTCCCCTGCCGTTCTGCAGGAGCTTTTTTGAGGACATGGTTCATATCTTCGATAATCTGAGGAGGAGTTCCTGCGTTTTTACTCAATAATTTGGCTTCTTCATCGGCGACTTGAATGTCGCGCCCGCCTTGAACGATGAGTTTGGGTACGTTGATTTTAGACAATTCCTTTGCAGGATCGTATTTCATCCAGGAGATTAAAAACGGCTGAATACTTTTGCGAAAGAGGGATTGAAGTTGCGGAGAAAAATCATCAACTGTTTTTCCTTTTTTCAGAGAATCGAGTATTTTTTTTGATTCTTCTTCAAAATCTGGAGATTGACTGGAGATTTGATCGAGGAGAATTTGATTGATGGGACGACCAGCACCTGAAAGCGATATGAATCCATCCACACCTTCTTGTTGAGCGGCAAGTATTCCCAGAAGTGAACCTTGCGAGTGTCCCAAAAGAATGATGGAATTGAAAGTGTGCTTTTTTTTGAGGTATCCGATGGTCTGTACCACGTCGTTGACCATTGTTTCAAATCGCAGTTCTTCTTCTTCAATTGCAGCCTGACTGCTTTCACCAACGCCTCTTTTGTCATAGCGCAAACTGGCAATGTCATTTTCTCCTAACTGTTGAGCCAAATACCGATAGGAATTAGCCTGAACCATCATGCTGTTCCCATCGCGATCCGTCGGTCCAGAACCCGGAATGATGAGCACAACGGGAGTTGATTCTTTTGATTCGGGTATGAGCAGGCTTCCGTGTAATTTACCCGTCTTGGTTTTTATTTTTACAGTGGTTTCTTGCTGCGCAAAACCTAATGTGGTCAAGACAGGAAAGATGAGAATAAGGAGAAGTTTCATGAGATTGTTATTAATGACCTAAAATTATGATTGATAACTTCCAAAATTAGTTGTTTTTGCTTAATAAATTAAAAACGTAGATAATTTATTAGCAATCGATTGTAAATTTTTTGTTAAAAATAATAGTATGTGTGACTCTTTGTATTTTTTAACTTAATTTTGACAACACTAATTAAAACGAAACGAAATGAAAATGTTTAGAATTTTATCCTTGGCTGCACTCGCAGTGGTTTTTGTTCTCTCATCTTGTAGTAAATACGAAGAGGGACCATTGGTCTCATTGAGAACGAAAAAGGCAAGAATAACTGGTGAGTGGAAAGTAGAAAAATACGTCGATGAAGATGGAGGGGAATCTGATCCAAATTCGTTTGATGCGGATTCGCGATTGGAATTGACAGAAGATAACGAGGCGCGCATTCTAGTGGGTTCGGATGAGCTCGGTAGTGGAAGCTGGGAGTTTAAGAACTCCAAAGAGTCCTTGATGCTGGATATCTCAATTTTTGGGATTCCTGCTCAGTCAGGTACGCAACGTATTCTGAAGCTGAAAAATGATGAAATGTGGCTCGCTGAAGAGGATGATATTGAAGGAGAAAATTATGGAGGTTACACGGTTTACACTTCTGTAGAATAAGACCTTAAAAGATTATGTCTTGAGGCGCGATCTGAATAGATTGCGCTTTTTTTATGCGCTGATTTTTTAAATTCTGTTTGATTTGAAACCCGAATTATTTTTACTTTCGCTGAGGGCTTTATAATTGCTCTACAATAAGCAAATAAGCATGGAAGACGTTGTTTTTTTACTCAATGACTCGAAGGGTCGAAAATTATTGGCTGTCGGCGCAGAGCGGGAGGTTACTGGCGATTTAGGTGCTTTGAATTCGTTTTTAGCGCAAAACAAGGGAGCGTATTGCTTCGGGTTTTTAAGTTATGATGTTAAAAATCAAATAGAACAATTATCTTCTGAAAATGAATTGCGCATCGACTTCCCCGAGCTTTACTTCTGTGTTCCTGAAATTGTAGTAGAACTTAATGGCAAGGATTTACATTATTTAAAAGGTGAAGAAAATGAGACAGTTTTAAAGCTGGTAGGGGATCTTGAGGAGCCACCCCGTCGGGAAGTATCGCATCAGCGCATCGACTTAATTGCCGCTATGACGAAAGCGGAGTATGTCCGGGAAGTGTCAGCGCTGCTCAATGAAATTCAACGGGGGAACGCTTATGAAATTACCTATTGTCAGGAATTCTATGCGGAAAATGTGTCCATTGATCCCTGGATGACCTATCTGGACCTTCATCAAAGAACAAATGCGCCCTATTCGTGCTTCGTGCGCAATGGCGACAACTATTTGCTTTCGGGGAGTCCCGAGCGGTTCATGCGAAAAAAAGGCAGTCAGCTCATCTCTCAACCCATTAAAGGCACCGCAAAAAGGGGGCGTTCAACAGCGGAAGATGCCCGGGTGAAAGAACAGTTGATGAACAATGAGAAAGAATTGGCTGAAAATGTCATGATTGTGGATTTGGTACGAAATGATTTGTCGCGTATCGCCGAAAGGAATTCCGTGCGCGTAGAGGAACTCTGCGGATTGCATACTTTTGAAACAGTGCATCAACTCATTTCTACAGTTGTTGGCGAGATTTCACCAGAAACTTCTTTTGTGGATATCATCAAGGCGCTGTTTCCAATGGGAAGCATGACAGGTGCGCCTAAAGTCAGCGCAATGCAATTGATCGAAAAGCACGAGACGTTTCGAAGAGGATTGTTCTCGGGAACAGTGGGTTACATCGATCCCGACGGAGATTTTGATTTTAATGTGATCATTCGAAGTATTTTGTATAATGGAGCAAAGCAACTGGTTTCTTGTCCCGTGGGTGGCGCAATAACCATTCAATCAGATCCCGAAGGGGAGTACGAGGAGTGTCTGATCAAAGTAGATGCATTAAAAAAAGTGTTACATGGCAACTGATCAGCGGAAAATGTATTGGATAGCTTGTAGTGGCGGACTCGATTCTGTGGTGCTCGCTCATGTCATGACCAGTATCAATAAGAAAACAGGACTGTTACACTGCAATTTTCAACTGCGCGGCGAAGATGCGGAAAAAGATGAAAAGTTCGTCGTTCAGTTGGGGCAGCAACTGGGCGTACCAGTAAAAGTGAAGCGCTGGAAAACCGAGGAAATAGCTGCGGCTTCCAAAGAAAATATTCAGTTGACCGCCAGAAAATTGCGTTATGCATGGTTCAACACATTTATTGAGCGCGGAGACCGGGTTTGTCTCGGCCACCATCGGGATGATCAGGTCGAAACTTTTTTTCTACAAATGCGTCGCGGTGGAAAAGTTCGCGGATTGTCCTGTATGCCGCAATATAGGGCCGGATTTGTACGTCCTTTATTGTCCTATAAAAAATCAGAGTTACTGGCATTGGCCCGGAAACATCAATGGAGCTGGCGCGAAGATGCGACCAATGCGTCAAATGATTATCGGCGCAACTTTTATCGGAATTTGATGCTGCCGCTGTTGAAGAAAGGAGGATTGAGCGAGCGCGACGTTCTCGCCTGTGTTGAAAATTTTCAGTATGTACTCAGTGATTTGCAAAAGCGGGGCATTGCTGAAAATAAAAATGGCGTTGTTAAAATTGATCACTCGGCATGGGAGTGTTGGCCGTATTGGTATAAACACTACATTTTATCCGTTCACCATTTATCGAAATTTCCCGTGCGCGAAATCGATAAGTTGTTGGAAAGTGGCAAAGGAGCCCATTTTCAATCGGAGAAACGCACCGTCTGGAACGAAGGAAGTTATCTGGCCATTGCTGCATCGGTACGCGATACCCGTCCTCTAAAAACGACATTAATCATATCCGATGAATTGAATTATGGAGATGAAGCACTGTATATCGACGCGGATCAGGTGCAGGGGCAGTTGGCAACGCGAAAGTGGCAAAATGGCGATACTTTTCAACCATTGGGAGTTGCGGGAAAAAAGAAAGTGGGTAAATTTTTGCGCGATAAACAGGTGCCGCACCATTTGCGTCCGCAGATTCAGGTTTTATTGGATAATCAAAAGGTTATAGGGCTTTTTGGCTACCTTCCTGATTCCGGTTACCGCGTGAAAAAATCGACGAAATTGGTCAGGCGATGTAACCTTCAATAAAACTTTGCGTAACAACCGATGTAATAACAAATGAAAATTGTTGTTTGTAATAATATAAACTTAAGATTATGAAATTGAAACAATTGATACCGTTGGTTCTTTTTGCCGCTCTAATAGTTGCAGCGTGTAAAAAATATGAAGATGGACCAGCTATTTCTCTACGATCTAAAAAGAAGCGCGTTGAAGGAATATGGAAAATCGATAAAAAATTTGATGCACAGGAAGAACAATTACAACTCACTTCCGACGATTTAAAAGTGCGCTGGGAATTTAAAGATACGATTTATCGTGAAGTCTTTAGTGGAACGACTCAAATCTCAGGTACGTGGGAGTTTACAGAGTCGAAGGAGCGCATTCTTGTCAACTATGAGGACACCACGGGTAAGTACACGAGGGATTACCGCATTTTACGATTGACCAATAGTGACTTGTGGCTGAAGTTTGAAGATTCTACGGAAATATATTTTAGTTCAACTGAATAAGCAGTCATTCCACCCCATTTTTTTGAAGGCATAGTGTTGAAAAACACCGTGCCTTTTTGTTTGTAAAATATAGCCGATTGACCGAGTTTGTTATCTTTGTTAGTCGATTATTGAAAATAAGTAATTTATGAAGAAAATACAAATGGTTGACCTGGTGTCTCAATACGAGAAAATTAAACCCCAGGTCCAATCGTCAATAGCTGAGATCATGGATAAAGCACAATTTATCAATGGTCCGGCAGTGAAAGAATTTGCATCAAATTTAGAAGATTATCTCCAGGTAAAACACGTGATTCCCTGCGGGAACGGGACGGACGCTCTTCAGATTGCTATGATGGCGATTGGGTTAAAACCCGGCGATGAGGTCATCACTCCTTCTTATACGTATATTGCGACTACTGAGGTGATTGGATTGTTGCGACTGAAACCGGTTTTTGTTGATTGTGATGAGCAAACCTTTAATATTTCTGCAGAAGCTATTGAAAAGGCCATTACGCCAAAAACCAAAGCTATAGTCCCTGTTCATCTTTACGGACAATCCTGTGACATGGAGGCGATCATGAAACTGGCCGATAAGTATAATTTGTACGTCATTGAAGATAATGCCCAGGCTATTGGATCCGACTATACATTCAGCGATGGTACAAAGAAAAAAACAGGAGGCATCGGGCATATTGGCTGTACGAGTTTTTTTCCTTCTAAAAATCTGGGTTGTTACGGAGATGGCGGAGCAATTTCAACCAATGACGATGACCTGGCAGCGCAATTGCGGATGGTGGCTAATCACGGACAAAGCAAGCGCTATCATCATGATCTTATCGGTTGCAATTCGCGGCTGGATACCATTCAGGCAGCTGTACTAAACATCAAACTTCGCTTTTTAGACGATTACATTGCCGCGCGCAGAAAAGCAGCTGATTATTACGATAAGTTCTTCTCTAATTTAGAGCAGATCGCGATTCCACATCGTGCCGACAATACTAAGCACGTTTTTCATCAATATACCTTGCAGCTGTCGGATGCTGTTGATCGCGATGGTTTAGTGGAATTCCTCAAAGAAAAAGAGGTGCCTGCTATGATTTATTATCCCATTCCCGCGCATCGCCAAAAAATGTTTGATGAACTACAAACAGAATGCGGAGATTTAACGACCACCAACTGGCTTACTTCCCGCGTTTTCTCATTACCCATGCACACAGAACTCGAAGAAGATCAGCTCGCGCACATTTGTGAGTCGGTAAAAACATATTTAGAATCATGAAAAATATCGCTGTAGTAGGAACGGGTTATGTGGGGCTGGTTACGGGTACGTGCTTTGCGGAAACCGGAAATAATGTCACCTGCGTGGATATCGATAAAGTAAAAGTGGATCGCATGCGCAACGGCGAAGTTCCAATTTACGAGCCCCATCTCGATGCTATTTTTGATCGCAATGTACGTCAGGGTCGCTTGCAGTTTACAACGGAATTAGCGAGTGCCATCCAAGATGCAGAGATCATTTTTTTAGCGCTTCCCACGCCTCCGGGAGAAGATGGTTCTGCTGATTTGAGCGCTGTTTTGCAGGTTGCAGGCGAACTGGGCGAAATAATTTCCTCGTACAAAGTAATTGTCGATAAATCTACCGTTCCCGTCGGAACTGCCGAAAAGGTGGCGTCGGCCATTAGTGCGAACACCAGCGTTCCTTTTGCCGTCGTTTCGAATCCCGAGTTTTTGCGCGAAGGTTTTGCGGTCGACGATTTTTTGTATCCCGATCGCGTAGTCATCGGAACTTCTGACGACAAAGCCAAAGCGATGCTGAGTGACCTCTACCAACCGTTCATCAGAGATGGTCATCCACTGATAATCATGGATGAAAAATCAGCTGAATTGACGAAGTATGCGGCCAACGCTTTTCTCGCTACGAAAATCACTTTTATGAATGAGATTGCCAACTTTTGTGAACGTGTCGGCGCAGACGTCGATAAAGTGCGCGAAGGAATTGGTTCGGATACGCGAATAGGTCACCGCTTTTTATACCCGGGGATTGGCTTTGGCGGAAGTTGTTTCCCAAAAGATGTGAGTGCACTTCTGAAATCCGGAAACGAATACAACTACAATTTTTCGATTATTGATGCCGTCCTCGAAGTCAATGATGAACAAAAATTGAAATTGTTTGATAAAGTACTGGACTATTTTGGAGATTTGAAAGGCAAACACCTCGCACTTTGGGGACTTGCTTTTAAACCCGATACGGACGATATTCGCGAAGCACCGGCGTTATATCTTATTGATAAACTAACGGCGGCTGGCGCCACCATCACTGCTTTTGATCCCGAAGCAATGGATAACGTTAAAGCGGTCATCGGAGATAAGATCAATTTTGCAGAGAACCAATACGCAGCGCTGCAAGGTGCCGACGCTTTGTTGATTGCTACCGAATGGGCCGTGTTCAGCAACCCTGATTTTGATAAAGTAAACGAGGCACTTCAGCAACCCGCAATTTTTGACGGACGCAACCTCTTTGAACTCGAAGAAATGAGAAAAGCAGGATTTTATTACAATTCAATCGGGCGGGAAACGGTGCATCCCAAAATGTGACTCATGAAAGCAAGGAAGAAAATACTCATTACCGGAGGAGCGGGATTTTTAGGCTCGCATTTGTGCGATCGTTTTGTCAAGGATGATTACCACGTCATCGCTATGGATAATTTAATTACCGGACGCTTCGAAAATATCGAGCACCTCTTTCCCAAAGTGAATTTTGAATTTTACCAACACGACGTTTCGAAATTTATTCATGTTCCCGGAGAACTGGATTATATTTTACATTTCGCTTCGCCTGCCAGTCCGATTGATTATCTAAAAATTCCCATTCAAACCTTAAAAGTGGGTTCGCTCGGTATTCACAACTGTCTGGGACTGGCGCGCAATAAAAATGCAAAAGTTTTGATCGCTTCGACCTCAGAAGTGTACGGTGATCCGGAGGTACATCCTCAAAAAGAATCTTATTGGGGAAATGTAAACCCCATCGGTCCGCGAGGAGTCTATGATGAAGCCAAACGCTTTCAGGAAGCAATGACCATGGCTTATCATACGTATCATGGCCTCGACGTGAGAATCGCTCGTATATTCAACACTTATGGTCCCCGCATGCGATTGAATGATGGCAGAGTTTTACCGGCTTTTATTGGACAGGCTTTGCGCGGCGAAGACATCACAGTATTCGGCGATGGTTCTCAAACGCGATCGTTTTGTTATGTCGATGACCTCGTCGAGGGAATTGTGCGATTGCTGCACAGTAGTTACACGCAGCCCGTGAACCTCGGAAACCCCGATGAGATTTCTATTCAATCATTTGCTGAGGAAATTATTCAGTTGACAGGAACGCATCAAAAAGTCGTCTATAAAGAATTACCTAAAAATGATCCCAAACAGCGCCAACCTGCAATCGATGTTGCACGTAAGGAGTTGCAGTGGCAGCCCGAAGTGACTAGAGCGGAAGGATTAAAACGTACGTACAGTTATTTTAAAAAATTGTCCACAACGGAGCTCTATAAAAAAGAACATAATAACTTTGAAGATTACATCAATTAATATGGAATACTTTGCACATGAAACAGCAGTTATTGACGAAGGATGCAAGATCGGGAAGGAAACAAAAATATGGCACTTCTCTCATCTGATGTCGAATTGTACGCTGGGTGAAAAATGTAATATTGGTCAAAATGTTGTTATATCACCGGATGTGGAGCTGGGCAATAACGTCAAGGTTCAAAATAATGTGTCTATTTATACCGGGGTGAAATGTGAAGACGATGTTTTTTTGGGACCTTCGATGGTTTTTACGAACATAGTCAACCCCAGAAGCGCCGTTGTTCGTAGAGGACAGTACACGGAAACGATTGTTCGCAAAGGAGCTTCTATCGGTGCGAATGCTACGATTGTTTGCGGACACGACATTGGCAAGTATGCTTTTATTGGTGCGGGAGCCGTTGTGACCAAAGCAATTGCGGATTACGCTTTGGTGGTAGGGAATCCCGCCAGACACATAGGCTGGATGAGTGAATACGGTCACCGGCTGAATTTTGACGAAGAAGGGGTTGCCGTATGTCCGGAAGGTCAGGAAAAATACACGCTGGCGAATAATCAAGTGAGAAAAATCGAACAATGAACGATAAGATAAAATTTGTAGTAGTAGGGGCAGGTCACATTGGAAAGCGTCATGCTAGCATGATTTCGCGTAATGATGAGGCTGAACTGGTCGGTATGGTTGATGTCAAACCGAAAGACGAGTTGAACCTTGATGATTTTGACGCGCCATTTTTTAGCAGTGTTCAGGACTTGCTGGAAAGTGATACAGTTTATGATGTGGCGTGTATTTGCACTCCCAATGGTCTACACGCAGATCAAAGTATAGCGCTGTTGGAAGCCAATAAACACGTGGTTTGTGAAAAGCCGATGGGGCTGACTAAAGATAATTGTGAACGCGTTATTTTTAAAGCGCTTCAGATGTCTAAACACGTATTCTGTGTTATGCAAAATCGCTACTCACCGCCTTCTGAATGGATTAAATCAGTGATTGACGAGGAGCGTCTCGGAAAAATCCACATGGTGCAGCTCAACTGCTACTGGAACCGGGATGAACGCTATTACAAAAAAGGTGGATGGAAAGGAACTGAAGACCTGGATGGAGGAACGCTGTTCACACAATTTTCTCATTTTATAGACATTATGTACTGGTTGTTCGGAGATATTGCAAATATTCAGGGGAAGTTTGCCGATTTTACGCATCAGGACTCTACTGATTTTGAAGACTCTGGTTTTGTGAATTTTGATTTCGTACAAGGGGGCATGGGGTGTATCAATTACTCTACCGCTGTGGCAAATCAGAACCTGGAATCTTCTATTACGATCATTGGAGAAAAAGGGTCTATAAAGATCGGAGGTCAGTACATGAATGAAGTTGAGGTCTGTAATGTTCAGGATTACGAGATGCCCGAACTGGCACCTACGAATCCGGGCAATGATTATGGCGCCTACAAAGGTTCGGCAGCTAATCACCACTATATTATAGAGAATGTAGTGGATACGCTGAAAGGACGCACAACGGCGACAACGAACGCCCTGGAAGGACTAAAAGTAGTAGAAATTATTGAAAGAATTTATAAAACAAGAGATGAACAATTCAAAGTTTGAAGCAATCGTAAACGGTAATGAAAAAATTGCTGTTATCGGGTTGGGATATGTAGGATTGCCGATCGCACTCGATTTCGCGAGAAAGGTAAAAGTCGTAGGTTTTGATATCAATGAGGATCGGGTCAAAATGATGCAGCGGAATGAAGATCCCAGTAAGGAATTAGACAGCAGTGAATTTGAGGGCTGTGATATAACATTCACAGCAAACCCTGATGACTTGGCTGAAGTGACATTTTTTATCGTCGCGGTTCCTACGCCAATTGACGAATCCAATATGCCGAACCTCGGACCACTACTTGGCGCTTCCAAAACAGTAGGTAAGGTATTGAAAAAAGGGGACTATGTCGTTTATGAATCGACTGTTTACCCTGGTTGTACCGAAGAAGATTGTATTCCGATTTTGGAAAAAGAATCGGGGTTGACTTTCAAGTCTGATTTCAAGGTGGGCTATTCACCGGAAAGAATTAATCCGGGCGACAAGGTACATACCTTGCAAAGCGTCATAAAAGTGGTAGCCGGCAGCGATGAAGAATCACTGGAAAATATTGCGAAAGTCTATGAGCTTGTAGTGACCGCTGGCGTACATCGCGCACCGACCATGAAGGTAGCGGAGGCAGCTAAAATTATTGAAAATACCCAGCGCGACGTCAACATATCGTTGATCAACGAGCTGTCGATCATTTTCGATAAACTGGACATCAACACCTACGATGTTTTAGACGCAGCAGCAACGAAGTGGAATTTCTTAAAGTTTACACCCGGTCTCGTCGGTGGTCATTGTATTGGCGTAGACCCGTATTACCTCACGCACAAGGCCAAACAAGCCGGTTATCACGCCAAAGTCATTAACAGTGGTCGATACGTGAACGACTCTATGGGCTTTTATATTGGTAAGCAATGTGTTAAAAAGATGATTGCCCAGGGTAAAAACATGAACGAGGCGAAAGTGCTGGTAATGGGTGCTACATTCAAAGAAAACGTCAGCGATATTCGCAACTCGAAAGTGATTGACGTGGTGAATGAACTCAAATCGTTTGCCGTTGACGTCCATGTGATTGATCCGCACGCTTCTTCTGAAGAACTGCATCACGAATACGGTATCAGACTGACCGATCAGGTAGACGATGATTACGACGCAGTTATCGTTGCAGTGAATCACGACGAATATACCAACTGGAAGGAAGTAGAGTTTAAGAAGTATTTCAAAAATGGATACGGTGTTTTTGTGGATGTGAAAGGGATTTACAAAAATCAAATTGACGAATTAGAATACTGGAGTTTGTAATGCGTTCAGGTCGAAACATATTGGTTACAGGAGGTGCTGGATTTATCGGTTCACACGTAGTGCGGCGATTTGTGAACAACTATCCCGACGATACGATCATTAATTTCGATAAGCTTACTTACGCAGGTAATTTGGAAAACCTCAAAGATGTGGAGCACGCTGATAATTATCGGTTTGTCAAAGGAGACATCTGTAATACCGATGAACTCAACCGCGTTTTTGAAAAATATGAAGTTACCGATGTGATCCATCTGGCAGCTGAATCGCACGTCGACCGGTCTATTTCCGGGCCGATGGCATTTGTTACCACCAATGTGGTGGGAACGGTGAATTTATTAAATACCTGTAAAGCATACTGGACGAATCTGGACGAACATTGCTTTTATCATGTTTCCACCGACGAAGTGTATGGAAGTCTGGGCGATGAAGGGTTGTTCACGGAGGAAACGCCCTACGATCCAAGAAGTCCTTATTCTGCTTCAAAGGCGAGTTCGGATCACTTTGTGCGCGCTTATCATCACACTTACGGTTTGAATATTCGCATTTCCAATTGCTCTAACAATTATGGAAGTTATCAATTTCCTGAAAAACTAATTCCCCTTATGATCCACAATGCCGTGGAAGGTAAAGCGTTGCCAATTTACGGCGATGGAAAAAACATAAGGGACTGGCTGTGGGTAGAAGATCATGCGAGTGCCATCGATGTGATCTTTCATCGCGGGGTTTCTGGAGAAACTTACAACGTTGGTGGACTCAATGAGTGGACGAATATCGACCTTGTGGAGCAGCTCTGCGCAATCATCGATGAACGACTTGAGCGAACTGAGGGTAGCACAAAGCAACAAATATCGTTTGTAAAAGATCGCGCAGGACACGATCGAAGATATGCGATTAATGCGGATAAGCTGGCCACAGATCTCGGATGGCAACCGTCTATTCAATTTGCCGAAGGACTGCAAAAAACGGTGGATTGGTACCTGGATCATCAGGATTGGATTCAAAAAGTCATTACAGGAGATTACAAAACCTATTACGAAGAACATTATAATCGCTGATATTTTATGAACTGGATCAAATCACTTTTTCGTAAACGACCAGATGTTCCCTACGAATTGAGTGATATCAGTGTGGACATGCACAGCCATCTCATTCCCGGAATTGATGATGGTTCGCAGTCGATCGAAGAAACGCTGGGAATGCTCGTCCGTTTTGAATCGCTTGGGTACCGCCATTTGATCACGACGCCACACGTGATGCAGGATCACTACAAAAACACGCCATCGATCATTTTGGACGGACTAAATGAGGTTCGCGCGGCTATAAAATCGCACGATATAGACATCACTATCGAGGCGGCAGCGGAATATTATTGCGACGAGTTTTTTTTAGAGAAAATTGAAAAAGAAGATTTGCTGACTTTTGGCGATCGTTATGTGCTTTTTGAATTTTCATTTTCGGCCAAACCCCGATTGGTGAACGAAGCGATTTTTGCATTAAAAAACAATGGATATCGACCCGTTCTCGCTCATTTTGAACGGTACGCTTTTTACCTTGATAATGGTCAAAGTGCTGTGGAAGATTTAAAAAATCGCGGAGTTTACATACAGATGAATTTGAATTCGCTGACGGGACATTACGGGAAAGCGATAAGAAATCAAGCGCGCATGCTCGTCGATCATAAATATGTCGATTTTGTCGGTTCAGACTGTCACCGGATGGAACACCTCGATATTTTGGAGGATAACTTAACTGATCCTTATTTTCATCAATTAAAAGATCTGGAATTACTCAACCGTTCATTGAAACAATAGGTGTCGTGTTGAACGCCTCGTCGTTCATTCCTCCACGAAGTGCGGCCATTTTTTCATGTATTGAATAAAGACTTCGCTCAGCCCCTGATCTTTCAGGTATTCACTGGATACGGGAGTTTTGACAGGCTCAAAATCCGCTTCGCGAAGTATGCGCTGCGGAAAATCGTGGTGGAGAATCGCCGATCGCCCAATGGTCACAAAATCGACCGACTGGTTCAAAATAGCATCGACATCTCGAGCCGTTCGAATTTTTCCAGCCACCGTTAATTGAACATCACCGCGTTCCAGTGCCGTAAAATAATGAAGTAATGGTTGAGCTTTGTGTGCTTCGCTTTCCGGCATTTTAAATACATCCCAAAGTGAAATATCGAGAAAGTCGATATGACCGCTATCTATGAGTTGTCGGCAGACCGTCTGAATTTCTTCGAGATCCATTCCGAATCGTTCGGGGGAAAGCCGAACACCAATGATGAAATCGTTGCCGCAAACGGTTCGTATTTCTTCGATGATTTCAAAAAGTAGTCGCGATCGGTTGTTCAGGTTTCCGCCGTATTTATCTGTGCGGTGATTGATTTCGGCACTCAGAAATTGACAGAGGATGTAACCGTGAGCGCCGTGAATTTCAACTCCGTCGTAGCCCCAGCGTTGTGCTCGCTTTGCCGCTTCAACGAAATCTTCCCGAAGCGTGTCAATTTCACTCAATTCAAGCGCACGGGCACCAAACTTTTCGTTGTCTGAAGGGCACACCGGTGTCGTTCCAATATAAGGTTCAGGGGAACGCATGCCCGCATGGTGCAATTGAATGACGGCAAGGGAATCCTGTGCTTTGATTGCGCGCGTTAAACGTTCGTGTCCTTTCTGTAGCCTGTCAGAGAAAATACCGAGTTGACCAGAAAAACCTTTACCGATTTGCTGTACGTGTGAAGCGCAGGTCATCGTCAAACCGAACCCGCCTTCTGCGCGCATTTGAAGCCAGCGAAATTCATCGTGCGACAATTCCCCATTTTCATGACTCTGTTCGTTGGTCATGGGTGCGAGCATGAAGCGATTTTTCATGGTTTGCCCACATTTGAAAGTGATTGGTTGCGAAGCTTTCATAATATTTTGTATCGTTAAGAACTCTTGTGCACGACATTTCAGGCAATAACAGCGCCATAATGCTTTTTCACGCACGAAAATGAAAGAGCATTAAAAGATATTTGCTCATTAATCGTTTGCATTGTCTTCGAGATCTTGCAAAATTCAAGTCACTAATGCAACTTTTTGCTTAAAATGTATTCATTCATGACAAATATAGGGTTTTCAAATTTGAGAGCCTATAAAAGAACTGTCAATCGAAATTTGTAAATTGTGCACAAATCGTATTTATAAAATGCACTGAACTATTGTTTATGAAAGATTTGAATGCCTGGTGGATTTCTGTTTTTGCAGATGAAAAACTTCAAATGTTAGGAAATGTATCTGTTGTTGTCTATTTAGCAAATCCCCTGGAACGGAAAAACATGCAGCGGATAGCCAATGATATGAATCAGCCCGCCACAACGTTTATATGGCAAGATGGTGCCGATTGGAATATTCGTTGGTTTGCACCAGATGCGGAAATACCGTTGTGCGGACACGGTACAATGGCTGCAGTTGCGTTGTTTGATCACCTGAAAAAAGACATTCCAACATTCAAGTACGCCGATGGACAAGTAGGAGGTTTTACGGAAAATGCGAAGGTTTTTTCTGAACTCGAGCGGGGAGATTTTGAGATTTCACCTGCTCCAGCGGGCTTGGAAGATGCGTTGGGCGTTGAAATTGCAGAGCATTACACCTCCTCAGATAAGAACATCGTATTGCTGAATTCGGAAAAGGACCTACGAGCAATGCAACCTAATTTTGATACATTGAAGCAATTAAAACCATTTGGATATGCCGTCACTGCGAAGGGAGAAGCGGTTGATTTTGTGAGCAGAACCCTGGTGCCTAAAGTCCAGCAACGCGAAGATCACGCGACGGGGTCTTCACACACCGTTTTGGTTCCTTTCTGGAGCGCGCGATTGAATAAAAATCAATTCGTAGCTACTCAGCTGAGCAGGCGGGGAGGAAAGTTCCAGTGCAGGTTGACAATAGATTGTGTCGTCCTTGGCGGAGATTACAAAGTTGTTGGTGAGGGAGTTATCAGAGTTTGATTGTCGTTTTTAGTAAAAAAGTTAGGTAAACGTGTAAAGGATTGATTTTTTATTCTGCAACTTAATCGCAAAGCTGAAAAATATTTTTTTAAATTTGCTGCTGAATCAGTGGTCTGAAAACCAGTACGGGGTGACACTCAATTGTTCAACGCAAGCTGATGATGTCGTGGTGTTTCGCTCGACATTTTGACCACACTTGATGAGATTTGGGGGTATAGCTCAGCTGGCTAGAGCGCTTGCATGGCATGCAAGAGGTCCCCGGTTCGACTCCGGGTATCTCCACTAAAAACGAAACACCGTCAATCAACGTGGATTCGAATAATCACTGGGTGGTCTGAAATTGTCTTAAAACTTTAAACAAAAAAAAGAGCGAGAGCTTCTGCTCTCACTCTTCCTGAATACTCTTGCTCGGTACTGCTCTGTGGTGATGGACGGAATCGAACCGCCGACACAAGGATTTTCAGTCCTTTGCTCTACCGACTGAGCTACATCACCTCCTAAAATTCTATTTTTATAGAACCACCTTCGGTAAGGTGAGCGCAAAGATAGTAACTAATTTTATTTACAAGGCATCATCGACGAAAAAATTATAGATTGTTCTATTAACTTTGTGGCATCATGAGTGATCATAAAACATACTTAATTGTAGATGCGGGAAATACAAAAGTCAAGCTCGTATTTTTTGAAAATGACAAAATTCAGAAGCAACTCGGCATAGACGCCAACAACTTAAAAGAATTACAACGGGTGTTGAATTATGCACGGTTCGACCAATCGATTCTCGCTTCGGTGCAGTCCGACAAGGCGACCAGCAAGCTCCGGTCTATGATCAAACCTTCCGTTGTGCTCTCGCATCAGACTCAGATCCCCGTCGATTTATCAGCTTATAAAACAGTGAAAACGCTTGGTGCTGATCGCATCGCTAATGCCGTGGCGGCGCAACAAATGAGTACGAGTGATCATGCGCTGGTAATCGATATCGGCACCTGTGTGAAATATGACTGTGTCTCGAAGAACAAGTATTTGGGTGGAGGAATTTCACCCGGACTGGATATGCGATTTCGGGCGCTCCATGAATTTACCGGGCAATTGCCATACCTCACCTTCGAATCCACGCCTCCTTTCATCGGAAAGAGTACAGACGAAGCTATCCAGAGTGGTGTGGTCAATGGAATGATTGAAGAATTGAATGGAATTGTCAGGCGCTACGAGCAACAATTTCAGTCATTAACAATTTTTTTGACGGGTGGAGATGCTAAAAGGTTTGATAAAGCGTTAAAAAATAGCATCTTTGCCGATGAAAATTTGACTGTAAAAGGTCTGTATCTAATTTTAAAGCATAATGGCTAAATATATATTGGCTTTTTTTTCTACTTTTTTGGGGCTGCTGTCTGCAGCTCAAATTAGTACCAACAGCCCCTATTCGTCTCAGGGAGTCGGTGATGTTTCTTTTTATGGCAATGCCTATTTGTCCAGCCTGGGTGGTGCGTCCACAGCTGTTTTTGATTCGTCCCAGGTAAACCTCTTTAACCCCTCAAGTTATAGCCACGTAACACAGCAATTACCACTATTTTCACTGGGAGTAACGCACGAGCAACAACGATTTTCTACAAATGGTACCGAGTCATCGGGCAGTTTTTCGGGCATTACACACATGTCTTTAATTATTCCATTTGCAAATCGATTCGGACTGGCATTCGGCGTGAAACCGTTGAGCAGAACCGGTTATGAAATCAATGATGCTCAAATCGTGCAGGGGGACAGCTTATTTCATGATTACAATGGTTCAGGTGCTATTCAGGAGGCGATTGTTGGTTTTTCTGCTACCATTGTAAAACGAAAAGAGCATGCGTTGACACTAGGTGTGAACGGAAAACATTATTTTGGATCGACCAAGAACAGACGCACCTCATATCAAAACACCAGTGCCGGGCAATCGGGTGGATTTGATGAGCGAGAACTGCAAGCTAAAGCCATAGGCGGAGAAGTCGGGCTCAATTACAACTGGAATCCGACCCCCGAACATCAGGTTTATTTCGGTGCAACTTATCGTCCGGAGCAATCCTTGAATGCCCTGAAATCAGATAGTCGCGTTTATTTTGCAAGTGTTACCAATACGAACAGCTACGACACCCTCTTGTCAAATTCCGCTGTTGAAGGGAGTATTCAGTTGCCCGAGCGGCTATCCCTGGGAGCATCTTATGTTTTTACGCCACAGCCGGATTCAAGTTCAAGTTCATCGAAGTCGCCATTATTTATGTTAACGGGAGAATGGTCATCTGAAAACTGGTCAACGTATAGTGAATCCTTTAACGGTGCGACGAGCACTCCGGAGTTTCGCGATGTACAAGCAACACGGCTCGGATTTGAATATTCTCCACACCACAAAGCTTCCGATGGTTCTGCCTATTTGAACTTTTTTGATCGATTCCATTATCGATTGGGTGCCTACACGGTCAATACGCAATATTTTAGTCAGGGCGAAGGACTGGTCGATCGCGGCGTAACTGCCGGAATCGGAATTCCTATCGAGATTAACCGCGCTGTCTCAACTGTAAATTTCTCAGCACAAATGGGGGAGTTAGGAGGCGCATCCTCAGGTGCTCAGCTGCGCGAGGGGTATTTCGGATTTAATTTCGGCATAAATATTGCACCCAGCTACGATAAATGGTTTAGAAAATACAAGTTAGATTAATTAAATAATAAAAAATGAAGTTCAAAAATTTACTTTTAGTTTTAGCAGTATTCGCGAGTGCGCTCGTAACAGCCCAGGATGCAGATGAATGTAAGCGTTATCAGGCGATCGCAGGAAATGCGTATAAAGCTAAGGAATACAACAAAGTGACGCGATCTTACGTGAGAGCGCACAAAGAATGTGAAGGACTGGACATGGTGTTTTACAGCCCTTTTATATATTCTGTCAAACGTTCGATGAAGAAGGCCGAATCTGAAGATGTCGAAAAAGCTTATCTGGATACGTTAATCCAAGTCTATGAATGGGCGCAGGAAGAATACGGTGACCAGCCGAAATGGAAATCGTACCAGGCTTACTCTTATCTGAAGCAAGGCAAATCAGGCAACATGAAAAAAGCTGATGTGGCCTACCAAATTGGTATTCACCATGATGGTGCCGAAGTAAACAAAGGTTTTTTGAAACAGTATTACGCCAATTTATATAACCTGTGGTCACAAGAGAAGGACGAAGACAAGAAAGCTGAGTATAAAAAGCGTTTGATTTCAGAATATTTTAAACTTTCTGATTACGCTTCTAAAGGAGATATGGGAGCATCTACAATTGACTTTTTATCCAAATACATGGGGCGCGTCGTTCGCGACTGTGAAGATTTGTTGCCGGAAATTAGCCTTTTCATGGATGAGTTGCCTCAGGAAAAAGCAACAAAAAAGTCCACTGTAAAAAACTTCATGGCGCTTCTGGAGGATCAAGGATGCACGAAAAGTGATGAATACGCGATGTTAGTGGATACCATCATTGCAATTGATCCATCTACAGATGCTGTTTTGGCAAAAGCGAAACTGCAAATGGCTCAGGGTGATATGGATGACGCCATTCAGACCTTCAAAAAAGCAAAAGAGATGTCCACGGATGAGGATCAAAAAAGTGATATCGAACTGGAAATAGCGGATACTTACTACAGAGCTGGTCGTTTTAAATCGGCACATAATGCAGGATTGGATGTGTCCGGGAAGAACAAATCCGAGGGGTATAGTATCGCTGCCAAGAGTGTCAATGCCATGACAGATCAATGTGGTGTTTCGACGTTTGACCGCAAAGCAAATAATTATTATGCCGTAGAGTTGGCGCAAAAAGCTGGAAACAGTACATTGGAGGCGCGATTTAAAAAGCAATGCCCTACATCTTCAGATATCTTCAATCAGGATATGGAAGAGGGAGATGAGGTGACCTTAAGCTGCTGGGGAAAAACATTTAAAGTTAAAGCTTATTAATACCATTGCAGACACCAGATACATTATTTAAGTTGATTATTCCTGTTGTGCTTTGCATGACAGGAATATTTGTTTCGTGTGAAAATGATCTCGAAAAGGTAAAAAAGATTACGACGAATTCTTCGACGCCCGATGAGACGAGTGAGGCGCTTCATATTATTTATACCGATTCGGGTTGGGCGCAACTGGAAATTTATGCCGGTATCGCTGAAACTTACGCAGCACCCACGAAAATAACCAAGTTTAAAGATGGGTTAAAGGTGAACTTTTTCGACGATGACGGGACTTTGGCTACGCGTTTGACATCTTTGTACGGAGAAATTGATGAAGAATCGGGAGATATTACTGTTCGGGACAGTGTCCGTTTACTAAATGTGCGCGAGCAAAAAACCCTCGAAACAGAAGTGTTGTACTGGAATAAAAAAGGAGATTCTATTTTTACGGATAAAGCCGTTGTTATTACATCGCCGGACATGGTCGTTTCAGGAGTTGGAGCCTGGACGACTCCAGCGTTTGATACAGCTCAATTTTATAAACCTACGGCTGAGATTTATTTAAAAGATTGATTTATGAGAACCTATAATAAAATAATGCAGAATTTTTGGCTACTCGTTTCATTGGCTATCGTTGTAGCTGTAACCTACAAGGGGTTTGCTGAGGGTTTCGAAAGATGGGCTGTCTATTATATCTTTGCTGTCATGACAATAGGTTTGTTTTTTCTGCGCAGATATATGATGAAACGGATGGAACGCCATCAGGACTTTTTAAAAGAAAAGGAAAAAGAGGATAAAAAGCACTGAAATGAGCATTTTCCGCATTCGTGAAGAGGATGAAATCGTCGGATACATGCGCGAGCACGACTTTGGACGCCATTATTCTCAAAACGGATATCAATGGAACGGTGCCACCATACCTTATGATTCCACAGAGTATTTTACTGGTTATAAAGATCGCGACGGTCGCTGGATTTTTGAAAATGACGTCATCACATCTTCCGACTATCCGCAAAATGAGTTTATTATCACCTATGATCGCGTTTTAACCAAGTTTTTATTGGTAGATTATTCCAATCGGGATATCTTTAGTGTTTCAGCGAATGATTTGTTGGCAGATCGCTTTAAAATTAAACGAATCGGTGTGTTGAAACAACCGTAATTATGATAAGATGTCTCCTTTTAACGATGTTGATTGTAGCGAATGTTTATTCGATATACAGTCAAAATACGCTTAAAGGTCAGATTGTAGATGAATCCCGGACGGGAATTCCCTTCGCCAATATATATGTGAAAAATGAGCCAGACTTACGCACGCGTGCTGACATAGAAGGCAACTACGTCATGCGCCTTCAGGAAGGGGAGTATTACCTGGTGATTCGCGCAAAAGGCTATGAGACGAAAGAAATTTTTGCTATCGTCAATCAAAGTGAAAATAAAAAAGATATTCAGTTGTATTCCATTGATGTAAAAGAACTGGAAACAGTTGAATACGCGGTCAAACGCAGAAATCCGGGGCGCGATATTATCAAGCGGGTAATTGAGCGAAAAGACCAGTTGGATTTTAATCAATACCCGTACAAATGCGATGTTTATATTCGTGCCAGGGATCAAAAATTGATAACGGAAGAGGAGGACAGCAGTGAAGTCGATGCGAACTATGCGGATCTTGAAACGCTAAAATCTAAAAAACTTGGAGATCTTACCAATATCAACCTGGTGGAGGTGGAGCTCGAACGCAATTTTGCACCGCCGGATTATGTCAAAGAGGTGCGTAATGCCTACGAAAAAAGAGGAAACGATCGGCACCTCTATTATACGACTACAGCCAAAACGAATTTTAATTTTTTCAAAAATTTATTGTATTTGGATGACTTGAACGAGTCGCCGATTCAGTCACCGATTAGTACTGCGGGAATTTTTTCCTATAAATATCGACTCGTAGAGAAAAAAGAACGCGAAGATAGTCTCACATTGAATAAGATTAAAATTATACCGAGGAGTAGTGCGACATCTACTTTGGAAGGACATATCTGGGTTCAGGACAGCACCTGGATGGTGGAGAGACTTGAGTTGCGGCTTGAGAAAGGGAATTTGTACGTTTATGATTATTTTGAAATTGATCAGTCATTTGAATTGTCTGGCGATACGCTGTGCATCCTCAAAAACCAGAAAATGAATTATGGTGTAGAATATAAAGATGAGAAAATTAACGGGGTGACGCTCGTCGATTATTCGAATTATAATTTCGCACCGAAATTCGAGAAAGGTTACTTCGGAAGCGAAGTGGCGGTCACAAAACAAGCCGCCTATGAGCGGGACTCTTCTTATTGGGAGTCTAAACGGACCACCCCGCTCACTAAAGAAGAGCAGGAATACATCAAAAAGCGCGATAGTATCGAAAATATGTTTACGCAAAGTTCATATTTGGATTCCGTAGACTCCGTCTTTAATCGCGTTACTTTTTGGAAGGTTCTTTGGTTTGGTATTGACCACCGGAATCGCTCCAAAAAAACGCAGTGGACATTGAGTTCTCTGGCAGCAATGGTTCAACCGATTTATATTGCGGGTCCACGCGTAGGACCAGATTTTAATTATTTTAAAAAATGGGAAAATGAAACGTCTTTAGATTCATATTCTCGCGCAGATGTCGGATTGTTAAATGGAGATGTCAAGGGGTTTTCCCGGTTGCGATACCTCTACAATCCATTCAAACAGGCAAGTGTAGGTGTTAATTTTGTACATAATTACGATTTGATTCGAACATTTGATGCTTTTACTCAGGTGTTGTTGAGAGATAATTTTATTGAAAAAACATCGAGTACGCTCTACCACGATATTGAGCTGTTGAATGGGCTCTATCTCGAATCGAACTTTACATTGACCGGGAGACGACCGCTTCCTGAGGACACAAAGTTTATCCGCTGGTTTGATGATGCAGTTGATAATAATGAACCACCCGAATTTCAGTCCTACAATGCATTTTTGGCGGATTTTACTTTGAGCTTTACACCTTTTCAGAAATACATGCGCGAACCGAATAGAAAAGTCGTATTGGGCTCCAAATGGCCTCAGTTTTATGTGTTTTATGAAAAAGGTATCCCCCAGTTTCTCGGAAGCGAAATCAATCATGACTACTTGCGATTTGGCGTGCGGCAAACTTTTAAGATCGGTACATTTGGAACCTCAAATTACCACATGACTTCTGGTAAATTCTTGAATGCAAAAGTGTTGAAAGAAGTAGATTATAAATATCATAGACGGTCGGATCCAATCTGGTTTTCGAATCCGCTATTTTCCTATCAGGATTTAGATACTTCATTGCCCACACTGGACTGGTATTTTGAGTCGCATTTTATTCATCATTTTAACGGTGCCATCATCAATAAAATCCCTTTCATGAAGAAAACGCGTATAACTTCAGTGGCAGGTGGAGGTTATTTATGGGTTCCGGAACACCAATGGCAGCACTACGAGTTTTTCACTGGTCTGGAACGGATTTTTAAATTTGCAAAACGTCGACTCAGAATTGGAATGTATGCCGTTTTTAGTGATGGAAATCAAATCGGTCCGAGGACTACGTTTAAACTCAGTTTCGCACTATTAGACAGGCGGAACATGAAATTTAATTTCTAAAAATCTCCTGACCCATTCAGAATCAGGAGTGTATTACTCAGTGTTCTACCATTGACAAGTGCTCTTTTAACGAATGCAAAACAGCATCGGTTATGAGTTGATAAAATGACTCATTTTCGTGATCGATTTGAACGGCTTGCAATGATGCGTAGTAATCCATGCGATCCGTAATATTCCCTTTTAAATTGGCCATTGTATAGCCATTTTTTAGAAGGATTAAATTCATGACTAATCGCGAAGTTCTTCCATTTCCATCGATGAACGGATGGATAGTGACCAGGCGCTCATGCATTTCAGCCGCTAAAATTACCGGGTGCAGGCGCTCCTTCTGCTCTTCGTAAAAACTAAAATAGTCTTCCATCAAATCGTGAATACGATGAGGTTCGGGAGGTACGTGCTCGCTGCCTGAGATGCGAACGTTCACGCGGCGATAGCGCCCTGCATTATTGTCATCAATCCCTTTGAGCACGAGCTGATGCAATTGTTTCAGCGTGTGCGGTGTAAAATCAATTTGATCTTCAGCCAAATCCTCGATTAATTGAATCGCAGATTTGTGATTGATGACTTCCAGGTGTTCTCTAACGCTTTTACCACCAATAGTAATGCCTTCATTGATGACGAGATGTGTTTCCTGAAGGGTTAATGTGTTGCCTTCTATCTTATTGCTTTCGTGCGTGTAAGATGTATGAAAATACTCTCTCAGTTTTTGAAGTTGTGTTGCATTGAGCGGATGCGCAGTTTTCCATTCTGAGCGCAACGCATCGATGGCTTCCAACCCCTCGAGAACTTCTTGGGAAGTATTGATCGTTTCAAACTTCTTCGGACTGGAGAGGTATTGAATGCGTGCTTCTGCCACCTGCATCACCTCTGAAGCGATCTCGGGATATTCTTTGATGACTTCTACAACAGCTTCACTCAATTGTGTTTTAAGCATTTCGTTAAAGTCTAACTCCAGTAATGTACATATTTTTTTGAGTTGAGCTGTGGTCGGTTTTCTTTTCCCATTGGCAATGCGGCTCATCAGACTCGCATCAATATCGAGTTGATGAGCGAGCTCATGCATCTTGAGACCTTTTGCTTCTCTCGCTATGTTGATTGCAGTTTTCATAACATGACATATATTGTCATGACAAAGTTAGTCATATTGTGTTGCTAAAAAAAGTTTTTACACAAAAAAAAGAGCCTCACCTTTGAAGGAGGGCTCTTTACTTAATTTTTTTGGGCAACTTAGTAGGTAATTAGTTCCCTTAGTGCTGTTGAAATTTTTTCGGCATTGGGTAAGAGGGCGGCCTCGAGTGAACTGTGCAGCGGAATCGCTGGTGTATCAACCGATCCCACAACCGATACTGGAGCGTCGAGCGACTCAAAGCATTTCAGCTGAATCCGACCTGCTAATCCTTGAGTAAAGGACGCTTCAATGGACTCTTCTGTAACGAGCATAAGTTTGTTGTGTCTTTTGGCGGCGGCATAAATTGCTTCTTCATCAAAAGGACTCAGTGAGCGCAAATCGATTATTTCTACCTGTCCGGGAAAGTGTTTGGCTGCTTCGTTTGTCCAATATACTCCGCGACCATATGTGATGACACCCACACTTTCTCCAGCACTAATTTTTTCATCATCGGCGGCAAGTGCCTGTCGTGCTTTACCAATTGGAACGACGTAGTCTTCGGCGGGTTCGACGCTCATTGCACCTTTGGTTCCTTCAATCTTCGACCAGTAGAGCCCCTTGTGTTCCAGAATGACGACAGGGTTTGGGTCGTAAAAAGCTGCTTTTAGAAGTCCTTTCAAATCTGCGCCCGTCGAAGGATAGACGACTTTTATTCCTCGGATATTCGTTACTACAGATTCCACGCTTGAGGAATGGTACGGTCCGCCGGAACCGTAAGCTCCAATTGGAACACGGATTACCGCGCTAACGGGCCATTTGCCGTTTGATAAATAGTAGCTACGACTCAACTCTGTAAAAAGTTGATTGAGTCCGGGCCAAATATAATCGGCGAATTGAACTTCGACGATTGGTTTGAGTCCCACTGCAGACATCCCAACAGTACTCCCGATAATAAAGGCTTCTTGAATCGGTGTGTTGAATACGCGATTGTCTCCAAAAGATTTAGCCAGCGTAGCCGCCTCGCGAAAAACACCGCCTAATCGACCTCCCACGTCTTGACCGTATAGCAAGGCTTCGGGATGCTCTGTCATTAATTCACGCACAGCAAAAAGGGCACAATCCACCATCACAGTCTTTTGTTTTCCTGCTGGATTCCGCTCTCCCTTTTCTTCAGTAATGGGTGTAGGAGCAAAGTAAAAATCGGTAATAGAATCGGGATCGGGATCATCGGCAGCTTGCGCTTCTTCGTAGATCTCATCTACTTTGGATTTCATCTCCGTTTCAAAGTTGATCAAATCGGCCTCGTCGATGTTTGCCGAACGCGCGAGTGCTTTAATTTTGGGATAAGGATCGCGCAGAGCGTGTTCATCTAAATCATCTCTGTACCATTCTTTGCGCACTCCTGAAGTGTGATGTCCCAAAAGCGGGACTTTTGCATGAATTAAAAATGGTCTGCGTTCTTTCCGTATTTTCTTTAAGACATGCTCAACTGTATTGTAGGATGCTTCGAAGTCACTTCCGTCAATGGTGATAACTTCGATGCCTTTAAAACCTTTGGCATACTGTGCAATATCCTGAGCGCGCGTTTCTGCAGCATTCGCCGATATATCCCAGTCATTATCCTGTACGAGATAGAGAATCGGAAATTGTTTCAGTGCCGCCATTTGAAGCGCTTCCGAGAATTCTCCTTCTGTACAGGCAGCATCACCAATAGAGCAGACCGTAACGGGGTTCTCTCCGCCGAAATCTTCTGCCAGTCCTTCTTTTTCTTTATACTGCATTCCCATAGCCACACCTGTGGTGGGTATGGCCTGCATGCCGGTAGCAGAAGACTGATGAGGTATTTTCGGCATATCATCGCGCCGCAATGAAGGATGCGAGTAATACGTGCGACCACCAGAAAAAGGTTCGTCTTTTTTTGCGAATATGTGCAGCATCAGCTCGTATGGAGTAATCCCGATACCCAGCAGAATACTGTCATCCCGATAGTAAGGTGCAACGTAATCCTGGGGCTTTAGCTGCATCCCCAGAGCGAGCTGTATTGCTTCGTGGCCGCGAGAAGTGGCGTGTACATATTTACTGGTAACTTCTTTGTGGGCTTCGTATTTTTCAGCCAGTGTTTTGGCTGTACACATTAATTCAAAACCTTTTTTAATGATCGAAGGCTCCAGTTGAGTCTTGGATGTCTTTTCTTTTGTAGCCGCTTTTGCCATAAAATCGAAAATTTTGCGACTGCTAATGTACGAAAAATATAGCGGTTTTTCATGTATGAAACACATATAACAACGTCAAATTGTGTTGTTAAAAACATTTAATTAACTGCCATTTCGAGAGAAAAACTACTTTTTGGCGCGCAGTAAATGACCGTAAAACAAGGATTTTCCAGTTTTGGTTTGCATCCACAATTCCTGCAAAGTGAAGTAGTTAAAATAGGGTTTAGCTTCGCGGGCAATCATTTTGACATCAACCCGCGGCGAATAAGTGTTTAAAATGAGTGTACCGTTAGTTCTGAGCAAAGCATGCGCCATTTGGATGAGCTGAGGCAGTTGATCTTCAATTTTCCATTTTTCTTTTTTTGCGCCTATTCCCCAGGCCGGTGGATCCATAACGACACAATCGTAGGTGTTGTTGCGTTTCACTTCTCGTCGCGCAAATTTCAAGGCGTCCTCGTGAACCCAGCGAATACCTTCCAATTCTGAATTTTCCATGTTTTTTCGTGCCCAGGTAATGAGCTGCTTGACCGAATCGACATGTGTGACATCTGCTCCGCACTGTTTACCGACTAATGATGCCGCACCCGTATAAGCGAAGAGATTGAGCATTTTATCACCGGGAGCGAGTTGCGTTGCCAGATAATCCCAGTTGGTTTTTTGCTCCGGAAATAAACCGATGTGCTTGAATTTGGTGGGTGAAAGCAAAAAAGACAGTTTTCCAAAGTTGACCTTCCATTCTCTATTTTTTTCAATACCTTTTTTGGTTTTCCATTGGCCGGAATGCTTTCCTGTTGATTCAAAGATGAGATGAGCTTGTTCATCCCATTGACTAAACGACATACCTGACTGAAAATACGCTTGTCGCTCGGGTCTGACGGTGACAATATCTCCCCAGCGTTCCAGTTTTTTGTTTCCACCTGCATCCAGCAATTCGTAATCGCTCCAACCAGAAGTAAATAATTTATTTTTGTTCATCTTTTTTTCTTTGCATTATAACCGAAGGGTCAAACGCTTTTCCTTTTGGATTCATTGCTGTTCCTCTTCAATCGTTCGATCCACGAGTTGAAGTTCTTCAAAAAAATCTTCACCAAAGGACTTAATGAGGGGTTCTTTCAAAAACTGATATAATTTTACGTTCAATCTATCACCACAGGCACACGCGGGCTTGCAAATGTCAATGGCTTCGTAATTAAGCGCCGTAAAACTGTTGTATTTTTTAACCCGAACGGGAAATAGTTCACAAGAAATCGGTTTTTTCCAGTCGATTTCACCATCGCGATAAGCTTGTTCAATGCCGCATTTAGCTGTACCATCTGCATCAAAAGTGGCAAATGCACAAGCGCCATCATCTATCAGCGTCGTAACCGGTTCGTCAAAGCGATCTTCGTAGTAAACACCGTCCTCTTCGATAGCCGCAATCCCTTTTTCAGTGAGATAGGGCTTTACTTTTGGGTAAACCGCTCTGAGCAGCTCAATTTCATCTTTTTTCAGCGGGGCGCCATCGTCGCCTTCCACACAGCACGCACCTTTGCAGGCGGAGAGATCGCAAACAAATTTTTCATGAAACAAATCGGCGCTGACGAGCTTATCTTTTATTTCTACGAGCATATTGCAAAAATAATGAAGTAATCAGAACTTCATCCACCTCAGTCCGTTTGTGTGCTATTTTATATAAAAATTGACCTTCTTGTTTTTTACCTGATGAATAATTTATACATTTAGGCGAATTCAAATTAAAATAGAATGATGACTACAAAAATGAAATATGTAACGTACTTAGCTGTAGGTGCTTTATTGGTGAGCTGTGGGGGAGAAGAAACCAACGATAAAACAGCTCAAGAGGACAACAAAAAACCTGCCGTCAATAACTGTATCTACGAGTATAGCCCGGAAAAAACGGAAGTGGCTTTTACGGCTTATAAATATTTGAATCGAACAGGTGTGGGGGGTACGCTTCCTGAAATGAAGGTAAAGGGAGAAACCTCCGGAGCTTCGCCGAAAGCGATTTTTGAAAGCTTGAGTTTCAGTATTCCAACGGGTGTTGTAGAAACGAACAACGAAGATCGCAACAAGAAGATCGATTCGCTGTTCTTTGGAATGTTAGAAAGTACGGAGATGATAACGGGTAAAGTACTTGAAATGAATGAGGACAAAAAGAAAATCTCGCTCGACATTACGATGAACGATGTGACGAACAAAGTGACAACGGATTATGTGATGGACGATAATAAACTCAAGTTCTCTACTGATATTGATGTAAATAACTGGAATGCACAAGAAGGCATCGCGGCATTAAATAAGGCGTGTAAAGAACTGCATACCAACACTGCAGAAGGAGATACTGTTTCAAAATTGTGGTCGGAAGTAACCATTCAGTTCAACTCGGAATTGATGAAAAACTGTGACTAAAAGCATTGTTATAAATATTGTTAAGGCCAGGGGAAACTCTGGCTTTTTTCGTTGCATTAAAAATATGTTGAAGAATAATAATATTTTTGCACTCTTTGAGTTATTAGTACGAAGTGCACATGAATCGTAAAAGCAATACATTTTCTTTCTTGATGGGAATACTAGCCATTATTGCCATTGTATTTGCTTGTTCGACAGAAAAAAATACGTTTATTAATCGGACCTATCATAGTACTACCGCGCGCTTTAACGGTTATTTCAACGCCAAAGAGTTGATCCGGATTGGACTCGAAGATTATCGCAGGAATTACCGCGAAGATTTCAATTCCATTTTGCCCATTGAGTTGTACCCGAATGAGGAGGATGTGACGGATTTTTATCCCATCGTGGATACGGCTATTTCCAAATGTCAGGAAGTTATAACCAAACACAGCATGCCGACGGCTTCTAAACCTTCTCAGAAAAAAACGGAACATGCCAATTGGATTGATCAGAATTGGATCATGATTGGTAAAGCTAACTACATCAAGAAGGAGTACGAGAAAGCACTCGACAATTTCGAATACGTAAGAAAATTCTATAAAAGTCGGTCGAGTACGTATACCGGACAACTGTGGGAAGCGCGAACGCAAATGGAATTGGGGGACCTGACGGAAGCGGCGCGTACATTTCAAAAGCTCGAACAGCGCAAGCAGAATAGAATAGCTCAGCAGGATGGTGAAAAGTCGAAATTCAAAATTTTTAAAAGAAGTAAAGCAAAATCGGAATCGGATAAAGCACCTCCCTTGCCAAAAGATTTTGAATTTGAACTGGCAAAGGCAAAAGCTATGCTCGCCATTCGGAATGAAAACTACAAACGAGCAGTCGATCAGCTAAAAATGGCACTGGAGGAAGCGCGAAAAAAAGAAGACGAGGCCAGAATAAGTTTTATTATCGGACAGTTGCTTCAAAAATCGGGAAATCCAGAGGCGCGCGAATTTTACACACAGACCATTCGAAAAAACGCTCCATTTGAAATGAGTTTTAATGCTCGGGTCAATCGGGCGGTAGTCAGTGATTTGAGTCAGAACGAGATGATTGAAGAACTTAAAGATATGGCCGAAGAAGAACGCTACATGGAGTTCAGAGATCAAATCTATTTCGCGATGGCTGAAATTGAACTGAGTCGCAATGATCGTGCGCAGGCGAAAACTTATCTGTCCAAATCTGTATTCTACTCACTGAATAATCCGCGTCAAAAAGGGGTGAGTTACGAAAAATTAGGTGACATGTCATTTGAAGATAAAGATTTTATGGCCGCTCAGAAATATTTTGATAGTGCGGCACAAGTGATCCCCGAGTCCTATGAGAACGCGGAATTAATTAAGACAAAAGCAGAAAAACTGGCAGACCTTGTTGAGGATATGGACCTTATCGCCTTTGAAGATAGTGTTCAGCGCATCGCCCGAATGGATGAAAAAACGCGAAAAAAATTCCTGAAAGATGTCATAGCGCAACTCAAAAAGGAAGAAGAAGAGCGCAAACGCCGTGAAGCCGAACGGGCAGAAAAAATGCGCGAACTGCAGCAGTCATACGCTGAACAAAATCAAAGCAGGGGGAATAAGTGGTATTTTTCAAATACAAAAGCCATGCAGGAAGGAGTCGAGGAATTCCGGCGCGTATGGGGTCAACGTGAAAATGAAGATTATTGGCGATTATCTAAAACGCCCCGTCACGTTTCACAGCCCATTGCCCAATCGGATACTGCCGCTGCTGACACGCTTCAGCCGTCAGAGGAGGAAGAGCTCACTGCAGACGATTTAACACCTGAAATACTGATTGAAGATGTACCGCTCTCCGATTCTGCCATGGCAGTGAGCAACGAACGATTGCTCGAGGCATTATACAGCTCGGGTATGATTTATAAACAGCAGTTAAATGAGGCTGAACTCGGTGCGCGTCAGTTCGATCGCGTGGTAGATCACGGTGTAGAAAATAAACACAATGTTCTTTCGGCTTTTGAGTTGTATAAAATTTATGATGAGAAAAATAATTCGAGTAAAAAGAAGGAATATGCGGATTACATCATGGAAAATTATCCGGATTCTGATTATGCCAATTACCTCGAAGATCCCGATTATTTCGTCAAGAAAAAGGAGCGCGACGCGCTGGCGCGCAAAGAATACATCAGATCGGTGGAGCGTTTCGAACGCGGCCTTTATTACCCCGTAATCCTCAAAGCTGATAAGGTGCTGGACAACGAAAAAGACAATGTTTTCAGGAAAGAATATTTCTTGCTCAAGGCGATGGCTATGGGACGGGTAAATCCTGATAAAACAACCCTGATTCCGGTTCTGGAGCAGGCAATTGCTGAATTTCCCGATACGCGCGTAGCTGAACGATCACAGGAATTGCTCGATCTGATAAAAAATGGTGTGCCGGATTTTGAGCCGTTCAACACGACGAGTGGAGATTTATTCGATTATAGCGAAAAAGGACCTCTGTTTGTTCTCGTACAATTAGATAGTAAAAAGCAGCCCACCAATGGCGCATTAAAGAAGATTTCTAATTTTAATCGCGAATTTTTCAGCCGAAACAGGCTAAATACCCAACCGCAGATTTATAACAAGGAAATTACCTTAATTCAGGTGAAAGAATTCCCTTCTGCTGGAGCTGCAGAAGGATATATTAAGGATTATAAGAAAACAAAAAAACATTTGGGGGATTTGCGTAAAAATGACATTTATATTATTTCAAAGGATAATTTAAAAGTATTATTACAAGAGCAGGCACTTGATGCCTATCAGTTGTTTTATCGCAATAATTTTTAAATGCATAAGTATGTTAAAAGGAAGTAAAAATAAATTGGATAATGATAGCCCGGAACGATTGAACAGGTTGGTATCCGGTGCAAAGTTAACGGGAGATTTATCCACGGAAAGTAATTTGCGCATCGATGGTGCCGTCGATGGTAACGTGAAATGCGACAGCAAAATTGTTTTGGGCGAAAAAGGAACGATTAAAGGTGATGTTGCCGCTATTGAAGCCGAAATAGAAGGTGACGTCGAAGGCGACATAAAAGTTGAAGATTTATTAACGCTGCGCAAAACGGCGATCGTTCGCGGTAAAATTGAAACGAGTCGTTTGATCATTGAGGATGGTGCACAAATTGGAGGTAATATTCAGACGGGAGACCTTCCGCAGCATCAAGCGCCTTCAAAGTCAAAAAAGGATAAAAAAACTGATGAAACTAAAGAGTCTTCCGATGTTGTCTACTAATGGATAAGGATGATAACAATAAGCAGGATCGGTTAAAAAATTACCTAAAATTTACAACCCTTGCGATTCAGATGGGCGTTTTGATAACTGCGGCTGCTCTTGGAGGAGATTGGTTAGATGAGAATCAAAATAATGAGTTCCCGGTTTGGACGCTGGTACTTACCCTTGTTGCAATTTTTGCTTCGTTGTTCCAGGTTATAAGAGAAGTTTCCAAAATGAATCGCGATGATTAGAGATATTGTTTATTCCGTTGTATTATTAATTGTTCTCGGTGGCGTTCATGCCGCTATCAGCAATGTGGTTCCGTTTATGCGTTTTGATGGCACGACTTATCTGAGTTATGCCGTTCTTTTTATTCTTGCCGTCATTGGAAGTGGTGTTTTTGTGCTCGAGAAGCGTGCCAAAAACATTGAGTTTCCACAAGCCTTTATGATTGTTACCGTAGTTCAACTGTTAGGTGTTATGAGTTTTGTGACTTATCTGCGTTTTACGCTTACACATCACCTGAAGGTGAATATGTTGCAGTTTGTCGTCATATTTCTGATTTTTCTTGCCATTCAATCAGTTTACCTCATCAAAACAAAAGCGCAACAGCGGTAAGGCTTCTTTTGATGTGTTTGCGTTAGATGCTGGTAAATTATACGACACGGTTTTTCAGTCGACAGTTTTGGCGAAACGACCAAAAATGACAAGCAACTACCGGAAATGTCCCTCGATTCAACGATTAGAGCTACGGGCGAAGTACTAGTAACGGCACTCACACCCCGAATCGACATGAGCACTTCATTATCTGCACCGACAGCAGAGATAATGAAAATTACAGCTCCAATCAGCAGCAATATCGACCCTTGAAAACCGTGGTTGTAGAACAATTCCATCAGGACCACCTGAAATGCATTTAGCTCCCTTTGATTTTGTTGATGATACCTGTCGTGGAATATCCTTCTTCCAGTGGTATCGTATCAACGCGACCGCCTGCTTCCTTAACTGTTTTCGAACCCACGATATAGTTAGGAGCAGAAGCGTCAGTTTCGTTGGCGTCGTAATCGGCTCCCTTAATGAGCGTCGTTGGCGTTAATAGTTCGATGAGGGATTCCGGAGTGTCGTCATCAAAAATAACTACGAGATCGACAAATTCCAAACTCGCAACGACCAATGCGCGCGACATTTCATCGTTTATCGGACGTTCAGGACCTTTTTGCTGTCTTTTTACGCTCTCATCAGAATTGATGCCCACCACGAGATAATGCCCGCGTTCGGCTGCTTTGCCGAGATAAGTGACATGACCGCGATGCAATAAATCAAAACATCCATTGGTGAAGACAACAGCTTCGTCGTTCGATTTCCAGGAATTCACTAACGTTGATGCTTCCTCCTGCGACATGATTTTGTGAATAATTCGTTCGTATTTTGTCATTTACTTTCTTTTTTATAATTCCTCGGAATGAAGATCAATGAAATCAAACCGAGTACAATCATTAATAGTGTCTGCGATAACCAAATAATCATTCCCAGTGCTTTACCTACACCTTCTGCTTCTGCAATTGTACTGAAATCGGATCCCATGTAAAAACTGACGACTACACCCACCAGATAAGGATAGGCTCCAATACCGCCGTTCGTAAACATGATACCCAGCGTTCCGGCAATATATCCGATGAGAATACCGCCCAGTGGAAAGGAAGCGGTGCTTTCGAATGCATAAAAACAAATACCGAAAAAAGTAATGTAGAGAATCCAGATTAACAATGTATAACCGAGAAAAGACCACGGGTGTCTCGTCTTGAATATAGACAATACACCGGCGAGAACGTCTTTAAAAAACTGTCTGAATTTTTCGCGAAACACCGCAACTTTCCACCAAAGTATAAGGAACAGAAGAAATCCTCCTCCTAAGACAGAAAAAATGACGTAAAGAAACCATGAATTACTATCACCACCCCCGGCATTGTCCGCTACAATGGTCTGAAGCGCCATCAAGTCATCAAAGTTCAGGATCAATGCAGCGAGCAGAGTAATACCCAACATGATTAAATCAAAAACGCGCTCGCCAATGATGGTCCCAAAACTCTTTGAAAAAGGAATTTTATCAGTTTGATACAGAAGTGCTGCGCGCGTTGCCTCTCCCGCGCGCGGAATGAGAAGGTTGACAATATAACCTACCATCAGCGCGTGGTATCGGTGCCAGAATTTCGGCGTTTTTCCGATTGTGCTCAATAGATATTTCCAGCGATAAGCGCGCACGATATGGCTGAGAAACCCAAGTGCTACGGAAAGCAGTATCCAGAAATAATTCGCTTCATTAATAGCCTTGTAAAAAACGGCCTTCGTCCCCTCATCCATAGCGGAATAAAAATGCCACAGCAGATAAGCGCCCAAAAGAAGCGGGACGATTATTTTTAATAAAGTAAAAATGCGTTTTCGCGATAGCGTACTCACAATAGAAAAAATTATAATCAGAACACCTTGTGGTGCCAAGCGAAGTTAAAATAATATGATGAAATCACATCCTATTTTACAGCTAAAAAGAGCGATTGTTGATTTTTTCGCAAGCCACATTAAATATGCTTTATTTTAAACAATAAAGAGCAGCGTTGAGATTGTGATCGCTTTACCGACAAACTTTCCTCTCAGTTGTCCAAAAGCGTCAGGTTCTGCAATAATTCGGGAACAACGATTCGGAATCTGATGTAAAGGGTAGTGTTACTAACAATCAAAGGCTAACAACTCTCGCTTCTAATACTTTTCTTCGCGGAGGATTCAGTGTAAATTTACAGATGTTAGCAATCAAAAGTTATTCGAATCATGATATTAAAACCAGCTCGGCGTCTCGAAGAAATTGCTTCGCTTTTAGGATGTGAATTCCGCGGTGACCCCGATCATGAAATCACGGGACTCAATGAAATTCACCGCGTTGAAAAGGGTGATGTCGTTTTTGTCGACCATCCCAAATATTACGAAAAAGCCCTCCAGAGTGCAGCAACCACCATACTGATTGATAAAGAGGTGGAATATCCCGAAGGAAAAGCCCTGCTCATTTCAGCGGAGCCGTTTGATGATTTTAATCGACTGACGCGTCATTTTGAACCGTTTCGCACCATAAACCCAGAGAATTTAACGCAAACGAACGTCGCAGCATCGGCTCGCGTTTTCCCCAATGTGACGATTGGAAATCAAGTTTCCATCGGTGAAAATGTAGTGATTTATCCAGGCGCCGTTATTCTCGATCGAACAATTATTGAAGATAATGTTGTCGTGGGAGCAAATACCGTCGTTGGACAACACGCTTTTTATTATAAGAAGAGAGATGATGGATATGAGCCCATGCACACTTGTGGTGGGGTCGTCCTTAAAAAAGATGCTGAACTCGGTGCGCTGTGCACCATTGATGCAGGAGTGACGGCGCAGACCATTATTGGAGAAGGGACGAAGCTGGACAATCAAGTCCATGTCGGCCACGATTCGGTCATCGGGAGAAATTGCTTGCTGGCGGCCAATGTTGGATTAGCCGGATGCGTCGAAGTTCAGGATAATGTTACGCTTTGGGGGCAGGTTGGTTGTGCCAGCGATGTCGTGATCGGTGAAAATGCTGTGGTGATGGCGCAGTCGGGCATATCAAAAAGCCTGGCTCCCAACAAAACTTATTTTGGTAGTCCTGCAAAGGATGTTCGTTTGATGTACCGGGAAATGGCTGCGCTGAGGAAACTACCGGAAATTATCGAAAACCTTTAATCGACGATGAAAGACGCGCGAATTCAGGCATTGGAAAACGAACTCAAGATGAAGGAATTCAAGTTGAATTCTTTGCTTGAAATCACTAAGGGAATTAACACCAATGAATCGGTAGCGCATTTGCTGGCTATCTTTGAGTTTATTTTAAAAGAACAGCTCGGCCTGGATAAATTTGTCCTTTTCAATAAGCAGGACCGATGGAATTATATTCTGAAAGTAGGCGTAAAAGGAAAGATCAAGAATATCAACGTGAAACAGGACCTCACGCGGTTCAAAGACATAACGATGATCGAATCCTCACATATAGAGGAGCTCAATGAGTTTGATGTGGTGATACCCGTTCATCATAAATCAGTGCCTTTGGCATTTTTACTGATCAAACACTCCGATTATGATGATGTGAGCACCATTAAAGGTCCGCTGCCCAACCTGTCTTTCATTCAGACGTTGACGAACATCATTGTGGTGGCAATAGAAAATAAGCGAATGGCTAAACAGGGCATTCGACAGGAACGGATCAAAAAAGAGCTGGAAGTTGCCTCGGAAATGCAGAAACTGTTGTTTCCGGCCGAATTGCCTTCTGATCGTCGCCTGGACCTCGCGGCAACTTATAAAGCGCGCCATGAAGTCGGTGGTGACTACTATGACTTCATCCGCCTCAATGACGATGAATTTATCGTTTGTATTGCCGACGTTTCAGGTAAGGGAATTAGCGCAGCCATGTTGATGGCTAATTTCCAGGCAACCATTCGGACATTGCTGAACTACCAGGACTTTGAATTGGAATTTTTGATTGAAGAACTGAATAAAAAGGTAATGACCAGTGCCAAAGGGGAGAAATTTATCACCTTTTTTATTGGGAAATATAACTCGAAAACACGAAAATTAAAGTATGTGAATGCGGGTCACAATCACCCGATTTTGACCAATGGCAGAAAAGCACAATTCTTAAATCGTGGTTCGGTTGGTTTGGGCATGTTGGATGAAATGCCTTTTATTGAATCCGATGAGGTGGTGATTAAACCCAATTCCACGCTCGTTTTATATACTGATGGCGTGGTGGAATTACAGAATAAGGAAGGGGACTATTTTGAAACCGATCGACTCGTGAAGTTGATTCACAGCTTTTATCCGCTGAAAATGGAAGATTTAAACAACCTCGTTTTCTCCAAACTCGACGATTTCAGAGGAAAAGAAGAACTCGTTGATGACACGGCAATTTTCAGCTGTCGTATTTTTTAATCGACCTCGAAAATAGGCGTGTAGTTGGCGGGAACTTTACTCGTTAACACCCAGTTTTGTATTGTCGTAGTTCCTTCGCAATCGTCACATTCTGTAATGTTGATGGTGTATGTCACGACTTCTGCCTGGTCATTTCGGCTCACATTTCTCGCGTATCCGGAACTGCAGGAAGCAGTCGTAGGCAGAGAGAAAACGGAATATTCGGAAAAGTCTACGGGTTCATAAGTGATACCCTCATCAAAACTAACTTCGATGGGAGCATTGTAGTCCGCAGCGCTGGTAATAAAATTGGCACCACCTTCACCGCCAACCACGCGTACGATCGCATTATCAATAATCAATCCTGTGCTTTCATTTGACGGGTCACACTTCTGACACGATTGTAACAGTAAGACAACCATAAAGGTCAGAACCAAATTTAAATTTTTCATTGCGCTTATTTTCAACTCATTTACCTGCAAAAATACTACGATTTTTTGCGAAGTTCAAAATTTTGTCCTAAATATACTCTGCGAACTTGTTCATCGGCTGCTAATTCTTCTGCCGTACCTGCTTTTAAGATACTTCCCTCGAATAAAAGGTAGGCGCGATCCGTTATTGAAAGGGTTTCCTGAACGTTGTGGTCCGTAATCAGAATTCCGATGTTGCGCTGTTTTAATTCTGCGACAATCGACTGGATATCCTCTACGGCAATTGGATCAACACCGGCAAAGGGCTCGTCGAGCAGCACAAATTTTGGGTCAGTGGCCAATGCCCGTGCAATTTCAGTGCGTCGTTTTTCTCCTCCCGATAAACTAGCTCCTGTGTTTTTGCGAACGTGCTGGAGTCCAAATTCGTCGAGAAGCCGTTCTTGTTTGGCAATGCGTTCTTTTTTGTTCAGCTGAGTCATTTCTAAAATGGCCATGATATTATCTTCCACGCTCAGTTTTCGGAAAACCGAAACTTCCTGCGGCAAATATCCCACTCCGAGTTGCGAACGTTTGTACATCGGCAGTCGCGTAATATTGCGGTCGTCTAGATGCACCGTTCCTTCTTCGGGAGAAACCAAACCGACGATCATATAAAAAGAGGTCGTTTTACCAGCGCCGTTGGGACCGAGCAGTCCGACAATCTCCCCTTGATTGACTTCAATGGTTACTCCTTTTACAACGGTTCTCCCGCGATAAGATTTAGTAATATTTTTCGTGTATAGCTTCATCTATTCAATATCATGCAAAAATAAGACATCAGATCAATTCAACGCGACAGGAACCAGATTATTGTTGATCAGAAGCGGATCGTAAATTTACCGCGAACTCCCCATGGAGAAATTCCTTCGTACAGATGCGTCATTCGCCAAACCGCGTCAACACGAAATACTTTGAATATGTTTTCGATGCCTATGGAAGACTCGACGTAAGGAATGTTTCCAAACTCCCGCGTGGCGTCAGGGACCAACATGATTTCATCTTGTGCTTGGGAACGGGTGCCCCAAACGGATTTTCCGGCGGCGACGATGCGCCATTTCAACTTGCGCACCAGTGGGATGCGATCAAAAAAGAGTCCGTCAAAATGATGGTCAACAGCAGCGCCGACATAGCGATCTGAAATGAATTCAAAGAACAGCATTCGGTTGTGCGAATTGGACTGATACCAATAAGTTTGAGAACCCTCGTGAATTTTTAGGAAGGGGTATGCTGCCTTACCAAAAATATACCCCCCGTAAAGTTGGTAGTTGAGTTTGCCAAAAATTCCGATTTTCGGATCGTGTTCCATGGAAAACTCTAGTTTTTGATAGTTGTAATCTGAACCAAAAACGTCCTGGAATGCAGCTGTTCCGCGCAACGTAAAAATGGGATATTTCGAACCGAGCGAGATGCGATCAAATGAGCCCGACAAGAACTCTTCGTTGATCGCCAGGCGCACTTCCAGAAATGACTCAAACGTGGATATTTTGTCTATTACGTCGAAGGAGCCACCTGCAGTTGGCAGGCGATAATTGGCCTGACCTTTGGATTCGTACTCCTTCCATTCCGAACCGAGTGTAAAAATGAAGCTTTTGCCGATATCTTTCTCAAATTTTCCTCCAATTTTTTCAACGAATGTCAATTGATTGAGCGGTCGCGTACGGAAAAAAGAACCGAGTGCAGCGTCAACATCTGCCGCATTTTCACCGAGCCCCAGCTGGGTGAGATCATAGTCGTAGAAGAGATTGAGCATGCCCCGCTTCTGTGGGGTAACATTAAAACGGAGACCGCCACCGTATTTGAATTTTTGATCGCCGTAGCCATAGGCCACTTTTCCCGATAATTCCAGGCGTTTGCTGAAATCGTTGGAGGTGCGCAGCTGCAATTGATTCCGGAATCCTTCCACCCTGTTGAAACTCATGATGCTTTGCACATTTCCGATTTCGATTTTCCCCAGCGGATAAAAACCAGTGGTCGCGAGAAAACTGAGATTTTTAAATGCAGAAAAAATAGGGACTTGGTTCAGGGAATCGATCATATCATCGATGTTCTCTTCTTGCCTGTTCAGAGGAAAATGCCTGTTTTCGCGCCAATATTTTTTAGATCGGTCGTTTGCACTGTCTTCGACGACGACGTTTTCATTGGTCCGGTAAAAGGATGGTTCGCGGGGCGTGTTGATAACAAAGTCTTTGCGACTGGTAAGTTTTCGGCCATAAAACCCGACGATTTTAGAATTTTTGCGCATTTTTAAATCCACGATCAACTTGTCCAAAGTGAGCATCCAGACTTCGTCCGCCACCTGGTCGAATTGCTGGTCGAGATAAAATCCATTGACGTAATTAATGTTGGCATCGTCAGCTACGGAAGCACTCCATCGTTTGACGGCGTAAGTCGTGTCATGAATCCACATCGAACCTTCAAAAGTCAGGTCTCCTTTGCGTTTAGGTACAAATTTCAGCTCGTAGCACCACTGGTTGTCGATGTAGGCGCTATCTTTCATGTAGAATTTGTAAAAACCCATGGCAAAATTGGCAATGGGACTGATAAATGATTTGTCAAAAATACCAATGTAATTTTCGTATACATTAATGTCCTGATACATTTCACCCAAAAATTGATTGACCTCGACATTTTGAATCCCGGTAATTCGCGAAGCTTTTACGACTTCTTTTTTTTGTTTGGGATTGGTTCTGTAATAATAATCTGATAATGATTCACTCAAAAGCAACGGCAAATATTGTCCTCCATCTAAGGTGTCGAGGTAGTCCATGACGACATCGAGGCTTTTCACAATTTTCCGTCCTTCAAATTTCTCACTCAGGTTGTTCAGATCCAACTGGATTTTATTGTAGGATTCGTATTGATAGGCCCCCAGCTTTTCTTTGTTGTTGATGGGTTTATTGCGTACCACCCTATTGTGAAGTACAGTGGATGGCTTTTCCGTCGGTGCCTGAATAACGACTTCTTCCACGTCTTGCGAGAGCGTTTCCAGGCGAACATTGACTACATTCGCCTGATCTTTCACCACTGAGACAATTTGTGTGTTGTAACCTGTGGCTCTGATCACTAAGGAATCCGTGGCATAGTAGGACTCGATGGAATAGTTGCCGTCCAAATCACTTTCTGTTCCAATTTTCGTGTCCTTGAAAAATACGCTCGCAAATGGCACGGGCTCATCCGTTTCTGCATCAACAACTTGTCCAGAAACACTTGTTTTTTGCGCGTAGGAACAGAAACAAGTAAACAGTAGTATGACGGTGACTAAACGCATTGCAGCGAAAATAATGAAAGTAAATATATGCGCATCAGAAATTTGAATTAAAATTTCACGAAGATATTAACGGTGTGCTCGATTTTGTTTGCGAATGACACGTCTACTGACCAGGATACTAATTTCGTAAAGTATGATGATCGGAATGGAAACAATGACTTGACTTATAAAGTCAGGTGGCGTAATCAGTGCAGAGAGGATCAGTACCCCGACGATGGAATGTTTGCGGTATTTTTTGAGAAATTCGGGGGTTAAGATGCCTATTTTCGTGAGGATATAAACAATGACAGGAAGCAGAAACAGTAAGCCGGTAAATATAACGCTGGAAATGATCAGCGACATGAAGGAACCAATCATCCAGATGTTTTGAAATTCTGAAGAGAGTGAAAAATATCCAAAGAATTGAATGCAGAGCGGTGCCACCACGAAATATCCAAAGGTAACACCCAGAAAAAAGAGGAGTGTCACAAATACGGTTATCCCTTTTACGGCACTTTTTTCATTTTGGCGCAGTCCAGGTTTGACAAACCCCCACATTTGTAAAAACACGAAAGGAAATGCAATGATAAATCCGCCTACAAACGACATCAACAACGCGTATGAAAATTGAGACCCGACTTTATTGGACTGGAATTGAATCGGAATTTCGCCAATGCAGATATTGAGGTATTCGCACATGTATTGAAAAGAAACAAATGTCGGTTTGGTCATGGCGAGAAAGACGTGATCGATCACCCATTCTTTGACAAACCACATACCGATGGCAAATACGAGAATCGCAATGACGGATTTTACAATTCGCCACCGCAGTTCCTCCAAATGATCGAGGAAAGACATTTCTTGTTCTTCTCCCTGCATAACTCAGGACAAAAGTAGTGTATTTTGCATTGATTTCCGATCGAAAGCGCATGAACATTCACCTTTTCTGATCGACAAAAGACGAATTATTTGACTTGTCTGTAATCGAGTAACGTCACGTGACCGTGTTTGAGCACCTCTGAACCATTTCCATCGCGCAGTGACAGGCGGTAGACGTAAACACCTTCCCGGGCATATCGGGAACTGCCCTCGATCTGACCGTCCCAACCCTCTTCCGGATCGTTGGTTGAGAATATGAGGCGACCATAACGATCAAAGATTTCAAAAGAATAATTTTCAATGCGGTGTTGCCGCGTTACGGGTTTGAATACAGGGTTTTCTCCACCCACAGTGAATGCGTTTGGAATGTAAATCGTTGGCGGAATCGTACCGCAGGCTTCATTACTATAACTTTGTTCTTCCAGCCCCCATTGATTGCTGCCCTCCAGAGCTGCGACATAATAGCAGATTCTTCCGTCATCAACGGTGCCAAATTGTTCAACGGTATCTGTATAGGTTCGCTGAGAAGGCGATACTCGTGCAATAGGAGTCGTTTCATAAACGCCGTCTAACGACCGATAAACCGCGTATTCCTTAATGTTTCCTTCAAAACGATCGTAGGGCGTCCATTGCAGGGTATGAATTTCTTCGGTTTCATCTGTTTGAACCTCAAGGAAAATTGTCTTTCCAATATTGGAGTATCCCAGTGACTGACCACAGGTGTCGATGACTTCTGTGCGATAGGTATATGGCCGTCGATGAACTTCTGCTGTTTTATCGACGTAGGCGATTTGATTTTGAGCATCTACTTCGGCTTCGGCAAGTACTTCATAATCATTGATTGCGGGGTCAAACCGCTCGAAAACTACGGTTTCTGCACCTCCGTCAAGTGCCAGGCGGTGTTTGACAACGGCTTCATCGCCATCAACAGTAGCAACGCTGAGGTAGGAATAAGACGGTCCGCCGGCATCAGTGAACTGGATGGTGTCCACGTTCGAAAGTGTCGATGTACCGTCCTCTGCAACAGTTTCAATTGCCACGATGAGTTCATCTCCTAAGTTGATCGGAATTTGATAGCTGTTTGCAGTTGTATCACCTGCAATTTGCCAGGGAGAACGATTGACACGGGTATAAACGTTGTTGACCGCAATGTTCTCAAAACCCTTATAACCTGTCCAGGAAAGTTCAGCCATTCGATCGCAGATGTCGAGGTTAGCCGTTAAAAAGTTCGTGGTATGCGGTGCTGCCTTTGCAGAAGTTTGATAAGTAGGAGTAACATTGCTCGTGGTGCAGGAATCAAATGCTGCGATGGAATATTGCAAAGGCCCGTCAGAAATTACTGGATCGTCCGTGAATGTGGTGTTTCCAATTCCCCAGACGGTATCTACCTCTACTAAATTGCCATTGCCATCTGTTTCATAAATGACGTATCCATAGGTGTCTTCCTGACTGTTTTCATCCCACTCGATCGTCACCTCTGTCGTCGTACTGTCGATACTGACATTATTGATGTTGGGAATGTCCGGAACGATTTGATCTTCAAAATCATCGCCCTGCGTGTTACTTCTAAAATTGCATTTGTCGGTCGGCAATTCGATGCGATAATTCAAAAAGGCGTCACAAATCGTAATTGTATCCGTATAATTTGTGGTAGAATAAGGGACTGAATCAATTAAACTCCAGTTTCCGGCAGGGTACTCGCGATAAATGTGGTAGTAATCTCCAAAATGAGCGAGCGGAGTTGTGGCTGGCGCATTCCAGTCCAATTCTGCCTCACCGTTCCCGGGATTGTTTAAATCGAGATAGATATTGGAAAGTGTATCTGAATTTTTGACGCTCAGTCCGTCACAACCAGAATGCGTTGATACATAGAACGCATTGGCACTGTTCCCAACGCCGGGTACGGTATGACTGGATGTAGTCACATTGTTTTCAGATCCTGAATTACCTCCTGCTACCGTATTGATGCTGTATTGGTCAAAGACATTGTTTGGATCATTCACAGCGGTCCAGTTAATCGTTACATCACCATTGGGAGCTGTACGAATACAGGTTATATCAGGGGCAGGCAGTACTTCTTTGTTTTTAACATTAACTTTAACAGTAGCGTAAGTCACACTCGGAATGGGGCAGTAATCATCCTGAACTTTAAAAACAAACACGTAGGGAACTTCATCTTTGGCGCTACCTGTGGCATCTACTAAATGATCGCAGGTTGTCTGCCAGTTTAATTCCATCGATGCTCCCATTGAACCCGATGCACTGGGAGTATTGTTCAGCGTTGCACATGGCGGGGTGCTGCATCCGTTGTTGGGGTCTGTAAAGTTGGCTCCATACATCAATCCGGTAGAAGAAATGATGTTTGACTGAGCCGAACCGTCCTGCAAGGTTCCAATATCGGTTGAAGACAACGAAAAGTTGACCAAATCACCCGCAAAGACCGTCGTGTCGAAATCTGTATTACCATTAAATGGCGGAGCGACGATTGGCGCATTATTTGAGCCGGTGCAATTGGATACAATGAGTTGTACCTCGCGGACGACAGTGGAAATTTTAACTCCATCTCTGTAGCTCGAGACACTTACTTTTGTAGCAAAATTCCCTTGTGTAAAACTCGTATAATTCATGGCGCCGGTCTGCGGATCCAGTGAAGCGGGAACATTATTGGGATCAAAACTTGCGTCCGGCGTTGGATTGTCGTAAGCAAACCCAGGTTCAAAAGGAACCGGAGCAGGATTGGCGGGCGGGTTAAAATTACCACTTGGAAAATAATCGTAAGGTACGCCCCATTCAAAGACAAGTGAATCTAAATCCACGTCGACAGCATGTGGGTTGTAGTTGTATTCTTCTCCTGCACAGCTAACCACGTAAGGGTCTTGCAAAAAGTTAGGGGAATTATCGATGCATCCTCCGGGCGAGCCGGGTATGGGAAACATAGTAGCACTAATAGTAATTCCGTAATTGGTGGGATTGGTAATGTTTGTAAGGTTACCACTGCGCGAAAAACTCTCGTAAGTTAATTTCCAGCCATCTGCGGGAGGTGTTCCAGAAAGTGTCACGGGAGAACTGCGATAGATGATTTTTTCGACCGCACCTATACCGTTACCTCCACTAACTCCAGTTCCACAATCGAAAGGAACTTCTCCCCCCGCCGCAGTGCAGTAAGGAGATATGTCGATGCGATTCACAAAATCAACTTCGATGGTATTGACCGATGGATGTCCCCAGACACGTAATTCTTCAAAAGTTGTATTCACCTCGAAACCATTGCAGTCGCGGTAAAAGATCAATTCAAATACGTAATCGCCATTGCCCTGGCACTCCCAGGTGATTTCTCCGCCCATACCATGTGTGGCTCGCAGGGAAAATGTAGTCGCCATTGCGAGGAGCGTAAGAACAATGTACTGAAGCAGTTTTGTCATGCCTTAATTAACGTAATTATGATTGCTTTATTTTAACGCTTGTGCACAGTATTAAGTTGCCTGTTATTAAAAGTTTATCCGGCTTTTACAATAACGAATGCATCCCAGTTTAAATACTGCTGTGCTAAATCCCGAATCCGATCCGGAGTGATCCGATTGAGAGCGGTTAACACTTCATTGTAATAAGACAAGTCTTTACCATGTTTATGCACGGATAAAAAGCGATCCATTTGGGCAAATGGACCGTCGGCATTTTTGAGCAGTTGACCAGTAATGTAGTTGCGCACCAAATCGAGTTCTTCCTGAGAAACCAGTTCGTTCTGCAGGCGCTCAACTTCCGTCTTGACAGCAGCTATTGTCGCATCTTTATATTGCTCGCCAACTTCTGTGGAAATAAAAAAGTATCCCGTATCTTTCAGTTGTGCAAAACCAGAACCTATTCCATAAGTATAACCTTTTTCTTCACGAATAGAAGTCATGAGACGGCTACCAAAATATCCGCCCAAAATCATGTTCAGCACATTGAAATCGATAAAATCTTCGTGTTGTTTGTTAAAAAGAATCCTTCCAATGCGGATAGCGGATTGAACTGCCCCCGTTTTTGATACATCAATTTCTTCAGGGATATAGTTGAATGCCTGTGACGTTGGCTGGACGGTCTTACGATCAAATTTTTCAGTAGCTTCAATGATGTGTTTGATTTCTTGATCGTTCAGATTGCCCACGACTGCAATTTTTTGGAGTCCTTTAATGTAGTGCGTCTGGTGGAAAGCAACGAGATCATCGCGCTCGATATTTTCAAAATCCACGAGATGTGTGAGCTGCCCATAAGAAGAGTCGGGGAAGATATGGCTCAAAAATTCACGCCGCGCCAGGGTACTCACTTTTTCCATTGCAATTTGGAATTGTTGTTTTTTTGAAGCGATGAGTTGATTGACTTCCCGCGTTTCTAATTGTGCAGCATAGATAGCATCCAACACCAGTTTTATTAACGGGATCATGTTTTCGCGCAAGCCCAATACAGAAACAACCGCTTCTTCGTCACTAATTTCGACATTCGTAAAGCCGCCCAGATGATCAATGGATTCGTGGAGCTGGTCGCTCGATTGTGATGGCGTTCCTGAAAACAATAATTCACCCGTGAGTCGACTGATTAATTTTTGGTGTTTACTACTGCCGGCATCAAAAATGAGATCAATTTTCACAGCTTCGTCTTCCACGGCAGAAAGGTGGAACAATTCTCCATCATTCGGCAATTTGTGTGACGTGGGCGGTAAAATATTCAAGGTCTTGATGGGCTGAATATAGGGTGCTGTTGTTCTATCCATTTGTCGTTGCTTTTATCGTCAGTCGTGAACAATTTGTTTTTGCCAGCACTTGTTTGGCTTGTTCCTGAATTTCCTGCGGTGTAATTTTTTCGTATTTCGCTGTTTCGCGATTGATGCCGTTGGCGTCTCCTAGTAATTCGTGCATGCTCAGACCAATACTTTTTGGTAAAATACCTTGCTCGGAGAATACGTTGGTCGTTTTGACTTTATTGACGATTTTTTCGAGTTCCGTTTCCTCTATTGGTTTCGTTTTTAATTCGTCAATAATCTCGTGAATAATAGGTTCTATATCTTCAGTGCTTACGCCATCAGCGGTTTTTCCACTGATCATGAGCAATCCCGTATCAAATGAGCCAAGAATGTATGCATTGATTTCGGATACGATTTCTTTTTCTTTTTTCAGTTTTTTGTACAACCGCGAAGATTTACCACGACCGAGGATATCTGAAAGCAAATCGGCAGCGTGATAATGCGGTTCGTTTCGTCCCGGCATTTTAAATCCGAGGTAAAACGCATCTGAAGGGACGTCGCGCTCTATTGTTTTCTCTTTGTAAGCCCTTTGATCTGGTTCTTGCGGGAGTGCTCTTTTGGGTACATCGCGACCTGGAATGTCCCCATACCATTTCAAAACGAGTTCCTTGATATAGTCGAATTCAAAATTTCCCGAAATACACAGAATGGCGTTGGCCGGATGATAATAGCGGTGAAAAAAGTCTTTGACCTCCGCCATAGTTGCTTCTTCGATATGACTAATGTCTTTACCAATGGTAGACCAGCGGTAAGGATGCTTTTCGTAGGCGAGTGGTCGAAATTCGAGCCACATATCTCCATAAGGTTGATTCAGATAGCGCTGCTTGAATTCTTCAATTACGACACTACGCTGGACTTCCAGGCTTTTTTCAGTAAATGCCAGTGACAACATCCGATCACTTTCCAGCCAGAGTGCTGTCTCCAGATTTTCAGCCGGAATAATGTCATAATAATTCGTCATGTCATTGCTGGTAAAAGCATTATTCTGTCCGCCGGCTTTCTGCAAAGGCCCGTCAAAATTGGGGATATTTACAGAACCTCCAAACATTAAATGCTCAAACAAATGAGCAAATCCCGTACGGGAAGGATCTTCATCCCGCGCTCCGATGTCGTAGAGCGTATTCACCACTGCCATTGGAGTGGTTATATCTTTATGAAATATTACCCTTAATCCGTTGGGTAAGGTAAATCGTTCAAAATGAATCATTAAAAATTGTATTTATCGTCGTTGCTTTGTGCAGTCAATACTGACTTGTACCCCTCAACAATCTCATGGAGGATTTGTGCGGCTGGTTTGATATCGTCAATAAGTCCGGAAACCTGACCGATTTCCAACTCACCTTCATCCAGGTCACCTTCAAACATTCCTTTTTTGGCGCGACCGCGACCGAGTAATTCTTTGAGCTCATCCACTTTGCTTCCGTTGCGATATGCTTCTGCTACCTGATCGTAAAAAGCATTTTTAATCAGTCGAACAGGAGTAATCTCTTTCAACGTTAATTTGGTTCCGCCCTCCTGGGTATTCACAACCGTATTTTTAAAGTTGATGTGAGCTGAAGACTCTTCCGATGCTACAAAACGACTGCCGATTTGCACCGCATCTGCACCCAGGTTCATAGCAGCCAGCATTCCGCGACCGTCACCAATTCCACCTGCTGCAATTACAGGAATATCAACTGCATCTGCCACCATGGGAATCAAACAAAAAGTGGTGGTTTCATCAATTCCGTTGTGACCACCTGCTTCAAATCCTTCTGCCACTACGGCATCGACACCAGCTTGTTCAGATTTTTTCGCAAATTTCACACTCGATACAACATGAACGACCTTAATGCCGTGATCTTGCAAATGCTTCGTCCACGTTTTAGGATTTCCCGCAGAAGAAAAGACAATAGGAACTTCGTGTTTGATGATTGTCTCAATGTGTTTTTCGATATCCGGATAGATCATGGGTAAATTCACAGCAAATGGTTGGTCGGTAGCCGCTTTACATTTGCGAACATGTTCATCTAAAATTTCGGGGTACATGCTTCCCGAACCGATGATGCCCAAACCTCCTGCGTTGGAAACGGCAGAAGCGAGTTCCCACCCGGAGCACCAGATCATTCCTGCTTGAATAACAGGATATTTCGTGTTAAATAAAGATGTGATTCTATTTTTCATTGAAACAGTATGTTTTAGAATTATTTATGAGTTCTTCTGCAACATCTTTCGCTGAGCCAAAAAGATAATAATGATTCCTGCCAACACAAAAGGAACGCTCAACCATTGTCCGGTGTTTAAGATCATTCCTGCATCGCGCTCTGCCTGACCAACTTTGACAAATTCTACAATGAAACGCCAACCAAAAATCAGAATCAAGAAAGCTCCGAAGATCGTTCCTTTTTTCTCTTTTAGCTTCGTTTTCCAATACATGCGGTGCAGTACAAAGAAACTGACCAAATACCCGATAGCTTCGTAAAGTTGAGCGGGGTGACGATAAACGTGTTGCAATTGACCATCTACTTCCACCATGTTGTCGTAGCTCTCTTGCATAAACTTAAATCCCCAGGGTAAGTTGGTGGGTTCGCCGATAATTTCATGGTTGACTAAATTCCCCAATCGGATAAAACACCCGGCAATCGCGATCGGTGCAACAATACGATCGAGAATCCAGAAGACATTCTTCTTTGAAACAAAGCGACTGTATAAAATGAGCGCAATGAGAATGGCAATAGCTCCACCGTGACTGGCGAGGCCACCTTCCCAAATTTTAATAATATCGATGGGGTTCTGTTTGTACAAGTGCCAGTCGTAAAAGAAAACGTGACCGAGTCGGGCACCCACGATCGTGGCAATTACGACATAAATCAACAGTTTGTCCAGCCATTCTTCCGGGACACCTTCCTTTTTAAACATCTTTTTGATGACGTAAAACCCGATGATCAGCCCCGTAACAAATAATAACCCATAAAGATTTGGGGTATTCCACCCGTCAATGAGCTGAGAAGTAACGTTCCATTCAATTCCTAATATCACAATACAATGCTTTTAAATTTCAGAATCGAAAGATAATGGTTTTTGATGAGTTGGGTATCATCTTTTATGCGTTTCACGTTTGGAGAAATGATAGCTCCTTTCAAATGGCGTGTTACGAGACTGGGGTGGCCGTTCGATGTTGGGTTTTCCTCGAACGGAAATGGTTCCAGCAATAAAGATCCTTACAACAACATAAAAAAAATATGTCAAAAAATCTTGCCCCCTCATTACACAAAGCAGAATTCAAGTCACTAATGCAACTTTATCGTTAAACAATAATCTATCCATTACAAATATAGGATTTTCATATTTAAACCGTTTTCTTGGTCTTCGAT
>JBNJEH010000016.1:0-49180 GCA_051745635.1 Bacteroidota bacterium
TTTCGGATGATAAAGACGATAATAAAACATCGCTGCGCGGAACGAACTCCTTCCTTCACGATAACGTGGATTAGCGGGCTGCTGTTTGTTGCAGTTGCATGTTTCTGAACGAAGTAAAGCGCGTTTATAAACGGATCATTGAGTGAATGTTTCCGTATGTTAGAAGACAGAAAAGATAGAAAAAATGAGTTTAACAGACCAGATTAATACGGATATCAAAGAGGCAATGAAGGCCCGTGACAAGGAAAAGTTGGGCGTGCTGCGCGATATCAAATCAAAGTTGCTGAACGAAGCAACTTCGGGCAATGGAGATGTCGATGAGGCAAAGGAGAACAAAATAATAATGAAGCTTCATAAACAGCGCATGGACACTTACAATGTCTACAAAGAAGAAGGGCGCGAAGATCTGGCCGAACAAGAGAAGTTTGAAGCGGAAATCCTTGAGAACTATATGCCCAAAATGATGGATGAATCGGAGGTCCGCGCTGAAGTCGAGAAAACGATTGCGGAGCTCGGAGCAGATGGTCCGCAAGACATGGGCAAAGTGATGGGTAAATTGACCAAAAAACTGGCCGGTCGGGCAGATGGGAAACTTATTGCCGACCTGGTAAAAGCGGCGTTGAACAAATAAATACATGGTATTGAAAACACGAATGACCTCTGCAGTAGTTGTAGAGGTCTTTTTTTTGGCGGGCAGATGAAGAGCATGAAACGAAAAGGATGGTTTTACTTAATTTTAGTATGCATATTCAATGCTTATGGACTGCACAGTCAATTGCTCAACAATCAGTCGGGAGAAGCCTTTACTGACCGCCCCTTTTTTAACCAGACGATCGTAGCTCAAAATGGAATCAAATCCATTCGGGGAAATTTCACCCATTACAAGCTCGGGGACGCCTTTCGGGAAACGGAGCTCTACCGTTCTTATCATTTTGACCGCTCGGGTCGGCTCGTCAAGCAGCTGGAATCGCGCAGGATTCATGGAGGTATTGATACATTGATCAGTATTTACGAGTACGACGATACAGGAAACCTCACCGCTTTAAGACAACGCGATGAATTTGGTTTTTACGCCTACATCTACGCTTATGATTCTGCCGGAAACGTGGTAAGGGAAGAGTATCGACGTAATTTGACCAAAGAAACGTCAAAACGCGCGGAATTTGAGTTGGGCAAGGAATTTGTCGTGACTTTTGAAACGGCGAGTTATCAATATTTTGAACGACAGCGCAAGAAAACAGTTTATAACAGTTATGACATACCCTATAAGGACATTATCACCTATTTCAATGACGATGGACAGGTCACCGAAGAAGTAGAGCGTTTGCGGCGAACTTCCGGCGTTAAAAAGACGACTTACGGATATAACGGAAAAGGCTTACTGGATTCGCTGGAAATCACTTCCAACCGTTCTGGCGTTCAGGAGCGACTTTACGTTTACGAATACGATGAATTTGCCAATTTGACGAATATCAATTATTACAAAAACGGCGAACACACGACACAACACAGCATTGTCTACGACGATAAAACGTTTTTAATCAACAATATTTTAGTTCAGAACGTAGCTACTGATTTTATTCGGATCCTTCGCCTCGAGGAGTATGTTTTCTACGAGGAGTAGGATTGTAAAATACAGCTTGGCTTATCACTGCTTGTCCTTTAGTAAGACTGTTTTTTTTCCTCAAAATTAAGTCGTCTGTGTTCGCTTTGGTCGCGCTGCGCAGTCTAAACGTTACTTCAACTCGATTCAGTAAAACGGGGTCAGTCTCAAAAGTTAGGGAGAGCGTAAGGAGTTAAAACTTTTTTGAAAAGAACTACCGATTTAGATCATCGAATTTAGCAGTGTACATTTCAGCTCGTACTAGATTGTTTTGTTTCGTAAATCCCGATGAGCACAGCTATCGGGGGTGAACGACCTGACGCTGGAAAATGTCCGGACCTAAGAACTAACCTTTTTCTTTACGATGTTATAAATAGGAAATAAGATTGTTTGTACTTACTGAATGGTTATAGGTTGAGGATGCGCATAGGAAAATCAGTTCGGGGTACCCACTACCTGAAAACTTCGCAAAAATGATTAGGTGTTTGAGCGACCAGCGGGAGTGAGTTTTAATCATTTTAGAAGTTGAAGGTAAAGTGGGTCGGAGAGTTTCCAGGCGCTAGACTTTTTTGTTTTACTTTTTTTGGCAATGAAAAAAAGTAAAGAAGGTCAAAAAGAAAAATCACAAATCTTGAATAATTACTTCTGTGATTGACCGAAATTTATGCTGAGTCCCCAACTTTTGATCTTGATCCAATAAAACGCTCCTCCAAATGAGGTCATAAAAAAAGAGTGAGCCCCTCGGAACTCACTCTCACTACTCAATACTCGCTACTCAGTACTGATAAAGCTCCCCCTCTTGGACTCGAACCAAGGACCCTCTGATTAACAGTCAGATGCTCTAACCAACTGAGCTAAGGAGGAATTTTTGCCTCAATGCTGCTCCGTCAGATTTATAGTCTTGTAGACTTCTGAAAAAACAGCAAACCCGCACTCATTTGTCGTTACAAAATCGCTGTGCGGGTGCAAATATAGTCAAATATTTTTTTTGGAAGCAAACGTGAACGCTAAAAAAATACCTTTTCGTAGATATTTTTTATAGTAATCACGCGCTCAGTGTTTTATTTTACCGGTCAGCCGCTTTAACGGTCATGACGGGCAACGGACTCGACTTCATCATATCACCTGTGATGGACCCGTTAAAAAGTCGGGCAAGTCCCCGACGACCATGTGTAACCGTCGTTATGATGTCTGCATCGTTGCTTTGGGCAAATTCGTTGATGCCGGTCTGAACACTCTCTGCATTGTGTATGTGGCATTCGTAATCTTTTAATCCATTTCTCTTGGCAAAATCCTCCATGATAGAGAGCATTGGGGCAGAGTAGTAAAAATCATCGCGCGTAATGACGCGTACGAGATCTACTTTCGCATCGAAAAATTTGACAATCTCCGCAATGCGGTTAAATGATGTGTCGACACCTTCGTCAAAATCACTGGCGAAAACAATTTTCTTGAAGGTCGGGTCTTTGACTTCTTCTCGCGTTGTCAGTACGGGTGTTTTCGACAAACGAACAATTTTATCTGTATTACTTCCCACAAAGAAGTCATTGACATAGCCCGAAGATCCGTGGGTTCCCATGACGATTAAATCGATGTCGTGCTTTTCAGCCTGAGCAACAACTGACTCATAAACGCCATCAAATTGTATGGCTTCTGCAACATTGATGTCTTTCAGGAAATCTTGGTCCATGAGTTCCTTAAAGTCTTTTTTTACTTTCTTTAAAATGAACAGACCTTCTGCCACGTCCTGCTGGCTTTGACCCGGAATAATTCCAGACTCATAAGTGGGCATGTCGACGACGTGTAAAAAATAAATCCGCGCTTCAAATTTTCTAGCAATATCCGCTGCTAATTTGGCGGCATGCATCGCGTATTCCGAAAAATCAGTAGGTACGAGTATCTTTTTCATAATTTTTTTGGTTTAAAATAACAAAAAGATTCGATTATATAAAATGACTTTGCTCATATTTCAGAGCAAAAGCATTAAGATTTGAATAAAAATGATTTTCAATAAGGAAAAAACCTGCTGCAGCTATGAGGTTCAACCTGTGGATGTTGTAGGTAAAAGAAAAATCCTTTGTGACGCGTGTCTTTCGGTTCTTGAGCTATTAAATGTAAAGATTTGAAAATTTTTCGAAAGGAATGAGGAATACCGTCAGACAACTATTGTCGTCGATGCTCGTTCCGATAACTGTACAACCTGATTATTTCGATGCAACTTCTTCTGCCGACAAATCATTGATAGCTTCGACGTGTGCAACTTCGGGAGCCATTTTTTTTACAGCTTCTTCTAACCCGGCTTTCATGGTCATTGCACTCATCGAGCAGTCTTTGCAGGCACCGAGCAGGCGAACGCGAACGACGGCGTCCTCTGTGATTTCAACAAGCTCCATGTCTCCGCCATCCTGTTCTAAGAACGGGCGCAGCTGATGAAGGGCTTGATTCACTTTCTCAGTAATATTTTTGACATCTAATGCCATAGTTAATTTACTTATTTGTTTCATCTACAAACTTACGAACTAATTCATCAAAAGCCTCAGAAATTGGCGTGTTTTCCTGGAAAACAGCTGGTCTTCCAATGTCTCCGGACTCTCGCACGCTTTGTACCAGGGGTACAGGACCTAAAAAGGTTTTTCCCATTCCTTTTGCTAAATTTTTGACGCCGTCCCGTCCAAAAATGTAATATTTGTTTTCCGGAAGCTCTGCCGGTGTAAACCACGACATGTTTTCTATCAGTCCGACAATCGGTACTTTTATATTGTCCATTCCAAACATGGTGACACCTTTGCGGGCATCGGCCAGAGCGACTTCCTGGGGCGTAGAAACAATAATTGCTCCATCCAGCGGGACGGTCTGGACGAGTGATAAGTGAATGTCTCCCGTTCCCGGAGGCAAATCGACAATTAAATAGTCGAGTTCACCCCAGTGGGTATCGGTGAACATTTGCGTGAGCGCTTTTGAAGCCATCGGGCCGCGCCATACTACTGCATCGTCGGGATCCGTAAAAAACCCAATCGACATAATTTGTATTCCGTAAGAAACTACCGGAACCATTTTCTTCTCGCCTTCCACATCAATCGCTGACGGTCTTTCTCCCACAACATCAAACATGGTCGGCATCGAAGGTCCATAGATATCGGCATCGACAATTCCGACTTTGTATCCTTTTTTCGATAGTCCTCCTGCGAGGTTCGCTACTACGGTCGATTTACCGACACCGCCTTTGCCCGATGCAACGGCTACGATATTTTTAACCTCTGGAAGAATCTTGCGATGTGCTGATTTTGCCTCGGCGGGAAGTCCTTTGACATTGACAGTTACTTCAATATCGTCGCCCAACATTCTTTTGAGGGTGAACTGAACGGCCTCTTGCATGCGTTTTCTTGCGTGCATCGCCGGATTGACGACGTTAACGGTCAATGCTATTGTGTTTCCCTCGAGCTTTAAATCATCGATGAGATTCTGTGAAACGATATCTTTTTTTAAATCGGGTTCTATGACGTTGGAAAGTGCTTCTAATACTTTATCTCTTGCTAATTCCATGCTTTTGTTTCTAATCAATTATCGGTTTCAAATGTACGTTAATTCAGTCGTTTTGCAACCGCTCTTTCCATCAAAACATCAATGAACCGCGATTTGTTTTTAATTTCCTGCATTTCGTTGGTTTGAATTTCAGTGAAAATTTTAATTTAGTAGTAACTATACTGAAACTATGAAGCGGATAATAACATTGTTTGTGATCGCCTTTTTGGTTACGGCTTGTGATCAGGCACGGCAGAATGATAATAAAAAATCGACAGCTGATCGGGAAAACGGTGCCCATACCGACAGTTCAAAAACGAATACTAAAAGTTCTGAAGTAAAACCTGCACCATTTTATATCATTAAAAGGGCAAAAGCTTTGGCTCAAGATTTTCAACAGAAAGATTTTGGTGACCGAAACAACGATCAATTTGCCAGTAGCATTTTGTTTGCGCCTTACCCGACCATTGATACAACGATTCATCGACAGCTTTCATTGAGTCGTATGCAGTCGTTATTGAATGACACCACGCGATTGGTCTGGGGAATTGAGGATGGAACTGGAGATACAATTCGCCGTTCGTTTGCAGGATATGTCGACCGCTATGTGACCGATTTTGATCTGAACGCTGAGCGCGTTTCTGTTCAGCAAAAACAATCATTTACATCGAGAGGGAATGAAATCAACAATTTAAAAACCATTTATCCCAACAGTATTTTTGTTGAATTTCATCAACCAGCCGACGATGATATGGGAATGAACTGGCGGTCGTTGATATTTGTGTTTACGGACGACGGAGCGGAGTCAAAATTACAGGCAGTCGTTCACAACGAATGGACAATATAGTTTTATGAAACAGCTAAAAGCACTACTCGGACCGGGAATTCTCTTTGCTGCCACTGCAATTGGAGTGAGTCACCTGGTACAAAGTACTAAAGCCGGAGCGTTGTTTGGTTTTAGTTTGATTGGCTTTGTGGCGCTTGCCAATGTCTTGAAATACCCCTTTTTTGAATATGGATCGCGCTATGCAGCGGCTACGGGAGAATCAATTATTTCGGGGTACTACAAATTACACCGCTTATGGTTGTACGCTTACCTGGCAGTGACTTTTCTGTCAATGCTATTCGTAACTGCCGCAGTGGGAGCAGTGACGATCGGTTTTATGGAGAATTTATTTGGTTTATCCGCCTTAACCGGATACGATCATTTTACGCACTATTTGCTGTTTGGAGGCTGTACCTTGTTGTTGATTTTGGGGCGGTTTAATGTGTTGGAGAAATTAGTCAAGGTTCTGGGTATTGTACTCCTGGTAACGACAATTTTTGCATTTTTCGCCGCGTTGTATAAAGGACCTGCTACGGACATGAGTTTAATGCCTGCCCTCGACGGTGATGCCTGGGGTTTTCTTTTACCTTTGATGGGGTGGATGCCAACTGCTATTGATCTTTCTTCTTGGAATTCGCTGTGGACTGTTGAAAAAGCAAAGCAGAACAAAGAAAAGGCTTCTGTTAAACACGTTGTCCGGGAGTTTGGAATAGGATATTGGTCTGCGGCAATTCTGGCATTTCTCTTTCTCACAATGGGCGCGATGTTGGTTTACGGTACAGAAGTAGAAGTTCCCGGCTCCGGTGCGGCTTTCTCGAGCTTTGTCATTGCGCTTTACACTTCCTCCATTGGTGAATGGTCATTTTACATTATTTCTACAGCGGCGTTTTCGATCATGTTTTCCACTTTTTTAACGGTAATTGATGGTTTTAGTCGCGCGATTCTGGCATCTTTTTCGCTCGCATTACACGGAAATGAAAACGGAGCTCAGAACAACAAAAAGCGCCGAAGATGGGCACCCGTGGTCGTGGCAGCAGGCGGACTGGCGTTGATTTTGTTTTATGAAGGGGATGCCGACAGTTTCTCGCTGATTGTCAATGCAGCTACAACAGTTTCATTTATCATAGCCCCGTTAATCGCAGCACTCAATTTCAGGTTGGTGATGGGGGATAAAATTGGACGTCAGAATGCGCCGGGAAAATTGTTAAAAACGCTGAGTTGGTTAGGTATGATTTATTTAGTGGGCTTTTTAATTTGGTTTGTTCTTTATTAAATGGTCGTTAATCTAATCTTAGGTAGGTTTTATCTAATAATTATGTTTTGAAGTTGATAAGTTTGTTTAACTTCTACATGATTCCTTAAATTCGTGTTCCTTTATTTGTATATTTAGAGGTGAAAAGTTAAAGTTAGGTATGGCTGTGGCAGAAGTTTCCGAGTTAAATAAAGCGTTAAGAAAGTATTTTGGTTACGATCAATTTAGAGGTGATCAAGAGGCGATTATTAAAAGTATTCTGGATGAACAGAATACCTTTGTGATCATGCCTACAGGTGGAGGTAAATCGATGTGTTACCAGCTCCCGGCTCTCTTGTCTGAAGGTACCGCAATCATCGTTTCCCCGCTCATTGCGTTGATGAAAAATCAGGTGGATGCGATTCGGAGCGTGAGTGAAGACGACTCCGTAGCCCACGTGCTCAACAGTTCGCTGTCAAAAACAGAAACGAATAAAGTCAAATCAGACATTCGTGAGGGAAAAACAAAACTGCTTTTTGTCGCTCCGGAATCTTTGACAAAACAATCAAATATCGATTTCTTTACCGATGTGCAAATATCATTTTTCGCGATCGATGAAGCGCATTGTATTTCCGAATGGGGGCATGACTTTCGACCGGAATACCGGCGTTTGCGTCAAATATTTCAGGCGATTTCTGATGTTCCGATTATTGCGCTGACAGCTACTGCGACCCCCAAAGTCCAGCAGGATATTCAGAAAAATCTCAACATGCTCGATGCCCAGGTGTTTAAAGCTTCTTTTAATCGGGCAAACCTATATTATGAAGTGCGCCCCAAAAGAAATGTTGAAAAGGAAATTATCAAATATATCCGCCAGCGAAAGGGGAAATCCGGTATTATTTATTGTTTGTCGCGCAAAAAAGTAGAACAACTGGCAGAAGTCTTGCGCGTCAACGGAATCAACGCCCTGCCATACCATGCGGGAATGGACGCTTCCACGCGGGCAAAGCACCAGGACATGTTCCTCATGGAAGATGTGGATGTCATCGTAGCAACGATTGCTTTCGGGATGGGCATTGACAAACCTGATGTTCGTTTTGTAATACATCACGACATTCCAAAGTCGTTGGAAAGTTATTACCAGGAAACGGGTCGTGCCGGACGCGATGGCGGCGTGGGTGAATGCGTGGCTTTCTATGCCTACAAAGACATTGAGAAGTTGGAAAAATTCCTGCAGGGTAAACCGGTAGCTGAACAGGAAGTGGGGCGACAGTTGTTGTTTGAAATTGTTTCCTATGCTGAAACTTCAATTTGCAGAAGAAAATACTTGCTCCACTATTTTGGTGAAGAATACGATGCTTCTAAATGCTCCGATATGTGCGACAATTGTAAGCATCCGAAGGAGAAAACCGAAGGCAAAGAAGGCGTGGTGAAGCTGTTGAAGGCAGTCATCGACTTGAAAGAGTTGCAGCGGGCTGACCACATTTGCTCATTTCTGCACGGAGAGAAAACCACGGAAATCAAGTCGTATCGTCATGATCAACTGCCTTCGTTTGCCAGTGGACAGGATAAAGATAAAAAATTCTGGAACGCAGTGATTCGACAATCTCTGGTAACAGGGTTGATTTCCAAAGATATTGAATCTTATGGCATCTTAAAAATGACGGATCGCGGACATAATTTCTTAGCGCAGCCTACTTCTTTTATGCTCGTTAAAGAACACGATTACAGCATGGTTGAGGCGGAAGATGCGGCGGTGACTGCCGGTCCAAAAGATACTTTTGACGACGAATTGTATCATGCGCTGCTGGATCTCAGAAAGCAAATTTCAAGAGAAAAAGACATCCCGCCTTTTGTCATTTTTCAGGAGGAAAGCCTTAAAGACATGTCTTTTCAGTACCCGATCAGTAAAGAAGAACTGACGAATATTCAAGGTGTGGGTCAGGGAAAAGCCAGGAGGTATGGAGCTCCGTTTTTGACCTTGATTAAAGCCTACGTAGAAGAAAATGAAATCGAACGACCACAGGATATGGTGGTGAAATCGCTGGTGAATAAATCGGGACTCAAAGTTCAGTTGATTCAAAATATCGATCGCAAATTGCCGCTGGAAGACATCTCCAAATCTCAGGGCAAGACGATGGAAGAAATCGTGGAGGAAATCGAAATGATTGTCAACTCAGGGACTCGTGTAAATATCAACTACTATATTGATGAAATTTTAGATGAAGATAATCAAGAAGAGATTTACGATTATTTCTCTGAGGCAGAGACAGATTCCCTGGACGAGGCTTATGATGAGTTTGATGGCGATTACACAGAGGAAGAGCTTCGCCTTATGCGGATTAAATTTATGTCGGAAATGGCGAACTAATCGTTGAAAAGTAAGATAAACTTCTGTAAGTTATCTTCCAGGAAATCGACGGATCTTAAAATTAGAATTATGCAGGATATTCATAAAAGTGTTCAGGATTATTACGGCACTGAATTGCAACAATCAGAAGATTTACAAACCAATGCTTGTTGCACTATTAGTGCGCCACCTGCTCACATCAAATCGGCTTTAGAGAACGTCCATGACGAAGTTCAGTCGAAATACTACGGTTGCGGTCTAACAATTCCCGGTGAACTGGAAGGATTGAAGGTACTCGATTTGGGTTCTGGCAGCGGAAGAGATTGTTATATAGCCGCTCAATTGGTCGGTCAGAAAAGTCGCGTAGTTGGAGTAGATATGACTGAAGCACAAGTCGACGTGGCAAAAAAACACGAAGAATGGCATCGGGAGCGTTTCGGTTATGATCAGTCAAATGTAGAATTTCTTCTGGGTAATATAGAGGAGTTGGATCAGCTCGATCTCGAAAAGAATAGTTTTGACCTCATTATTTCCAACTGTGTCATTAACCTGGCTACGAATAAGGAAAAGGTATTAAAGGACGCTTTTGAATTATTAAAACCAGGTGGAGAAATTTATTTCTCTGATGTTTACAGTGATCGTCGCATCCCACAAAACTTGCAAAAAGATCCCGTTCTTTGGGGGGAATGCCTGAGTGGAGCACTTTACTGGAATGATTTTCTCACATTGGCCAAATCGTCTGGTTTTATCGATCCCAGAGCAGTGGAAAGTGAACCTATTACAATTGAAAATAAAGCCCTCGAAGAAAAAGTGGGAAATATTCAGTTTTTCTCGGTGACCTATCGTTTGTTTAAATTGGAAGGGCTCGATACTTCATGTGAAGATTACGGTCAGGCTGCGCGCTATAAAGGTACGCTGATGCATGAACCCAGTGGTTTTATGCTCGATGATCATCACTATTTCGAAAGCGGCAAAGTAATGCCCGTTTGTGGAAATACCTGGAAGATGTTGGCTGAAACGCGGTTCAGTAAGCATTTTGACTTTTATGGAGACGATTCGATGCACTATGGAATATTTGAAGGATGTGGTGGTGAAATGCCTTTTAAATCTGAAGAAACTGAGGTTTCAGGAAGTGAAAGTAATTGTTGTTAAGGCCTCGATTTCTAATAAATTAAGATGAAGAGGCAACCATCGGTCATCAATTACTCGTTAATGAAGTATGAAACGTAAAATGCTAAAAACTACAATCCTGCTACTGAATATTGGCTTGCTCTTCACAGCATCGTGCGGCAAAGAGGAGGTTGATTGGTCAAAAGAATCTGATGTGGAAATACAGCTCGCTTCTAATTTTGAAGATGGAGCGAAGAAAAACGGTCGCGTTTTGAATGTCCAATCTGCCAATTTGCTGGTCAGTGCCATACGTATTTCCGGTAAAACCTTACAGGGTGAAGTGGTAGATGTACAGTACGACGAGCCGTTCAATGCTGATCTAATGAATGACGAGTCGAGTGAAGCGATGTTAAATATACCCATCGGTTCGTATGAGGAACTGAATTTTTCGTTTCAATTTGGACAAGCTGAAAATGAGAATGAGCTAATTGGTGAAATTTCAAAAGAAAACGGACAGCCACAGAGTAAGTCTCTTAACATGAATGTAGAAGCACCAGAGAGCATTGAAGTAGATGTGTTAAAAGAATTATCAAAAGATTTATTGACCATTGAAGAGTCTGGCGGTCAGCTGTCGGTATCTTTTGATTTAGAAGAAACGATGGATGCCGTGCAGCCTTCATTATGGAACGGAATCTGGACGACAAGTGAAGCACAGAACAACGTAGATTTATCAACGTTGACGGGTAAATCATTTGTAGACGAATTTTCTTTAAACCTGTTTAAATCGGTGAAAGTAACTTTTGAAAACTGAGACAGCATTGGATAACAAACAAAAAAAACGCTTGATTAAAGGTTGTTTGCGCGGTGATCACCGCGCTCAAAAGCAATTGTATGATCATTTTTCTCAGGATATGTTTCGCGTTTGTCTGATGTATGCTGCGGATTATGATGCCGCCAATGATATGTTGCAGGAAGGGTTTTTGAAAGTTTTCAAAAATTTACATAAATACAAGTTGGATGGCGCTCTTGGAGGGTGGATCCGAACTGTTATCGTTCATAGCTGCATCGATCAAATCAGAGTGAATACCTGGAACAAGAAAAGGCAGTTTGTCGATGAAGACTATCAAATGGATGCATTGCTGGTCAGCTTTAACGAAGTCGAAAATCGATTTCGGGAATCCGATTTTTTAGAAGTGATCAAAGAATTGCCGGAAGGGTATAGGATGGTATTGAATTTGTATTTTCTAGAGGGTTACAAGCATCATGAAATTGCTGAAAAATTGGGTATTACCGAAGGAACTTCTAAGTCACAACTTTACAAGGGCAAACGCTATCTGAAAGAAATATTAGAAAAGAATTTGAGTCCGGAAGAGATAAGTAAATATGAAGGATTGGATCAAAAAGTGGTATAATCGTCGGTTTAACGACATCGATGAAGCGCCTTCATCTGAGGTTTGGGAGAATATCTCAAAAGATTTGGATGGCTGGCCTAAACATTGGTATCGTGAAAATGCGGATGATTTGCATACACCTCCCCGATATTCTATCTGGGAAGGCATCAGTCAATCGCTTACTCCGGGTAGAGGCATGCGACCACTGTTCAATCGCTGGGCCTGGTTGATATTGCCAGTGTTCTTTTTTGTTCCTCATTTACTTCAACACGACACTTCAACAGAGCAGGGGGCTACTGTGATTTCGAAGTTCATGGATGAGTTTGCCGGTAAACGGACTATTGCAAGCGTTGAAAGCCCGATGGATGATTTTACGAAGAATGAAGAAACCCCGCATCAGGTGAAAAAAAGCGGGATTTCATCGCAATCTGAACAAGCTGACGAAAAAAGCGATCGTATTCGCTCTGGTATTCAAGAGAGTGCTGAAAATTTAGAGTCGTCATCGGTAAAACGCGATGAGGTGGAGAAAGAGGTTCTGTCGGTCAATTTCGATCGTGAAGCTTTAGAACAAAGTGATCGCGTTGCGAATGATAAAGTCGAATCACCTGTTAGACGCCTCAAACCATTGGGGCTTACGGATATTCCGCTGTCCTCGATACGTGATTGGGATGAACTGAGTGCCTCAGGAGAATCAAATCGGCACACTTTCCTCAGTATAAATGTCCTTCCGCAGCTCTCCTGGCTGGATAACACATTGACCCGAACTGCTCGCAAAGACCAATTATCCTCCGTGGAGTCCAGTGCTTCTCTAGGTTTTGCCCTGGCAATAGATCAACAAATCAAAGATAAACACGGTATTCATATCCAGACGACTTTGAACAATCGAAAATCCGTGCGCATTCAGTCGTCGGAATCACTGAGCAAAAACATTGATTTAAATTATCATTCGCTCGATGTGATGTACACTTATGATTGGAAAGCGGTGGATGCACTGGGAGGGCTGTCAATACAACCCAGGGTTGGGCTTTTTGCTGGTTATTTGACCAATGTGCAGGCAACATCTGGTAATGAACGCATCAAGACACTGGAAGATGGATTTGGAAAATGGGATATGGGTGCTTCATTTGGGGTGGCATTCTTAAAAAATATCAACGAAAATTGGCAGCTGAACACGAGCGTCAACAACCAGTGGGGAACCTTTAATGTTTTTAAAGGAAACCAGGATATTCCAGCCAATTACTTTTCTACCTACGCCCACGCACTGCAATTATCTTTCGGTATAGCACGCAAACTGTAAAATGTCTGTTTTCGGTTTGGGGAGGATCAATAGAAGCAGCTACACGGTCAAACTTCTAGAGGAAAGCAAACTAACCACTAATCATGCTCCCTTCTCTTTCTTCCAACTCTTGCTGTATGCTGTATGCTCACCACTCTTGCTCTATGCTCACCACTCACCACTCTTGCTCATCACTCTTGCTCACTACTCTTGCTCACTACTCTTGCTCATTACTCAATACTGATTAACATGATTGTTTATTATGTCAGACAACCCTAACATGAGATATTTGCGTAGGTGGTAGTGAACGAATAAAAACAACATATTATGAAACTACTTACTGGTGCTAAATTGTTGGTCGCAGTGCTGTTGTTTGGCACGAATGCCTTCTGCCAGGGAATTGCCCGGCAGTCTATTAATGCCTATGGAAGTGCCACAACTACTGCATCTAATGTTTTGATTGAACAATCAGCAGGACAATCGCAAACAGTTAATGATGCAGCTCATGCTAAAGCGCGCTCCGGTTTTATACAGTCGCGCACTTTTCACGTTGAACAAACGGAGAAGGACCGATTGATTTCGGGTACGGTTTTTCCCAACCCGGCAAAGGAAAGTTTTGAAATCCAATTGGATCAAAAAATCGAAGGTGGGCAACTCGTCGTTCACGGTTTGAATGGCGAAAGGCTGCACAGCGAAAAAATCAATGATTTCAGGGGGCAGCAGCTCTCAAGTGCTTCTTGGTCGAGCGGAATTTACTTCGTTACGATACAATCAGAAAAAGGAGCGCTATTTAAACGAAAATTAATAATTACAAAATAAAACAGTGCTATGAAAAATTTTGCTAAACTACTTATTGTGTGCCTTGGTATTACCGGGTTGAGTCTGCAATACGCTCAGGGTCAATCGAAAATCACCATCGATGCATCACAAAATATGACAAATTTCAAATTCACGAACAGCGCAGGTGTTCGCGATGAAGGATATCAACCGAATTATTCGGGTTCGTATAGCCTTGGTTATCGATACGATTTTGATTTCGGTATGTTTGCCGGTGCCAAGATTGGTATGCGTCGCGCCGGAGCATCGCTCAATTATGATGATGCGAATTATTCCTGGGATTTCCAGTATTTTGATGCGCGTCTAAACGTCGGATATGCCTATAATTTCGACAAGTTGAGTGCTTATTTGGCTGTTTCGCCTTACATGGGATATATGTTAAGAGCAACTCAGACGCTCAACCACGAAGATTATGATATCATCAACAGTGGAGATCTGGAAAAGCTCGATTACGGCTTGTTTATTTCTCCAGGCGCAGATTACCGCATCAACGATTTTGTATCAATTTATGGTCAGTTCAATTATATGCTGGGACTCCAGAATGTCGAAACTGTGGAAGATCAAGAATCGCAAAATAGGTTGATGGGACTCACTTTAGGACTGGCTTTCGATATTAAATAATCAAAATATTAAAATTAAAAGAAGAAAATTATGAAACGTTATACAAAACTATTATTCGCAATGACACTGCTGATGAGCTTTACGGCTTTTTCTCAGCAAATCGCAGATTTAGAAGGAATCAATTATCAGGCCGTTGCCATTGACACCGATGGCAAAGAAGTGGTCGGTAAGGACGTCGTAGGAAAACCGTTATACAAGAAGGATATTGGGGTTAAGTTTACGATTACCAGTGAAATGGATGGGCCTGTATATTATCAGGAAACCCATTCTACAACGACCGACGAGAACGGACTTTTTTCGTTGAACATTGGTACGGGTGAAGTAACACCTGAGACGGATTATACGGATCTCCTCGAGATGCCCTGGATCAACGGCGACCAATGGTTGAAAGTTGAAATCGCTATTGGAGATGACGGAGAATACGAGCTCGTCAGCAACCAGAAATTTATGGCGGTGCCTTATGCGTATTATACCGATGACATAGCGGATGATGCGATTACAACAGAAAAAATCCTGGACTCGACGATTCTCAATCAGGATATGAGTACTGAATCAGTGGACACACGCGTGATTGAAGACTCTACGATATTAAATGAGGATGTCAGTACGGGTGCAGTCGACACGCGGGTGATTCTCGATTCGACGATTCTTAATGAAGACATGAGCACGGGCTCAGTCGATACACGCATTATCGAAGATTCAACCATTCTCAACGAAGATATGAGTACTGGGTCCGTCGATACCCGCGTGATTCTCGATTCGACGATTCTTAATGAAGACATGAGCACGGGCTCAGTCGATACGCGCATTATCGAAGATTCCACAATTCTCAATGAAGATATGAGTACAGGGTCAGTTGATACGCGCGTTATATTGGATTCGACGATCTTAAACGAAGATGTGAATACAGGAGCTATTGATTCGCGCACCATATTGAATGAGTCAATTCAGGCAATAGATATAGGTGTAGGAGAAGTAACTACCGATGAAATACTGAATGAAACCATTCTTAATGAGGATATTGCTAATGGAACGATAGACCTCACGACTAAAGTGGATGGTATTTTACCTGTCGAGAATGGTGGTACAGGCATAGATGCGAGTACGGCAGCCAATGGTACTTTGCTCATTGGAGATGGAACAGGGTTTACCCTCGATTCGTTGACAGCTGGATCAGGAATCGTCATCGACAACACGGCGGGAGGCATTGAAATATCTTCTGGTGTGCAAGGTGTAAACAGCGCGGTGGCTGGTAACGTCAACCCAAATAATATCGCCGCTGGAGATACCTGGATTTCGCCGGCTATTCCCCTTACTGGTGTAGATTTCGGAAATATCGTAGTCGGTTCTATTGATACGAGTCTTGAGGGATGTCAAATGACTACGTATGTCACGAATACCAACGTGATCAAGGTAGCCATCTTTAACGGAACGGGTGGCAACGTAAATCTGGGTGCCGGATTAGAACTAAGGGTGCTGGTTGTACAATAAACAATTTCAATATCCAATAGTGCTCATGATTGGATCATTCATAGATAATTAGTGAAAATGAGCAGGGGAGGTTTGTGAAAAAACCTCCCTTTTTTTATTGAATCGTGCTACCGGGAATTGAACGAATAGAATAGCGTGCGCGGTCAATTTGGATGCCGCAGAACCTGTCAATTTATACAATCCCCAAAAAGTTAGTCTAAACAGGCCATGACCATCATTTGCATTCCGATCTTAAGCGACTCGTGATCAATGTCAAAACGCGAATTATGAACGCCGTGTGTGATACCCTGTTCATCATTGCGCACACCAATCCTGAAGAAGCAGGTAGGAATTTCCTGTGCATAAAAAGAAAAATCCTCGGCTGTTAGTCGGATGGGTAAATCGTGGACACACCCTTCACCTAACCAGTTGGCCGCTTTTTTAACAAAATTACGGGTTAATACGGGGTTGTTCTCCAGAAACGGATAGCCTTTACTGATTTCCACTTTAGCTTCCGCGCCATGTGCTTTTGCAATATGTTCTGCCTGAGTAACGATTTGATCCAACGCTTGAGCTCTCCAGGTTTCATTCATCGTTCGAAACGTTCCTTTCAAATGGACGTGGTCCGGGACCAGATTGGTAGCGCCCAGCCCTTCAAAATGACCAAAATTCAATACGCAAGGGATTTTAGGGTCACATTTTCGACTGACAATTTGCTGGAGTGATGTCACTATTTCTGCACCGACTAAAATACTGTCAATTGTTTCGTGAGGCGTTGCACCATGTCCGCTTTTTCCGTAAATATCAATATAAACTTCATCGCAAGAAGCCATGTAAAGTCCTTCTTTCGTACCGATATTGCCAACGGGCATATCAGGAAATACGTGGAGGGCGTACATCTCTTTAACCGCTGGGTTTTTGAGACAACCCGCTTTGATCATTAGACTGGCTCCACCTGGATTTTTCTCTTCACCCGGCTGAAAAATTAATTTGACGGGATCGGGAAGTTCGGCTTTTATTTCGTGCAATATTTCCGCTGCACCTAATAAAACAGAAGTGTGAACATCGTGCCCACAAGCGTGCATTACTCCGTCGTTTTGAGATTTGTAAGGCACGTCATTTTCCTCTTGAATTGGCAAGGCATCTATATCTGCGCGCAGCCCTACACAGGGATCGTCAGCGGAATGATGATTTCCCCGAATGATGGCGATAATTCCCGTATCGGCGACGCCTGTTTGATGTTCAATACCTATCGCGTCCAGTTGCTGAGAAATGTATTTCATAGTCTCGTGTTCCTGGTATGAAAGTTCCGGGTGTTGATGCAAATGCTGCCGATAAGCGATGACCTTTTCGTGTAATTCAGCCGTTTTGTCGATAATTTTTGTTTGTAAAGTACTATTCATGTCTCCAGTCAATTATTCCAGTATAAATCATTCTAAATGCTACGTAGGCCATGATAAATCCAAAAAAGGTTTTTACCACAGCCGGTGAAAGGCGGAGGGATAGTTTTGATCCAAAATATCCACCCAGGACAAAGGTGAGCGCAATTATAGAGCCGTATACGATGTTCACTTCTCCTGCTTTGTAATAGTTGTAAAATGCCAGTATTCCAATGGGCGGAAGCATGAGAAACAACGATGTGCCCTGAGCCATGTGTTGTGAAAAGCCAAAAGCGTAAATTAACATGGGGACAATCAGTATGCCGCCACCAACGCCAATAAAGCCGCTTAAAACCCCTCCGAAAAGTCCAATGAAAATCAAAATTAAAAGCGAAGTAATCGTCATGAGCTTTTTGTTTGATAACGAATTTACAATTAATGGCGAATATGAGGTATATTCCCGTTGAATAATTCCGCCATAGCTGAACAATGTAGCATTTCTATACCACGTCGTAATGTTTCATTATTAGACAACCAAGCTACGTCGTAAAACTAAATGCTTACCCGCAATGTTTTGCAACTAAGAAATCGTGGGTTTTCCCAAGTTCTTGCTGTCCGCCTGGATGAAAAGTAAGTTTAAAGACAAAAACTTGCTAATTCTTTAATCTGTCCGCATGTTTTTTTTTACGTGCTTTTAAGCTTAGTTTTTAATTAGATTCATAATTAATTTTTGTATTGTATCTCTCTGTTCAGGAAGGCTTTGAGCAACTGTAAGGGCTACGGTAACCAATGTATTATTGCTAATTTTTCTTTCTCCATTATCGTTGAGGTGATGCTTGTTCTGTTCAAGAAACCAAACGAAAATAAATGAACCAATACGCTTGTTTCCATCGCTAAATGGATGTCCTTTGATGATTGAGTAGAGTAGTTGTACTGCTTGTTCTTCAATTGTAGGATAGGCTAATTCACCAAAGGCTGTCTGAGATATACTTCCTAAAATACCTTTAAATGATTTATCCTTTTCTTTCCCAAAAAGATCACTTGCTTCTTCTTTCTTCATAAGGTCTGACTTAAAGCTTTGAATGGCCTTTTTGACATCTTCATAATTGATTACGTAGATTACATCTTTACTCAAATTTTCAGAAGAAAGAGCATCTTTGTCGTATTTTGCAAGTAGCTCGAAAGATTTTGAATACTGTGAAATTATTGACAAGAATCCGTCTGTGAGTACTTTTTGTGTTTCAAATAGTTCTTCATTTAGAGTGAATACCTCTTTTTGTAAAGTTGCAACTTTACTTCGCTCTTTTTTAAGTAACTCTTTATTGAATGAGTAGCCTTTAAGTAGATATTCTTTAAGTCTTTTTGTTGCCCATTTTCTAAACTCAGTTCCCACGTGTGATTTAACTCTGTAACCAACAGAAATTATTACGTCTAAGTTATAAAGTGAAACCTTCCTTGAGACCTCTCTTTCTCCTTCTTTTTGAACTTGGCGAAAATCTCGCCAAGTTGATGCTTTGTCTAGTTCACCTTCTTCATAGATATTCTTAATATGATATTCAATGGTTCTCCTTGCTTTACCGAAAAGATCCATTATTTGTTGCTCCGTAGCCCAAACGGTATCATGATCACCATCAAGCAATACCTGAAATTCAGTCTGTTCTCCATCAGGTTTGAAGACAATAATTTCGCTGTTTTTTATCGCTGGTACATTCATATTACAAATATAGGGACTTGTAATTAAGCTTAAATTCCTCCTTGAAAAAATAGATTTCTCACTTCGGAAAACTCAGCGCATGGCACTTCGTTCGAAATGATCGCGATTTAAGTTAAGTGGGTGTCATTTCAGAAGACATGACTATACATTATAAATAAAACATCTTTTAAAATTACGATCCTACTTGGTAACCCAATTTCATTACTTTTGCCGAAAAGCAGTATCATGAAGCATTATTTGCTTGCAATTTTAGCCGTAATCGTAGGGTCTATCAATAAAGGCCTCGTCAATATGGGAATTGTGAATTAAAATCAAAATACTCAAAATCATGAAAATACATAAGTTTACACTGAATCCACTTCAAGAAAATACGTATCTGGTAACGGACGCCGCAAATAATGGCGTTATCATTGATCCCGGATGTTATTTTCAGGAAGAGAAAGAAGCGTTAAAAGGCTTTATTCAAAAAGAAAATATTGATCTCAAAGCAATCATCAATACCCACGCTCATTTGGATCACATTATGGGGATTGCCTACATCAAAGATCAGTTTGATGTTCCTCTTTATCTGCACAAAAAAGATGAAGTTACCCTCAATATGGGCGAGCAGAGCGCAAAACTTTACGGTTTATCTTTGTTCGAACCGTCGCCACAACCGGATGAATGGTTAGAAGAAGGACAGGAATTGCGTTTTGGAGACATTGTATTTAAGGTGTTGTTCGGTCCGGGACACGCACCGGGGCACGTCGCTTTTTACAATGCAGAAGAACATGTGTTGATCGGAGGAGATATTATCTTTCGAGGAAGTTACGGTCGCGTTGACCTGCCTGGTGGAGATTTCGAAACACTGAAAAATACGATCAATAATACGATTTTCACCTTGCCTGAAAAGACACTCATCTACACAGGACATGGACCGGAAACTACGGTTGGCGCTGAAAAGGGCTCTAATCCCATCAACTGGTAACGGAATGCCGTTGATAGGTCAAGCGGATTTGTTCAGGTAAGCTTCGCGTTTGATGGCTTGAAACCCTTTGCCCTTTATTTTCGACAGCATCCAGCTCTTGAAATCAAAATATTCGAAAGCGACGGTAGAATAGGGGTTTTTACTGAATGTCGTCAGTTCCTCAACAGCTTTTCGCAATATCGTTTCAGATTCAAAAGTGGATTTGGCATTGATTACTTTTCGAAGGTAACTGATAAAAGTAGACTCAAAAGAGGCATCTCCGCCGTGTTTTCGAATTTGCCGCAGCGTATTTTTGATGGCATAGGGAAGGAGTTGTTCACTATTCAATTCGTAATGGATGATGAGGTGCAGGAGCTGCGCGTAGATCAGAATATCTTCTTTTTGATTTAAATCCGGCGCATTGAGTATAGCATTAATCCACTTGAGGCTGGAATTGTAATCTTCATATCCGAAAAAAGCGATGCCCAGGTTGAAATACAAATATGCTTTACGAATCGGCGTAATTCCGTGCTCATACAGTTGCATGCCGTCGATGATTTTTTGTTCCAGAGCTATCGCTTTCTCAAAACGCGCTTGTTGAATATAAATGAGGAGCTCAATACTGATAGCACTTGAGAAATGTTTGATGTCGAAGTCTTCATCAGATGAAATCTTGTAGCGCTGTTTCATGGTGCGCAATTCTCCCAGATACGCGTGGATGTTTTTTTCTTCTCCTGTCGTCGATTCCAAGTGAATGATATTGGTGAGTAACGATAAATAGAGATGTGGGAGTTGTTTGATTTTATCGCTGTGGGACTGGAATAAATCCATGTTCTTTTTTAAATAATTCAGCGATTTGGCTTTGTCTAACACCGCGTAATAATAGGCACTTTCAAAGTGATTGGCAAGATATTCATTTTCAAAACTTGTGAAGTTGGGCCGCGATAGCTGTTGATAGGACTGATATATGGATTCAAATGACTGTTGATCCGCTTCCGAACGCGATGGACCTAATCGATTCAGTCGCATAAAAAGCTTTGATTTCAATAACCACAGTTCCTTATAATAGACCTGTGCTGCATTCATGTCCTTCCAGGCTGCCGTTTGCTGCTCGAGCTCCTCTTCTGAAGTAGTTGTATAGCCCGTCGATTCAGTAATCTGATCAATTTCTAACTCTATTTTTTGAAGAAGTGTAATTTTTTCGTGTTTAATTGCGATGCGCTGAGCCGACTTTAACTGCCGTAGAGCGTGTTCGTAAAGTCCCTTTTTATAGAGTACCTCTGCGCTATGTAAATTTTTATAAATGTTCGATGTTATAGAATTGTCCGTATGGTAGCTGTTTAACGCTTTTATTATTTGATCGTAAAGGCGCTTTTTGGTGATGGAAAACTGATTGAGAAAAGAAGCGCCTTGAAAATGCTTAAAAAGCAACTCCTCATCATAATCCCGCTGTTGAGCAATGTAGTCAAATATTTTGACGTAATTGTTTTCCTTCCCAATCGTATGTCGCGAGGCGTGCAATTTAAAATAGCGCTTTTCGCTCTTTGATAAATTGTGAATGAGCTCATGCAATATGGGAGAAGCTGTTTTTGGCATCGTGTTTTGATTTTTATCTTCACTTCCAATTTAATAAATAAGAACGCCGCCCGGAAGCTCGTTGCTTCAACGGATGAATTAATTGATTGAGTGGTGTGGGAACGTTTGCGATCGGTCAGCGGGTAAAATTTTCTGATGCGATCCAGCGCCTTGTTTGCTCATCGAGGTGTTTTAATCGACAACTTCGAGTTTGGCAAATTTCAAAATGAGTTTCTTCTGCCCCACCCGGGGAAAGAAAACGGTTGCTTTTTGATCGGGGGCTGAGCCTTGAAGTGCGGTGACTTTGCCTTTTCCGAACCTGCTGTGAACAACGTTGTATCCCACTTTTAACTCTTCTGTCGTCCCGCCTTTTGATGTCGGCGTAGCTTTGCCGGAACCGCTGGTTTCTTTGAGCGGTTTTAAACTGCCTTTAGGTCGTCCCATCATACCAAACCCCGGCGAGCGGTCAGTTGATGGCCGTTTGTGACCACTGAGCGATTTTCCACCTGATTGTCCGCGGGTATCTTGTTCGTGATTGACGAACACGGGATCTACTTCGTCGATAAAGCGACTCGGTTCTGCCGTAACTAATTGTCCCCAGCGGTAACGGCTCACCACGTAAGATAGTGTACACGATTCTTCTGCACGCGTCATGGCCACGTAAAAAAGGCGACGCTCTTCTTCGAGTTCCGTGCGCGAACTGAGCGACAGTTGAGAAGGAAATAAATTTTCTTCCAGTCCCACAATAAAGACGTGTGGGAACTCCAGTCCCTTGGAGGCGTGAATCGTCATCAACGTAATCTTGTTTTTGTCCTCTTCCGTTTCCTGATCGGCGTCGGTGAGTAGTGCTACGTCGATTAAAAAATCACTGAGCGTTCCCAGCTCATCACTTTCTTCTTTGGCTACGGAGAACTCTTTGATACCCGCCAGCAATTCCTGGATATTTTCATAGCGGGTAACGCCTTCGGGTGACTTGTCATCGTAAAGTGTTTTGAGAATCCCTGAAGATTTAGCAATATCTTCGGCCAGATCGTACGCGGGTGTATTTTCCATCCGCATCGCATAACTTTTGATCTTCGTGACAAACTGATTGATTTTGTTTTTGGCGCCGCTCGAAATTGAAACGGGATAACGGTTAAAATCAGAAACGATATCCCACAGTGAAACGTCATATTGATTGGCAGCGATCATCACAGACTCCATCGTCGTTTTTCCAATTCCGCGTTTCGGATAGTTGATCACCCGTTTCAGTGCCTCTTCATCCTTCGGATTAGCTGCTAATCTAAAATAGGCAATGAGGTCCTTGATTTCTTTGCGCTGATAGAATGAAAGCCCGCCATAAATTTTGTATGGAAGGTTCAGCTTCCGGAGCGATTCCTCAAAAGAACGCGATTGGGCATTTGTTCTGTACAGAATTGCGAAATCTTTGTAATCTGTCGCTCCACTTTGCTGGATGTCATAGATTTTGTTGACGATCACGCGACCTTCTTCATTGTCGGTGAGGCATCGAATGATATTGATTTTTCCTCCCCGGTCGTTGGAAGTCCACACATCTTTTTGAATCTGATCGTGGTTTTTGCGAATAATGCTATTTGCAGCCTCTACGATGTTCTGTGTGGAGCGGTAATTTTGCTCGAGCTTGTAGAGTTTATAATCCGGATAATCTTTTTTGAAATTCAGGATGTTTTCAATATTGGCTCCCCGGAAAGAATAGATACTTTGAGCATCATCGCCGACAACACAAAGATTTTCATTCACTGCCGCCAGCTTTTTGACGATAAGGTATTGCGAGTAATTGGTGTCCTGATACTCGTCAACCAGAATGTATTTGAACTTTTGTTGATAAAAATGGAGTACGTCCGGGAAGTCGCGCAGCAACACATTCGTCTGATAGAGCAAATCATCAAAATCCATTGCGCCAGCTTTGAAGCACCGTTTGGCGTATTCTTTATAGATGCGGAATATTTCAGGTTTGCGCGACATGCGGTCTTCACCTACAATTTCGGCGTTGGCCTCGTACGCAGCTGGCGAGATGAGATTGTTTTTTGCGGATGAAATCCGCCCATACACCGCATTGGGTTTATAGACCTTATCGTCCAGTCCAAATTCTTTGATAATCGTTTTGAGTAAGCTTTTAGTGTCCTGCGTGTCATAGATGGTAAAGTTGGAAGGATACCCCAATTTGTCTGAGTTGTAGCGTAAAATGCGCGAAAAAACCGAGTGGAAGGTGCCCATCGCAATATTTCTGGCTTCACTCGCGCCGACAATTTGTCCAATGCGTTTAGTCATTTCCCGCGCTGCCTTGTTGGTAAACGTAAGCGCTAAAATATTAAAAGGATCGACGCCTTTGTACATTAGATGAGCGATGCGGTAAGTGAGTACTCTCGTTTTACCGGATCCGGCCCCGGCAATCACCATCATGGGACCATTGATGTGTTCTGTAGCTACGCGCTGACTGTCGTTGAGTTCATCGAGGTAATTCATAAAGACAAAGATATGAAGATTCAGAAGAGTAGAATATCATATCAATTTTCTTTTTTATTCGGCTTTTCAAATTGAGCGGTTGTGGGTACTTTTAGGTTTTATATGACTGAATAGCAGGTGTATGTTAAACTTTTTATATCTTGCGCATTCTATACAACAACTTTGATCTATGTTCAATACTAAGGCATTATACTTATTGATCATCGCCGCTGCAAGCACTTTGGTGGTGACAGCCCAGAGGATTAATGATCCGATGTTTGATCAAAAAGAGCTTTCTCACCTGGGTGTGGATCATGTCAATAATGTTGCCTGGGACGATAGCGATAGAATGTGGTGTGTTACTGAAAAAGGACTGCTGCGGTACAATGGCAATTCGATTGAAATTTTTGATGAAGATTCCTCGCCTGCGCTTTTGAGCACAGATATATTGAAGATGGTCATTGATGGTTCCGATATCTGGATTTCGTATTCCGATTTCACAGGAGTTTCAAAATTCGACATTGAAAACGGAGAAATTGAACATTTTTCAGATGAACAGTTAATTCCCGATGCACTGATAGCGAATATTATTCCTTTGGATGATCAAAAGGTGATTCTCTGTTCCTGGGGCGATGGGTTTTCCATTCTCGATTATGAAAAGAAGCGCGCTAAACACTACAGTAGAGAAGATGAAGCAGATACTGCGGACGTGCGGTGCAACAGAATTAAAGATGTGACAATCTTGAGTGATGACCAGTGGTTAATCACTTATTTTGAAAGTCTTGATTACAAGAGTATACCGACACTTTTCAACCCCGAAAAAGAAACCTTTGTGCCTTACCCGGTCGACCGGTTTATGAAAGGATATAGTAAAGAGCGAAAGGTCAATATTCGAAAAAACCTCAAAGTGGTTAATTTTTCCTTTCTGGACCGACACGAAAATTTGTGGATCGGAACGTACAGCAGCTTGATTTATATTAATCTGCACGACTCAATTGCCAAAAGAATTCTCGTTGATTCTTCTACTTTCTCCAATCAGAATATAGTCAATGCGCGCACTTACACTGTCGATAGAAACAACATGCTTTGGGTGAGCACGTTTAACTCCGGCGTAATGCTCGTAGATCCCAGTGATCAATCCGCAAAATACATTCAGCATGATCCGAAAAATCTGAATACGGTGGCCACCAATCAAACAGGGGTAATTGCCAATGATCCTATGGGAAATGTCTGGGTGATGGCAGGAAACACGAATGCAAGTATCTACAATCCTTATCTGCAAAATTTTGAACTTCACATTTGGGACGAATTACCGCTCGAGTATTCTGACCGATCAGCACAGAATATTCCGGTAGAACAGATGAACACCCTTGAAAACGGCACTATTTATTTATCGGACGGAACAGGCTTGTTGAAATACGATCCCAAAAGTCATAAGGCTACTCGAATTTCAACGATCAACCAGGGGCGCGGTAAAGAATCCATCTTAAAAAATGGATTGAGAAATTTTACGATCAGCGGAAACGATCTCTACTATTCCAATTACGAGGGCTTCCATCAAATCGATTTGATGACAAAACAAACGCAAACGATTAGTTCGAAGCATTACATGCGCCCGCTGTTTACACATTCCAATCAGGGAGATACATTGTTTTTCTTTAAAAACTGGAGAAAATACCGGTCAATATTCGGGTACGTTCAATCGACTGACAACGTGGTGGAGATTTGTGATATCCCCGATGGAATAAAGTTAAAGGATCAGGCAAGCAATATTTTGCCCGATGGAAGGTGGTTGATCAACTCACGCGGCGACGGATTTATCATTTTTGATCCTGACAACGAGGACTACATACATTTTCACAGCGAAGATTCGCTCCACTATTTCCCCGATGAAACGCTAAACTGTAGTTATGTCGATCGGGAAAAAGGAGAGCTGTGGCTGGGCTGTGCTTCTGGTGTATATCGATTTGACTGTTCTGCTGACGAGCTGCACTTTGAAGGTGATAAATTGGGCACAGATAATCGCGCTGTCAATGCTATTGTTAAAGCGAATGATGGCGTTTTGTGGTTCGGAATGAATGAACAACTTTTCAAATGGGACGAAGAAAAGCAATCGGGATATAGCTACTCACGTAAATTCGGATTGAGAGCGGGTACCTTTTTATCGGCGTACGGTCAAAAAAATAAAGCTGGAAAACTTTTTTTCGTGGCGAGAAATGGAATTTTATCTTTTGATCCGGCTTCGCTGGAGTTTTCGGAGACCGAATTTGAAATTACTCTGGATGAAATCAAGTTGAACGACACCACTTTCGAAGGTAAAAAAATGGATCATCTGAGAAGGCAAGATGATTTGATTCAACTCGACTGGACACAAAATGAAGTGACATTCAGGTTTGCGCACAATCAGTTTTATTCACCGCTGCCGCTGAAATTTTACTATCGTCTGAAAGGTGATCAAAAGGACTGGATTGAAAATGGGAACTCGAATGAAATACGTTTTGCCGGTCTCAATTACGGTGTGTATGAACTGGAGGTGAAGGCCATTGACAGTTATAATCAAGAGACTGAAGTTCAACGCCTGCATTTTGAAATCACACCTCCATTTTGGGAAACGAGCTGGTTTTATCTCCTCGTTTTCGTAGCGGCAGCTCTCGGCGTGTTTGCTATCGTTAAAGTACGTGAAAAACGAATGCGCAAAAGACAGCGAAAACTGGAGAAAACAGTCGAGGAACGCACCAGCGAAGTCGTACAGAAAGCAGATGAGATTAAAATCCAGAAAGATATTATCGAATTAAAAAACCAGGAACTAACAGCTTCCATTACCTATGCTAAGCGAATTCAGGACGCGATTCTTCCGTCGATGGCAAAAATGAATCATTTGTTGTCAGAGGCATTCGTCTATTACCGGCCAAAAGAAATAGTAGCGGGAGATTTTTACTGGGTGCAACAAGACAACTCAGATGAGAAAACAGTCTTTTTCGCAGTCGCTGATTGTACGGGGCACGGCGTTCCCGGGGCAATTGTGAGTGTGATTTGCAACAATGCCCTCCAGCGATCATTGCGGGAGTATAGATGTACTTCCCCTGATCAAATACTGAATACGACGAGAGAATTGGTGGTAGAGGAATTTGAAAAGAGCAGTGAGGGCGTAAAAGACGGTATGGATATCGCATTGTGCAAATTGATCAAACGCGCAACGGATCGATGGAACTTCGAGTTTTCGGGTGCCAACAATCCGTTAATTGTCATTCGTGAGAAAGCACAAGGAGAAGATGTTTTGACGACGATAGATAATCGGGGAAAAGAGCGCCGGGTAGCGCCAAATAAATCTGCTGAAGATTATCTGCTTTTTGAAATTAAAGGAGATAAACAGCCGATAGGCAGTCACTTCGATAGTAAACCGTTCACAAATCACAAGGTTCAACTTTTAAAGGGAGATATCGTCTATCTGTTTTCTGACGGTTATCACGACCAATTCGGATCCTTTGATGATACAATAAAAAACAACGGTAAAAAACTCAAAACAGGAAACTTTAAGAAAATGCTGCTCGAAGCACAGTCGTTGACTTTTGATGAGCAGGTTGCATTTTTAGACACTCAATTTGTCGACTGGAAAGGCGCACTGGAACAAATTGACGATGTATGTGTGTTTGGCTTCAGAATGACCGAATGATAGCTGCAAGGATGCTCCGGTTTGATCCTCATGAATTGAACAGGGCGGAGCGATCGGGATGATGCAAGAGATTTCATTATTTTTGTCGGAAACGCATTTGCTGACCCTTCATTGAGTTCCGGGTTTTCAACAACGGGTTGTGTGCCTTACTACGAGTGGCGAAAGGCATTTTATGGGATAATGAACATACAGATGTTAAAAATCAGGAACTTTTATCGCTAAATAGTTGCATTATAAAATTAATTACCTATTTTTGCACCCCTCAAAGTATTTTTGGGGTTATTGTTTATTGTAATAATTTAAAGAGAAAATATGCCAACTATTCAACAGTTAGTTCGCAAGGGTAGAACAGCGCCGGTGAAGAAGAGCAAGTCAGCAGCACTTGATTCTTGTCCGCAGCGTAAAGGAGTATGTGTGCGTGTGTACACCACTACACCTAAGAAACCAAACTCGGCGATGCGTAAAGTAGCCAGAGTACGTTTAACAAATGGAAAGGAAGTCAATGCCTACATTGGTGGGGAAGGGCACAACCTTCAGGAGCACTCGATGGTGCTCGTTCGGGGAGGTCGTGTGAAAGACCTGCCAGGTGTCCGTTATCACATCGTTCGCGGTGCTGAGGATACTGCCGGAGTTGAAGGAAGACTTCAACGCCGTTCTAAATATGGTGCAAAACGTCCAAAAAAATAATTTGAAGTCATGAGAAGAAGAAAGGCGAAAAAAATTGAAATCCTTCCAGATCCAAAGTTTGGTGAAGTACAAGTGACAAAATTTGTGAATAACTTGATGTTGGATGGGAAAAAGAATACATCATTCCGCATTTTTTATGATGCAATGGATATCATCAAAGAAAAAGTGGAAGATCAAGAGAGTTTAGAGGTGTTTAAAAAAGCGGTTGATAATGTTACGCCAAGCGTCGAAGTGCGCAGCCGTCGCGTCGGTGGGGCAACATTTCAGATTCCTACTCCGGTGCGCGAAGGTCGTAAGCAGTCGTTAGCGATGAAGTGGATGATAACATTCTCTCGGAAGCGCAACGAAAAGACAATGGCTCAGCGTTTGGCCAACGAGATCATTGCAGCTTCAAAAGAAGAGGGCGCAGCCTTTAAAAAGAAAGAAGATACGTTAAGAATGGCAGAGGCTAACAAAGCCTTTTCACACTTCAGATTCTAAATTGAGTTAAGAGATGGCGAAAAGAAATTTAAAATTCACGAGAAACATAGGTATTATGGCGCACGTAGATGCCGGTAAGACGACAACTACGGAGCGTATCCTCTATTATACAGGGATCAGTCATAAAATGGGTGAGGTGCACGATGGTGCTGCAACCATGGATTGGATGGAACAAGAACAAGAGCGCGGTATTACGATTACGTCGGCTGCGACTACGTGTTTTTGGAATTACCAGGATCAGGAATACAGAATAAACATTATTGACACGCCGGGTCACGTTGACTTTACTGTTGAGGTGGAGCGTTCTCTGCGCGTGCTCGATGGTGCAGTAGCATTGTTTTGTGCATCCTCTGGTGTTGAGCCGCAATCGGAAACGGTATGGCGACAAGCAGATAAGTACGGCGTGCCGCGCATTGGTTTTGTGAACAAAATGGACCGCGCAGGAGCGAACTTCCTCGGTACAGTTGAGCAGATCAAAGACCGTTTAGGAGGTAAGCCTGTACCTATTCAGCTGCCTATTGGTACAGAAGACGACTTTAAAGGAGTGGTTGATTTAATTGCGAACAAAGCATTTGTCTGGAACGAAGCCGACATGGGAATGACCTGGGAAGAGGTCGATATTCCTGAAGATATGGCAGCAGAGGTCGCAGAATGGCGAAACGAATTGATTGAAGCTGTGGCTGAGTCAGATGAAGCGTTGATGGAGAAGTTCTTCGAAGATGCTGATTCTATCACAGAAGAAGAAATGATTGAAGCAATTCGCAAAGCGACAATCGATATGACGATTACACCAATGATGTGTGGATCGGCCTTTAAAAATAAAGGTGTTCAGACACTGTTGGATGCAGTGATGGCGTTCTTGCCGGCTCCTATTGACGTAGAAGCGATCGAAGGTGAGAATCCAACGACGAATGAAATGGAAAAAAGAAGACCGTCCATGGATGAACCCATGTCGGCACTCGCTTTTAAAATTGCAACCGATCCTTTTGTAGGTCGTTTGTGTTTCGTGCGTACGTATTCTGGTAAGATCGAAGCTGGTTCTTACGTATTCAATACGCGGACGAATAAAAAAGAAAGAATTTCGCGTTTGTTCCAGATGCACTCGAACAAACAAAATGCAATTGAAGTGCTCGAATGTGGAGATATTGGAGCGGCTGTTGGATTTAAAGATATCCGTACGGGAGATACGTTGTGTGATCAGAAAAGCCCGATCGTATTGGAGTCAATGGACTTTCCGGATCCCGTTATCGGTATTGCGATTGAACCGAGAACGAAGGCAGATATGGACAAGCTTTCTGTCGGTTTGAACAAGCTTTCTGAGGAGGATCCAACGTTCCAGATATCTACCAATGAAGATTCTGGTCAGACAGTGATCTCCGGAATGGGTGAGCTGCACCTCGAGGTATTGATCGACCGCTTGAAACGTGAGTTTAAAGTGGAAGTGAACGAGGGTGAGCCACAAGTTTCCTACAAAGAGCAGATCACAGCTGAAATCGATCACAGAGAGACGTATAAAAAGCAATCTGGTGGTCGCGGTAAGTTTGCCGACATCGTTGTAAAAATTCGTCCACAAGAGGATGAAGAAAAAGAAGGACTGGAGTTCATCAACAACATCAAAGGAGGTAACGTACCGAAGGAATACATTCCGTCTGTTCAGAAAGGATTTGAAGATGCTATGAAGAATGGTGTTCTTGCCGGATACCCGATGGATTCAATGATTGTCGAGTTAAATGATGGCTCGTTCCACCCCGTGGATTCTGATTCACTATCATTTGAGGTGGCTGCGAAAATGGCATATCGCAATGCGATTCCAAAAACAAAGCCCGAACTACTCGAACCCGTGATGAAATTGGAGGTTGTTACGCCGGAGGAGAATATGGGTGATATCGTTGCTGATTTGAACAGACGACGAGGACAGATGCAGGGAATGGATGACCGTTCTGGTGCAAAAGTCGTTCGGGCGACAGTTCCACTTTCTGAAATGTTTGGATATGTAACTAAGCTTAGAACAATATCTTCAGGACGTGCGACATCAACGATGGAGTTCTCTCATTACGATGTTTGTCCGAAGAATATCGCTGAAGAAATTATTGATAAAGTAAAAGGAAACGTTTCCGCATAATATTGAAGTCGATGAGTCAAAAAATTAGAATAAAATTAAAGTCATACGATCACAATTTAGTAGATAAGTCTGCTGAAAAGATTGTTAAAACAGTTAAAACGACGGGTGCTGTGGTAAGTGGACCCATTCCATTGCCCACGCACAAGAGAATTTATACTGTATTGAAATCGCCACACGTAAACAAAAAAGCGCGTGAACAATTCGAACTCTGTTCGTACAAGAGGTTGCTGGATATTTACAGTTCCTCTTCGAAGACAGTAGATGCACTCATGCGTCTTGAGTTACCGAGTGGTGTGGATGTAGAAATAAAAGTTTAATCTATAATTAAGTAAAGAATGCCTGGATTAATAGGAAGAAAAGTCGGAATGACTAGCGTCTACAGTGCCGAGGGTAAGGCAACACCATGCACAGTGATAGAAGCTGGTCCTTGTGTTGTGACACAAGTCAAAACAGAAGACCGGGATGGCTACGAAGCTGTTCAATTGGGCTTTGGAGATCGTAAAGAAAAGAACACTCCAAACGCGCTCAAAGGTCATTTTAAGAAAGCTAAAGTTGCTCCAAAGAGTGATTTGGCAGAATTCAATGGATTTGAAGATGAGCTGAAACCTGGTGCAGAGGTAGGTACTGATCTGTTCGCTGAAGGTGAACTCGTTAGCATCTCTGGGAAATCAAAAGGAAAAGGATTTCAGGGTGTTGTAAAACGTCACGGATTTGGTGGTGTTGGTGAATCAACACACGGTCAGCACAATCGGATGAGAGCCCCTGGTTCAATTGGTGGGGCATCAGATCCTGCACGAGTTTTTAAGGGAATGCGCATGGCCGGTCAAACGGGTAATAGCAACGTGACCATTGAAAACTTGAAAGTGCTGAAAGTAATGGCGGATAAGAATATCCTCGTAGTCAAAGGCTCTATACCAGGAGCTAAAGGTTCAACAGTAATAATTGAGAAGTAATGGAAGCAAAAGTATTGGATACAAAAGGAAAAGCTACTTCAAACAAAGTAACTCTTTCAGACTCAATCTTTGCAATTGAGCCGAATGATCATGCGATTTACCTGGATGTAAAACAACACCTTGCCAATAAACGTCAAGGTACGCATAAATCGAAAGAGCGTGCTGATATCACGGGAAGTACAAAGAAGATCAAAAAACAGAAAGGTACAGGAACTGCGCGAGCGGGTTCGATTAAAAGTCCGATCTTCCGGGGTGGAGGTCGTATATTTGGCCCACGTCCACGCAACTACCGTTTCAAATTGAATACAAAATTGAAACGATTGGCGAGACGTTCTGCGCTATCGTTGAAAGCGAAAGAAGAAGGAATACTCGTCGTTGATGGTTTGTCTTTTGATTCACCAAAAACGAAAGCGTTTAAAGAAGTCATGGATAACTTGAAGTTAACTGATGAGAAAACGCTTTTAGTGTTGGGCAAAGAGAATCCAAATGTACTCAAATCTGCTCGCAACCTTAAAAACACGAAAGTTGTAGCAGCAGATCTCGTAAACACATACGATGTGTTGAATGCAAAAAAAGTGGTGATTGCAAAAGATGCAGTCGACGTAATTGAAAAGATCTTAAACTAATTGGTGATGAAGGCAATTATTAAGAAACCGCTCATAACAGAGAAAGCTACACACGACAGTGAAGAGAATAACAGATTCACCTTTGTAGTTGATCGCCGAGCGAACAAGATAGAAATTAAAAAGGCCGTCGAGAACATGTATAACGTAACTGTTGATTCAGTGCGTACCATGAATTATGGCGGTGGAAAACCCTCTACGAAATATACGAATAGAGGTATCGTTGAGGAGCGGAACAAGCGCTACAAAAAAGCCATTGTTTCCGTTGCGGAAGGAGAAACGATTGATTTGTTTACTAATGTTTAATTAATTTAAAGAAATGGGTCTTAAAAAATTAAAGCCTATCACTCCAGGGCAAAGACACAAACTCATCGGTGACTATTCCGAGATAACGAAGTCGACCCCAGAAAAAGCGCTCATTGCTTCTAGAAAGAAGTCCGGTGGTCGTAATAATTCTGGTAAGATGACGATGCGTTATTTAGGTGGTGGTCACAAGCAGAAATATCGGATTATCGATTTTAAGCGCGATAAGCACGATGTTCCTGCTACAGTAAAAGCAATCGAGTACGATCCGAATCGTACCGCTCGCATTGCTTTATTGTTTTACAAAGACGGTGACAAGCGTTACATCATTGCTCCGGAGGGATTAAAAGTTGGAGATACGATTGTATCTGGAAAGAAAGCAACGCCAAGCGTTGGAAATGCAATGTTCCTTTCGGATATTCCGTTGGGTACTGTAATCCACAACATTGAAATGACTCCCGGAAAAGGTGGAGTTATTGCAAGAGGTGCCGGCACGTATGCGCAGTTAAATGCCCGTGATGGAAAGTACGCTATTGTGAAAATGCCGTCTGGAGAAACACGCATGATTCTAACGAACTGTCTGGCGACAATTGGTGCAGTTTCGAATGGGGAACACAGTCTTGTGATATCCGGTAAAGCTGGTAGAACGAGATGGCTCGGAAGACGACCACGTGTTAGAGGAGTTGTAATGAACCCAATCGATCACCCCATGGGTGGTGGTGAAGGTCGCGCCTCTGGTGGTCACCCGCGTTCGCGTAAAGGATTGCCTGCAAAAGGTTACAAAACGCGTTCTCAGAAGAAATATTCGAATAAGTTTATCATTGAGAAAAGAAAGAAATAGGATATGAGTCGTTCGTTAAAAAAGCCACCGTTTGTACATTACAAACTGTCGCACAAAGTAGAAACAGCACAGTCCTCGGGCTCTAAAAGTGTAATTAAAACGTGGTCGCGTGCCTCGACAATTACGCCAGACTTTGTAGGATTTACCATCGCTGTACACAACGGGAATAAATTTATCCCTGTTTACGTAACAGAAAACATGGTAGGGCACAAATTGGGAGAATTCGCTCCGACGCGAAACTTCCGTGGACATGCTGGTAATAGAAAAGATAAAAGAAGATAATTAAAACTTCAGTGTCATGGGTGCTAGAAAAAGATTAAGAGCCGAACAGAGAAAAGAGGAGAATAAACAGATTGCGTTTGCAACGTTGAAAGATTCTCCCATTGCTCCACGAAAAATGAGATTAGTTGCAGATCTTATTCGCGGAGTAGAGGTGAATAAGGCGCTAAATATATTACAACATAATTCGAAGGATGCCTCTAAAAGCCTGGCGACGCTATTGCGTTCTGCTATCGCAAACTGGGAAATCAAAAATGAGGATAAAGATCTGGAGGACGAAACGCTTATCGTGAAGACGATTGAAGTTTCCCCGGCAGGTATGTTGAAGCGTATTCAGCCTGCACCGCAAGGGCGGGCGCACAGAATCAGAAAACGATCCAACCACGTACGCATTGTCGTGGACGGAATAAAAAACTAAAGAATGGGACAAAAAACTAATCCAATAGGAAATAGACTCGGTTTTATCCATGGTTGGGACTCCAACTGGTATGGGGGTTCGGATTACACGGATAAAATTGTAGAGGATGATAAAATCAGACGATATTTGAATGCGCGTTTGTCGCGGGCAAGTATCTCGAAAATTATCATTGAAAGAACGTTAAAGTTGGTTACTGTTACAATCAATACATCGCGACCAGGAGTGATTATTGGTAAGGGTGGCCAGGAAGTTGATAAGCTCAAAGAAGAGCTGAAAAAACTGACGAATAAAGAAATCCAGATCAACATCTTTGAGATTAAACGTCCCGAGTTGGACGCTCACCTCGTTGCGGATAGTATTGCTCGTCAGCTTGAAGCGCGTATCTCGTTTCGTAGAGCAATTAAGATGGCTGTAGCTTCTACGATGCGCATGGGTGCTGAAGGAATCAAAATAAAAATATCAGGACGGTTGAATGGTGCCGAAATGGCGCGTTCCGAAATGTACAAAGACGGAAGAACCCCTCTCCATACATTCCGTGCAGATATTGATTATGCATTGTCAGAGGCACACACGACTTACGGACGAATCGGCATTAAAGTCTGGATCTGTAAAGGTGAAGTCTTTGGAAAGCGCGACTTATCTCCAAATATTGAGTTGGAATCTCAAAAACGCGGTGGTCGTCGTGGTGGTGCTAGAAGAAAGAGAAAATAAGTAGAACACTTAAAAAGTACTGAAGATGTTATCACCAAAGAAAACAAAGTTTAGAAAGGCGCAGAAAGGCCGAAATAGAGGTATAGCTCACAGAGGTAGCAAAATCTCTTTTGGTTCTTTCGGTCTCAAAACGTTGGAGCCCGGTTGGATTACGGCCAGACAGATTGAAGCTTCTCGTATTGCAGTAACGCGGTACATGAAACGTGAAGGTAAAGTTTGGATTCGTATATTTCCGGACAAGCCCGTTACGTCAAAACCTGCAGAGGTTCGTATGGGTAAAGGTAAAGGTGCTCCAAGTCATTGGGTTGCTGTTGTCAAACCAGGACGCGTTTTATTTGAAGCGGATGGAGTGGCTTACGAGACGGCAAAAGAAGCGATGCGCTTAGCTGCTCAGAAGTTACCCGTTAAATGTAAATTCGTCGTGAGATACGATTATGTGATCCCCGGTAAATAAGAAAGGAAATGAAACAAGAAGAAATCGTTCAATTATCGTTAGAAGATCTCAAAGATCGTCTTGATGAGTCGACAGAAAAAATGGATCAAATGGTGCTGACGCACAAAGTTTCTCCATTGGAGAATCCATTGCAAATTCGATCACTCAGAAAGACAATCGCTAGATTGAACACGGAATTGACTAAAAGAAACAAGCAGTCTTAACTGCTAACTTAGAAATTGGCTTGAAATGGAAAAGCAACAATTAAGAAAAGAGCGAACTGGTGTAGTTACGAGTGATAAAATGGATAAATCCATTGTTATCGCAGTAGAACGTAAAGTAAAACACCAAAAGTATGGTAAGTTCATAAAAAAAACTGCTAAATTTGTCGCCCACGATGAAAAAAATGACTGTAATCAAGGAGATACAGTTCGAATTCGTGAGTGCCGTCCTTTGAGTAAATCAAAGAACTGGAGATTAGTAGAAATTGTAGAAAGAGCTAAATAATCATTAGAAAATGATACAACAAGAATCAAGACTTGCAGTGGCCGACAATAGTGGCGCGAAGGAAGTGGCGTGTATCCGTGTACTCGGTGGCACAAAACGACGTTACGCTTCTATTGGCGACAAAATAGTGGTCTCTGTCAAGAGCGCAATGCCCTCTGGTGGTGTCAAAAAAGGACAAATCGCCAAGGCTGTGGTAGTAAGAACGAAAAAAGAGATTCGTCGTGCAGACGGTTCTTACATTCGTTTTGATGATAATGCCGTGGTTCTATTGAACCCAACGGATGAAATGAGAGGAACTCGTATTTTCGGACCAGTAGCTCGAGAGCTGCGCGAGAACAATTACATGAAGATTGTTTCATTGGCTCCTGAAGTACTTTAAAATCGTAAAGTCATGCAAAAGAAATTACACATTAAAGTAGGCGATACCGTAAAAGTTTTGAGCGGTGAACATCGCGGTCAGGAAGGTAAGGTACTTTCAATCGATAAAGGTAAAGCACGCGCAGCTGTGGAAGGTGTTAATGTGGTAAAACGCCACACGAAACCAGACGCTGCGAACCCCCAAGGTGGTATTGTGGAGAAAGAAGCGGGTCTTCACATTTCCAACCTCATGCTTGTAGCAAATGGAGAACCAACGCGCGTTGGACGTCGTCGCAACAAGGATGGAAAGCTAATTCGTTACGCTAAGAAAACAGGAGAAGATATTAAGTGATGAGTTATACACCAAGACTTAGAGAAAAATATAAAGCGGATGTTATTCCCGCTTTGACGAAGAAGTTCGGTTTCAAATCTAACATGCGTGTTCCGCGAATTGAGAAGATCGTGATCTCTCAGGGACTCGGCGAGGCAGTAGCGGATAAGAAAATTATTGATAACGCTATCGAAGATTTAACGGCTATTGCTGGTCAAAAACCTGTGGCAACGGTCTCTAAAAAGGACGTTTCCAACTTTAAATTGCGTAAAGGTATGCCGATTGGAACGAAAGTGACATTGCGCGGAGAGCGCATGTATGAGTTCCTGGATCGTTTGATCTCTGTAGCACTGCCGAGAACGCGCGATTTTAAAGGCGTTCCCGCAAGAGGTTTTGATGGTCGCGGAAACTTCAATATGGGAGTGAAAGAACACATCATTTTCCCTGAAATCGACATCGATAAAGTAAATAAAATCTTAGGTATGGATATTACAATCGTTACATCTGCACCCAACGACGAAGAAGCGAAAGCACTGTTGGACGGTTTTGATTTCCCATTCACAAAAAAATAAGAAGATATGGCTAAAGAATCAATGAAAGCGCGCGAGCGAAAAAGAGCTGCACTGGTTGACAAATACGCTGAAAAACGCAAAGCGTTGAAAGAAGAAGGAGACTGGGAGGCGCTTCAGAAATTACCGAAGAATTCATCGAAAGTGCGCATGCACAATCGTTGCAGTTTGACGGGGCGTCCGAAAGGATATATGCGCCAGTTCGGAATATCACGTGTGATGTTTCGGGAAATGGCACTTTCTGGTAAAATACCAGGAATCAAAAAATCAAGTTGGTAATCTATAGTTAGGAAAGATATGAATACAGATCCTATAGCAGATTTTTTAACTCGCGTAAGAAATGCGAGTAGTGCACGTAAGAAAGTAGTTGAGATCCCCGCTTCGAAAACGAAGGCTGCAATGACGAAAATCCTTTTTGATAAAGGATACATCAGTAACTATAAAGTCATTGAAGACGACAAGCAGGGAGTCATCAAGATTGCACTCAAATATAACCCGTCAACGAAGACGCCGGCAATTACAAGATTGCAGCGTATCTCTTCACCAGGGTTGAGAAAGTATAGTAATGCAAAAGATTTACCCCGCGTTCTGAACGGCTTGGGTATCGCCATAATATCTACTTCAAAAGGTGTTGTGTCCGATAAAGAAGCACGTACCCAGAAAATCGGCGGAGAAGTCTTGTGCTACGTTTATTAATTATTTAAAGGATTATTTAGAAATGTCAAGGATAGGTAAATCCCCAATAAGCATCCCGAGTGGTGTAGAAGTGAAAGTGAATGACAATGTCATTACTGTGAAAGGACCGAAAGGAGAATCTACTGAACAACTAGGTGACGGTATCACAGTGGAAAAGAATGACGATGTATTGACTTTCCACCGCGCATCGGAAGCGCCCGTTCATAAAGCAAAACACGGTCTTTACAGAGCGTTGGTTTTGAATATGATTGAAGGTGTATCGGAAGGGTATAAGAAAGTACTGGAAATTATAGGAGTTGGTTTTCGCGCCGATGTGAAAGGTCAGGTGTTGACGCTTTCTGTTGGTCACTCACACCCTATTGTTTTTGAACTTCCAGAGGAAATTAAGGTATCTGCTGAAACCGCGAAAGGTAAGGCGCCAGTTGTTACATTGGAATCTCACGATAAACAACTGTTGGGACAAGTAGCTGCCAAAATTCGTTCCTTCCGTAAACCTGAACCATACAAAGGAAAAGGAATCCGATTCCAGGGTGAACAAATAAGAAGAAAAGCTGGTAAAGCCGCAGGTAAATAACCTTAATAATTAGAAGATCATGGCATTTAGTAAAGTAGCAAGAAGAGCTAAAATTAAAAGAGGTATCCGCAAAAATTTGACGGGTACGGCAGAACTTCCAAGGTTGACAGTGTATAGAAGTAACAAGCAAATCTATGCGCAAATTATCAATGACCTGAAAGGTGAAACGCTTACATCTGCCTCTTCACAAGGAATGAAAGATTGTGAAGGGCTGCCGAAGGTTGAACAAGCAGTAGTAGTTGGTAAAGCTATTGCTGAAAAAGCAACGAAGGCAGGTATCGAGAATGTGAAGTTTGATCGCAATGGTTATTTATACCATGGAAGAGTTAAATCACTTGCTGATGCAGCAAGAGAAGGAGGACTAAAATTTTAAAAAATGGCAGCAAAAGTAAACAATCGAGTTAAACCGGGTGACTTAGAGTTAGTCGATAAGTTAGTCGGTATAAACAGAGTAACCAAGGTAACAAAGGGTGGTCGTACATTTAGCTTCTCAGCAATCGTTGTTGTTGGTGATGAAAATGGGATCGTCGGTCACGGACTTGGAAAAGCGAATGAAGTAACGGAGGCAATTTCAAAAGGAATTGACGATGCTAAAAAGAATTTGATCCGCGTCCCAATTATTAACGATACGGTACCGCACCTTCAAAAAGGAAAGTACGGCGGAGCGCGAGTGCTCCTTAAACCGGCATCTAATGGTACTGGTGTTATCGCCGGTGGTGCGATGCGTGCAGTACTGGAAAGTGTGGGAATACATAACGTATTGGCAAAATCTCAGGGATCATCCAATTCGCACAACGTGGTTAAAGCGACAGTTGATGCATTATCTCAAATGCGCGATGCAGTAGCTGTTTCAAAACAGCGCGGCGTGTCAATAGAAAAGGTGTTTAACGGTTAATAAATAGTAGAAAATGGCTACAATTAAAATCAAGCAAGTTAGAAGTGCAATTAACCGTCCCAAACGTCAAAAAGATACGGTGAAAGCATTAGGACTGAGAAAAATGAACCATATCGTAGAAAAAGAGGATACTCCTCAAATTCGCGGTATGATCGCGAAAGTTCAACACATGGTTGAACTAGTTGACTAATCCAATAAAATTAGAAAGTAATGAGCTTAAATAATTTAACTCCAGCAAAAGGATCGGTAAAGCGTCAGCGACGAATCGGTCGCGGTGAAGGATCGGGCTACGGTGGAACTGCAACACGGGGACACAATGGTGCTAAATCGAGATCTGGATACAGCAAAAAGATCGGTTTTGAAGGTGGTCAGATGCCCCTCCAGCGACGCGTTCCTAAATACGGTTTTAACAACATCAACCGCAAAGAATACAAGGCGGTTAATCTCGACGTGATTCAGGAATTAATCGATCGTAAAAGTGTTTCGGAAATCAATCCTGAAGTACTGCGCGAGAACGGTTTGCTAGGAAACAGAGAACAAGTAAAAATCCTCGGTAGAGGAGAATTGAATGCAAAGATTAACGTGAAGGCTCATCGCTTTTCTGCTTCCGCAAAAGCGGGAATTGAAGCAAAAGGTGGTGATTGTACAGAAATCTAATTAACTTTGCAAACTATTTTACCCCAATGAAGAAACTGATAGAGAACTTTAAAAATATTTGGAAAGTAGAGGAACTCCGGAAAAGGTTGATGGTGACCTTGTCCCTTATTCTCGTTTTCCGAATAGGATCCTTCATCGTACTACCTGGCGTGGACAGTGCCAAGTTAGGCGCTGAAAGTGCTGATGCTGGAACAATCGAAGGATTACTTGGATTGCTTTCCGGTGGTGGATTTACGAATGCATCCTTTTTGGCGCTCGGTATTATGCCCTACATCTCTGCTTCGATTATCATGCAGTTGATGGGAATGGCTGTTCCGGCCGTTCAAAAGATGCAACAGGAAGGTGAAAGTGGTAGAAAACGCATCAACAATTACACGCGTATTCTGACGATCATTATCTGTGCTGTTCAGGCACCGGGTTATTTATCGTTGTATGTTGCGGGTAAGAATGCGATTCCTGCTGAATTTATGAATTCACCATTGTGGTGGACCCAATCGGTTTTGGTGCTAGTAGCTGGTGCCATGTTTGCAGTTTGGCTGGGTGAAAGGATTACCGATAAAGGTGTCGGGAATGGTATCTCTTTATTAATTACTGTGGGTATTATTGCACGTTTGCCACAATCGTTTGTCGCAGAGACAGTTTCTAACTCGATGCTCATTGTGATTCTCGAAGTGGTTGTCTTTGTGCTCATTGTGATGGTGACGGTGCTGGTCGTGCAGGGCGTGCGGAAAGTTCCCATGAACTACGCCAAACGCGTGGCAGGAGCGCGCGGAGCCTCCTCAACAGCACAGGGAGCACGTTCTTATTTGCCGATTAAAGTAAATGCTTCTGGAGTGATGCCGATCATCTTTGCTCAGGCGATTATGACGGTACCAGTAATGTTTGCCGAACAGCAATTCGGAATATTCGGTCTTTGGTACAACTTAGTACTGGCATTTTTGATTATTGTATTTACGTATTTCTATACGGCGATCATGATCAATCCCAAGAAAATGGCCGATGATATGAAGCGTAACGGTGGTTTTATCCCTGGTGTACGTCCGGGTGATGAAACGGCGAACTTCATTGATACATTGGTCTCTAAGATTACGTTACCCGGTTCGGTATTCCTGGCGGTTATTGCAATTTTACCCGCAATAGCTGTTCAGTTTGGAGTCGGTGACGGATTTGCACTATTCTTTGGTGGGACATCACTACTGATTATGGTAGGTGTCGTATTGGATACGTTGCAACAAATTGAGTCGTATTTGTTAAACCGTCACTACGATGGTTTGATGGAAGGAACGAAAATTCGTGGACGACGATCGCAGGGAGAATTATCTGGAATGTAAAATTGAAATAGATATGGCGAAACAAGCACCAATAGAACAAGACGGTACAATACTCGAGGCACTATCCAACGCGATGTTTCGCGTGGAATTGGAGAACGGTCACGTGATTACCGCACATATCTCTGGTAAGATGCGCATGTATTATATTAAGATTTTACCAGGAGACCGCGTTAAAGTGGAGATGTCTCCTTATGATTTAACCAAAGGGAGAATTTCATTTAGATATAAATAAGGGCGTAAGTCCAGCAAAAAAGAAAATGATATGAAAGTTAGAGCTTCAGTCAAAAAGCGATCAGAGGATTGCAAAATTGTAAAAAGAAAAGGAAGAGTTTACGTTATAAACAAGAAGAACCCGAAGATGAAACAACGTCAGGGTTAGAAATTAGTTTGAAATTATGGCGAGAATTGCAGGTATAGATTTACCAAAAAACAAGAGAGGTGTTGTCGGTTTGACATACATCTACGGTATCGGACACAGTCGGGCGAAACAGATCCTCGAGGCGAGTAAAGTCGACGAGAATATCAAAGTCGATGATTGGTCGGACGAACAAGTAGGAGAAATCCGCAAGGCACTTGAAGAGATTAAAGTCGAAGGTGCATTGCGTTCTGAAGTGCAAATGAACATCAAACGATTGATGGACATTGGATGTTACCGTGGAGTTCGTCACAGAGCTGGATTGCCGTTGAGAGGTCAGCGCACGAAGAACAACTCGAGAACGAGAAAAGGTAAAAGAAAAACTGTTGCCAACAAGAAGAAGGCAACTAAATAATTGTTGAGAAATGGCAAAAACAAATCAAAAGAAGAAGAAGAAAAATGTTAAAGTAGATGCAGTTGGCGAAGCGCATATTCAAGCTACCTTCAATAACATCATCGTATCTTTAACCAATGCTCAGGGACAGGTAATATCCTGGTCTTCTGCTGGTAAAATGGGCTTTAAAGGATCTAAGAAAAACACCCCTTATGCTGCACAAGTTGCGGCAGAAGAGTGTGCCAGAGAAGCGCATGACTTCGGACTACGTCGCGTAAAAGTATTTGTGAAAGGTCCAGGGTCTGGCCGAGAGTCAGCTATCCGTTCCATCCACAACTCAGGTATTGAAGTAACGGAAATCATTGACGTTACTCCACTACCACACAATGGTTGTCGCCCACCAAAAAGAAGAAGAGTATAATTAATTCAAACCCGAGGAATCACGCTGGCGAAGGAGGATGCCTTAATTCCCAGTGCCTCATAATAAATAAATAGAATGGCAAGATACAGAGGTCCAAAATCAAAAATCGCACGGCGATTTAGAGAACCAATTTTCGGTCCGGACAAAGCGTTAGAGCGCCGCAGTTACGGACCAGGACAACACGGTCCGAACAAAAGAAGAGGAAAACAGTCGGAATACGCTGTGCAATTGGCTGAAAAGCAAAAAGCAAAGCATACTTACGGAATTTTAGAGCGTCAGTTCTCTAACCTCTTTAAAAGAGCATCTGCACTCAAGGGGATCACAGGTGAGAACTTACTCGTCTTATGTGAATCGCGTTTAGACAACACCGTATTCCGTTTGGGAATAGGTCCGACTAGACGTGCAGCTCGCCAATTCGTTACACATAAACACATTACAGTGAACGGTAAATTGGTGAATATCCCATCTTATACTTTGCGCGTAGGCGATGTTGTGGGAGTGCGTGAAAAGTCAAAATCATTAGAAGCGATCACCAACTCGTTGGCCGCTAGTTCGAAGAAATACGATTGGTTAGATTGGGATCCTGCGAAAATGACAGGTACCATCATGAGTGAACCGACGCGCGAAATGATTCCTGAAAACATCAAGGAACAGCTAATCGTCGAATTATATTCTAAATAAAAATAACGAATTAACATGGCTATATTAGATTTTCAAAAGCCGGATAAGGTGATCATGATTGAGTCCAATGAGCACGAAGGTCAATTCGAGTTTCGTCCGTTGGAGCCAGGTTATGGTATTACCGTAGGTAACGCTTTAAGACGTATATTACTTTCCTCACTGGAGGGTTTTGCAATTTCGTCTATCCGAATCGAAGGAGTTGAACATGAGTTTTCTACAATCAAAGGGGTAGTGGAAGATGTCACTGAAATCGTTCTGAACCTGAAACAAGTTCGCTTTAAGCAACAGATTGAGGATCAGGACGAGGAAACGGTGGTTATTTCGATCGGCGGACAGGAAACTTTTACTGCTGGAGACATCGGTAAATTTACTTCTGCTTTTCAGGTACTGAACCCTGACCTCGTGCTTTGCAATATGGAACCTTCTGTAAAACTCGATATCGAGCTCAAGATCATTAAAGGTCGCGGGTATGTCTCTGCAGAAGAAAACAAAACCGGAGGAGCACCATTCGGAACGATTTTTATCGATTCCATTTTTACGCCGATTAAGAACGTAAAATATGCAGTGGAAAATTTCCGCGTGGAGCAGAAAACAGATTACGAGAAGTTGATCTTCGATATCAAGACAGATGGCTCAATTCATCCGAAAGATGCGCTGCAGGAAGCGGCGAAGATTTTAATTCACCACTTCATGTTGTTCTCCGATGAGCGCATTACGCTCGACAGTGAGATCAAATCGGAAACGGAAGAATTTGATGAAACGTCACTGCACATGCGTCAGCTGTTGAAGACGAAATTGGTCGATTTAGACCTTTCAGTGCGCGCATTGAATTGTTTGAAGGCAGCAGATGTGGAAACACTGGGTGACCTCGTCTCTTACAATAAGAACGACTTGTTGAAGTTCAGAAACTTCGGTAAGAAATCGTTGACAGAGCTCGAGGATCTCGTAGAATCAAAAGGACTGTCTTTTGGAATGAATGTGTCTAAGTATAAATTAGACAAAGAGTAGAAATTGAATTAAGCTATTAAAATGAGACACGGAAAGAAATTTAATCATTTGAGTAGAAAGTCGGCGCACCGTAAAGCGATGTTGTCCAATATGGCATGTTCTCTTATTGAGCACAAGCGCATTGAAACGACAGTTGCTAAAGCGAAGGCTCTACGCGTATATATTGAACCGCTTTTGACGAAATCAAAAACGGATTCCACACACTCTCGACGGATCGTTTTTCGCTATTTGCAGAGTAAAGATGCGGTAACGGAATTGTTCCGCGAAGTTGCTCCGAAAATTGGTGAACGGCCGGGAGGTTACACGCGAATTATTCGCCTTGGAAATCGCCTCGGAGATAACGCAGAAATGTGTATGATCGAGTTGGTGGATTTCAACGAATTGATGACGAAAGAACCGAAAGAGAAGAAAACGAGACGTTCGCGTCGCGGTGGTGGTTCTAAAGCAAAAAAGTCACCGGAGAAAGCTGGAGAAAAGCAGTCTGAAGAGTCGACTGACGATGCGAAAGAAGCAAAGTCAAAGGCGGATACGCCAAAGGGCGAAGCGAATAAAGAGGAGGCTCCAAAAGCCAAAGCTAAGGAAGACGCGCCAAAAGGAGAGGCGAAAAAGGCTCCTAAAAAGGAGGAACCCAAAAAAGCGGAGGACGCCGATGCTAAAAAAGCAGAGAAGAAAGCGGCTCCTAAAGCAAAAAAGGAAGCTCCAAAAACAAAAAAATCAACTCCTGAGAAGGAAGACGATAAAAAAGACGACGAGAAGAAATAATTTCTTCCCAAGACGTTGTGAGAGGCTGTCTATTCAATAGATGGCCTCTTTTTGTTTATAGATTGTGTAACTTTGTAGTCGAGAATTGACGAAGATGAGTGAAAAAAGTACCCATAAATCGGGTTTTGTGAATATTGTGGGAAGCCCCAATGTGGGGAAATCGACCTTGATGAATCAGCTGTTGGGGGAGAAATTGTCGATTGTGACGTCGAAGGCACAAACCACGCGCCATCGTATTCACGGCATCCTTAACGAAGAAGATTATCAAATCGTGTTTTCGGATACGCCGGGGGTACTCGAGGCGTCCTACGAATTGCACGATGCGATGATGTCTTATGTCGAAACGGCGCTGAAAGATGCCGATGTATTACTCTTTATAACAGATGTCTTTGAACGAACGGTTAATCACGAAAAAACGCTGGAGCGCATTCAACAGCTAAATATTCCCGTTATTTGCCTGGTCAATAAAATCGATCTCAAGCAACAAGATGAAGTGGCTGAACGCCTGGAGCATTGGCAAAAGACACTGCCCAATGCACAGGTACTTCCCGTTTCTGCAAAACACAACTTTAATATAGCGCCTATTCTGGAATTAATTCTGGAACAATTGCCCGAGGCTCCTGCATATTTCGATAAAGAGAGTGTTTCTGACCGACCCGTGCGATTTTTTGTTGCCGAAATCATTCGTGAAAAAATATTTTTAAACCTCAAAAAGGAAGTGCCTTACGCTTGTGAAGTGGAGGTGACCGATTTTGTTGAAGAACCTGATCTCATTCGCATACGGGCCGTGATCATCGTCGAAAGAGATTCGCAAAAAGGAATAATTATCGGTGCCAAAGGAAGACAGTTAAAATATATTGGACGGGACAGCCGCATCGATATCCAGAAGTTTCTGGGAAAAAAAGTTTTTCTCGAAACATTTGTCAAAGTCGACAAGAACTGGCGCGATAATGAAAAGAAATTAAAAAAATACGGCTACTAAGCTATGGGGAATATAATTGCTATTGTAGGACGACCGAATGTCGGCAAATCTACACTGTTTAATCGCCTGACAGAATCGAGACATTCAATTGTTGAAGGGCAGTCCGGAGTGACGCGCGACCGCATCTATGGTAAAGGTTTATGGAATGGACAGGAATTTTCTGTCATCGATACCGGCGGCTACGTGAAAGGATCGGATGACGTGTTTGAGAGCGCGATCCGAAAGCAAGTGGAAATTGCAGTAGAAGAAGCCAATGCGATCATATTTATGGTCGATGTTCAAACGGGCATTACGGATTTGGACGAACGCGTAGCAGAATTGTTGCGACAGACAAATAAAGATGTTTACATTGCCGCTAATAAGGTTGACAATAGCAAATTGATCGGAATGTCTTCGGAATTCTGGGCGATGGGTGTTGGAGATGTGTTCGACCTTTCGGCCACGAACGGTTCCGGAACGGGAGATTTGCTCGATGCCATCGTGGATAATTTTGAACGGGATGACGCCGAAGAAGACGAAGAATTACCGCGTTTTGCCATTGTTGGGAAACCAAATGTAGGTAAATCTTCTCTGGCCAATGCATTGATCGGTAAGGAACGCAACATCGTTACACCCATTTCAGGAACGACCAGGGATTCAGTGAATACGCGATACAATGCCTTTGGATTTGATTTTCTTTTAATTGATACCGCCGGAATACGAAAAAAAGCAAAGGTGCACGAGGATATCGAATACTATTCGGTGTTGCGTTCTGTGCGCACGATCGAAAGTGCTGATGTTTGTATCTTTTTGGTCGATGCGACGGAAGGGATCCAGAAGCAGGACCTCAACATTTATTACATGTGTGAGAAGAATCACAAAGGGGTGGTCGTACTCGTGAACAAGTGGGATTTAGTTGAAAAAAACCACATGACAACCCGCGAAATGGAACTCAAAATTAAGCGTCAACTGTCACCGTTTAATGATGTTCCGATTATTTTTGCTTCCGCCATGCACAAGCAACGCATTCACAAAGCGCTCAAAGCTGCCATGCAGGTGTATGAAAATCGTATTAAAAAAATACAGACATCTGTATTGAATGAGGTCATGTTAAAAGAGATCGAACACAATCCGCCACCCTCGATAAAAGGGAAGTTTATCAATATCAAGTTTGTTTCACAGTTGCCGACACACGCTCCGGCTTTTGCATTTTTTTGTAATCTACCGCAGTATATCCGCGACAATTACAAGCGGTTTCTCGAAAATAAATTGCGCGAACATTTTGATTTTGAAGGAGTGCCGGTACGGGTCTTTTTTAGAAAGAAATAATGGAAATACTGTTTCGGTAGTGCGAACCATTTTTTCATAGTGGATGATTGGTTCCGAAAGGATCTCCATTCGGGATTTATTCGCGAGTAAAGTTTTTCTGTGCTACCAAGAATTTAATAGGTAGTATAAAACGGATAATTATATCATAGGGAAGGACAATTATGAAAAGCACCTATCTATAGCCACGGGTCTATAGCCGTGGGTCTATAGCCGTGGGTTTCAACCCGCGGCTATAGAAGATTATGAAGCAACACCTTTTGGCGCGTGTTTTTGTGGTTCCTGAGCTTTCAAATTTAATTATTTGAAAAATGTCGAAGGACAAAAACCGTGACAAAAAGCCGCTCAGAGGATATTTTGAATGCTTTTACGCCGTCCTTACCCACTAAATTCGTGGTAAAACCCAAAATCTACCAAAAAAAAACAAAACGGCTACATTTAAAAATGTAACCGTTCTGCTTTAAACCAATCATAAACCAACCAGAAAGTTACCTCATAAACGTTTGGAAGTTATAAAAGGTTGGAAGAAAGTGTACTTTTTATTTGCACTGCAATTTTGCCATGGATGGTTGTGGCGTTGGAAACATGAGGGATCAGTCTCAAAAGTTGAGAAGAACGATAAGAGTTAAAACTATTTGAAAGGAATTACCGATTTAGATCATGGAGTTTAGCAGTATACATTTCAGTTCGTACTAGATTGTTTTGTTTCGCAAATCCCGATGAGCACAGCTATCGGGGATGAACGACCCGACGCTGGAAAATGTCCGAACCTAAGAACTAACTTTTTTTTACGATGTTATAAATAGGAAATAAGAATGGTTGTACTTACTGAATGGTTATAGGTTGAGGATGCGCATCGGAAAATCAGTTCGGGGTACCCACTACCTGAAAACTTCGCAAAAATGATTAGGTGTTTGAGCGACCAGCGGGAGTGAGTTTTAATCATTTTCGAAGTTGAAGGTAAAGTGGGTCGGAGAGTTTCCAGGCGCTAGACTTTTTTGTTTTACTTTTTTTGGTAATGAAAAAAAGTAAAGAAGGTCAAAAAGAAAAATCACAAATGTTGAATTATTACTTCTAAATTCATGCTTAGTCCCCAACTTTTGATCTTGATCCAATATGTGCTCAGCTCGGAATTCCTTATTTAGCAATAACTGCCAGCGTTAGTGGGTAGGAAGATTGCACGTTTTGTCGAAGTTGAAAATGAGGTAAAGAATACAAACCCTTTTCAGGGAAAAGTAGTGCATATTTTCGATTAACAGAATTCGTACAAAAAAAGTTAAAAAATTGGAATTCTAAAGAATAAATTGAGAAAACTTGGTGAGCCGTTTTTTTTTTTTTTTAGTCTTGCAGTGTTCGATTGATGATGAGGCCTTATTTTCTATCTATTGAACCACTTGAGTCGAAAAATTCGGCTTGATAACATTAGTGGGCGAAGAAAATCAATTTCAATTCTCTAAACGCCTTAATTACCATGACTTTCCGAAACTTTTCTTTGCGTGACGATTTGAATTGGTAAAT
>JBNJEH010000017.1:0-48830 GCA_051745635.1 Bacteroidota bacterium
ATGCGTACCGACAGTGTTAATTTATCAGAAACGGCGATTGACGGTGCCAAAGATGCGATCGTAAAGAGTTATGGCAACGACTACAGCAATCCAAAACGATATAAAGGAAAATCTGCAGGAGCTCAGGAAGCGCACGAGGCCATTCGTCCTACTAACTTTGACCTGCACGAGGTTAATATGGGACACGACGAATCGCGCCTCTACGACTTGATCTGGAAACGTTCCATCGCCTCGCAAATGAGTCAGGCGAAATTGGAGCGCACGACAATAAAAATCGGTGCACCTTCTGTAGACGACTTATTCGTTGCGAAAGGCGAGGTAGTCAAGTTCGACGGTTTCCTCAAAGTCTACTTCGATTCGAGTCTCGATGAAGAAGATCAGGATCACCCTGTAGACGGATTGTTGCCTGAAGTAAAAGTTGATCAGGCGGCAAATGCCGAAGAAATCATGGCAAAAGAACGGTTTACGCGACCAGCACCGCGCTACGTAGAAGCTTCGCTCGTCAAGAAACTGGAAGAACTCGGCATTGGTCGTCCCTCTACTTATGCACCGACGATTTCAACGATTCAGAAGCGCGGATATGTCGAAAAGAAAGAACACGAGGGAACCGAGCGCTCTTACACCATTTATACATTAAAAGGTGGAAATATTGAACAGGAAGAAGCGACCGAAATTACGGGGCGCGATCGGAACAAATTGAGTCCTACTGATATTGGGATGGTTGTAACCGATTTCCTGATCGAACATTTCGGAGAAATTATGGATTACAATTTCACCGCCGAAGTTGAACAGCAATTTGACGAAATCGCTCAGGGATTAAAGGAATGGACGGACATGATTCAGAAGTTTTACGATCCTTTTCATGAAAACGTCGAAGAAACACTGGAACATTCTGACCGCGCATCAGGTGAACGGTACCTCGGCGAACATCCCAAAACAGGTGAAAAAGTAATCGTGCGTATTGGACGATATGGACCGATGGCACAAATTGGCGATAGTGACGCTGAAAAGTCACCGCGTTTTTCAAGTTTACGATCGAATCAATCCATAGAGACCATCACATTTGAAGAAGCACTTGATCTATTTAAACTTCCGCGCGAACTCGGTGAATTTGAAGACAAAGTGGTCAAAGCAAATATCGGTCGATTCGGACCCTACGTGCAGCACGATGGTAAGTTTGTCTCGCTGAAAGAAGATGATCCAATGGAGATCGAACTCGAAAAAGCGATAGAATTAATCAAAGAAAAACGCGAAGAAGACAAGAAAAAGCTCATCAAGACCTTCGAAGAGAATGAAGACATGCGACTCTTGCACGGGCGATGGGGGCCATATTTAAAGATTGGTAAGAAAAACTACAAGCTCCCCAAAGATGTTGAGCCTGAAGAACTTTCCTATAAAGAATGTATGGAAATAGCTGAGAACCAACCAAAACGAACGCGTAAAAAGAAGCCAGCGAAAAAGAAAAAGACCAAAACGAAAAAGTAATCGGATAACAACCTTGATGTGTCGGAATGCTGTACACTTTAGATATAAAGTCATTTTATAACACGATTGTATGATGAAAGATATTTCGCTGTTCTTCCAACCCGTAGACGATCCGAAAATGGATAACCCCCTTCGTTTAGGGAACACTTTTCAAATTCATTCAGCATCTGGGTTTCCTTCTCTAGATGCGAAAGGCATCGCAATCTATTTCGTTCCGGAAACGCGCGACAGTGGAGGTCAGCAACCCGACGACACCTTCCGAACGACACTCTACTCCATGTTTAAGGGGAGTTCATGGAAAGCATCGCTGTATGATCTCGGCGCCATACAACCCGGTGAAAATATTAAGGACACTTTCCACGCTGTCAAATCGGTGAATGAAGAGCTTATTAAAAACAACATTATTCCCGTCGTCATTGGTGGCGGACAACAGTTGACTACGGCTTTGTATGAGGCTTACGAAGGACTGGAGCAATTCGTCAATTTAACGACTATTGATCACTGCCTGGACATGAATCCCGAAGAAAAAGCAGTGCACAGCGACAATTGGTTACAGCCTATTCTCCTTCGAAAGCCCTGTTTTTTGTTCAACTACGCCAATTTAGGCATGCAGCGACATTACAATTCGCCAAAAACCCTTGAACTATTTGAAGAACTTTACTTCGACGTACATGGGCTGGGTCAATTAAAAAGCGATTTAAAAATTGCCGAACCCACGATGCGCAACACCGATATTTTAAGTCTGGATTTGGCCAGTATTTCAACATCGGCAATGGACTCCGGCTATTATGATGAGCCGAATGGTTTTAGTGCTTTTGAAATTTGCAACCTCATGCGGTATGCGGGTATAAGCGATAAACTCACGAGTTTTGGTCTGTTTAATTTGTCACACAATGCCGAAGCCAGCATGACCAACAAACTTCTCGCTCAAATTGTATGGTACTTTATAGAAGGTTACGAACAGCGCAAAGGCGACTTTCCTATTGGTAGTAAAAAATCGTACAAAAAATTCCGCGTTCACTTAGACGAGCTGAACGAAGAAATTGTCTTTAGTAAAAGCAACAAATCGGGACGTTGGTGGATGGAAGTGCCCTACCCGGGAAGCACTAACAGCCGTTTTCTGCGCCATCAGAGTGTACCTTGCACTTATCAAGACTACCAGGAAGCGATGCGCGGTGAAATTCCCGATTTATGGTGGAAGACTTACCAAAAACTCAGTTAATCCGAGCTGCACCACTTAATTTTCCACATGCACCCCAATTTTTGTTGAAAACCCACATTTCACCTAAAATTTGTTTCATTTTTTCATTTTTTTAACTATTTTAGTCGCCTGATGAAGACCGTGAACTCGGTTTTGAAGGTAAACATTAAATGAAATTAGTTGCATATATGAAAAATTATTTACTGGTTTTCAGCGCTTTACTAATTTGCTCAGCCTCATCATACGCTCAGCAAAACAAGCTTCTGACACATTTTATTTTCGATAAAATGAGTATTAATCCTGGCGCTACAGGAATGGGGATGAAAGCTAAGGCCTGCGGAACGATGATTTATCGCAATCAATGGGACAAATTCAACGGAGCTCCCAATTCAGTCCTCGCCAATGCTGAAGCTAATCTTTCTCAGTATTTCCCGAGTGCAGCAGGTATTTCTTTTTACCACGATGCGATTGGGTTTGCGCGACAAAACAACGTTACTCTAAATTATTCGTATCACCTGCCAATGGAAACGGGTTCACTGGGTATTGGACTCGGTTTGGGACTCGTCAGTTACGGCATGAGTCCGAATTGGGTAACACCTGATAACAACATGCAGGATCAATCGCTTCCGCCGGCAATTAACGAAACAAATTTTGACGCCAATTTTGGCGTTTATTACCTGGATATGAACGGTTGGTATGCTGGTTTGTCTTCCACTCACCTTCCGGCTATGGAGTTGTCGCAACTCAACTTCAACACGGCGCGTCATTACTACGCGATGGGTGGTTACCGAATGGATAAAGCATTTGACATCGACGAATTGGATTTAGAAGGGAACTTGTTATTGCGCACGGATCTCGTTGCATTTAGTTCTGATATTAACGTACGCGCGATATGGGATGATATGTTCTATGGAGGTTTGACGTTTCGACCCAATGATGCAATAGGTATCATGGCGGGTATGAATTATGATTCATTTACGTTTGGCTATTCTTATGATATTACGGCCAATCGGTTTTCTGATATTTCGACAGGTTCGCATGAGTTGATGGTTCGCTATTGCTATCCATTACCTCCAATACCTGTAACAAAAAGTAGAACACCAGTATATTTGTAAAAAAAATTGTAACCATAAGGGAGCGTTTTCCGTTATACTCATCCAAGAAGAATTGATCCTGTAGAATGTTGATGATGATTCGGAAAGAAAAAACGAGGTAGAATGAAGAAATTAGTAGTAGTTAGTTTAATCGGGTTAATACTTGCATCTTGTAGTACGAGATCAGGTCACTTAACAGGTGTGCTTGGACGACAGGCATACTATCCTGAAATACCTTTAGGAATGGTATATATACCTTCTGGTTCATATACCATGGGACAAAATGACCAGGATGTTCCATTCTTGCATCAAACCATTTCAAAAACGGTTTCAGTGCAGGCATTTTACATGGATCAAACCGAAATTACGAATAACGAGTATCGTCAGTTTGTCAATTGGGTGCGCGATTCTATTGCTCGTGAAAAAATCTTTGTCGGTTTGGAGGAAGATGAAGAAGCGAGCCGATACATCAACTACAAAGACGAATATTTTGACGAAGGTTTGCTCGAATGGGTCGAATACGAACCGAGTGACCGTTTCAGAAACCGGGAAGTATTCAACTTGAATTGGGATCGTCAATTTTCTTACAAAGACCCCATGCTCGTTCCGTTATTAGCCGATATGTATTATCCGCAGCCTCAGCGTTTTTACGATCGGAAGGAAATCGACACGCGCAAATTGAAATTCCGTTATTACTGGATTGATTTGGTTGAAGCGGCACGACGTGGTAAAGTGAACATTAAACCAGATGGTTATGATAATCAAGGAAATAAAATTAACCAGGATCACCGTGAGTTGCGGACGCCCGACCATCCATTTACCGAAGAACCTCAAGGTAAAGATATGGACATGGGGTACGTCAATAAACTCGGTCAAAACAACGCCATTCGCGGACACGAAAATCGTCAGCGTTTCATTATCGACGAAGTGATTAATGTCTACCCCGATACGTTGTGCTGGGTGCGCGATTTCACTTATTCATTCCACGATCCTATGACGAACATGTATTTCTGGCATCCCGCTTATGATAATTATCCGGTAGTTGGAGTTACCTGGGTACAGGCAAAAGCGTTCAATGTTTGGAGAACACAATTGCTGAACAGCTGGTTGCAGTCCATGGGTGAGCTTTACGTCAACGATTTCCGTTTGCCCAACGAGGCTGAATGGGAGCGCGCGGCGCGCGGTGATCTCGATCTTTCTCAGTATCCCTGGGGTGGTCCATACATCCGAAACGCAGCTGGTTGTTTCCTCGGTAACTTTAAACCGATGCGTGGACGTTATTTTGAAGATGGTGGTTTCCAAACCGTAAAAGCATTTTCTTACAACCCGAATGGTTGGGGGCTCTACTGTATGGCAGGTAATGTTGCCGAGTGGACAGAAACAGCGTTCGATGAGCAAATGTACGAGCAGTCGCACGATATGAATCCTGAATATCGCTACAACGCCATGGACTGGGATCCGCCGGCAATGAAGCGCAAAGTGATTCGGGGCGGCTCGTGGAAAGATATTGGTTATTATCTTCAAACTTCGACGAGAACTTATGAATACCGCGACTCTGCTAAGTCTTATGTCGGATTCAGAAGTGTTGCAACACACCTCGGACGCGGTGGTCGTGACTTCTCCTCTGAAGGTGGTGAAGAGTTGGATCAAGATCTTCAATTGCGTTAATCAAATTATTAATGCGCGTTAAACAGTAAACAAAACAAATAGTATAAATCGTTAAACCTTAAAAGTAGTAAACTATGAAACCAGGAAGTAAAAGTTGGAAAGCCTTTATGGCGAAATTGTATGGATTTGGTGCAGCCATTGTAATTGTTGGAGCACTCTTTAAAATTATGCACTGGCCCGGAGCCGGGTTAATGCTTGTAGTCGGTTTGAGTACTGAAGCACTTATTTTCGTGTTCTCTGCGTTCGAACCCATTCACGAAGACCCGAATTGGGAACTTGTTTATCCCGAATTAGCATTGGGGCACGACGAGGATTTCGATCCGGATGAATTACCCGATGGTAATCGCGGTGGTAAGTCAGGAGGTTCTGGCGTCACAGATGAATTGGACAAAATGTTAGAGGAAGCGCAAATTGACAGTGCATTGCTCGAGCGTCTTGGTGAAGGAATGAAAGCGCTTGGAGATAATGCAACACAGTTGAAAGGTGTTACCTCTGCAGCAGCGGCCACGGATTCTTACGTGGAAAGTCTTCAGGCTGCATCTGACAAAGTATCTCAATTGTCTGACTCCTATGAAAAAGCTTCTGAAGCGATTTCAGGAATGACGTCTTCTCAAGAAGAAGGACAATCATTCGGGGAACAAATGCAAAAAGTTTCGAAAAATCTCGCAGCCTTAAACAATGTTTACGAGTTGCAATTGAAAGGATCTTCTGCTCACTTAGAGGCTACGGAGAAATTCCAGGGTCAAGTGACCGACATGATGCAAAATCTATCGGACTCCGTAGAAGATACGCGACTTTACAAAGAGAACATGTCTATGCTTACTAAGAATCTTACTGATTTGAATAACGTATACGGAAACATGTTGAAAGCCATGACTATTTCTAAAGACAATGGGTAATCCATTGGATGCAGAAATAAGCAAATTAGGTTTATTATTAAACACAAAAATTTAATTTAAATGGCAGGAGGAAAAGAAACCCCAAGACAGAAGATGATCGGGATGATGTATCTCGTATTAACAGCTCTTTTGGCATTGAATGTGTCGAAAGAAATTATTGCTGCCTTTGTCACCATCAACGACAAGCTCGATTCGAGTGGTGAGATTGTGAAGCAGACTACAGGCTCCATATTTGAAGAATTCCAAAGTAAACGATTAGGAATTCAACAACAAGGAGGTGATATGAAAGCTTTCGATTTATGGCACGGAAAAGCTAAGGATGCTCAGCTCAAAACTTACAAGACAGTTGATTTTATTTTGGGCGAATCCAATGAGATGATTAAACAAGCCGAAGGAGGAAAAGACTGGGTCAAGGATCATCATGAAGTTGATGACGAAAAATATATCAAAGAACTAAGATCACTCTTTGATATAAATGCAATGGACAATTATGATATTCCTACAAATATGTTCATCGGTGGTAACCCACAAAAACCCAAAGAAAGAGGTTTAGCTCTGAGAGATTCTATATTATCTTACAGAGATTATGTTACTAAAAAGATGGGTAACTATGAGCTTGGAAGTAAGAGTTATACGTTTGAACCACCGGCGGATACATCAGGACTCGAAGAAGCATTGCAGTCAGCTAATCCTGATGACCGAGAGTCGATTCGTAGAGTTTTTACTGCGCTATCGGTTCCAGAATTGATCGAGGTCAAAGACGCTGGTCAGACAAAAGAAATACCATGGCCGTCTGCCATGTTTGATCATGCACCAATCGTTGCAGCCGCAGCGATGCTGACAGCTTTGAAAGTTGATGTTTTGTCAGCAGAGAGCCAGGTCACAGATTTTTTCTTGTCCAAGATCGATGCACCATCATTTAACTTTAACAAAATTGAACCACTTGCTTTTGCAAAGTCAAGTTACATCAATAGCGGTGATTCAATAGGTCTAAAAGTAATGGTTGCTGCATACGACTCTACCAAGGATATGAAGCTGCAATATTGGAAGGACGACTCTTTAGAAAGTCCTGAAAATATGCAAGAATTTGAGGGCGAAACTGGTGAAATGTTAACTATTGTGGGGCAGTCTCCGGGAGATCATATCATAACAGGAAAAACAGCTGTTGAAGTCAAAGGTAAAGAAGAATTGATTCCCTGGGATTTCAGGTATACTGTAGGAGAGCCTTCAGGAACTGTTTCTTTGCCGGAGATGAACGTGTTGTACCGCGGATATGATAACAAAGTAGAAGGAGCTGCGTCTGGTTTCCCGGATTACCAATTATCACCGGGAAGTAATATATCTGCTTTGAGTAGATCAGGTGAATTCTACTCGGCAAAACCTGGAAGTGCTCGTGAAGCATCTATCAATATTTCAGGTGTCGCTGCTGATGGTAGTTCAGCTAATCTCGGAACATTCGAATTCCGTGTGCAGGATTTACCCAAGCCATCTGTGAGCCTCGGTCGTATTTCTGACGGTGAGTCAGCTACATCGGGGCAATTGCGGGCATCCAGAAGATTGTTTGCTGGGTATCCACCCTCGATTCCATTGAAGGCTGAATTTTCGATAGTAGGATGGGAATTGACAGTATCTGGAGCACCTCGTCCGGCTGAGGGCAGAGGAGCTAATCTGACTGGTGATGCTCAACGTATGATTTCCGGAGCGGGCTCTGGGGATATGATTACGATCGTAACAGAATACCGCGAACCGAGTGGGCGTGTTAAGCGTCAGAATGCCGTGTTCAAGGTAAAATAAATTAAAAGAATAAGATCATGAAGAAACTAATTGCAAGTATGATGTTGTTTTCTGCTGTTGGGCTTTTTGCCCAGCAACAGGAAATCAACGGCGGTCCTGTAAACAGTAGAACTGAAACAGGGGTGATAGACGGTGTGTACTTAAAAACACATGTCCCCACGAAGCGTCTTATGCCTTACGAGCCAGTTCGCGAAGCCGACGTTATTTGGAGTAAACGCATCTGGCGCGCAATAGATCTTCGTGAAAAAATAAACCGTCCGTTGTATTATCCACTGGACGAATTTACCAATCCCGATCCCGAGACTGGCGAGGTAGATTGGGTACGCCATGAAAATCGCTGGAGTTTGTGGACGGTGATTCGTCAACATATCATCTCTGGTGATTTAACGGTATATTCTGATTTCAACCCCGTTCGAACGCAAATCAAGGACGGCGATCAGTTTAAGTACCCGATACTCCCGGAACCTGGAAAGGGTTACTTTACCGATTCCGTGTATCGCAAGGATCTGCTCTTTTATTTAGCCAAACTGGGACCCAAACCGGTCGATCCCTTATTAAACCAATACCAACAGGATTCAATCGGTTCTGACGGGAATCCGGTATATCCGCCACGTGATACAATGTGGTTTACTTCAGAAGATATTATTCAGTATCGCCTGAAAGAAGACTGGTTTTTCGACAAAGAGCGCTCCGTTTTAGATGTACGCATTCTAGGACTTGCTCCCGTGAAATACCAAACCGACGACAACGGGAATGTTTCTGGTACGCGTACGCTGTTTTGGTTGTACTTCCCGACGGATTGTCGTTACGTCTTTAACAACTACTTTGTGTATAACGAAGATAACGGATCGCGATGGATGAGTTTTGACGATCTCTTTATGAAAAGGCGTTTCAGTTCGTTTATTTACAAACAAGAAAACGTCTACGATCGAAAGATTGAAAAATATCAAGTTGGTGTGGATGCACTGCACGAATCGAAGAAAATTACTGAAGAAATTCGGAATCTGGAACACGACGTGTGGAGTTATTAACCCACCATATAATAATGGATAGAAAGGCTGCTTTTTGAGCAGCCTTTTTTTGTTGACATCGTTGGCGATGATGCCTGTTATCGCGGTTTTCGTTAATCGACATATTTTAACTCATTCCTCTTTCAACTCAGGATCGGAGCAAAACACTCAGAATAGGATTCTCTTTTACCAATATTTTACCGCAAAGTCAACTATAGACATCTCAGCGAACCAGACGACCTCAACACTGTTCCCCAATAATGGCACAAGGTGCACTTTTTAGTCAAGATTCAGATCAGCACAAGTACTGATGCCTTGGATCAGCACAAGTCCAGTTCAACCTGAAAAGAAAGATTGTCCGGATTTTTCCATCACCAATGAAACAACTTATTCAGTTGGCAAATAGCTCGACAGGTGTTTCTCTAGTCTTTTATATTGAAGAGATAAAAACAGTGGCTATAGAGCCCTGACGGAAGCATTCGTAGCATTAAAAGTGCCACACCTACTCCACCTCATCAACGCATCAAGTACATCTTCCCCCAGTTCTTCTTAAAGTGTTTATCAGCTCCTGAAGAACGATGCTTGATCGATTCTCCATCTATTTGGGCTTTGACGCGATAGAGGTAAACGCCGTTGGCTAAGGGGTCTCCAAATTCATCGCGCCCGTCCCAGGCATAAGAAGTTATGTTTCTTCCGATGCGAATCGGTCCGAGTTCATCTTCGGTAATCTCGCGTACGATTCTGCCCGATACCGTCATGATTTGAATGATCATTTCATCGGGAACGCGACTGCCCGTTAGCGTAAAAACAAACCGCGTCTGCGTAGAAAAAGGATTCGGGTAGTTCATCAAATGCGTAATCGACGATTCGTGAATCACCTCGAACTCTACCTGATACTCTAAGTCACCTGAAAGGTTGCCCGCATTATCAGACCCCTGCACCAGCAACTTATACGTTCCGGATTGTTCAAAATCGGCGTTGTACAAAATTTTAAATCGCAAATTGTCATCATCGGCGGGAATCCACTGCATGATTTGATTGCCCTGACCATCAATAAATGGTATCCGACGCTGTTCTCCGTCCGGGGAGGTCAAAAACACACCGAAATTACTGGTATCGGCGTCTTCATTCATCACCAAAAACGGGTTTTCGTCCTTCAGTGCCATTACAACTTCAGCGCGCGGACTCACGATGTCGCCATTCAAAATATGCGTCCCATCAAACGTCACGTCCAATATGGGGTTCACATCATCCTCGCTCAATGTAAAAGGAAGCTGTAGCAGGTTATTAAAATGCGTCAGTTCCGGTTGATCTTTAAATTGATTTTGCGTTCCGTTGACATAAGGATTGACCTCCATCCACAGTGTATTTTTTCCACCGAGTCCAACTGTTGAAAAGTGCACTGTATCGCGCAACACTTCTCCGGACTTCAACGAATCCTGCCGATCGTAAGGAATCGGATGTACATTTTGATCTTCATCGGTCACCCAATAGTGGACCAGCATAGAGTCCATATCGAGATCACTGATATTTTTTACATCGATCGCAAATGATTTCTCGACACCCTCCTGCAGCGAATCCTGGTCTTCCGGCAACATGACATAACCATTGGAGCCGTCAATAGCCGCTTCCGGTAATGGCTGATAAAGTACATGCCAACGATCAATCTGAGCAGGCGTAAAGTCCGTGGAGTCGACATAATTGGCTTCCAGACGCAAATAAGGGTACTGACTGGCCGAAAATAAATTATTTAGATTCAGAATAGAGTCGTTTAATGTAAACAGGGTGTCTACCGTATTTATCACGTTTTGCTGAGCATCGAGTCCCTGGATCAACAATTGCGTAGAATCCATACTGGAGACCTCTTCAGGTGACTGCTTCCAATACAAGGTTTCCCATTCTGCAGCTGGTCCGATAACAGTAGACCGTTCTACTCCAAAATTGGCAACGCCACTCATCGTTTCAGTAAACGTCAAAAATTCTCCGGGATACTGTGCAAAAACTTCCTGCGTGGTTGAAGGATCTCCTTTTTTGGTGAAGAATATGAAAGCTCGATTGTCTCTACCGATTTGAATACTATCCGAACCCATACTTTGCATTGTACTAAAAAGGTTTGGATATTCGTTTTCCCAATCATCGAATTCTCCCCGAATAGAAGAGTATATCAAAATATAGTGCCCTTCCGGAACCTTATTTTGAATCATCGTATCTAACGCCTGTAACTGAGCCTGACTATTTTGCCTGAAAATAAAGTAATATTCCACGCGATTTCTGCAGGCTCCATTGTTGTTCACATTGCCAAATTGATGATCAGCATTCGTACCGTTGTAATACGTTCCCCAGGGATCCATTGTAGCAGGATCGATGACAGCCACGTGCAGCGAAGGAGTTGTTGAACACAAATTATATTCAGCCATCTGACCATTGATACTCCACTTCGTATCGTTGAACTGCTGATTATTCGAAGCATTATCGTACACCTGACATTCTATACTCGCCTGAAGCGGTGTAAATGATCGCTTTCTGGTCGAACGATCGTATTCGATTCCGGAAAAAGCGCCATTTTTAAATTGAAAAAAATGATCTTGTCCCCACCCTTTCTTGCCTGGAATATATTGGAAAGAATACTCGTTCCAGTTCAACACAGATGAATCTATCGCCACCCGCCAGAAACAAACCGTACTGTCACTTAAATTCAGCGGAGCAGGTGTTCCATTATTTGTTTTTGTCCATTCATCCGGGAAAACTTCATACACACCTCCCGTTCCCGATTTTATGGCATACCGGTGAAAAGGACTATCAAATGTATCCGTGGTGTCCAGTTCAAATCGATACGTGTTAAAACTCGCCGTCGGGTTAATGGTAGATGCCTTTACAACGACAGAATCATCCGGTACGACGGCATAGTTATCCGGCAAAACAGGTAAAATGCCGTCAATATCCACGAAAAAATTGGTGGATATTTCGTTATTTCCAAATTCATCGTACAGTTCAGGGATAAAAGAAGGAAGATCCGCGGCGATGCGAAACTGATTCATTCCCATACCGATATTTGATTGTACGGGCATGGTAAACGCAAACGTATCTTTGTAGTGCAACCCATTGATCGATTGCTGATAGATCGAGTCAAAACTGGCATTCGGAAAATCCCGTTCGACCATGAGCGAGAACGTATCTGTAATACTTTTGCCCAGGTTTGTCAGCACCACGTTCACAGTTAATGAGTCTGTTTCCAGATTGATATCCTGCGGCTCGAAGAAAACATCCTGCTGGGTGAGATCAATTTCTGGTTGACCGTGCCAGTTGAGTCGCAGCGCAGGATCTCCGTGCAATGTCATTTGGGTCACTGTGGATTCCATCAGAAAATTCGAATTGACTCCCTCTACCTCCGCAATCGTTTGCTGTACCTGGTCTCCCATGGTGGCTCCATAATTATCCGGACTCATCTGGTGATACAGCTCATTGGAATACTGGTTGAGATAGGACGCAAAACCGAGCTTTACGGAAGAAATAAATCCAATCGCCCCCAGGTTTTCGATGAGCACAAAGTCTTCTGAAGTAGACACGTTATTCGATTTGAAGATATCGCCCGTGTAACAGCCATTTCCGATAACCATCGGGTATTTACCGCCGTTGTTCCAGTTGGAAGGATCATCAATGCTCTGATCAAACCCATTCGCTGTGGCATGACCGAAAAAAGTCATCAATGAAACCCCGTTTTCGAGGTGATCATTTACCTCTGTCGTCAATACCGGATTAAAAGGATTCGAGGTCTGCTTAAAATAAGATGTGACATTGCCGCCAAATTCTTCATATTCAATAAGCCCTTTCATGGTATTCAGGTAGTTCCTGAATAGTGCCTGCTCCGAACCGTTGATTCCACCACCGAAATGCAGCACCTGTTTCTGCCATTCCTTATTGGGTTTATTGTACACATCATTTTGATTCTGTGCCAGCTCGTAAGATTTTATTTTTTCCAGGTAAAGCCGCAATTCCAGATTATTATTGGCCGCTATCCTTCCCGTTGGTATGGCGGGTCGCCAACTGTTGGGCGTACCGTCCCATTTCCCGGTAATACAGACATCCCCCGATGGATAACCGTAACTCGGCACCAGGTTGCGAGCGGCAACGGAAGGATTTTTACGCGCACTACCCCCGCTACCCGTATTTGGATCACTCGCCTCAGTAATTCCCTTTCCCGCCAAAAAGAGCGCGCGGGGTTTATTGGTACTCAAATTATAAATGTATCGCGCCAACCTCCGGATACCGAGAATATGACGCGGCACTCCTCCTCCAAATTGCATGGATAAATCGCCCACTTCACACATGACGACATTATAGTTCCCCCCTTGCGGCGAAGACCGGTAATTGGCGTATTCCGAGGCACTCGTAGTCATAGACTCGTGGTAAATCAGGATATACGCATCATCGACATTTCCGGCTGAATAATCAGTAAATGTTCCGTTGCCATTCACGGGCGCTAACGAATTGATCTCAGTAATCTCCGCTGCACTTTGCCCGTATAACTGCTGACGATTCGATACAATGGAGTTGGGAATGAGACCCTGCCAAACTCCGCTGTTATTTACAAAAGGAATTTTCCGGGGAACATCACCGCCGGTCACATAAAAGGACGGCGAAGACAAGTCGGCATTCTGGAGGTCGAGCCGAACCTTTGCCTGGCCCGCATTGTTCTCCAGGCCTACGTCAATCGTCGAAGCGTTGTCCATATCTGGTGTGCGCGGATATTCGATGGAAAGGTAGTTGACCGACTGAAAATCCGTCGCGGCGCCCTGATCTCCGATAATTTTAAAAAAAACATCCGTGGTGCCGTCATTGAGTTCTGAAGTAGGGACGGATTCATTGACCACTGTCTGGCGATATCCCGTAAATACCTCATTGTGTAACTCCAGGTTATTCGATCCGATTTCCCACACCAGGTGGTGATTGCCCTGACCGGTGTAACTGGCGTTTGAATTTGCATTCGATTTGGCGTGAAAATCGACATTCGGCGCTCCCGATGCATCGTAAAGCGACGGTGTTGGAACTGCTATCGTTTTCGTGTAATCAGAAGCTCCGTTGTAGTTATCACTCCCCCATCCTTCTCCTGGACTGTAATACGAAGAAAATGATTTGTTTTGAGAAAAACCGCCGTAATAAAAACTGTTATAATCGACGATACTTTTTTGCCAGACATAATCAGCCGGCGTAAAAACGGAGAAATTCGTCGCCGTCTCCTCCACAAATCGCTCTGTCGAACCTGTAGTCCAGGTCAGAAAATAATTGAGCGTATCGTTGTAAAGCGAATAGGCCGGATTTCCAATATCTTCGGGATTGTCGTACAGCAACGAATCGAGCCATCCGTCATTTCCCTCTGCAACAAATTCGATGTAATCTCCATTGTCAAAACTTCCGTCTCCTCCATCTTCCACGAAAAGTGGAATTTCTTTTTCTTTTCCAAAAATCTGATATTGACTGGGCTGTATTGTAGCTACAGGTATTCCTGCCTGCTCCAGGGTGGCATAGGAAATGCGATAAATTCCTTTTTCGCTGACGCCGAACTTGTAATACGACTGACCGTGATCGATCCACTCATTTCCAAAAGGCTGTGCCCACGCAGAAATAACTACACCTAAAGAAAATATAAAGGAGAGCAGTCGCATCATTTTGTATTAGTCATCATTCAATCCAAATTTAAGGGAAATAACGTGAGAAAACAACGCTTCGGACTGATTTCCAATATTTGTGAAGGCATAATCCAGCGTTACGCCCTTGAATGTCACTCCTACTCCAACGTTCGGTTGAAACACCATATCTTCAGAATCATCAAAATTTTTGACATATTGAAAATTATTGACTCCTGTGCGCACTTCCACAATGTCTTTCCAACCGATAGAAATCCCCATCAATGGATCGACACTGACAAAGTCCGTTTGTACCAATGTATTTCTGCGTCCATCCGTAGTAATGACAGCGTTCACTTCAGGGGTCACGTAGATGTCGTGCCATCCAGTATTTATTTTTCGCTGAGCAGCGAGAATCAGTCGGGGCAGCGTTAATTCCAGCCCGTTTTCAGGAATTTCGTTCCCCGTTTCCAAGAACACTTCCTGCATCTCGGAATCCAGCGAGTAAATCCAGGCGTTGAACGTCGAGGTAATATCGCGAGCCATTAGGCCAAACCGCCAGTTGTCATCCGGTTGGTACTGCGCTCCTCCATCGATACCGAATCCCCAGCTTCTGGCGAAATCTCCAGCGCGGCGGTGAATAATTTTCACGGTTCCTCCAACGCTCAATCCATCAATTGGCAATTCGCGACCGTAAGAAAAAAGAAAACCGTAATCTGCCGCTGTAAAGAGCGTTATCCGATCATAATCAATGTTGCCCTCGTTGTTGATCAGTTGAGTGGTATTCGGAATGTCGTCTACACCAAATCGAATGGCGGCAAACCCTACGGTACTCTTTTCATCGATGCTGTGCGCAAGCCCCAGGTAGTCGTATTTAGCAATACCCGCGAAATATTCAGAATGCATCAGTCCGACATCCAGCTTATTCTTGACGCCGGTCAGTCCGGCCGGGTTCCAATATGCCGAAGTCACGTCGTTCACACCTGCTACCATGGCATTGCCGAGTCCGAGCGACTGCGCTCCGACGCCTATTTGCAAAAATTCGTTGGAATATTTAGGAGCAACGGTGCCGTCATCCTGTCCCAAACTTTGCAGTGGCAAGAAAATAACTAACGCCAGTAAGTATTTGGTCATTCGTTTCAACATGTACATTCAAAAACTGTAAAATTGCGGAAAAATTGTACAAATTAAAAATTATTGCGATTAATTATAGCTGACGAACGAAGAATAAAAAAGCAAAACATCTTTCATTTTTATAAAAAAACATTAATTTCGGCGCAACGTGGCATACTGATAGATTGTTGTGCCAAAACTAAAACAACTAACATTATGAAAAAATCAATTTATTTATCAATCCTTGCAGCTTTTTCTGCGCTATTGCTTTCATCTAACGCAATGAGTCAGGCTGCACGCGAAGGCAACTTTATTATCGATCCTTATTATGGAGGTCCAAACTTTGGAAAAGCATTTTTGAACCTGGTTGAAGATAATGCGAACAACGCATCGAACGTTGAAACTGGAGGAATTGGCCCTGCTGGTTTGCGTTTAGAATACATGATTGGCAGTCAGATAGGACTAGGTGTTGATGTCATTTATAATTCGAATAACATTACTTACACTGAAACCGACAGTGTCTATAATAACAATGCAAACGAATACCAGGTTCAAACGGACGAATACGAACAAAACATGAGACGTTTGCGCGTTCACGTCCGGTTCAACTATCATTTTGATATTACGAATCCAGACCTGGACGGTTACGCTGGAATTGGTGCCGGAACGAACAACCGTTTCAGGTCTGCGTTCAGAAACGGTGATGAAATAGACGATCCTATGCTCAACGACAATACTTTGATACCGGTTTCAGCGCGAATATGTGCGGGCATGCGTTACTATTTCACCGAGAACTTAGGTCTGAACTTGGAACTGGGATTAGGAGGGCCCGTCATTTCAGGAGGTTTATCCTTAAAGTTATAAGCGCTGAACAGTTTTTGTTTATAGAACAAGAAAATCAGGAATGATAACTTGCCTTTTTTTTGTTTCTTTGTGACATGTTTACAGTAGCAAATATCCTGACTGGATTCAATTTACTCGCTGGTGTTACCAGTATTATTTTTACTTTTTCTGGTCGATTAGAATGGGCCGTACTCGCTATCTTGGTCGGGGCATTTCTTGATTTTTTCGATGGATTTGCAGCCAGAATGCTCAAACAACCCAGCGAGTTGGGTAAACAACTGGATTCACTGGCGGATCTCGTCACTTTTGGAGTGGCTCCGGGACTAATTGTCTTTGTATTACTGATTCTATCGGGCGCATGGGACATCATTCTTCAGCAGGGCGGTCAACTCGACGACTTGTGGCTGGAGGGCACGATGGGCTACAGCGTCCATCACTGGGTCAGTGTTTTTCTCAACGACCTGGTGGGCAATCACCACCCTGTTTACCCAAACCATTTCTACGGCTGGTATTATTTCCTCCCTTTTGTAGCGCTTTTTATTCCCTTTTTCAGCATGTTTCGTCTGGCTAAATTCAACATTGACGAGCGCCAATCGACTGGATTTATCGGATTGCCGACACCGGCGAACAGCATTTTCTTCGCTTCATTTGCCTTGTTGCTCTGGGACGGCTTCAATCAGGATAACTGGAAAGCAGTGATCTCTCTAACACTTATAAAAGATCAGATATTGATGACATTCGTCGTGGTCTTTTCTATTTTATTGATCAGTGAGGTGCGATTATTTTCTTTAAAATTCTCCCATTTTGGCTGGAAAGGCAATGAACTGCGCTACGTCTTTCTGCTCTCAGCAGCTATAATTATTGCCCTTTTTTATGTATGGGCTTTACCAATTATTGTACTTTTGTACCTGATACTTTCAATCGTATCTAATTTATTGAAAACTGATAAAAATTAAATTATGAAATTCAAAGCTGAAATCGATATAATGCCGCAAGATGCACTTTTAGATCCTCAGGGAAAGGCAGTTTCGCACAGCATGAAAACGATAGGACTTCCGGAAATTACAGACGTTAGAATCGGGCGCCACATTCAGTTGTACGTCGAAGCATCGGATCAAGCCGAGGGCGAAAAGAAAGTCACTGAAGCGTGTAAAAAACTGCTCGTCAATCAAGTGATGGAACGCTTTGAATTCACGTTAGAAGCCGTAGAAATGGCATAATATTTTGCAGCTTCCCATTGCCGGTGGAACTTACTCGATGTACTTTTCGATGGTGATGTGTAAATTCAGTCCGCGCAATTCATTGCCCTGAGCCAATATCTTTCCTTCGCCATCAATCAGGAACGAATAAGGAATGGAACGCACGCCGTAGGTTTTGGTTACTTTTTTATTGCTATCCCAAACGTGACTGTCCCATTTCAGATCGTCTTTCTCAATCGCTTTTTTCCAGTCTTTTTCATTTTTATCCAGTGAAACGCTGAGCACGACGAGTTCTTTTCCATTGACAAAGTCTACGTCATTATACTTCTCGTAAGCCTCAACCACGTTAGGATTTTCTTCCCGGCATGGCTTACACCACGAAGCCCAAAAATCCAACAAAACCAATTTACCTTCATAGTCCGACAGTGAAACTTCACGTCCTTTAGTATCTTCCAATGTAAAACTTATCGCCCGCTGACCGTTATCGGGTTGCGCGAAATAAACGAGTGGAAGGAAAAGAAAGCATATTAATAATCGCATAGCACTGTATTTTGAAAATAAAAATAAGTAATTTATTGAGAGTAAGATAGCGTAATAATTTTTCCCAGCCAATTAATCACTCCAAAGCCTTCAATCTTTCCCTGCCTTCTGTGTACCCCTTTCTGATGAGCGCTTTAATCTGTCCCATGTCCGATCTTTTAAAATTTGAGAGGTCTGGTTCGATGGTGAAATCCGCCTTTTGCACGTGCAATTTCCCCGAATTTTTAATCAAAAAATGAAAACTATTGAGCAAAACATCCAGTATATTTTTTGGCTTTTTATATGTGTGTTTGGCATTCAGTTCGACCCCAATGATATACTCAGCTCCAAGCTCGCTCACGGTAGAAATCGGAACGTTCTCCACGACACCGCCATCCACGAGCATTTTTCCGTCTAATTCCAGCGGGTGAAATACTCCGGGAATACACATACTGGCTTTGACGGCTTCGGCGACAGGTCCTTTTTTCAACACTACTTTATCTCCAGTGGAAATATCTGTGGTTACAATCGCAAATGGAATATTGGCCTCCTCAATTTGCCGATCCCCCAGATACTTTCTAATCAAACGTCCCAATTTATCATTGGAAAGCAAACCGTAGCGCGATAAAGATACGCCACTGATGTCCATCCATTTTAATTCTGTAGCGAGCGCTTCAATCTCGTCCCAGTCTTTGCCAAACGCGTAAAAAGCACCCACCAATGCGCCGATGCTCGTACCCGCGATGTATTCAACATCAACTTCATGTTCTTCTAGTGCACGTACAATGCCAATATGTGCTGCTCCCAACACAGCTCCACCTCCAAGTGCCAATCCGATCTTTTTCATCGTTTCAATTGAAATGTTTAAGTCATCCGTAAAAATACAAATATTGAGGTAACTATTGACCTCTTGGGTTGACAGCTCTTCAAATATCAAAGAAATTCAGCATTGCCTGAAAACATTCGACTGACTGTTTCACAGTTTTTCCAATTTGAACAGCATGCAAGCGAACGATGATTTTACAGACTAAATCGAACGCCGACTGAACTTAAAAATATCAACTTCATCGTCATTCGCATGCGACACCATTCAGTCGATCAGTTTCGTTTTACTATTCTCATCTAAAACAAAGGAGTTGCTTTTTTCATCAATCATGAGTCCCCAACGTTGTAAATTCGGCAATTCGAGTTGGCGCTCGCGATATTCGTCGGGCGTCATGATGGGAATGCTGTAGATGATGGGATAATAGCGCTGACATTCAGAACAAGTGAGCAGCCCCTCATAGATTTCTTCGTGTTCATCTTCATTGAAAACACTGATTTTCAGATCGTGTTTATCAAAGGGACAACAGAGTTTTTCCAATATTCTTCGCTGCATACTACCGCACTTTTTGTTGAATGGCGCAAATATAATCTTTTACTGCCTGAGTCGGGTCAACTGCGTCCAAAATTCCTGAAATAATGGCGACGCCGTCAAAATCAACATCTTCCAGTTGACTCATATTTTCAGGGTTCATACCTCCTGAGAGAAATAGTTGAAGATCGGTGATTGCTCTGGCAGCTCGAATATTTTCCGGTCGCACAATTTCGCACGTATCAACTGATGAAGAAGGGAAAACCGAACAAAAACTAATATAAGCGAGTTGCTGCCGGTCGGCCCATTTGATTTTATCGATGTCGTTACTTACGGTAATACCAATTACTTTATCCTTTAAAATCGCTGCTATCTGATCAAAATCAGCCGGTATTTCATCGAAATGAACGCCATCCAGATGAGCATCCACTGCTATTTTCCAATCCTCATGCATGAGCACGGGAACGTCAAATGGCTGGCATAACTGCTTCACGTCTTCCAAAAATGTTCTTTTCGCGCCTTTAGTCACATGGTCTTCCCAATGATTCCAAACCTGTACAATATTCAACCCGCCTTCCAGCGCTGCTTTCAGCTTTTCAAGTAGTGTCGACCATTCTCTTTTCGGATCAATGACCAAATAAACACCTGCTAATTTTTTCATGTCCAACCTTCTTTTAATGCCTTGAAAAATGCTGTCCAGTACGGATCATTTCCATCAAATGAAAAATCCTCTGACGCACCGTTTCGATTCACTGTTCGTTTTTCATCGTTGCGAAATGTTCCAATTGATGCAGCCTTTATCCCTTCCTTGTCCAATCCTTTGAGCAGTAACTGCGCTGAATCCGGTGAAACTGCCATTAACATACATCCGGCGCCCACTGAATATAATGGATCAATACCAAATAATTCGGTGACCTGCCTTGTTTCCGGATCGACTGGAACAGCGTCCGCATCAATATCAAATCCGAGACCCGAGGCTTGTGCCATTTCGTCAATTGCACCTAAAACCCCGCCTTCTGTAACATCGTGCATCGCGTGCAGATCGCGGTTGGGGGTTAATACCTTTACTGCTGCCTGACTCTCTTTCAGCACAGATAATTGCCAGAAGTTATCCGACGCTCTTTCCTGTACATCTTCGCCCAATTCCTGTTTGACTGTAGTAGGAAAAGCTCTGCTCAACAGTGAACTGGAGGATAGCGCAGCAGATTTAGTAGCAATGATGACATCACCTGCCCGACAATGATTACTCGTGAGGATCTTGCCTTTTGGCGCCGATAAGAACATCGTTCCACCTCCGGAAATTGTTGATTCCTGTCCCGGGACTTGCCCTGTATGTCCTCCGGTAATCGCGATGTTCAGATCATCACATAGCTGATTGATTTCCCCCCAATAGGAGTTAAAATGCTCCCTCGAAAGACTCGGAGGTAAATTCAGAACAAATTGTGCGTGTTGCGGAACAAAACCCGTTGTGCACATATCATTGACCAACAGATGTACAGACAACCAGGCCGACACTTTCATTCCCAGAGAAGGGATCAAAGAAAGCGGATCGCTCGAAACGGCGAGTTCCCGGTCATTCCCCAGGTCGATGACACTTGTATCTACACCAAATTGAGGTCCCTGAATAACATCACTGCGCCGCGCTCCCAACCGATTTAAAAGGTCCGATTTAAAGACCTCAGCACTCACCTTTCCCGTTTGATTTTCAAATGCTCCCATTACACATCGTTTAATTGAACATGAAACCCAAAAAAATCACCGTATGGTACGTGCCACTGTTGTCTGGGAAACCATTTGGGGAGTCCCGTCGCATTCCACTTAATGGTGTAGTCCCGATCCGGCAATGCTTCCGCGACGAGTGCTTTGAGCGATTTGGGCGTGTAGAAATTGGCGGTCACATAATAATTGTTTCGCCCGACAGCCTGCTGAACTCTGCGGCGCACCAGTTTCGGCGTATTGCGATTCATCATACCAAATATGATCCCGTATTTTCCTACGCGAACAGCTTCTCGTATAACCTGCACCGGATTTTTGTAATATTCAAAAGTGGTAACAAATGCCAGTGCATCAAATGTATGATCTTTGAAAGGCATGTAATGAGAATCCGCCAGCACGAGGTCTCCCGAAAACAGCTGTCGCCCCTGAGCCAGCATAAAAGGAGAAATATCGCCGCCCGTAGCTTCAATACCGATTTCATCCCACCATCGCGTGAAACGCGTCGTTCCACAACCAAATTCGAGCAACGACTTGACGCGCTCGTCTTTCTTGATGAGTCCTTCCAGGGTCTTTTTTTGCCAGACCTCCTGTCTTTTGTAGGGACCGTCGTAATAATCTTCATAACGGTCGGTATCATCCCGGTTAAAGAACCATTCTTTCCTTCCCTGCCAGTTTCGAAGCTCGCCGTCGTTGGCAAGCTCAAATTTATCTTTGGTTTTAATTTCACCCATCGTTTCCCATTTAACGTTTCAGAACACCTTCAAAGATTACACCCCCCTGATGATCAGTGCATCTAAAGCACAACCTCAATTGATGCAATCATGCAAATCTATTCTGTTCCATTTCATTTTTTAAATATATGTAAAACTCTTCCATCAGTAAAATTCGCAACGCTGATTTTGTATAGGATTTTCTCATTTTCCGCTTTATTGTCCTTTTGAAGGAAAGTATCGCCCTTCTCTATGAATTTCTTTGTTCGAGAGATTTTATGGTCGTATGACAAAATGCGTTGAGCGGAAGCATCTAAAACAATTGTCCGCATACAAATTTAATAAGTAACCTGGATCGTCAAGTCTATTCAGGGAAGTACAGGTCAACTATGGGCTTTTCAATTTTCCAATTTCGGCAACGGAAATTGTACGACTTCTTGGCGATAACCTTCACCAAACTCCTTTTCAGACCGAAGATCATTAAGATCCCATGATTTCTCAGTCCCTTCGAAGCGGTTTTTCTCTTTCTGCATTCATTTTAATATGATTCAGCACTCTGTCGTGAATACTATGTATTATCCAATCTGACCAAATTCTCCAATAGAAGGCCGGTTTTATGTCATGATAGTACCAGGTCGTTCCTTCCAATTCTGTTTGGCCGTTTTGTAATTCGGTCAATTTGAATTGCCCTTTTTTAGAAACAAAGTAGTCATGAAGATGTGGAGCATCAATCTCCCAAAAACTCAATTCTTTCATTGGTTCTGGCTGTTCAAGAACGTCAAATTTTAAAAGCCGTGGTTTGTCCCAAACTGTGATTGGTTCTACAAAACTTCCCGTATTAAAGTTGCAATGTCGAACAGCACCAACTCCTCGCCCTTCAATTTTTGCATTTATCGGATAAGCTATTCCTGCTTTGAATATGAATTCTTTCGGGTCGTCAAGTTGTGGAAACTCAATTACATTTTCCCAAACCTTCTCAGGACTTGCTTTTATGACCACTTTAGTCGTAACTGGCTCAATATTAAGATTATTATCCTCCTCAATAAAAGCCGTTGTCGGAATTAGAATCAACAGAATAACTATTGAAGTCAGTGAGTTGTTGGGTCTTTTATTGATTATTAAAAATCCGATAAGTCCACCTATCCAAGTTAAAAGAAGCCCGATTGGAGCCGCCATTGCAATACAAATCAGTCCTTCCATTGCGAAGATGATAAGTCCAAGCGTAAAAATCCCAAGGGTTAAAAAACTTATTTGGGTCGCTTCTTTTTTTGTCAATCCCTTTTTATATCCGTAGAAAACTGTCGAAGTAAGACCTATAAACAATGGAGTCAGAATGAAAAGGGCAATTCCATATTCTCCAATTCCGTAAATACCCCAAATTGTCAATGGGGCAGCAAACAAAATTGTTAGTCCGACAGAAGCCCATTTTCTCTCCTTTTGTTCAGTTGGCAATATTTTTTCGAGTATATCCATTTTTATTAATTCTCGTCAACGCCGCCATCAGCCGAAAACTTTTCATCTAAAATACAAAACTTTAAGGAAACGACGAGCCGATCTTGTGCCGAGCGATCCCATGATTTCTCAGTCCCTTCGAAGCGGTTTTTCTTATCTACTGCATCTGAATCTTTACAGTCAGAACCAATGGGCAATAAAAATGCGTTCGCCCGCTAAAATAGTTGTGGTGTGAATATCGATATTTTTTTCAACATAAATAATCTATTCTTTCGCAATTCAGATCAGTCTTAAAAAAATACTCATATACTGTTCAAAACTCTTCATAATTCAGCGCGCGTAAACGAACAATTCAATCGTTGTTTTCGTACATTTGAATAGTAAATTCGCTCGACATGTACATCATATTTGATACGGAAACCACGGGGCTCCCCAAAAACTGGAACGCCCCTTATACAGATACGGATAATTGGCCACGCTGTATCCAGATCGCCTGGCAATTACACGATGACGATGGTCAACTCATCGAAGCCAAAGATTACCTGGTTCGTCCAGACGGCTTTGATATTCCCTATGATTCTGAACGCATTCACGGGATATCGACACTCCTTGCTGAACAAGAAGGGGCTCCGCTCAAAGATGTGCTCGAAGCGTTTAATGAAGCCCTCGGCAAAGCAAAATTCGTCGTCGGTCAGAACGTTGGTTTCGACGTCAATGTCATGGGGTGTGAATTTGTGCGCGAAGAATTTGATACTTCCATGCACGAAATGCCCGTACTCGACACCTGTACGGAGACCACTGCAGAACTCTGTAAAATCCCCGGCGGTCGCGGTGGTAAATTCAAACTGCCGACACTCACAGAATTGCACGAGCATTTATTTAATGTCCCTTTTGCAGAAGCACACAACGCCACTGCCGATGTGGAAGCCACTACGCGCTGTTTCTTTGAATTGGTTCGTCGTCGCATATTTACTACCGAAGAGTTACAGGTTGAAGAGTCCTATTTTGAGCAATTTTTGCGGGAAAATCCGGATGTTATTCAACCGGCAGGACTTCAGCACGAAAATTTAAAGGCAAAAAGTGCTGCCCTCAAAGAAGAGCACAGCGAAGACCAGGGAGTTTCACAGGCCGAAATCGAAAAGGGATTAGCCCAACTGGAAGATACTTCTTTTGTTCATTTACACAATCACACCCAGTTTTCGGTGCTGCAGTCCACAGTCGATATCAAAAACCTGATCAGCAAAACGGCCGAATACAATATGCCAGCGGTTGCCCTGACCGATACCGGAAACATGATGGCAGCCTTCCATTTTGAAAAGTTTATCACTGCGCACAATAAAAATATAGCGGCGGAACGGGCAGTGGCTGAAGAAAAAGGCGAAAAATTTACAAAAAAAGAGATCACGCCGATTATCGGTTGTGAATTCCATATCTGTGAAGACCATACGAATAAGACGCAAAAGGATAATGGATTTCAAGTGGTTTTGCTGGCCAAAAATAAAAAGGGCTACCACAACATCGCTAAAATGTCTTCCATTGCCTTTACTGAAGGGAAATATTACGTTCCGCGCATCGACAAAAGTGTTGTGGAACAATACAAAGAGGACATTATTGTGCTCTCCGGCAACATGTATGGAGAAATTCCTTCCAAAATCCTGAATGTAGGAGAAAAACAAGCGGAAGAAGCCGTTATCTGGTGGAAAGAGCAATTTGGAGACGATTTTTACCTGGAACTCATGCGTCACGACCAGGAAGACGAACGTCGCGTGAATGAAACCTTACTCAAATTCGCTAAAAAACACGACGTCAAATTAGTCGCGACAAACAACACATTCTACATTGAAAAAGAAGACGCCGTAGTTCATGATATCCTCCTCTGTATCAAAGACGGGGAAATGGTAGAAACGCCAAAAGGAAAAGGTCGCGGTTTCCGATTTGGGCTGCCCAACGACGAGTACTACTTCAAGTCTCCTGCAGCGATGAAGGAGCTCTTTGCCGATATTCCTGAAGCGATTCAAAACGCGATGGAGATTGCAGAGAAATGCGAAAAATATACCCTGGCAAGTGACATTTTACTTCCCGCTTTCGATATTCCACAGGAGTTTACAGACCCAAAAGACGAAGAAGATGGCGGCAAAAGGGGAGAGAACAATTATTTGCGTCACCTCACTTATGAAGGGGCTAAAGAACGCTATGACGAAATCACGGATGAGATTAGAGAACGCCTCGACTTTGAGTTAGAAATCATCGCCAACACGGGTTATCCCGGCTACTTCCTGATCGTTCAGGATTTTTGTAAGGCAGCTAAAGAGATGGATGTGATCGTCGGACCGGGGCGCGGTTCTGCTGCAGGTTCAGCAGTTGCTTATTGCAATGGGATTACAAACATCGACCCGATCAAGTACGACCTGCTTTTTGAGCGTTTTCTGAATCCGGACCGCGTATCCATGCCCGATATCGATATTGACTTCGACGATGAAGGCCGGGGCAGGATTATCGACTGGGTAATTGATAAATATGGAGAAAACCAGGTGGCGCAGATCATCACTTACGGTACCATGGCGGCGAAATCATCTGTTCGCGATACGGCTCGCGTAATGAACCTGCCGCTTTTTGAAGCCGACCGCCTGGCCAAACTGATCCCGGATATTTCGCTGAGCAAATTATTCAATCTCGATGACGCCGCACTGGCGGATAAACTCAAAAACAATCAGGAAAATATCCAACGCGCCAATCAACTGAAACAAATCTCACAAGGAAGCGACCTTCCCGCGGAGGTTATTCAGAAGGCCCGACGATTGGAAGGAAATGTTCGAAACACCGGTATCCACGCATGTGGCGTTATCATTACCCCGAGCGACATTACGGAATACGTTCCTGTGGCACTGGCAAAGGATACGGACATGTATTGCACGCAGTACGACAATTCCGTGGTCGAGGAAGCGGGAATGCTCAAAATGGACTTTCTCGGTCTCAAAACACTTACACTGATCAAAGATGCCGTTGCTTTTGTCAAAGAGCGTCACGATGTTCAGCTCGTACCAGATGAATTTCCACTGGACGATGAAAAAACGTATGAATTATTCCAGCGCGGTGAGACGGTTGGCGTTTTTCAGTACGAATCCCCGGGAATGCAAAAATATATGCGGGAGTTAAAACCGACCATTTTTGCCGACCTCATCGCTATGAACGCTTTGTATCGACCGGGACCACTGGAATACATTCCGTCCTTCATTAAGCGGAAGCACGGAGAAGAGGAAATCGAATACGACCTCGAAGCCACGAAAGAATACCTCGAGGAGACCTACGGGATTACAGTTTATCAGGAGCAGGTGATGTTGCTGTCGCAGAAACTAGCCGGTTTTACAAAAGGTGAAGCCGATACCTTGCGGAAGGCGATGGGGAAAAAGAAGTTCGATCTCCTCGAAAAACTCAAGCCTCAGTTTTTAAATCAGGGACACGAGCGCGGTCACGACAAGGACAAACTCGAAAAAATCTGGCGCGACTGGGAGGCTTTTGCATCGTACGCCTTCAACAAGTCGCACTCGACGTGTTACGCATGGATCGCTTATCAAACGGCCTATTTAAAATCGAATTACCCTGCCGAATATATGGCTTCCGTGTTGAGTAACAACATGAATGACATCAAGCAGGTGACTTTCTTTATGGAAGAATGTAAGCGCATGGGCGTTCCCGTGCTCGGACCGGATGTCAACGAGTCGAATTTTAAATTTACGGTAAACAAAGAAGGAGCTATTCGATTTGGACTGGGCGCCATCAAAGGTGTGGGCGGCGGTCCCGTCGAAGCGATTGTAGAGGAACGCAACGAAAATGGACCTTTTGTCGATATTTTTGATATTACCAAGCGCATCGATTTGAGAAAATGCAACAAAAAAGCATTTGAAGGACTGGCGCTGGCGGGAGCATTTGATTCATTTACGAATATTCATCGCGCGCAGTATTTTGCCGAGGAGAACAACAAGACATTTTTGGCCAACGCCATTAAATTCGGGGCGAATCATCAGGAAAGTATCAACTCGAGTCAGGCCAGTTTATTTGGCGAATCCTCCGGAGTAGCAACGCCTGCCCCAAAAATTCCGCAGGTTGAAGAGTGGTCTTCACTGCAACAGCTCAACAAGGAAAAAGAAGTGGTGGGGATTTACATTTCTGGCCATCCCCTGGACGAATACAAAATCGATATTGAATCATTCTGTACGGGTACCATTGAAAACATCAACAATATCGATCAGTATAAAAACCGCGAATTCACGATTGCAGCTATTATCACGGAGGTCGAACACCGTCACACGCGCAAAGGAGATCCTTTTGGAACTGTTGTCATCGAAGATTACAACGATTCAACGAAGTTGTTTTTATTCCGCGAAGACTACGGCAAATTCAGGGATTATATGTCAGAAGGTGCCTTTATCTACCTCGTGGGGAAAGTACAGCCCAAAAGATGGCGACAGGATGAATTTGAGTTCAAAGTGCACAAAATTGATTTCTTATCGAGTCTGCGCGAACAAAAAACAAAAGCTTTACAGATCAAATTGGCACTGAACCAGGTGAATCACCGCTTCATCGAGGACATCGATCAGGTATTCAAGGCGCATCAGGGAAAATATCCCGTGCAATTCAACGTTTTCGATACCGTCAACAATATGGAAGTGGATATGCCTTCGCGATTTGTCCGGATCGACATCACCCCCGAATTACTGGATTCCCTAAAAGCCTTTGATGTGGAATATCATTTGGTTTAGGGGGTGGGGTTTGGTATACTCATTGCTAAAAAATCAATGTGTAACAGTGCAATGCAGTGTAAAAATTTGGAGTTGTGCGTTTTGAATTTACCTGAATAAGGTTGAGAATATGACTTAATTGATGTATAAAATTAATCTATTTCAACAGACGAGGAGAAAAAGCTGGAGAGAAAACGGGTGAATTTTTGAGGACATTATACGGTGGGGATAAAATGACAAAAATTGTCACATTACCGCTTAAAGCAAAAACGTGTAATTGTATTGTTACTGGCGCTAACTAAACAGTTAATTATATGAAAGGCATCTTAGAAGAAAAGTTTTCACTCGAAACAGTTTTCGACAACTCATGGAGTCAACACTACCTCAAAGGTGTAATTTCCTACAATGGAAAAGCCACAACTAATGTAAGTCAATACAACAATATTGCAGGAGTCTATGTATTTTGGTGGTCCGGAAGCATTAGCGAATTAAAAAAACTCAATCGAAAGATTTTACTGAAAGGAAAGAAGCGCGGCGACTGCTTTTTATACTTTCCCGTTGAGTGGCAGACTGATTGGCTTACTCCAGTAAAATTAAACGAAAGGACTCATTATGCAGTGTACGTAGGAAAAAGTACATCTCTTCGTAGTCGTTTTGTGCAACACTTATGTTTGAAAAGTAAACATCAAGACTGGAAGAACGAAACGCTCAAAAGACCAAGCAAATACAAGGACCATAAACATATTGATGAACATTACAATGACGGCTACATGCTTAGCCATTCTCCCACTACCAGCTGTCAATTTCGTTCAGGAATGGAATTGCTTTGTTTGAATCAAGATATGAATGAAGAGGAGTTCTGGGAGCTACTCAAATCAAATATCACGGTTAGTTTCAAGAAAATGGAAATAGACGTGGACGAAGAGTCTAAGTTTGACACTTCCCATTCACAAGGCGTCATTGAACGCTTCTATTTGGAAGATTACTTGATTGGTGCATTACGACCGTGTTTTAATTTGGAAAGTGAGAGATAAAAACAAACAGGTTTACCGCAAGAAAATTTAAGATTACAACGACTTACAGATTAAGACTGCGTTTATTTTTCATGTATTTTCGAAACCTGAGATATTGCTCCTTACACTCCTCCCAATCATTTTTCTTTAAAAGCTCAAAAGTCTCTGGATCAGTATCAATACCATCGTATCGTGCCGTTTTACTTTGTTTATACAATGAAATATAATAAGCGTATGCTCCCCTGGAAATAGGTAACTCCGCTGAACTGTTGTGCGGATTTATACTAGAATTAACTTCTGAATGTGAAAACCCAATATTTTTACTATCCTTTTCTGCCAGAACTTTTACCAAGTGTATGGCAGAATAAAACAATGAGGTTATTTTCCAATCAAAGTATCGGTCATTAAATTGATCGCAAATATCATCGTGAAATTTCTCATTATGTTTGGCTTTGGCTAAGTAGGTCTCCATAACGTTTAAACTATTTTATCCTTGTAGTTGATCTTCGAAAATAAATTTTTAGGAATTACCTGAAAAAGGGGTTCTGTATAACGAAACATGTTCCAATGAGCGGTTTGTTCGTAAAATTTGGATATGTCTTTTCGCAAATTCTTCTCAGACTCTTCTTCCTTAGGAACAACTCCGAACATAATACGTCGATCGTTCTCACTCAGAACAACAGCACTTGAAATGTTTTCATTTTTATTGATGAATCCTTCAATAACAACAGACTTTCCAAGGTTTCTAAGCGTATTCAACAATTTTCCAACTAATTCAGCCTCCATCTGACCTGGTGAGTATTCAGTGGCAATCTTTTCCAACCTTTTGGTGATTTCCGTTTTATCACCAATTTTGAAGAGTTCGTAGCTCTTATCTACTTCTTCTAAAAATTTTTCAGTATTCGTCTGGAGGAGATAAAACATACCCTTTATCTCACTTGTAACTTTTTCTTTTTCTTTTGAAGATGTGATTTTACCTTGGCTCATTTGTTCTTTCAATATAACAAATTATTCAGTTATAGAACGTAAAAATATAAAATTTATTGGTTTTTTAGTTCCATATACTCGAATTTAACAGACTAGTATATGATCAAATTCATTTCCTCTGTACTTTTCGAAGATTTCTGTGTATTTTGATTCTAATGTTGATTTGTTCTTTGTTTCTTTCTTCTCCTGAAATTTTCCTCTATACCAATTTTTAGTTCATGACGTTGTGATGGATCTTTGAAATATTCTAGAAATTCATCGAAATGTGGAATGATTTGCTCCAAATTTTCAACCTTGTTTTTTTTAGCCCATGCAGTAATAAAACTTAGAATTACCGTTACACCAGTTTGATTTAACTTTTCAACTGATCCTTGACTGATAAGCTGATCTTCAAACAGTGTTTTCAACTTTTTAATTGATTGATTAATCGTATCAACACGTTCACTTACAATTTGAAAATCTTTCTTGGATATATGATCTGGAGATAATAGATTGTCTTGAAAATCAACATACATTGCTCGTTGTCGAATTATTTCCATTTTTGAAAACAACTTTATCTCTTGTTTTATAGATGCTATTCTATTTTCGGAATATGACTTGAATTCATTAATGAAAAAATCGATATCATTAAGGTGTTTTCTCATTCGATTCATATCCTGAAAAAGTTCTCTTAGTTTTTTGAAATCTTCTACAAATAAATTCAATGTACTAAGTATAAGACCTGCTATGTAACGTAGCTTATGGTTTTTAAAAATATTATGAATGTCTTTAACTTCTTTAAGTATGGGAAAGCCATAAAAATCAAGTATCAGAATCAAGCCTTTTATATCCTCCTCCATCGAGAGAATTTGGAGTGAAACTGCCGAAGCATTATCATGATCAAGAAGCTTTAATGAAGATGATCTCTTCTTATTAGCATTAGTAAATAATTCTGATGCAACTTCAAGCTTTTCCGCATTTGACAGGGTCATGATATTTTTACTCATTCTCTGCTAATTTATTTCATTAACCAAATTCCTATTCCAATCAATACACCAAGATCCTCTTGAAACCAATCCTCTATTTGAACTTCCTTTCATCTTAGCCCCAATAATTCTCGATCTGATAGACTTCTTATCTATATCTCTTGCTTTGACCTTTTTCAAAACGTCTTCATATGAATTCAAGTAAATCGCAATTGGTTGTAGTTCTATGTCTAAATCAATAAGCATTAGTTCATCAAAAGGTTTTCCATTTGCAGAGTTCAGATTGATGGGTGCAATAGTCCTCGTTTTTGAATGTGCAGAAACACATTTGACTTGTACGGTTTTTTGAGTATTGTCTGAATATAAAATCAATAAATCTGCAATTGCTCCTGGTGGTTGATACTCTACATCTATAACACCTTTTCTCCTCTCGTAGAACTGTTCAGCATAATATTCGCCAATTACTCCTGTCTTTTGATCTCCGACAGGAAGGTCTTTCTGATTTTGAAGTTCCTCGAATCGGTTATAAATAGCAGCATAATCCTTGATTAATGCTTGAATCTTTTTATTCATAATTTTGTTTTAAATTACTTCCTTTACTCACCCCCCCTCAGCATTCTCATTTACCTCCTGCACAATAGATATAATCTTACTCGCCTGTGCGTCATCAAAAATGCCAATAACTCCATCTTGATGTTGTTCGGTAAAAGGAGGCTCAAAGAGCATGCGCTTTTCGATGCGACCGTTTTTGGTGAGGTATTGTATGATTTTGTCAATGAATGTCATTTGATCAGCGGTTAATGTTGATGAATTGATGAAGCTCGCAAAGGCTGCATTAGCTGCTTCGATGTCCATACCTAAAATACTGCGAATGAATGTGCCTAATGGTTGGTCGCCGTAGTTTGCTTCGTACTCTTCGCGTGTACCGCAGTTCTCTTGATCAAAAAGGATGTTTTCTAATTGGTTTAACTCTTCTTCTGTGATGCGTTCGTTGTGGGTGATCTTGTGAATGACCAAATGATCTTTGTTCTCTCGCAGGTACTTCGCTACACGGTCTTTATATCCTTGTAACGTTTTGTATTGTGGAACAACGTCTCTGAATTGAATGTTTTCTATATCAAGTTCATCTTCAAAAGTGGTATAAACGTTCTCGAGTTTATCATATTCGATGTATTTCACTAAATCGCGCAATGCTCTTCGCATATCATCCATGCGTTGCAATGAACGATTTTTCCAATACACATCTGTTTGTACGTCTACGATCAATGGCATTTGTTGCTGAACAACGGGGACATTCCCCAATTTGCTTAATCCTCTGGCGACGTTGACCACTCGGTTAATGTAATTTGTATCATCGGAACCAGTGAGCATACATAACTGAATAGTTAAGGCAAGAAAATCAAAGCGTCGTGCTAACTCATCGCTTCCTTGTGTTTCGGGTAAATGAGCTAAATGTGAACTGATTTCCAAAACATCTCCTTTGGTCAAGTTATCCCAACGTTTACGGTTGGTGTATTCATTCACTTTCCTCAATTCTTTACGCACAACAAATCGCGATTGATCGAGTGAGGCTATGGATTGATGCAGTTCATCCAGGTATTCAATGCGCAGTGCCTTATCTTCATCTGTTGCATTTTGCGATTCGTTGATCAATTGTGCAACTTCTAATTTCGCTTCGAATATCTTTTGTGAAATTGGTTTTCCTGCTCTTGTTTCTGCTCCATCGGGATATTCGTCAAAGAACTCAAAGTTTTCACAGAAATCGAAAATGAGGAATTCTTTTTTATCCTCTCCCGGACCAAATAAGTCTGGACGCAAACGTGTTCCACGACCAATCATTTGCCAAAATTTAGAGGAAGACTTCACGGGTTTAAAGAACACTAGATTCAACACGCGTGGCGCATCTACTCCTGTATCCATCATATCTACTGAAACAGCAACCTGAGGATCTTCTTCTTTAATATCATTACAGAATCGATCTAATAAGTCCTGTGCTTTTGGTTCATAGTTGTCAATCACGCGCAGGAAAGCTCCTCCGTATTCTGGATAGTTCTTGTTGAAGCGTTCCTCAATGAATACGGCGTGACTATGATTTTTAGCAAAGATGATCGTCTTTCCAATTTTATCGCCTCCCTGTACTTTAATGCCATGCATCATCACATGATCCAATAGTTTATCTACCGTATTTGCGTTGAACAACCATTTATACAATGCTTCACTGCCAATTCCTTCCTGTTCTGTCTCAGTAGGATCACCAAACTTTTCTTCGTATTCTTTTTGCTCGGCTGGCGTTAAGTCATTGTATTTAATTCCTTCTCGCATAAACTTCAGCGGAACTGAAGCGGCTTTCGGTGGAACCAAGTATTGATCGGAAACGGCTTGATTCAGCTCATACGCAAAGGTAGGATCATCGTCTTCGATATCAAATAACTCATAGGTATTGTGATCGACGTCTTTCTTTGGTGTAGCCGTTAAACCGACCACCATCGCATCGAAATAATCAAAAATGGCTTTGTATTTCTGATAAACCGAACGGTGTGCCTCATCGACAAAGATGACATCAAAATGACCGACGCCGTAAAAACGGGCATCGTCTGATTTGACACTATCGATCTTATTCATTATGGTTGGATAAGTAGAAAACACAATCCGCGTTCCGTTATCTTCTTTTTCTTTGGTGAGATCAATGCACGATAAATGCGGTAAATTGCCGCTGATTGATTTCTTGGCTTGCGTCACCAATGCATTTCTATCTGCTAAGAACAAAATTCGCTTTGCCCAATTGCATTTGGTTAACATATCAATGATGGATCCCGCAGTTCGCGTCTTTCCTGAACCTGTTGCCATTACCAACAATCCTCTTCGGTGACGACCTCTTACTTTTCCATCTATGTCACCCGAAAAACGTTCTGAAATTCGTTGAACCGCTTCTATTTGATAAGGTCTTCCTGCGATTTCCGGGTCGATTTTAAACTGACGTAAATCTTTTCTGGAAGAACGCCGATCGATCATCAATTGCAATTCATCTTTTGTATAGAATCCTTGTACTTCTCTTGGTGTCCAGAATGTATCGTCCCAAATGTGTGATTCAAAACCATTCGTATAGAAAATGATTGGGCGTTGTCCGTGCATTTGTTCTAAACAGTCGGCGTACAATACGGCTTGCTGACGACCTTTATCGGAACTAATCATCGCTTTCTTTGCTTCTACAACGGCGAGTGGTAAACCATCATCTCCCCATAAGACATAATCCACATAACCCAAACCACTTGGATTGAGGTTTTTTGGCATGCCTTTGACTTCGTATTCCAATTCATAGCCTTCACGCAAGTTATTCCAACCTGCTTCTAAGAGTAGGATGTCGATGTAGACTTTACGTGTAACATGTTCTGGTATATTCGCTGGAATCGCTTTATTGAGCTCTAAGGTTTTCTGACGTTCTTCACGACGTTCCGTAGTCTCGCGCTGCGCCTCTTTGAGTTTTACTTTCTCCGCTTCCGAAAACTTGACTTTCTCTTGAAGCTCTCGTTGTTCCTTGCGAAAAGCATCTTCTTGTTTTTCTAATTGTTGTTGAAGTAACTCCAACTGCTGTTTGAGCAACTTTTCTTCATCTTCCTTCTTGAGGAGAGTTTCATCAAATAACTCAATCGTATAAATATCCTCTCCGTAATATTTAGCCAAGAACGCAGCAAAGGAATGCAAGGCTTTAATTGCAATCAAGGCACTATCTGCTCTGACCGTTTTACCATGCGCTCCAGAATTACCAATCTTACGAATAAGGTTGATTTGACGAAACAGCGAATCTCCAATGTTTGATTTGAATTGATACTCATGAATCAATGAACTCAGCTTTGTATCATAAGGCAGTTCCAGTTCACTGTCGTATTCATAAATCCAATGCACCATCTTCTCCAACGCACTACGGCACAGAATAACTGCAAAACGCGGCTGCTTGTACACATGCGCTTCAGCACTGGTACACTCCTGTTTGATTTCAGGCCATTCTTGGAGGAAGTGGAAATTGGTCATTCGAGCATAAATATAAAAATAAAAAGCTCTCCCTGAGCGCGCTGTTCTTTGGGAAGCGGGGAAAGCATATTACATCAAATGTATATATTATAAATTGAATTTCAAATAATAGGATAATCAAAAGATCAAAATGCTGAAGTCTTATTGGATAACCATACACTAAAAACTGCACATTTTAGTCTCATTTAAGGTTCAGTGATAGGTTCAAAAACTTCTTTAGTATAAATGTATTTTCTAAACAAGGTTTTAAACACTTCATAATCAACATTGAGATCCAGAGTAACTGGAACAGAATACTGAATTAAATTATTATTGTATCGACTTAAATAAGAAAGGTAAGGTTCAGAAACGGCATGTTTTTCTTCGGATTGCTGATTGATGAAAATATCTTCATGCTCTATGGTGTCATGGATTTGATCGGCCATTCCTTTTAGGGCAGACAATCCTAACTTACGACCATTAGGAGATAGTAATTTCGCAACAATGTTAAACTTTGCTTCCGAAAAATGAAAAAAAGTATTTTCTGGCGTAACGCAAACCAAGCCAATGTTAAACTTTTCATTCAATTTTGGATTTGTTGCAATGGACACTATGGAATAATACGTTTTCATTTTAATTTTAACCTAGACTTTATAAACGATAAAAATTGTTGAAACAGTATTCTATTTTCTACAATTTTCATTCAAGTATTCTACTAATTTATAAACTAGAGTTATTGGATTCTGCTCGTGAAAGGTTAAATCCTTTTGATTATCAAATAGATTCTTTGCTCTTTCAATAGCACTTTCTTGAGAAGCTTTTTCATCAGATTCTAGAAGAGCATAAGTTTTTAAGCAAAAATCATATTTTTTACCGTCTTTTTCATAATTACAATTCCACATATTGCCCAATTGCTTATAATAGAATTTTCTATGATTTTTTTGGTCTGTAAAATTGTAGTGTAAATAGAACCAAACTTCAAAGCAGTCATTAGAATAAGCTACCTTGTATCCTTTTGAAATTCCACTTTCTATTGCATTGTCAAAGTCGGAATATTCTTTTTCCCCTTGCTTGATATCCATATCAAAGACACACCAAACCTTGTCAAACTTAAAATCACTATTGTTTACAATATTTTCGGTCGCTTCAATTAACTTTAACTTACTTTGCCCTTCAAGATTGACAGTTTCAACCGTTAAAGTCAATACTGGAAATGACTCAAAATACAGCGTTTCTGTTTGACCTTCTGCAACAATTAGAATCGTTTGACCAACATCTTTTGTTTCAACTTCATAGACTGAGGGCTTGACCTTTTTCAACCAAGCCTTTTTTCTATCGGTTTTCTTTATTGCTTTGGTTTTTTTAGGCATTAGTCTTCGAAATTTAAGATTTTATGGAAATTACCCAAAAAAGGAATAGCACCATATTTTCCTTGAATGTAGTCTTTCTCAAATGTTGCATTATTTCTAATACCTTTAAACTGAACTAAAGAATATAAGTGGCTTGCTCCATATTTATCTTTTTCGACAAACTCAACTTGGTCTCTCCTCAATAGGTCAGAAGATAAAAGATTGGTGTCGTGAGTTGTGAAAATTAATTGAGCACCAATATTCTCTTTTGAATTAAAGAGTTCAAGAATCTTTTTAGTTAATAATGGATGAAATCTAGCATCAAACTCATCAATAATAATTGTGTTTTGTTCTTTTAATGCTTGGTAAATGAAAGGACTTAATTCAAATAGTTTTTGAGTACCCTCAGATTCGTGTAAACGGAAAGAGAATTGTTCATCTTCAACAAATTTTTTCTTCTCATTATACTTTTTTCTAGATGATATTAAAAGCTTTCTCTTTTTCGATTTATCAAAATCTTTTTTAACATCATTATCCAATTCATCAGGTAAGTCATCAGATGAAATTTCAATTGTATTTAAATCTTCAATACCAATATCTCCATATTTTAGAAAATCTAAAATGTATTTTTTCTTTTCATCATCATTTAAAGAGTCACCTGCATATTGATACATTCCTTGATGACCTAAACCACTGATAATATATGTAGAATTCATACTTTTAATCAATTGTTTTGATAGCTTAGCAAAGCCGAAGGAAGCAAGTGTTGACAAGAACAAGGAGTTATCTCTAAAAATCTCATTCTCTTCATTTTCATCATCAAATAAAAGCGTTTTTAGTTTATCCCCTTCGGAAAAATTGGTTTTGTCTAATTCAATGATTTCTTTTCCATCCCTTATAAAATAGCAGAGTTCTCTTTTGTCTGGTTTTCCATATAACCATTCAGAAAAAATTTGTTTATCATCTAATTCAAAACCATACCTATACTTAACGTTGTTCTCCCAAAAAATAATCTGAAAAAAACTTGGTTCATTCTCTGTTTCAGTAGAGAGCCTAAATGAATCTACCATATTCAGTACCTTGTCATCTTTCACTGAATTTCTTATAATCCTAAAAAAGGTTACGAAAGCCTTAATTACATTGCTTTTTCCACTCGCGTTTGCACCATAAATAGCCTTTGATTTTAAAAAAGAAACATTTTCGATATTCTTTCCTCGAATAACATTGTGCTCGTCAATGCGTTCGAATTTTGATTTTATCTTAGCTGCCGATAAATTTAAAGTATTAATATCTTTGAATGACCTGAAATTACCAAAGCTGAATTCTTGCAGTTTCATTTTCTTAATTAGTTATTTGAAAATATTATGCAAATATATATATAATAATCGAATTCGGTGTGTGTTCTGAATAATATTACCAATTCTTTGTTGTACTCTAATCTATCGACATCGATAGAATCTTCTCATCGTATATTCTTTTTTTTAATCAAGTTCAGATGTAAACAATTCTAATCATGCGCTTCAGCACTGGTGCATTCCTTTTTGATTTCAGGGCATTCGTGGAGGAAGTAAGAATAAGAATTGTCTTTATGGCTGAAGCAAACAAACTTAGTTATTAAAAATATAATAATCACCCAACCAACTTCTCTGGAAACTCATTCCATTCTTGCCCTTCTAATATTCTTCCGTTGTTTTTCTTACTTCGCTTTACTCCATCTGCGCCCCAAGTTCCCCCATTGCTTGAAAAAGAAAGCAACATCTTGCTCTTCGCATTGTCGTTTTTACCTTTCGCCATATCTGTTAGAGATATAATGTCTTGACTAGATTAATCGTTACTTATACCCTCCTTAAACTTCTTATTCTGTAATCGCTTAAAGTTCAAACTACGCTCACCAAAATTAATAAGCAACCCGACTTCTAAATTATAGGCTTCTAAATAATTAATCGCTTGTGCAAAATGAACATCTTCCAATTGGATAATCGCTTTCAATTCTACGGATAACACTTCGTCCACTAAGAAATCCACTCGTCTTGTTCCAATCTGACGGTTTAAATAATAAATGGGCATTTCAAATTCTCTTGAAAAGGGAATATTCGCCAAAGTAAACTAAATTTCCAACGCACGCTGATAAATAACCTCCTGAAAACCGTTGCCTAATGCTGAGTGAACACGCATAGCGCATCCAATCACTTTTGAAGTTAATTCGGAATATTTGTATTCTTTTTTAATCATGATTTTGATTTCTTCCCCCCTAAAATTAATGAAAAAAATCAATTGGAAAACACTTTCACCCACTCCCATTGTCTGAACCTTGATTTTTTTGATTGAGGTGATTGAGTTGATTTTTTGATGAGTGCTAATCATAAAAAATCATTGAATCATAAAAATCACAGTTCAGACACTTGCGCCCTGCTTTGGGTTTTTGACCAACTAATAGCTCAGCACATCCTTACAAGACAAAAAGCATGTCAAAAATCAATGAGCTGATATAATTCAACTTATCCCCCCTTTAAACGCTCGTTGCAACAAAGACGAGAACAATTCCTCCGCTTTTCCCAAACTCTCTTGCGCTTGTGCTTTTTGTTTTTCTATTTTTTGAACGCGTTCTGCAAATTGGTTTTGAAGGTCTAAAGAAGGTGTAGGAACTTCAAATCTAGCCATTACTTTAAAGCTCAATGCTGGCATAGCAGCTCCGAAAGCTTCTCTCTTAATAAATGATTTAAATCTTCCATGTTTAAACAACATAAACAAAAAGAGCTGATTAAACTGTTCTCTATCATAATTTACTTTAAATAAGTTATTGGCAAGAACACCCTCTTTGTTAGTACCCACAAAACCCGCAGAAGCGCCATACCTAACAATTACAATATCATCTTTTCGAACATAATACTTTTTACTTTTATTAGGCACGAATCTCAAGTCATCACCTTGTGTAAAATCAACTATTCTCAGAAAACGAGCATATCCTTCCTGGGGCTCTAAGGATTGTAACTCGACTCCAAACTGTTGTCCCTGAGAAAAATTCACTAAATCACCCAGAGGCACTAAGTCTCCCATCAAATACTCCCCAAACATCTCCAAAAACAAACTCTGTGTCAGTTCATCGTATTTTTTAATAAGCGCTTTGGTCTTTTGGCGGTAAGCATCTGCTGCATCTAAAATGGAGGCAATCTTTTTTTGTGTTTCGAGGGGAGGGAGAGGGATTTTAAGCTTTTTCAGATTCCTTACTGAGAGCTGTTTTAAGGCTGTACCAGTTGTTAATGATGGAATTTGTCTCTTTACGAAGTCAGAAGTAAGTGAATACAATAAGAATTCAGGGTGCCATCCTTCATTACATCTCAAAAGTACAATCTGCGCATTAATGTTAGAATCATCATGTCTCGCAGGTACAATTGCTACTTTACCTATATTACCTCTTGTGGTAATAAGAACATCTCGTGGTTTAAGATGTCCTTTTTTTAATTCTGCATGCTTCTCAGGTTTAATGTAATACAATTCATCATCAACAATACTTTTATTATCGAAGTTATTCGCCCTGATAAATGGTATACCTTCAGATACAAACTCTTCACTCCGCGGATATTTTGCGGAATAATTACCATCAGCTATCTTCAAATTAGATTCACCTATTTCGACCAATTTCACACTCATCCCAACATCTCTTTTAAATCACTTAATGCTTTTCTTCTCTCATTATCCAAGGATTCGATATCCTCTATAATTTTCGATGGATGCGTATAATCCATTTCTTCGTAGACAACTTCCTTGTAACGGTTAATGGATAAATCCCAGTCGTTTGTTTTTATTTCTTCGAATGGGACGAGGAAGGATTTGTCTGTGCGGCTTCGCTTGGCTTCCCCTTCGAGAGCCTCAGGAGTCGCCAAAGAATGAAAGCGCTCGATAATGTCAGGAATGTCGTTTTCCTTGGCTTCTGAACGTTTATCATCCAGGCTGTAGCCATCGGCTTCCATGTCGTAGAACCAAACGTTGTCTGTTCCACCGGAATTGGTTTTGGTGAAGAACAATACTGCTGTGCTTACGCCTGCATACGGTTTAAATACGCCACTTGGCATAGAGATTACCGCGTCTAATTTGTGGTTTTCTATAATTTCCCGGCGAATGGCTTTGTGTGCGTTTGAGCTACCAAATAAAACACCATCGGGTACAATCACTGCTGCGCGTCCTCCTGTTTTGAGCATACGTAAAATAAGACTCAAGAATATTAATTCGGTTTTTTTGGTTTTGGCTACATTCAATAAGGAAGGCTCTACACTATCGTAATCCAAACTCCCTTTAAACGGCGGATTGGCTAAAATCAGCGAATACTTATTTGTGATTTCATTGGCATCGCTTAACGAATCAACCCCAATCAATTCAGGATTATCAATTCCGTGCAATTGTAAGTTCATCGCACCAATACGCAACATGGTATTGTCAAATTCCAGTCCGTTAAACATCTTGTTGTTGAAATGGTCACGGAACTTTTCATCCAGGAACCAGTCTTCGTGTTTTTCGTAGAGATATTCTCCTGTAGATACCAAGAACCCAGCCGTACCACAAGAAGGATCGCAAATTGTATCGTCTTTCTTCGGCTCTACCATATCCACCATCATACGAATAATTTGGCGCGGTGTACGAAACTGTCCATTCGTTCCCGCAGAAGCAATCTTGGAAAGCAAATATTCGTATAAATCTCCCTTCGTATCACGGTCGTCCATTTTGATTTTGTCAATCATCTGCACCACCTGATCCAATAGCTTCGGCGCAGGAATCATAAAGGTCGCCCCTTTCATGTATTTCGCAAAAACACCCGCTCCAGCTCCGAGTTCTTTCATGTGATCGAACACCGTGTTTGGTCTGTCTTGTGTTGTTTTCGTAAACAAATCAAACATGGATTTCGGCTCCAGGTTTTTGAAATGATGCCAACGAAGCTCCTGCTCTTTTTCCTTGTAGAAAAGGGCGCTAATCGGAGTCGAATCGCCTATCATATTGGCTTTCTTCTCTTCCAACAACTGTCGTTCGTCCAAGCGACGGATAAACAGCAAATACGTAAACTGTTCAATAACCGTCATTGGGTTAGACACACCTCCTGTCCAGAAGGCTTCCCAAATTTTATCCACTTTTGATTTTAACTCGCCTGTGATCATAGTTTGTGCTTAATGCAGTTTATTTCTATTGAAAATAATGGTTTGATGTTGGTACGGTTAGTTTCATAGTATGTGAGTTTTTCGACGATTTCAAATATAATCATTTGTTTGGATTTGATGGGAATGATCTTCAATGTGAAAGTTTTGAAAGTGTATTAGAAATTATTAGCTTTCCGTCATAAAGTCGTACGATGAAGATAACTATCTATTTACTTTTACTGAGTGTATACTTCCTTCTTAATGGTTGCAATAATGAACAAGACAGGAATCCCCGATTCGATAGAGCCTATAAAAACAAGCAAGAAGCATTAGAAGAAATTAAACGTTTATCTGCGGACAATTCGGATCTAGAAAAGTTATTACTACTAAGCTTGAGCGTAAATTCAAGTCTATTTGCAAAAAACACAGAAGCTTCTCTGGATAATGTGGATGATATGTTAATGATTAGACCAGATCATAATAATCTACTTGGATTAAGCGATTTAAAGAGTAAAATCATTGAATTAGATGATTATTTCAGTTCACAGCGTATAGACTCATTGAAATCTTTACAAGAACTGAGCTCGAACTCGGAAACGGCTTTAGTAAGCGATTTATCTAATAATCAAGTTGAAACATACGAAGAGCGTCTTTTTATGATAGCCTTGGTCTCTCAGGATCTAAATTACTTAAATCAGTTTGACTCTATATTCCCAAAAAGTCGTTTTAAAAATGATATTTCTGAGTTGAAAAATAGTATTCGAACCAAGAATATAATGGATAGTTTAGAAAGTATTGAAAGAGATGAGCATATAGAATTTGATATTTATGATTACCCTAATCACACAAACTATAATAGTTCACCAGTATACCCTTCTACTCCAAATACCAATGTAAATCCTAATGCTAACCCTGATAAAGTACATGTAAAAGGATATTACAGAAAAAATGGAACATACGTAAAACCACATATTCGAACTGCACCAAATCAAACAAAAACTGATAACTTAAGGTATAATCCTTTTAAATGAGGATTCTGATAGTCATTTATATATTCATTCATCTATAAAACTATAATGAATTATAAAACACGACAATATATCCGTAAGTGCTTTTGACGTAAAACTCTTATATTATTCTCAGAATAGAATCCCTATAGAGAACGGTAATTTCGCAAAAACTATTCAACCTAGAATAGAATTCTGCCCTTAATTTAATTGAGGTTTGGAATTGTTATTAACACGAAGTTATGGTGAAAATCATAACTTGTTGAAAATTCTCTTTTATCAAATAGAAAAGAAAAACTAAATTTGAAGAACAAAAGAGAAGTACTAAAAAGTACAAAATAAAAAAGCCCAGCTAAATGAAGCTGAGCTCTCTTATGAGAAGAGTGAGTTTACGTAACTCGAAAAGCAAATGAAGCTTTTGTCTGTTTTGAAAGCAACTATTGCAGCAAACCCTCACTCTTCGTCTTTCATGTTTTAAGAAGGGGCTTTTAGTCCCTTTTTTTATTTTCTTTCGTTACGATTCAAAGATACCCATGCCTTTAGGACTGCGCAAATAAAGTAATTCACAAAGTGGAGTTCCAATTGTGGATATATTTTTTAACGCCTTGATTAGTGCATGAAGCCACCATTCTTAACATTGATTTATTAGATATTCACAAAGATTAATATTGTTCATTCAACAAGAATATAGGTTAAAACCAAATGTAGGTGCGCACGGCCGTGCGCACCTACATTTGGCGACGTGATACCCCGATTGGAACCAAAACAAAAACGAATGACAGATCTCTACTATCCAAATTTGCGGAACGATTATTTTGGATTGAAACCTATGTTAAAAGCATTTAGTAGGAATAATAAAAGTGGGGGATAAATCCCCCATCGATAGTGTAAGAGATAAATCTCTTACATATTCCTTCTATACTGACCACCAACTTCGAACAGTGCGTTCGTAATCTGACCTAAAGAACAGTATTTGCAGACTTCCATGAGTTCTTCAAACATGTTCTCGTTATTGATCGCTGCGTCCTGTAAACGGTTCAGCCATTTGTCGGCTTCATCTTCGCGCGATAGGTGCAGGTCTTTCAGCATGCTGATCTGGTATTCCTTTTCTTCTTTCGTCGCACGAATCACCTCTTTCGGAACGATGGTCGGCGAACCTTTCGAACTTTTGAAGGTGTTCACTCCGATGATGGGGAATTCTCCCGTATGCTTCAACGTCTCATAATGCAGTGATTCTTCCTGAATTTTGGATCGTTGATACATCGTTTCCATCGCTCCGAGAACGCCTCCACGCTCTGTGATACGGTCAAATTCCGTAAGTACAGCTTCCTCGACGAGATCGGTTAACTCCTCAATAATGAAAGATCCCTGAATGGGGTTCTCATTTTTCGCGAGTCCCAACTCTTTGTTAATGATCAACTGAATGGCCATGGCTCTGCGCACGGAGTTTTCCGTTGGCGTTGTAATCGCCTCGTCATAAGCATTGGTGTGCAGCGAATTACAGTTGTCATAAATGGCGTAAAGCGCCTGCAACGTCGTTCGGATGTCATTAAAATCAATCTCCTGGGCATGCAATGAGCGACCAGAGGTCTGAATGTGGTATTTTAGCATCTGTGCGCGTTTATTGGCGCCGTATTTCTGTTTCATTGCCTTTGACCAGATTCTGCGCGCTACACGACCAATTACGGCATATTCGGGATCGATACCATTCGAAAAGAAGAACGAAAGGTTGGGACCAAACTTATTGATGTCCATTCCGCGACTCAGGTAGTATTCCACGTATGTAAACCCATTTGACAATGTGAGTGCCAACTGGGTAATCGGATTCGCTCCGGCTTCAGAAATGTGGTATCCTGAGATCGAAACCGAGTAGAAATTGCGCACCGCATTGTCAATAAAGTATTCCTGAACGTCACCCATCAGTCGCAGCGCGAATTCCGTTGAAAAAATACACGTATTCTGTGCCTGATCTTCCTTCAAAATATCGGCTTGAACGGTTCCGCGAACCACTGCCATGGTTTCCGTTTTGATCTTCGTATACACATCTTCCGGCAATACTTGATCTCCCGTAACTCCGAGCAACATCAATCCGAGGCCATCATTTCCTTCCGGCAGTTCACCCTGGTATTTCGGCTGCTGGGTTCCTTTTTCCTTAAAAATCTTCGCTATTTTGGCTTTCACCTCTTCTTCGAGATCATTCGCTTTAATGTACTTCTCGCAAGCCTGATCCACTGCCGCATTCATAAAAAATCCGAGCAACATGGGCGCCGGTCCGTTGATCGTCATTGAAACGGACGTTTTCGGATCGCTCAAATCAAAACCGGAATACAGCTTCTTGGCATCATCCAGACAGCAGATTGAGACACCCGAGTTCCCGATTTTACCATAAATATCGGGGCGCTCAGCGGGATCATTGCCGTAAAGGGTTACAGAATCAAATGCCGTGGACAACCGTTTAGCCGGCATGCCGTAGCTCACATAGTGAAAACGCTTATTGGTGCGTTCCGGACCTCCTTCTCCCGCGAACATGCGCGTCGGGTCTTCTCCTTCTCTTTTAAAAGGAAAAAGTCCTGCTGTATATGGAAATTCTCCCGGAACATTTTCCCGCAACAACCATTTTAGAATATCTCCCCAGGAAGAATATTTTGGAAGTGCTACTTTGGGAATCTGCAAATGTGAAAGCGATTCTGTATGCGTTTGAATTTTTAATTCTTTATCGCGCACCTTATACTTGAACACCGGATCTTTATACCGCTGTACTTTATCTTTCCAGTCCTCCAGCGCCTCCCAGTTGTGCGGATTCAAATTCAATTTTTCTTTTTCAAAAGCTTCCTGAAGTCCCTTTACCAATCGGTCTTTGTCTTCGATATCACTTTCCTGAAGCGTTTCAATGGATTTTTGGTAACCGTAGAGTTTATTCGCGACTTCCACTTGTTCTTCGACCCATTTATCATAAGCCCTGTTGTTTTCCGCAATTTCGGAAAGGTAACGCGTCCGTTCGGGTGGAATGACAAAGATTTTTTCAGACATTTCGTCTGTAATCTCAAATGTCGAATCCAGCTGTTGCTTTGATTTCTTATTGATCGTATCGATCAGAACGGTGTACAATTGGTTCATTCCCGGGTCGTTAAACTGGGAAGCAATCGTTCCGTAAACGGGCATATCATCCACTTTTGCATCAAAAAGCTGATGATTCCGCTGGTATTGTTTCCGCACATCGCGCAAGGCATCTAAGGCACCGCGCTTATCGAACTTATTCAATGCAATCACATCGGCAAAGTCGAGCATATCAATTTTTTCGAGCTGTGTCGCCGCTCCGTATTCCGGCGTCATGACGTACAAACTCGCATCGGAATGATCCATGATTTCCGTATCCGACTGCCCAATGCCCGAAGTTTCGAGAATTATCAAATCGTATGCTGCCGCCTTCAGTACCAACAATGCCTCAGCGACATGTTTAGAAAGTGCCAGGTTCGACTGACGCGTAGCCAATGAACGCATGTACACGCGGTTGCTCGATATTGAATTCATGCGAATGCGGTCACCGAGCAGCGCGCCACCTGTTTTTCGTTTCGAAGGATCCACAGAAACGACAGCAATGTTTTTATCGTCAAAATCGACTAAAAACCGGCGTACCAACTCGTCGACGAGCGAAGACTTACCTGAGCCACCTGTACCCGTTATACCGAGCACCGGAATATCCGATTGATCGGCCAGTTTGTGAATCTCATCCAGTAATTTTTTAGAAGCTTCAGGATAATTTTCCGCTGCGGAAATAACCTTGGCTGTATTGGCGTTATTTTTCTCTTTTAATTTCGCAGGATCCACCTGAACGTCTTTTCCAACCGGGAAGTCCGATTTTTCAACGAGATCATTGATCATGCCCTGCAGTCCCATTTCGCGACCGTCATCAGGATGATAAATACGCGTAATCCCGTATTCATGTAATTCGTCGATCTCATCCGGAAGTATCGTTCCGCCGCCACCAGCAAAAATCTTGATATGTGGAGCACCTTTTTCCTGCAAAAGGTCGTGCATATACTTTAAATACTCGGTATGTCCACCCTGATAAGACGTCATAGCAATGGCCTGCACATCTTCCTGTATGGCACAATCCACCACTTCTTCCACACTGCGGTCATGGCCTAAGTGAATCACTTCACAACCAGTAGCCTGAATAATTCTGCGCATCACATTGATCGCGGCATCGTGTCCGTCAAAAAGCGATGCTGCCGTAACAATTCTTACTTTATTCTCGGGTTTATAAGGCGTAATTTTTTCCATAATATTTTGCTCTGAATGCTCACAAATATAAGCAGATTTCATCGATTCAATCCCCTCTGTTCCTTCGAAATTGCTCATAATGTTAACCTGCGTCAAAATCAACCGGAAAGCGCTCAACTTGATTTTCAACCACTCAACTATTTTCTGTCCTTTGTTTTTTTGATAGAAATCAAAGTTTTAGCACCCAAATTTAGAATTAACCTCTTATTTTTGGCAGTAATAAATTGAATCAAGATGAGCGAATTAGAAAATGATATAGAACTGGATCAACCGATCAATGGACAGGAAAAAGTCCCGAATCACGTAGGTGTTTTAGTATTGGGAATATGCTCCATTTTTCCGGGCTGTTTTTGCTACGGCATCGTCGGTGTAATATGCGGAATTATCGCACTGGTTATGGCCAATAAAGCCAACAAACTCATCGGAGATCACCCTCAACGCTACACCCCAGAATCGATTCAACTGGTGAAAGCCGGAAAAATATGTGGTATTATCGGGCTCTGTTTATCGGCACTGTACTTTGTTTTTCTGCTGATTTACTTACTGGTCGTCGGTTCATTTTTCTTTTCGATGGCAAGTATGGGGGTACAATAACTGCGGTGATGAAAGATCATTTACTCACATGTACATTTAAAAGCCAGTTTGGGGTGGAATGTCTGGGTTGCGGCACACAACGATCAATCATGGCGCTGTTAGAGGGTGATTTTGTTGCATCTTTTCTGCACAATCCGGGAGTTTTGCTGCTTCTGATGACGATTATTTCAGGAACTGTTGCCATTTATAAAAAATCCCGACACATTGCCTCTATTTTCATCTATGGCACTTCATTGGTTGCTATTGCGATGGTGACGCGGTTGACTATTCATCTCCTTTAGCCATTCACTTCAACGAAGGATTCATCACTTTTGTCTGATGGCGAATCGATTCCTGGTGGATGGCGTCCATTAGCGAGCGGACAAATTCCTGAGTAAGATGAAAATCATCCGATTGGCGCAGTCTGTTTTCAATAATGTTGCGCCAGTGCTCCTGTTGAAAAATCGTGATATCATTTTCGCGTTTGTAGATGCCGACTTCTTCTGCTAACTTCATGCGGTGACTCAGCAATTCAAATAGCTTATCGTCTTGTGCTGCAATTTTGGCACGCATGAGTTCAATATAATCTTGCGCCGCTCCTGAAATCGATTCTTTCCGCAACACCAGTTGATCTAAAATGGCGAATAGGCCTTGAGGTGTTACTTGCTGTTTGGGATCAGACCAGGCATCATCGGGCGCTGGATGCGTTTCGATCATCAAACCGGCAAAATTGAGGTCCATCGCTTTCTGCGAAACATTCAGCAGTCCGTCCCGCTTGCCCGAAATGTGACTCGGATCGCATATAATGGGAATCTCAGGCATTTTCTCGATCAAAGCAATGGGGATTTCCCAATTGGGCACATTTCTATATTTCGGATGTTTGTACACGGAAAATCCGCGGTGCAGCGCTACAAGGTCGTCGACGCCCGCTTTTGCAAAACGCTCCAAAGCTCCTATCCACAACATTAAATCGGGATTCACCGGGTTTTTTACCATCACTGTTATCTCCGTTCCGGCCACGGCATCGGCGATTTCCTGCACAGTAAACGGATTGACTGTCGTTCGCGCTCCAATCCATAATACATCGACGCCCGCTTT